>NZ_JEMV01000003.1 GCF_000588875.1 Sphingobium sp. Ant17
CCTAAGCGTGGGCTGATCTACGTCTCAATGGCAGGCGCGCTATCGGCTATCACCGACCTAGTTCATTGGGGTACAGACACTAAATTCTCCGATTTGGATTATGCCCTTCTCGGCGTCGTCATATTGCCTTGGCTCGCAGCGGCATATGTTACGACCTGACAATGGTTGAAAAGCGATCAACCGTGGTGGGCTTCCTCAAGTTTACAGCCATTACCATTCTGACCTTCATGCCGATATTATCGATGCTTGACTGTTCTAGTTTACGCGTCTCGTGCAGGTCTGCACGATGGCTTGACCATTTCGACCGTCATCGCGTTGCTTCTTATCGGCTTACTGTTTTTAGCGTTCCTGCCCGCTTGGCCGATAGCGCAGGCGATTTCGACACACTTCGTAAGTCCGATGCAAATCGTAAAGGCAACGAAGGGCTATCGCTGGTCACTGATATTAGTGTTCTTTGCGGCTAGTGGCGTGAACAAACTTGTGCCTGATATGTCGTCCGCTACGAACGCCGGAGAAGCGATTGCTCTAGCCTTCTGCGGTACCGTCGTGGCCGCTGCAACGCTGGTTCTGACCGCTAGTATCGCCGTCACGGCATGGAAGTTTGCGGTACGACGGGACGCCACCCTTGACCAATAGTGAGCGTCAAGTCTGAGAGCTTTACAGCACGCGGTAAACGTCAACTATTACTTCTCATCACACATCGCTGTCCTACCGGCACATGCGCGGCTATACTCTCCCCGCGTCCCGTACACGCCGCGCCCCGACTTTCCGATAGGATCAAGGCCGCGTAATTTTATGTCGAAATCTGCGGGAAATGTGCGAAGCTAAGGGCGACGATATGAGGGGAGCCTGAGACGCATGAGTTGGACACGCCGCAAGTCGATCGAAGCGATGACTCCGACGGGGGACCAGCATCGCCTGGCCCGCACCCTGTCCTGGCCGCATCTGCTGGCGCTGGGCGTCGGCGCGATCGTCGGCACCGGCATTCTGACGCTGATCGGCGTCGGCGCGGATCGTGCCGGGCCTGCCGTCCTCCTCTCCTTCGCCATAGCCGGCGCGATCTGCGCCTGCGCCGCGCTCGCCTATGCCGAACTCTCGACCATGATGCCCGCCGCGGGCAGCGCCTATAGCTACTCCTATGTGGCACTGGGCGAAGGCATCGCCTGGATCGTGGGATGGAGCCTTATCCTGGAATATAGCCTCGTCGTCTCCACCGTCGCGGTCGGCTGGTCGGGCTATGCCGCGCCGCTGCTGACCGGGATCGGTTTTCCTGAACTGCTGACGCAAGGCCCGGAACTGGGCGGCCTCGTCAACCTGCCCGCCATCTTCATCATTGCCGTGGTCGCGGGTCTGCTGATGCTCGGCACCCATGAAAGCGCCCGCCTCAACAGCATCCTCGTCCTCATCAAGATCGCGACCCTGAGCCTCTTCGTCTGGGTCGCCCTGCCCGCTTTCGACGCGCAGAATCTTGAACCCTTCATGCCCTTCGGCTTCGCCAAGGCCATGGGACCGGACGGGGTCGAGCGCGGCGTGATGGCGGCGGCGGCGATCATCTTCTTCGCCTTCTACGGCTTCGACGCCATTTCGACGGCGGCAGAGGAAGCCAAGAATCCCGACCGTGATCTCGCTATCGGCATCGTCGGCTCGCTGATCGTCTGCACCCTGATCTATGTCCTCGTCGCCGCTGCCGCGATCGGGGCCATGCCCTTCACCCGCTTTGCCGACAGCCCCGAACCGCTTGCGCTGATCCTGCGCGAAATGGGTCGCGGAGAGGTGGCGCGGATCGTCGCCATCGCCGCCGTCATCGCCCTGCCGACCGTGCTGCTCGGGTTCCTCTACGGCCAGAGCCGCATCTTCCTGGTCATGGCGCGCGACGGTTTCCTGCCGCAAAGCCTCGCCAAAATCTCCAAGCGCGGCACCCCTGTGCGGATCACCATCGTCACCGCCGTCTTGGTGGCGATCATCGCGGGCCTCCTCCCCATCGATGAGATCGCCGCGCTGGCCAACGCCGGCACCCTGATCGCCTTCACCGCGGTCGGCGCCTGCCTCCTCGTCCTGCGCCGCCGCAGCCCCGACCTGCGCCGCCCCTTCCGCACACCCGCCGCCTGGTTCGTCGGCTTGGGCGCGATCTGCGGCTGCGCCTATCTGTTCATCAGCCTGCCGAGGGACACGATATTGGCGTGTTTCGGGTGGAATGCGCTGGGGCTGGTCGTGTATTTTCTGTATGGGCAAAAACGGGCAACGGCGGTTTGAAGGGGAATAAATATGGCATTGGCACTTTTCCTGGCGAGTGCGCTCGCCTTTGCCACCCCTGCCAATAATCCCGGCGGTTGGCTGTCAGATCGTGACTATCCTGCCGATGCATTGCAGCGGCGCGAGGAAGGTACAGTAGGTTTTCGCCTATTGATCTCACCGACGGGACGAGTTGGCCGTTGTGACGTCACACAATCGAGCAATTCAGCCGACCTCGACGCAGCAACCTGCGCGATGATCGTCGGCCGTTCGAGGTTCAAGCCAGCTAGAGATGAAACCGGCCAACCAAGTTATAACCTCTATAGCGGTCATCTGTCGTGGACATTGCCAGGTCGCGCTCCACCCCGGACCAGGCCTCCAATTCCCTCGCCCGACATGGAATTGACCGTCCGCCAATTGCCCGATGGCTCACGCGAGAAAACGATCCGCCTCATCGCAAGATTTGATGCCACCGGACAAATGGTGGCCTGTGAACCAAGCTCCAGCAACCTTAAGGAAGTGAGGCTTGCCCGTGTTGGCTGTGCCCAGGCTCAAGCCCTGCCGGTCGAGATCATCAAAGACAATGAAGGTAATGCCATATCCTTCATTCGCGGCGTCAACCTGCTATTCAAGGCAGAAGAGTAACCGCAGACTCGCCTTTTCCCGCTTCTCCCCCTACATGTCCCCCATCATGGGACGCTTCTCCAAAATGCACGGCCTGGGCAACGACTTCGTCGTGATCGACGCGCGCGCTGACGCTATCGAAATGACCCAGGATCTCGCCCGCGCCATTGCCGATCGTCATGCCGGAATTGGCTGCGACCAACTCATCCTGATCGGCAACGCGCCCGATGCGGACGTCTCGATGCAGATTTTCAACGCGGACGGCAGCGAGGTTGAAGCCTGCGGCAACGCCACTCGCTGCGTGCCGTTGTTCGTCGGCCGCGATGTGTCGATCCGCACCAAAGCAGGGCTGCTCGAAGCCAAAGCCGTCGATGGCGGCGTAAGCGTCGACATGGGCGCGCCGCGCTTCGCATGGGACGCGATCCCGCTCGCCTACCCCATGGACACGCTCACCATGGGCGCAAGCTGGGAAGACCTGCCCGCCCCGGCCGCAGTCAATGTCGGCAACCCGCATGTCATCTTCTTTTTGGACGCTTGGGACGGTGTGAACTTCGAGCGGCTCGGCCCGCTGATCGAGACCGACCCACTCTTCCCCGCCCGCATCAACGTCAATTTTGCGCAAGTCTTGAGCGACGATCATATCCGCTTGATCGTGTGGGAACGCGGCGCTGGCCTCACCCGCGCCTGCGGCACAGGCGCCTGCGCCACCGCCGTCGCCGCGATCCGCCGCAAGCTGGTGCGCGGCCCCGTCACCGTCAGCCTGCCCGGCGGCGATCTGGTCATCGACTGGGCACCGGGCGGCACGATCAGCATGACCGGCCCCGCCACCCATGTCTTCGATGGCGAGGCTGACTGGTCGCGCTTCTGATGAGCGGCCCCGCCATCATCACCATGGGCTGCCGCCTCAACATTGCGGAGAGCGAGGCGATCCGCACGCTGGCGCAGGGGCAGGACGACCTGATCGTCGTCAACAGCTGTGCCGTCACTGCCGAAGCCGTGCGCCAGACCCGCCAGGCGATCCGCCGCGCCCGACGCGAACGGCCCGACGCACGGATCATGGTGACCGGCTGCGCCGCGCAGACCGAGCCGGAGACGTTCGCGGCGATGGCCGAAGTCGATGCGGTGATCGGCAACCGGGAGAAGCTGGACGCGGAAACCTATCTTCCGTCATCCCAGGGGAAGCTGGGATCCCCCTTTTCTTCAGCGTCATCCTCAGAAAGTGAGATGCCAGCCTTCGCCCCCATGACGGAAAAGGTGAAGGTCGCCGACATCATGGCCGTGCGCGACACCGCGCCGCACATGGCGTCGGCCTTTGCCGATCATGCCCGCGCGTTCCTGGAGGTGCAAAATGGCTGCGACCATCGCTGCACCTTCTGCATCATCCCTTATGGCCGGGGCAACAGCCGCTCCGTCCCCGCAGGCGCGGTGGTGGACAAGGCCCGCGAGCTGGTGGCCGCGGGCTATCGTGAGATCGTGCTGACCGGCGTGGATGTCACCAGCTACGGCCCCGACCTGCCGGGCAGCCCCTCGCTTGGCTCACTGGTCGAACGCATCCTGACCGGCGTGCCCGACCTGCCCCGGCTGCGCCTCTCCTCGATCGACAGCGTGGAGATAGACGACCGGCTGTTCGACCTTATTGCGCATGAGCCACGCATGATGCCGCACCTCCATCTCTCGCTTCAGGCGGGCGACGACCTGATCCTCAAGCGGATGAAGCGCCGCCACAGCCGCGCCGATGCCGTCCGCATCGTTGAACGGCTCAAGGCCGCGCGCCCCGGCATTAGCATCGGCGCGGACATCATCGCCGGTTTCCCGACCGAGGAAGATGTGATGTTCGAGCGGAGCCTCGCGCTGATCGCCGACTGCGACATCGTCCATGGCCATATCTTCCCCTATTCGCCGCGCACCGGCACGCCCGCCGCGCGGATGCCGCAGGTCGATCGCACGGCCATCAAGGCCCGCGCTGCCCGCCTGCGCGCCGCCTGCGCCACGCAACGGGAGGCCTGGCTGCGCAGCCTGATCGGCACCACCCAGTCGGTGCTGGTCGAACGCAGCGGGCTGTCGGGTCATGCCGAAAATTTCGCCCCCGTGCGTTTTGCGACCCCGCAGTTGCCCTCGACCATCGTGGCCGCCCGCATCACGGGGCTTGAGAAGGACACGCTGATCGCGCAAGAGGCGGTTCAAGAATGACGCTCTTTTTTCCGTCATTCCCGCGCAGGCGGGAACCCATCTCCCAACCGCCGCGCTTGATGCTGCGTCGGGAGATGGATCCCCGCCTGCGCTGGGGTGACGATGGTGGATGAACATGGCTGACATTTCCTGGCGCGACCGCCTCTTTGGCGGCTTGAAGCGCACCTCCGACAAGCTCGGCGACAATCTCACCGGCCTTTTCGGCAAGGCCGCGCTGGACGCGCAGACGCTCGACGAGATCGAGGAAGCGCTGATCCTGTCCGACCTTGGCCCGGCCATGGCCGTGCGGGTGCGCGAGCGGCTGGCCGAAGGACGGTTCAACAAGGAACTGACCGAGGAGTATCTGCGCGAGATCATCGCGGAGGAGATCGAGAAGGTGCTGGCCCCGGTCGCCCGCCCGCTGGAAATCGAGGCCTTCCCCCGGCCGCAGGTCATCCTGGTCATCGGCGTCAACGGGTCGGGCAAGACCACCACGATCGCCAAACTCGCCCATAATTTCCTGGAGCAGGATTATGGCGTGATGCTGGCGGCGGGCGATACGTTCCGCGCCGCTGCGATCGGCCAGCTGAAGGTCTGGGCCGAGCGGTTGGGCATCCCGATCGTCGCGGGCAAGGAAGGCGGCGACGCGGCGGGCATCGTGTTCGACGCGGTCAAGCAGGCGACCGCCACCGGCATCGACGTGCTGATCGTGGACACCGCAGGGCGCCTGCAGAACAAGACCGAATTGATGGATGAGTTAGCGAAGATTCGCCGCATCCTGGGCCGGTTGAACCCGGCTTCGCCTCATGACGTCGTGCTGGTGCTGGATGCGACCACGGGCCAGAATGCGCTGAACCAGATCGAAGTGTTCAAGGAAACCGCGCAGGTCACGGGTCTGGTCATGACCAAACTGGACGGCACCGCGCGCGGCGGCGTGCTGGTCGCGGCGGCGGAGAAATTCCGCCTGCCCATCCACGCCATCGGCGTCGGGGAAAAGATCGAGGATCTGCGCCCGTTCGATCCCGGCGACATGGCCCGCGCTATTGCAGGAACAGCCTATGCCCGCTGATGCAGTCCCTTCGTCATGCCAGCGAAAGCTGGCATCTCCCTTCCTTCTGATCGCCGCAAAGAAAAGTGGGATCCCAGCGTTCGCTGGGATGACGGAGCAATTGTGATGACCCAGAGCAAATCCACGCCACAGCCCGCCCATAGCGGCACGCTCAGCCTGGCGCTCGATTTCGGGCCGCTGCTGGTGTTTTTCCTGGGCTATAAATTCGTCGGCATGATCATGGGCACGGCGGCCTTCATGGTCGCCATTGTCATCGCGGTGATCGTATCCAAATGGAAGCTGGGTCGGGTTTCGCCGATGCTCTGGCTATCGGCAGCGCTGGTGCTGTTCTTCGGCGGCCTGACCATCTATTTCCATGACCAGAGCTTCATCCAGTTGAAGCCGACCATCATCTACGCATTCTTCGCGTTGATGCTGTTTGCCGGACTCGCGCGGGGCAAGCCGCTGCTCAAATATCTGCTCCAGGCCGCCTATGATGGTCTCAGCCACGCCGGCTGGATGAAATTGTCGCGCAACTGGGCGCTCTTCTTCGTCGCCATGGCGATCGCGAACGAAGCGATGCGCCGCTCGCTGAGCTTCGACACCTGGCTTGCGGTCAAGGTTTGGGGCGTCACCATCGTCTCGGTGATCTTCGCCGCCGCCAACATCCCCATGCTGATGCGCCATGGTCTGAAGCTGGGCGACGAACCTGCCAGCGATGACATTGGCGAGACGACCCCGCCACAGGGCTGAGGCCGCGCGCTAAGCCTTATTTCTGCGATCGTTTCGCAATAGGCATATAGGCCTTTTTTTCCGCGCGCGGGTGCGCATATGGAAGAGCGCGGCGGCGTGTCACGTCCCGCCTGGACCCATAACAGATCGACCGCGCCAGTCATCGTGCGGTCGTCCCACCGAACCTTAGGAGTTCCGCCATGGCTTTTGTTCTGCCCGACCTGCCTTATGCCAAGGATGCATTTGGCGACATATTGTCGGCCGAAACCTTCGACTATCACCACGGCAAGCATCACAACGCCTATGTCGTGAAGGCCAATGAACTGGTCGCTGCCGACGCCGCCCATCAGGGCAAGTCGCTGGTCGAACTGATCAAGTCGACCAAGGGCGGCCTTTTCAACCAGGTCGGCCAGATCTGGAACCACACATTCTATTGGCAGTCGCTGTCGCCGACCAAGACCGCGCCGACCGGCGACCTGCTGGCCAAGATCGAAGAGGCTTTCGGTTCGGTCGATGCGCTGATCGAGAAGATGAAGGCGGAGGCCGTCGGCCATTTTGCCAGCGGCTGGGCTGCGCTGGTCCTCAAGGACGGCAAGCTGGAAGTCACCAGCTATCATGACGCCGATACGCCCGTCGCGCATGAAGGCCATGCCCCGCTGCTGATCGTCGATGTGTGGGAACATGCCTATTATATCGATTATCGCAACGCCCGTCCCGGCTATGCCGACCGCATCCTGAAGGACGCGATCAACTGGGACTTCGCGGCGCTGAACCTGGACGGCGAAGGCGCCAGCCGCGCTGACCAGCCGGGCTGACGCAAAGGGGCGGCCTCGTGAGAGGTCGCCCACTTTTCTGCACCATTGCGGATTCTAAACAATCTTTTCTTAATTCTCGCCGCGCATCATCGCCTATCCGTAAGGAGAGGGGGCGACATATGATGGATATGGTAGCGCTACGAGCGCAGCATGAACAAATCAGCCTGACCGCCCGACAATTGGCGCAGGCAACGAGCAATAGCAGCATCCCGCAAAGCGTGGCGGCGCTGCGGTGGCCGCTCGCGCGACAACTGATCGCGCATCTCGCGCTGGAGGATCGCATCCTCTATCCCGCGATGCAGCAGTCGCCAGACTTGACCGCGCGCAAGACCGCCGCGCAATTACAGAGCGAAACCGGCGCGCTGGCCGACCGCTTTACCCGGTACATGGCCGATTGGAGCGATGATCGCATTGCCCGCGAATGGCCCGCCTTCTGCGCGGAAACCCGGCTGATCCTGGCCGCGCTGGCTGAGCGGGTCGATCGCGAGAACCGGACCCTCTATCCACTGGCGGACCAGCAGCGCCGATCGCCCGCGCCCATCGCACGCGCGGGCTGACCAAGCGTCAGGCCGCTTCGAGCTGGGCCACGAACAAGTCTGTCGCGCGCTGCAAATCCTGCGCGGTGCGTGACAGACCGGACGCTGCGCTCGACACGCGCCCCGACAGGCTTTCGGTGCTGCGCGCCATATCCGCCACTTCCTCCATCCGGCCGGCATGATGGTGGCGTCCTGCGCCGTGTCGCGCGCGGTCGCACCAATGGCTGCCGTCGCATCCCGCTGATCGGCGACGGCGCGTTTGATCGCATCGGCAGCGTCAGCCAGTTGCTCGACCGCGCTGGCAACATCGGACAGCGCGTTTTGGGCGACCCCTGCCCCCTGCTGTGCGGATGCCGCAAGCGACTGGATCTCACCCGTCGCATTGGCCGCCTGCCCCGCCAGTTGCTTCACCTCGCCCGCCACCACGGCGAAGCCACGCCCGACTTCACCAGCACGCGCCGCCTCGATCGTGGCGTTGAGCGCCAGCAAGTTGGTGCGCGAGGCGATTTGCGTGATCGAATGGGCAAAGCTGGTGATCGATGCCGTGTGGCTTTCCATGTCGCGCATCGCTTCATGCCCAGCATTGGATACGCGCTGCGCCTCACCGCCCAGCGTGGCCTGCTGATGGGCGGCCGACGCAATCGCGGTGATCGACTCGGATAGCTGATCGATCCGCCTTGCCAGCATGGCAGCCCGCGTGGAGGATTGTTCGGCGGCATGCACGGTTTCCCCCGTGCCTGCGCTGGCACGACGAGCCAAATCGTTGAGCGAGCGCGCCGATTCCACCAATTCGCCAGTCGCTGCGCTGACGGCACCCGCGACTTCGGCGATCGACTGACGGAATGCTGCGAGCAGCGCCAACGTCTCGGCCCGCCGATCCGCGGTCATCCGCTCCCGCTCCCGCTCTCTTTCTACCCGTAGCGCCGCTTCACGCGCATCGGCCTCGCGCCGGGCGGTCATCGCGGCCTCGGCGGCAGCACGGCCGGCCTGCGCCTCGTCGGCCAGTTCCGCCGATCCTGCGACATGGCGGTCCAGTGCCAGCAGCATCGCCCGCAACCGGACACTCAGATAGCACAGCACGGACGCCTGCAATGTCACCGCGACGGCGTGGATGGCGATCTGCTCCAAATTGCCCTGCCCCGGAAACACCCAGGACGGCGCCAGATAGTTAAGCACCAGATGATGCAGCGCGACCAATGTCGCCGCCAGGACGATCGGTCGCCAGTCATACAGCAGCACCAGCCCTGCAAGCGCCACGAAGAAATACATATGGCCATCCATCTGCCAGCCATGGCCCGACAACAGCACCACGCCGATAGCAGGCTGCACCGCCGCTAGCGTGCCCATGACCATGCGCGCCTCAAGATCGCGGCGTCCGCGCAGAACCATCGCAGTTGGCAGCATATTCACCAGCGCCGATACAAGCATCGTTTCTATCGTGACATCGCCACCGAGCCGCAGGGCGACAAGACCAAGGACGACCGTCCAAAGCCAATTAGCGAGTAGTAAAATGCGCAGCCCCTGCAAACGCAGGCGGCCCAGACTGTCGATCGCTGTCATCAGCCCACCTCCCCGCAGCCACCGGCACGCGCGGAGAGGGCAATCACGCCTGCAATCCATAGCGGGCGCGCCAGAGCGTCCCGCCGTCCTTCGACCAGCAGCGATCCTGGCCAGGGTCCGGCCGCGACGAGCCGCGCACCATGCGCCACAGCAACCCGGGCGAGCCCCGCGCGACCTTCCTGCGTCATGGGGACCAGCAGCATCCGCCCACTGGCAGGAGGCGTGGCATAAAGCGCGACAAGACCGCTCATTACCAGGCCACATTGTATGAACAGAGAGAGGCCGAGACGCGAGGGCGCAGAATATGTCATTCAATTCGGATAGGATTGAATGGTAAGGATAATATTAAGGCTGTTTCGCTGCGCCGATACCCAGCGTGTCGGCCAGTTCATCCAAATCCGCACCGGGCCGCACCAGCAACCATTCGCGGCTCGCAGCGCCGTTGACCACGGTGACCGCACCTTTGGGACAGATGCCCAGGCAGTCGACCTCAATGACCCCAGCGCCGGCCTTGCGCCCCTTGCCCAGCGTCAGATGCTTGCGTAATGCCTTGGCCAGCCGCTCATCCCCATCCGGGCCGAAACCGCCGTCGAGCTTTTTCGCGCATTTGCGGCACACCAGCACCGCATTGCGCCAGTTGGACCGAACATGATCCTTCATCGCTGCGTCCTCAATCCACCGCTCCCCGGGGTTTCCAGGTCCGCCGCTCTTCAGCCGCGCGCAAAACCTCGTAAGCGGCCTGGATCGTCTGGAACTGAACCGCCGCCTTCGCATCGCCAGGCTTGACGTCGGGGTGAAATTCCTTGGCCAGCCGCCGCCAGCTCTTCTTCACCGCCTCGAAATCTGCGTCATCTTCCAATTCGAGCGCCTGGAGCGCATGCAGTTCGTCGCGCGACCGGTTGCCATCGCCCGGCCCGCCCCAGCCATGATAGGCGCTCGACTGATAGCCGCCTGCATCGCGCCGCTCATTATGTTCGCGCTTAGCCCGCTCTTCATCATCCAGGCCCTGAAAATAATCCCAATTCCGATTATATTCGCCGGCATGTTCGGGGCAGAAATACCAGCGCTCCGGGCTGTTGGGAGATTTTGGCGCGGGGCAGTTGCCGGGCTGGTCACAACCAAAACGATCGCAGCCGCGCACAGCCTGCGCCTCACGCGATGCGCCATAGCTGCGCCAGCGGGGAAAGCCCCAGTCATTGGATCGGCCGTTACGAGACATGGGGTACAGGTAAGGATTCCGTCAGAAAAACGCCACCCCGCCGCAGCGCAAAGGGATCGCAAAAAATGTGCCAGAGGGCCTATAAGCCGGGTTTTGTCCTCTCCTTTCGGAGATGTGCGACCATTCCTCTAGGGGACGGATTACTCCGCCCCTCCAGCAACCAACCCGGACGATCTCGGTCGAAACAGACCTAGCAGCCGAAACTGCGCGCCGTCCCTATTCGGTCTTGCTCCCGGTGGGGTTTACCGTGCCGCCTTGCGTTGCCGCAGACGCGGTGCGCTCTTACCGCACCCTTTCAATTTCGCATGGCCTAAGCCGTTGCGACCTGCTTTCTGTTGCACTGTCCCTTGGATCACTCCAGCCGGTCGTTAACCGGCACCGTCATTTCGTGGAGCCCGGACTTTCCTCGCCGTGGAAGTTACCCGCCACGCCGCGGCCGCCCAGCCCTCTGGCGGATTGGTCCCTAGCGCCGTTCGGGTCCGGCGTCACCTGCTTATTCGTCGCCCCTCGGCTTGGGCAGCAGCAGCGCGAGCAGGATGGCGCGGCATTCGCCGTCGATCACCCCATCAATCCGTTCCGGGCGGAAGCGACGCTGGAACGCAATCACCGCTGCTTGCGGTTCGGCGATGTCATAGCCGAAGCGTTCGAGCGCCAGCATGAAGCCGCCATCGGTCCAGTGCGGGTCCATCAGATTTTTCGTTGGCCGGGGCAGCGCCAGTCGCAGCCGCGCCAGTTGTCCCCAGGGAAACAGCTCGCCCGGATCCTGCTTGCGGGCGGGCGCGATATCACTGTGGCCGACGATATTGCCGCGTGTGATCCGGTGCCGTTGGGTGATGTCATGCACCAATGGGATTAGCGACCCCATCTGCGTTTCGGGAAAGGGCCGATAGCCCCATTCATGCCCCGGATTGATGATCTCTATGCCAATGCTGGCCGAGTTGATGTCGTCGATACCGCGCCAGTGCGATCGTCCCGCGTGCCAGGCCCGCTTGGCCTCATCGACCATGCGGATGATCTGGCCATCCTCGGTCACGACATAATGGGCCGACACTTTCGATTCCGGGTTGGCCAGCCAGTTGATCGCGCTCGCCGCGTCGGGCATCCCGGTGTAATGGAGCACCAGCATGGTGATGGGCAGGCTGCGCTCGTCATAATTGGGCGACGGCGTCTCGATAATCGGCAGCTCGGTCATCACGCCCTTTCAGCCTGCCCCTTCGATCCGGCAGCTTGGGCCACGACAATGGCGCAGCGCGACGCCGCAATCAAGCATGGTTAAAAACGAGCAAGCTGCCGTGGCACAGACCTATCAGCTGACCCGCCGGGTCCGCCTGATAGCCCCACCCGGCAATTGCGCCTGTCGGGCATAAGCACCGCGAAATTCGGGATGGGCAGTGAAGTCATCGCCCTGACCGATAACCGTCTCTCCCGCGCCCAGCAGCAACACCGACCGGTCGTGGCTGTGCCGTCCCAACAGCCGCAACACCGACTGTCGCCGTTCTGGCGAGAAATAGAGCAGCACGTTGCGACATAGGAGCAAGTCATATTCGCCGCTCGGCACCTTGGCATCGAACAGATTATCGTGCCGAAAATCGATCATGCGGCGCAGTTCCGCACTGGCGCGCCAATCCTCGCCATGGGGTTCGAACCATTTGATGAGATCGCCTACCGCCAGCCCACGCTGAACATCCATCTGCGAAAAAATCCCCGACCGAGCTTGATCGATCGCTGCGGTCGAAATGTCGCTCGCCATGATCTCGATCCGCCAGCCACTCCAACGCGCCGCGTCGTTGCGCAGACGGATCGCCAACGAATAGGCCTCCTGCCCCGTCGAACAGCCCGCGCTCCAAATCCGCAACGTCTTGTCCGTCCGTTCCGCCTGGATCGTTGGCAGGATCTGACGATGGATCATGTCGAAAATCTGGAGATCGCGAAAGAAGCTGCTTTCATTGTTGAGCAGCGCGTTGACCACATCTTCTTCGAGCCGGGGGTCGCTCTTGCGCGTCAATCGTCCGGCGAGTTCATCCATGTCTGCCAGCTTATGCTGACGCAATACCGGCCGGAGCGCTGTTTCCATCCGCCAGGCGCGCCCCTCGGACAAAGCCTGGCCAGTGCGCGCTTCCAGCAGCGCCGCCAGGACGCGTGCTGCGCCTTCAAATATCGCTGCAGGCTGGGCGGTCTTCATGCGCTTCCCCTGCCGCGGCGGGTTATAAAATCCATCATCCGTTGAGGCTCCATCAGGGCGCAGGTCAGGCCCGCACTCGCCACCGATCCCGGCATGCCCCACACCACGCTGCTGGCTTCGTCCTGCGCGACGATCCAGCCACCCGCCGCGACGATGTCGCGCGCACCGGTCGTGCCGTCCCGGCCCATGCCGGTCAGCACGACCCCGGCCGCGCCCGCGCCGTAGACCTCCGCCATGCTGGCGAACATCGGATCGACGCCGGGCAGGTTGCCCGCTGGGGTACGTTCGGGATTGAGCTGGATCACAACACGGCCATAGAGGCCGCGTCGCACCTGAAGATTGGCGTCGCCCGGCGCGACATACACGGTGTCTGGGGCCAGAATGTCACCGGTTTCCGCGACCTTGACATGCAGGCTGGTCATGCGCGTCAATTGCTGGGCGAAATAGACCGTGAAGCTTGCGGGGAGGTGCTGGGTCAGGAGCAGGGGTACGCCCAAAGGCGCGGTCAGTCCGTTGAATAATTGCCCCAGCGCGTGGATGCCCCCGGTCGATGCACCAATCCCAAGACAGCCCAATGGCTGAAGTGCCGGCTGCACGACAGGGGGAATGGCGGGAGCGGTCGAAAGCACGGCCATCACCCGTTGATCGAACAACCGGTTGAGCCGTTCGATCAAAGCCTGGGAAAATTGCTCGCCAAAACTGCCACTACCTGGCTTGGACACGATCTCGCTTGCGCCGAGTGCCAATGCCTCAACGGCTGCAGCACTGCCTTCCTCGCACTTGCCCGACAGAATTGCGACCTTGACCCCAGCCCGTGCTTGCAGGACCGCGGGCAGCGCAGCCAAACCGCTCTGCCCGGGCAGTTCGATGTCCAACAAGACCAAATCGACCGCATTGTCGGCCAGATAGCCGAGCGCCAGTTCCGCGCTGTTGGTTTTGTGGACCACCTTATAAGCCGGGTCAGCGTTCAGGATGCGCTCGATCACCGTGCGCACGACGACCGAATCGTCGACGATCAGGGTGCGCACGGCACCCTGCTCTCTCCTTTGATTGGTCATGATCGGCATGCTGACGGTCATCACGAGGCTCTCTGCACGAAGAAGGAAAGGTAGGACATTACTCCCTGGATAAGGGTGCAGACCGTCGGGCTAAATCACCCCGACGATCACCAATTTGCTTTCCAACGTTTCGCGATCGAACGGCTTCATCACATATTCGTCGGCCCCCGCTTCGACTGCAGCCTTGATATGGCTGATGCCATTTTCTGTGGTGCAGAAGATGATCTTGGGCCGTGCCGTCATCTTGGCAGTCGTCAGGGCCTGGAGAAACTCCATCCCGCTCATTACCGGCATGTTCCAGTCGAGCAGGACCACGTCGGGCGCGGAGGCTTCGCATTGGGTCAGGGCGTCCTGTCCATCCACCGCTTCGGTGACGGACAGGTCGAGCGATTCGAGGATATGGCGGGCCACCTTGCGGATGACCTTCGAATCGTCGACGACCAGGCAGTTCTTCATGACGCGTCCCTTTGGAATTTATGGCCCGAAAATCGAGACCTAACGGGCAAAAGCGAGTTTTTGGTAAACGAGTTGGAAAAGAGGTCAGGCGGCCTGCGCCTGACACCCTCCGTCGATGAAGCTGGCCAGCGATACCAGCAGCCAGGGATGGCCATCCTGTTCCACGATGGCGCGGCCATAGGGTGCCCAGGCGCGGTCCAATTGGCCACGCAACGGCAATTCGCCCTCCGGTACGCGGCAAATGTCGGATACGCTGTCAACCATCAGCCATAGCTATGCCCGGCGATATTGGCGATGATAGCAAGGCCCGCTTCACGCGTTGGCGATGCCTCCCCCTGAATCAGGGCGGCCGTGTCGATGATGGTCAGCACCCGGCTGCGCAGCGCGGACAGACCCGCGACATGCGCGCCCATACCCGGCACCGGCGAAATCTCGGTCAGCTTGACCACCGCCTCCACCTCACCGGTTTCCACGGCGATCCGCGTGCCCGCCAAAGTGGCGAAAAGATATAGTCGGTTCATGGCCCTATCCCTGTCCGGCGGCGATCGCCGCCATCAGCGCATTTTGGTCGTAGCGATAGATGCTGGCATCGCGCGGCCCGGCGGCGCGGGGCGAGGCGCGCAATTGCACCACCCGGCATCCGGTCATCTCGGCCATGATCCCCGCTACCTTCGAACCCTCGCCATCATGGCACAGCAGCACGTCCTGCGGATCGATCACGCCGTCGTCGGGTAACCCCAGCACCACGTCATGCCCAGCCTGCCGCAATAGCGGTGCCAATATCTCGCGGGTCCAGCCGTCCTCGGCATCAGCCAGCAGGCAGCGCCCGCCCTTTCCCTCGATAATGTCATTTGCGGACAGCGAAGCGAACAATGCAAACGGGTTTATCACCTCCAGATGCTCGCCGTCGATGACGGCGACACCGCTCAGGATTCCGTGCATCGCGACCATGTCGGGCACCAGCGGCATCTGGACGATATCCAGCACGGCGGCGACCGGATAGCAGGCTTCGCGTGTTCCATCGCGCAGGCGCAAAGCGGACACTTTGGCCCGATCGAACCGGGACAAGCCATTGACAACCGGGACCAATCGCCCGTCGAGCCGTACATAGGCGCAGTCGCCCGACCGACCGAACAGGTCGACGTCGATATCCTCGACCCGGTCGATCAGCGCCAGTTTGAGCAGCCTTTTTTCGCCGGTGATTTCCTCGAACCGCAGCGCGGCAACCATTTCGACGCCGGTGGGGGCATCCGCCTGCTCCTCTGTCCGTCGCGCCGCTTGATCGTCGAGGATCGTAGGCAATTGCGCTACATTCGCGATGCCGGCCGCGTCCAGCAGGAGCATCGGCTTGCCATTGTCGGGCAAGGTCATGCCGGCATAGACGCCGCTTGCCATGATCAGAGGGGAGGCCGGCCGGATCACCAGTTCCTCATGATTGTCGACCGCCGCCACACCCATCGCATAAGGCACACCGCTACCCGACCGGACGACCATGATCGCGCGCGGTCCGGCCTGTGCGGGTCGTTCCATCCTCAGGACATCCTCCAACTCAATCATCGAGTGCCGCACACCACGGATAGTCGCGACCTGGGCACCGCCGATACGGCTGATCTGGAGCATGGCATTATTGTCGTGCAATATCTCGACCACCGCCGCGCGCGGAATGGCGAAATGCAGCCCCCCTGCGCGCACTACCAGCCCTGGTATGATCGTCAGCGTCAGCGGCACGCGAAGGGTGATGCAAAGCCCCTGGCCCGGATGATTGTCGAGCGCGATGACGCCGCCGATCCGCTCCACATTGGCGCGCACCACGTCCATGCCGACGCCCCGGCCGGAGATCGACGTCACCTGATCAGCGGTGGACAGCCCAGCCTGGAAGATCAGGTCGAGCTTGTCCGCTTCGGGCATCCGCGCCGCCGCTTCGGGGGTCAGGCGGCCCGCGCCGATCGCCTTGTCCACCAGCCGTGCCGTGTCGATGCCTGCACCATCGTCGCTGATGGTGATGACGATCTGGTTGCCCGACTGGCGGGCTTCCACCCGCAATGCACCGGCTTCGGGCTTGCCGACGGCGCGGCGCTGTTCGGGGGCTTCGATGCCATGATCGATGCTGTTGCGCACGATATGGGTGAGCGGGTCGACGACCATCTCCACCATTTCGCGGTCCATCTCGACGTCGCCGCCTTCCAGCGTCAGGTCGATGCGCTTGCCCAGATCCCGGCCGAGATCGCGGACCATGCGCGGGATGGCCGCGAACAGCCGCTCGACCCGCTGCATCCGCGTCTTGGAAATCACGTCGCGCATGTCCGCCACGCAGGTCGACAGCCGCTCGAACACATTATCCAGTTCAGGGTCAGCGGATCGTTCGCGCAGCTTGCGCGACAATTCGTTGCGGGCCAACACCATGTCCGACACGCCGTTCATCAGTTGGTCGATCAGGCTCAAGGGCAAGCGGATGGTGCGCGGTCCGGCCTGTCCCGCTTGCCGGGCCACCGCGACAGGGGCTGACTCCACTTGGGGCGCAGGCTGGTCCGCTGGCGCGTTCAGCGCCGCGATCAGATAATCGTCATTTTCATTGGGCAGCGCAGCGCCCATGGCGACGGCTTCGGTCAGTTCGCCGATCCGGTCCATCAGCCCCAGCACCGCGCTCACCGTGGCAGGATCGGCGCCGCGCTTGCCTGCGCGAATGTCCGCCAGCACATCTTCCGCCGCATGACTTAGCCGTTCAAACCGAGGCAGGTTCAGGAAGCCGCAACTGCCTTTGACCGTGTGGAAGAAGCGGAAGATTGCATCCAGCCGGTCACGGTCGGATGGATCGGCTTCCCACGCCACGACCTCCCCAGCCAACGCTTCGAGCGTTTCCTGGGTTTCCGATATAAATTCCTGTAGTAACTCGTCCATTCTCATGGCCCCACCGATGCGCGCAGCGGCCACCTTTGGCCGAGCGTGGTTAAGGGGCCGTTAAAAGCCGGAGAGCGAACGGCAAAAGGGGCGCCGTGATCGTATCACGACGCCCCTTCGCTTTAGTAGCAAATGCTAATTACTGCTGGTCTTCGACCGCGTCTTCAGCCTCATCGCCCGCTTCGCGCGTGGCGTCGGCGCGATTTTCGAGCGCGTCGGCGGCATTTTCAGCGGCGGCTTCGGCATTGCCGGTCAGGTTGTCAGCCATGGCTTCCATATTGTCAGCCTGGTTGTCGAGGGCGTCCGCCTGATTTTCGTAAGCATTCTCGACCTGGTTTTCCTTAGCGGAATCGCACGCTGCGAGCGCGACAAGGCTGGCGAGGCCAAGGACTTTGACGAAGGTTTTCACGGCGTTTTTCTCCTGTTGCGCCCCCTGGGGCTACCTACTGCGCAAGGCTTCCAGGCCGCACGTGCAGCCTTCAGCCCTGACCGCGATCAACCGGTCGCAACGGCGATGGTTCCCGTCGCCGTCTCGCTTCGTCGCATAAACGACTATTTTTTGAGGGAATCGCGGATTTCGCGGAGAAGCATGATGTCTTCCGGCGTCGGTGCCGGTGCGGCCGGCGCGGCTTCCGCCTCTTGCTTTGCCGTCAACCGGTTGACCAACCTGACCAGCAGGAAGATGATGAAGGCGAGGATCAGAAAGTTAACCAAAACGGTCAGAAATTCACCCCAGCCAAACATGGCAACGCCCGCCTTCTTCAGGTCGGCATAGCTGAGCGGGTTGCCTTGATAACCGGGGGGCAAGTCACCCAGGCGAATGAAATAACGCGAAAAGTCCGCACCACCGAAAATATAGCCGACAACCGGCATGATCAGATCATCGGTCAACGACTTGGTGATGGTCGCGAACGCGCCGCCGATGATGACGCCGACCGCCAGATCCATCACATTGCCACGATTGATGAAAGTCTTGAATTCCGAAAGCAGCCCCATGGTTTAAACCCTTTTACCATCTGCGATAATATCTGCATGGCCCGTTGCGCCGATCAGTTCAACGCCCTATTTCCAGCATCGAAACAATCGCCAAGGATGTCCTATGACGCGCCTGCGCCGCTTCTCCGCATTTCTGTTGCCGCTCTTCGGAGCGTTTGCCCTGTCCGCTTGCGGCATCAACAGCGTCCCGACTGCCGAAGAGGAGGCGAAGGCCAAGTGGGCCGATGTCCAGGCGCAATATCAGCGTCGTTCCAACATGGTCGGCAATCTCGTCGCGACGGTCAAGGCGGCGGGCAAGCAGGAGCAGGATACGCTGGTCCGGGTGACCGAGGCCCGTGCGAAGGCGACATCGGTACAGGTCAATGCCGAAGACCTGTCCGATCCCGCCAAGGTCGCGCAGTTCCAGGCCGCGCAAGCGCAGTTGAGCCAGGGGCTGGGCCGCCTGCTCGCCTCGGTCGAAGCCTATCCCGACCTTAAGGCGAACGAGAATTTCCTCCAGCTGCAGTCGCAGTTGGAAGGCACCGAGAACCGCATCGCCGTCGCCATCCGCGATTATAATGGCGCGGTGCAGGCCTATAATACCCGCATCCGCACCTTCCCCGATGCGATCGGAGCCAAGATCATCCACGGTGCCAAGCCCATGACCCCGTTCCAGGCCACCACCCCCGGCGCGGAAGAAGCCCCGACGGTCGATTTCGGTAGTTGAGCATCGGAACCATGCTCTCCTTTCCGTTCGGCCTGAGCCTGTCGAATGCCCCTTCCCTTCGTTGGAGAAGAGGCTCGACAGACCTACTCCGCACCGCAGTCTCCGGCGTATTTCTCCTACTTCTCCTCGTCCTCGCCTCGACGGCGTGGGCGCAGGATTTTCCGAAGTTCGATGACAAGGGCGTGGTCGATGCGGCCAACCTGCTCGATCCGGCGCAGGAACAGGCGCTCAGCCAGACGCTGATCGCGCAGAAGCAGGCCAGCGGGCGATCGCTGGTGGTCGCGACCATCCCCGATCTGCAAGGCTATGACATTGCCGACTATGGCTATCGGCTCGGCCGGGCGTGGGGCATTGGCGACAAGGAAAGCAATGGCGCGTTGCTGATCATTGCGCCCAATGATCGCAAGGTGCGGATCGAGGTCGGCTATGGCCTGGAAGGCATACTGACCGACGCGCTTTCCTCGCAGATCATCCGTAATGCGATAACACCGCGCTTCAAGGCGGGCGACATGCCAGGTGGCATCGCGGCGGGCGTGGATCAGATTACCACGTTGCTCGCCCTGCCACCCGAAGAAGCCAAGGCCCGTGCTGCGGCCGCAGAAACCGAAGCGCGCTCAGCCGATCGTGGCGGCAGCGCGATATTGGGCTTGTGGCCGATTGCGTTCATCATCCTCTTCATCGCCATGCGGCTTATGTCGCGCGGCAGTGGCGGTGGCGGCGGGAAGCGCTACCGCCGGGGCGGTAGCAGCATGCCGATCATCCTGTGGGGACCGGGCGCTGGTGGGTCCGGCTGGGGATCGGGCGGCGGTTCTAGTTGGGGTGGCGGCGGCGGATTTGGCGGGGGGGGCGGCTTTTCGGGCGGCGGCAGCTTTGGCGGCGGCGGCGCGTCGGGGGGTTGGTGATGCAGCTTAATCTCACACAGGCAGACCATGAACTCGTCTCGGCTGCCGTAGCGGAAGCCGAAGCGCAAACGTCGGGGGAAATCGTCACGATCGTCGCGCGCCGATCGGACGCCTATCATGATGTCGGCCTGATCTGGGCCGTGGCGGCGGTGTTCCTGACGCTGGGTTGGTTTGCGACTTTCCCCGACCATCTGCGCGATCTGTCCGCCATGCTGTTGCGCGACTGGGATCATGAGGTCGCCGACTGGAAATTGCTGACCGTGCTGTTGGGCGACCTGTTACTCAATTTCCTGGTCATCCGTTATCTGCTGGCAATCCCGGCGCTCAGGATATTGGCTACGCCGCGCGCCACCAAGGCGCGCCGGGTACGTCGCCGCGCCATCCTGCTGTTTCGATCGGCGGTCGAGGCGCGCACCCATGGCCGCACCGGCGTTCTCCTCTATCTCTCGCTCGACGAACATCGCGCCGAATTGGTGGCGGACCGCGCCATCAACGACAAGGTCGCGCCCGAAGCCTGGGGCGAGGCGATGGCGGCGCTGATCGAGGCGATCCGCGACGGTCGCCCCGGCGAGGGGCTGGCGGCCGAAGTGCGACAGGTCGGCGCGATATTGGCGACGCATTTCCCGCGCGCGCAGGATGATATCAACGAATTGCCCGACAGGCTGATCGAATTATGACCGACCCGGATCGCGACGCGCCCGAAGAACTGATGTGGCAAGGCCGCTTCATCACCGCCAAAAAGCGGGGCAAATGGGAATATGTCGGCCGAGCGCGGGGCATCCAGGCCGCCGTGATCCTGGCCATCGATGACGGCCATATTCTGCTGGTCGATCAATATCGCGTGCCCTTGGGGCGGCGCTGCATCGAACTGCCCGCAGGCCTGGTCGGCGACGAGGCGGCGGGCGAAGACCCCAGCATCGCCGCCGCGCGGGAGTTGGAGGAAGAGACGGGCTACCGCCCTGCCCGGCTCACTTCGCTCGGCCAGTTTTTCAGCTCACCCGGCATGGTGTCGGAGAGCTTCACCCTGTTTCGCGCGCATGATCTGGAGAAGACCGGCGAAGGCGGCGGCGTGGAGGGCGAAGACATCATCGTTCACCGCATTCCCCTTACCACCCTGCCCGACCAGGTCGCGGCATGGCGCGCGCAGGGCTATGCGATGGACGTCAAGCTGCTCCTGTTGCTGGGCGCGGGGATGATGGCTTAAGCCACCCGATACCAGTCCGCCACGCGCTCCAGGGCGAGGGTCAGCACCAGCTTGCCGGCGCGGCTTGGCCAGCCCAGCGCTTTTTCGGCGGCGACGAGGCCTTCGCCTGCACAGACTACACGCCATAATATGTCGGCGAGGCCAGGCCCGGCGGCCGTGATCGCGCTGTCGAACCGTTCGCGCGCCGATAGCTGCGCGCCGGTCGGGTCAGGCGTTCGCGCCGGTCCACGCCGCCCGCCCTCGCGCGGGGCGGCGTCCCAGCACATCGTTACCCGCGCGCCGAGACCCGCTTTCTCCCAGTCGCCGCGCAGCCTCTCTCCCGCTAGATATTGACGCTCGCTGACGTGCCCGCGCGCATGCAGCCAGGCGAGCGGCGATTCGCCGAGATTGACCATCACCCGCTGCGCCCGGCCATCGGGGTCTTCGATCGTCTGTTCGATATGCGTCGCGGCCATCACCACCTCCTGCTGACAAGAATCGCAAATGCAGCCCTTGCCATGGAGGATCATTTGTAGGAAAGAGAAAACCAAATAGGTTATTATAGAGGCATGGGATGATCACCCGCATCCGCGAAGTCCGCAAGGCGCAGGGGCTGACGCTCGAACAGGTCGGCGCGCTGTGCGATCCGCCGACCACGGCCCAGACGATCGGGCGACTGGAAACCGGCACGCGCACCGTATCGGTCAAATGGCTCAACCGCATCGCGCTGGCGCTGGGCGTCACCACGTCCGAACTGGTCGCGCTGCCAGGGCAAGCCGAAGTGCCGGTCGCCGCGCTGCTCGGCCCCGATGGTGTGCGCGCGCCGACCCGGCCGCTCGCCTTCCCCTCGCCCGCGCCCAGCGACGGCATGGTGGGGGTCCATGTCAGCGCCAGCATCGGCGATTATCGCAGCGGCGATGCGATCTGGTGCCGCTGCATCGGACCCGAAGAATTTGCCAGCGCACTTAACCGCGACATCCTCTTCCCCCGCCCTGCCGGGCGCTTCCTGTTCGGCCGCCTGATCGGGCGGGAGGGCGACCGGCTGCAACTGCTGCCATTGGGATCAGGCGCGCGGCAATTGGTGTTGACCGATCCGCCATGGGCCGCAGTCGCGGTGCAACTCGTCCGGCGGCTCTAGCCAAAGGCAAACGCGCCTCTTAACCCGATGGCAAAGGCTGATCCGCGAAAGACAAGACCATGACGCTTAACGTCCTTACGCTATCGACTCTCTTTCCCGATATCAGCCGCCCCAATTTCGGTGTGTTCGTGGAACGGCAGGCGCGCGAACTGGCCAGCCGCGCGGAGGCCAATGTCACGGTGGTGGCGCCGGTCGGCCTGCCGCCATGGCCGCTCTCGCTCAGTGCCCGTTACGCCCCGCTGCGCGCGCTGCCGCGCAAGGAACGCTGGCGCGAACTGACCGTCTATCGCCCGACCTTTCCGATCATCCCCAAATTCGGGGGACGCACCAACGTCATCACCATGACGCGCGCGATCCTGCCGCTGGTTCGCCGCCTGCATGCGCAAACCCCGTTCGATGTGATCGATGCCAGCTTCTTCTTCCCCGATGGCCCGGTGGCGCAGCGGCTGTCCAAGGCGCTCGGCATTCCCTATTCGATCAAGGCGCGCGGTGCCGACATCCATTATTGGGGGACGCAGCGCAGCACGCGCAAGATGGTGCGCGAGGCGGGCGACCATGCCGCCGGCCTGCTCGCCGTATCCGACGCAATGCGCCGGTCGATGGCGCGGATGGGTATGGATGCGGACAAGATCCAGGTCCATTATACCGGGGTCGATCTCGACACATTCGAGCTGTCCGATCGCGCGGCGGCGAAAGAAGCGCTGGATTTCAGCGGGCCGGTGGTGCTGTGCGTCGGTGCGTTGATCCCGCGCAAGGGGCAGGAACTGCTCGTCCGGGCGCTGCCTGCGCTGCCCGACGTCACGCTGCTGCTCGCGGGTCAGGGCCAATATCGGCGGACGCTCGAAAACCTGGCGTTGGAATTGGGCGTCGAACGCCGCGTCGGTTTCCTGGGCTCCGTGCCGCATCACAAACTGCCGCGGATCTTCGCGGCTGCTGACGTGATGGCACTCCCCTCCGCTTCCGAAGGCCTCGCCAACGCCTGGGTCGAGGCGCTTGCCTGCGGCACGCCGATCATCATCAGCGATGTGGGCGGCGCACGCGAATTGCTCGACCGGCCCGAAGCCGGGCAGATCGTCGATCGCGATCCGCAAGCCATAGCGGGGGCCATCCGCGCCATCCTCGATGATCCGCCTTCGCCCGAAAAGGTACGCGAAGCCGCGCTGCGCTTCACCTGGGCGGCCAATGGCGACGCGCTGCTGGCGCATCTTCAGGGGATCGCCGCCTCCGCCTGACCCGCGATCGGCAACAGCCGCGCCCGGCCATCGGACGTGGCGAAGCGCCCGCCATCGAACGGCACCTCGCCCCAGCGCCATGGCGTCAGTTCGGCATAGGCCGGGTTGGAAATCGGCGCATGGCGGCGCAGGTTGAGCAGCCGCCTGCAATCATTGCGATAGGCGGTCAGCCGCCCATGTTCACGGTAGATATCGGCGGGCTGTTCATAATGGAAGGCATCGCCCCAGCCCATCGCCTGCGCCACGCGCGTGAGCATCCACCAGTCGGGCCGCGCCTCTCCGGGCAGGTCGAACACGCGCCGCTGGCGGCTGACCAGTCGATCGAGCCCCGTCACCGTGCCGTCCTTTTCGATCCAGGCGGCCGAGGGCAGCAATATGGTCCAGTCCTCCTCGGCTTCCTCGACGCGGTCCGTCGATCGGATCGACAGCGGCACCACCGCCCGCGCCGCGCGCAGCCAGTCGGCTGCCCCATCATCCGCGCCGATACTCCATAGCGCCCGCACATGCCCGTCGCGCATGGCATCAAGCAGCGCGTCGTCCTCCAGCCCCGGTCGTTCGGCCAATTGCCGCGCGCCCCAGAAACGCGCGACACTGGCCCGCATTGGTTCGGCGAAATCGCCATGCGCAGCCAGTTCATCGACGTGGCAACTCACTTCGCGCGCGCCCATGCCATTTGACCCCGAAGGTAGGGCAAAGGGGCTGGCACCCGGTCGCCCGATCCGCCCCGTGAGCAGATGCACGTTGATCGCGGCCGCCGCAACATCTGCGCCCGCGGTCTCCCCGAACATAGTCACCAGTCGATCGACCGGTCCCATCGCGTCATAGAAGTCCCGCACCTCACCCGGCTCGATTCCACAGGCCCGCGCCACCGACCATAGATCATGGCCTGGTGCCAACCGCTCCCGAAACCGATCCGGCAGGGTTACATGCGCCGCGACGAAATCTGTGTCGATCAGCCCACTGTCGATGATATGCAGCAACCACCCCGCCAGCAATCGCGCCACGCTCCCCCCGCGCACTGGCAGTTGCAAATCGGCCTCGATCCCCTCGTCCGCGCCCAGCATCACCAACCGCGTGCCCCGCGTCGCACGGGCATCGCGCACCCGTTCCAGCAACAGCGGATGTCCCAGCAAGGACGCCGGATCGACGATCAGGATTATGTCAGCGCGGTCGATATCCTCCAGCGCGGCGGGCATGACATCTTCGCCATAGGCAGCGCGCTGCACTCCGCCGATAGCACCGCGCCACGGCGCATGGATATGGGCTGATCCGAGGAAGCCCTTCATCAGCTTGTTGGCGACATAATAATCCTCGGTCAGCAAGCCACCGCCGACATGCAGTGCGACGCTGCCTGGTCCATGACGCGCCTGCACAGCGGCCAGACGTCGCGCAACCTGCGCTATGGCCTTGTCCCAGCTCGCCTGTCTGCCTTCGATCAGTGGGTGCAGCAGCCGTCCGTCCAGCTCTGCCATCGCCGTCAATGCATCTGCGCCTTCACACAGCCGCCCGGCATTGGCAGGATGGGCCTTGTCGCCCTCAATCCGCAGGTCGCGCTGCGCCCCGGTCATTGCTCGCACACCGCATCCCATGCTGCACTGGCCGCACAGGCTTCTAACGATCGCCATATTAGCGTGGATTTCGGTTGCGAACGCTCATGCGCGGCCTCCTAACCGATCGCGCTGCCCGACAAAAGCAGTCCCCATAAACTTAGGCGATTGCGCCCACCGTTGCTGGATCATCGACTGCTTGCCCGGTCCAGCTGTCGCCCGCCTGATGATAGGCGACATGGCTTGCGCGCTGGAAGCTCGTGCCGTCCCAGACGATCACCTGCAATTCGACTTCATTATTGCGGTGGACATGCAGCCAGTTGAAGCTTTGCGGCTCATCATTCCGAAGTCGGGTGGAAGTTGCCGTGCCAGCCTGGATCACCAGCGCGCCGCCTGACTGCTCCACCATCTTTGCCGCCGATTCGGCATAGGTCTGGTGGAAATGGCCCGCGAGCGCGATATGTACACCCGCCTCGCACGCCGCCTGGATTGCATCCTCATGCTGGCCCACCGCCTCGCTCAGTTCGCCACCCCGGCCGATAGGCATGGCAAATAGGGGGTGATGTGTGACCAGAATGCGGGTCTTGTCTGGCGCTACCGACGCGAATTGCTGGCGCAGCATTTCCATCTGGCCGTGATTGATCCGACCGTCCTTGATCGTGAGCGACCGCGCCGTGTTGATGCCCAGAATGGCGACCTCCGCATCTTCATAAAAGGGACAAAGATCGTGGCTGATATAGCGTTTGTAGCGATCGAGCGGTGCTATGAATCGCCGCACCACATCATAAAGCGGCACGTCATGATTGCCGGGCACCACCAGCAATTTGAGCCCCGCCGCGCGCAAACGGTTGAGCCAAGCCGACGCCGCGCGGAACTGCTGAACCCGCGCGCGCTGGGTAAAATCCCCGCTGATGATGACGAGGTCGGGCCGTCGTTCCTCCAGCCAGGCGGTGGCGGCGTCGACGATCCTGGGATCGTTCGCGCCAAAGTGAATGTCGGAGAGATGTGCGATGCGGGCCATTAAAGGGTAACGAAGTGCAAGCAGATGGTTTCCACCGGACCCAAATACCCTCTTACCGTGTTGTTGTGCCATGGAAATGACAGCGCCCGCCCGCCCCCTTCTGCGCCCCCTCCCTCGCGAGGCGGCGCTGGTCGTCAATGCGCATAGCCGCAGGGGCCAAGACCTTTTCGCAGAAGCGAAGCAAAAGCTGGAAGACGCAGGCGTTCGATTGGTCGCCGCCCACGCGGTCGAGGATCCGACCCAGATGGATGCCACGGTCCGCCAAGCCGTTGCCGACGGCGCGCCGATGGTGATCGTAGGTGGTGGCGATGGGTCGATGTCAGGCACAGTCGACGAATTGGTGGGCAAGGATTGCGTCTTTGCCGTGCTGCCGCTCGGCACCGCGAATAGCTTTGCCCGCACGTTAGGCCTGCCGCTCGATCTGGACGGCGCAGTGCAAGTGATTGCCCATGGCCGCCGACGACGGGTCGATCTGGGCATGATCGACCGGGATTATTTCGTCAATGCGGCGTCGCTGGGTCTGTCGCCCATGATTGGCAAGACGGTTCCGCATAAACTCAAACGCTATCTTGGCCGCATCGGCTATCTGATCTGGGCCATCAAATGCTCGGTCGGCTTCCGCGCCTTTCGCCTGGTCATCGACGATGGGAAGAAGGAGCATCGGCTCTGGTCCACCGAAGTGCGCATTCTTAATGGCCCCTTTCATGGCGGCGTCGAACTGTCCGATCATGCCGATGTCGATACCGGCGAGATCGTGATCCAGGCGGTCGTCGGCCGCAGCCATGCCCGGCTCGCCTGGGACTGGTATGCCAAATTCTTCAAACTGCGCGATCGCGATTCGCACACGCAGGAATATCACGGCAAATCGTTCAAGATCACGACCCGTCCTAGCCAGCGTATATCGATCGATGGTGAAGTGCTGGCCCGCACGCCCTTCACGGCCCGCGTCGCGGCGGGCGCGATCGAGGTCGCGGTGCCGGCCGAGGATTGATCAGAGCGGTTTTTCGTAAATCTGATAGACTTTGTTGACCGTGCTGTTGATCGCCTCCGCAATCGCGTTCATCCCCTGATTATCGTCCAGCACCCAGCCGATCTCGCCCCGCGTCGATCCATAATGCGCCACGGCGTCCAGCCGGATATGTTCGATCATCATGAAAGCCAATTGGCTGGCAATGCGTGAGGCCTGCAACCGCTGCACCACGCCCATCAGCGGCACGCGCATGGTGCGGACCTTGGGCTTGCGCAGCCACCACAGCAGTCGCGCCCAGCCAAAGGGAAGGAGTGATCCGTTGAGCGGCCCCAGCGCTTCGTTGAGGTCTGGTAGTGTGATCATGAAAGCCACCGGCTCGCCATCCAGTTCAGCGATCATGATCAGATCTTCGAACACGATGGGCTTCAGCTTCTTGCCAATATGGGCGATCTCCGCATCGGTGATCGGCACGAACCCCCAATTCTTGCCCCAAGCCTCGTTCAAGATGCCAAGGATGATCGCGGCTTCGGCGTCGAATTTCGATTTATCGACCTTGCGGATACTGATGCGCGGATTTTTATGCCCCGATGCGACAATCCGCTGGATGAGCGGCGGGAATTGATGGGTGATATCCAGTTCATAGCACAGCAGCTGCTTGGCCGGGACATATCCTGTGCTTTCGATCATCGCCTGATAGGCCCGGCTGTTATGCCCCATCATGACCGTTGGGGGATGATCATGCCCCTGGATCAGCAGCCCCGGCTCCTCCCATATGGACAGCGAAATCGGCCCCAGCACGCGGGTCATGCCCTTGCCGCGTAACCAGTCTTCCGCCGCCGCGATCAGCGCCGCGCCGACGTCGGTATCAGTCGCTTCGAACAGGCCGAAATTGCCGGTTCCCGGCCCCATGCCTTGCTCGGCCGGTTGGGCCAGCGCCAGACGATCGAAATGCGCCGAAATGCGGCCGACCACGCTGTTGCCGCGGCGCGCCAGGAAATATTGCGCCTCGGCATGGTCGAAAAAGGGATTCTCGCCCGGCGTCAGCAACGCTTTCACTTCCGCCTTGAGCGGGGGCACCCAATGGGGATCGTCGGCATAGAGGGACCAAGGCAGGTCGATAAAAGCCTTGAGATCGGCCTTGCCGGAGACAGGAGTGATGACCAGATCGGATTGCGCCACGGTTGCCGCCTTGATGATGAGAATGGGACGCAGTTCGCCCCTTGTTTGCGCAATGTCAATCACGGGCGCGGGATGGCGGCGTATCAGAACGGCGATGTCATGGTGCTGCCACGATATCAGCGCATTTGGAGTGTAGGACGGCAAGTATGACAGTGCATGATCCCATATTGGCCGCCGCTCAGCGCGCGCGGGCAGCCATTCCCGACGATACCGCCATGTTGCGGGCTGCAGCGGAACTGACGCGCGACTATTCGGTCGCCAATCCGCGCATTTACTGGCCCGATATGCTGGGTTCGGCGGTGATCGGCTGGGTCGCTATGGTGGGCGCAATCGTGACGGAGAATGTGGCGATTGCCGTCGCCTGTGGCGTTGTCGCGATGCTGGCGCTTTATCGAGCGGCCAGCTTCATTCATGAGCTTACCCATATCCGCAAGGGCGCGCTGCCGGGCTTTCGCTTCGGTTGGAACCTGATCGTCGGCATTCCGCTGATGATCCCGTCCTTCCTCTATGAAGGCGTGCATACCCAGCATCATGCCCGCACCCGGTACGGCACGGCGGAAGACCCCGAATATCTGCCGCTGGCGCTGATGAAACCCTGGTCGCTGCCGCTGTTCATTCTGGTTGCTTCGCTTGCGCCTGTCGGCCTGATCCTGCGTTTCGGGCTTCTGACGCCGCTCAGCCTCATCCTGCCGCCCTTGCGTCGCAAGGTCGTGGCGGAACTGTCGGCCCTATCGATCAATCCCGCCTATCGCCGCCGCGCGCCGGAGGGCGCATTTGCGCGCATGTGGGCGTGGCAGGAGGCGGGTGCCTGCCTGTTCGCGCTGGCGCTGGTGGGTAGCGTGTTCCTCTTCGGCTGGAAGCCGTTGCTCGTCTATATGGCGATCCATTCGGCGATGACCGTGATCAACCAGTTGCGCACCTTGGTCGCGCATCTGTGGGAGAATGAAGGCGATCCGATGACGGTGACCGCTCAATATCTCGATTCGGTCAACGTGCCGCCGCCCGGTGCCTTGCCCGAGCTGTGGGCACCCGTGGGCCTGCGCTATCACGCGCTCCACCATCTGTTGCCGAGCGTCCCCTATCATGCGCTGGGTCAGGCGCATGCCCGGCTGATCGCGACGCTGGACGCAGGGTCGCCCTATCATCGCGGCAATTATCCGGGGATGGTCCCGCTGGTGGGCAAGATCGCCCGCAGCACGATGGGCGCGCGTTAGGCTATTCCTCGGTCCTGAACAGCACCGTTTCACCGAGCAGCAGGAACAGCAAGAAGGGTGCCCAGGCGGCGAGGAAGGGTGGATAGCACCCAGGCTGCCCATCGCCAGCGAGAAATTGTCGGCGACGAAATAGGCAAAACCCAGCGCCATCCCGATGACAGCGCGCACGAATAATTGCCCCGACCGGGCCAGGCCAAAGGCCGCCACCGAGCCGAGAATTGGCATGAGCAGGGCGGAAAGCGGCCCCGACAATTTGTGCCACAGGCTCGCCTCCAGCTCCGCCGTCGGCCGCCCGGCATCATGCAGGTCGGAAATCGCCGCCTTGAGCTGCGCAAAGGTGAGCGCATTGGGGTCGACCTTGGCCAGGGTGAACTGGTCGGGTCGGATGTCCCGGCCAAAGCGCACGGTGCCGACGTTGCGCACCGTGCCACGTGCCACATCAAACTGACGGGCGTCCTCCAGCAACCAACTGCTGCTTGCTGCGTCATAACGGCCGCGCGGAGCTTCCACGATCGTCGTCAAACTATTGTTTATGCGATTATAGATCCGGACCTGGCGCAGTTGGACCTCTGTACCGCGCCCTGCCACGATGGCTGCGTTGACAAGATTGTTGCCGTCACGAACCCAGGGATTGCTTTTGACCCCGCTGTCGGGCGGGATCGGTCCGTAATCCACCGCTTCCCAGGCACTAAGCGATGCAGTCGATCGCGCCACCACCCGTTCGTTGAAGACATAGCTGATCAGCGAGACGCCCAAGGCCGCGGCGATCAACGGCGCCAATATCTGATGCGCGGACAGCCCCGCCGCCTTCATCGAGATGATTTCGCTATTCTGGTTGAGCGTGGCCAGCATCACCAGCGTACCCAACAACACCGAGAAGGGCAGAAAGCGCGCGATGATCTGCGGCGTTCGCAGGCCGACATAATGCCACAGTTGCGCATTGCCATTGCCGGGATAGGCCAGCACGTCGCTCGAATTGCCGAGCAGGTCTAGCGACTGGAGCACCACCACCAGAAGCGCGAGCACGGCAAGGGTCCGTGTCAGGAACAGGCGCGCCATGTACAGGGTGATCGGCGTCGACGGGAAGAAATTAAATTGCATGGCCTCAGGCCGCTCCTTCCACAGTCTCGGCAGAGCGCCGCTTGCGGCCCAGCCGCAACAGTCGCGTTACCTGCTTGCCCAATTTGGCAAAGGCGAATTCCAGCGCGCCGATCGGTTGCCCGCCGGGCCGATGGGCGACCACATGATACATCCAGAAGATGAGGCCCGACACCAGCAGGAACGGTCCCCAAAGCGCAATGATCGGGTCGATCTTGCCGAGCGCACCGATGCCTTCGCCATATTCGTTGATCTTATGATAGGTCACGATGAAGACGATCGAAAGGAAGACGCCAAGGGCCGATGTCGATCGTTTGGGCGGAATGGCGAAAGCCAGGGCCGCGAGCGGCAGCAGCAACATCATTGCCACCTCGACCATGCGGAAATGGAAATTGGCGCGCACTTCATCACGTAGCTTGTCGGGCGTCGCCCCGCTTCGGCCGATCACCACCAGTTCGGGGATGGTCTTTTCCCGATCCACGTCGCGGCCCCGGAAATTTTCGATCTGGGGCAGATCGATCGGCAAATCATGGCTGGAAAAGGACAGAATGCGTGGCGTCTTATATTTGGGCGCGTCATTCACCAGCACGCCGTTGCGCAAGCGGAAGATGATCACATCGGGATCGTCGGTGGCCAGGAACATGCCCTGCGCCGCCGTTACCGCCACCGATTGCCCGTCGCGACTGGTTGCCCGGACGAAAATGCCCTGGAGATTGCGCCCCTCGTCCAGGCTGCGTTCGATCCGCATCGTCATCCGCTTGCCGAGATTCGTAAACTCGCCAACCTTGATCGACGCGCCCAGCGCACCCGACCGCAATTCGAACCGCAGCGCCTCATAGGCGTGGCGCGACAGGGGCTGGACCCAGCCGACAATGCCGAAATTGAGCAGCGCGAGCGCGATCGCATACATATAGGGTACGCGCAGCAAGCGACCATAGGACAGACCGACGCCGCGCATCACGTCCAGCTCGGACGACATGGCCAGTTTGCGAAACGCCAATAATATGCCCAGCATCAGCCCGATCGGGATGCCGAGCGAGAGATATTCCGGCAGCATATTGGCGAGCATGCGCCACACGACACTGACCGGCCCCCCTTCCGCCGCGACGAAATCGAACAGGCTGAGCATCTTGTCGAGGACAAGCAGCATCGCGGCGATCACGAGCGTACCCAGCATGGGCACCGCGATCAGGCGGGCGAGATAACGGTCGGTGGCGGTCAGCATTCTCTAAGTCGTCGTCCCATCACCATGATTTGGCCGCAAACCCCACCCATATCGAGCGGAGTAGAGTTGCGGGGCGAACAGGGGCTCGCCGTCCGGTCCATGCCGGTGGCTATAGCTTCCAGGAGTCTGATGGTCATGATAAAAGTTGCAATGGGTCTAATGTCGGGAGCAGCGCTGGTCGTTGCGGTGCCGGCATTCGCCCATGGCCAGGAAATTGCCAATGATCTGGACCGGTGCGCGGCAAGCGCCAGCGGGCCTGCAGTGTTGGTCGACGTGCGTGGTTTTACCGCTGCGACGGGCAAGGTCCGCATCCAATCCTATCCCGGCACCAAAGCGGCCTGGCTGAACAAGGGCCAATGGCTGCACCGTATCGACACGGCGGTGCGCCCCGCCAATGGTGCGATGCGCTTCTGCCTGCCGGTGCCGCAGCCGGGCAAATATGGCATTGCCGTGCGGCACGACCGCAACGGCAATGGCAAGACCGACATTTCCAGCGACGGCGGCGGATTTTCCAACAATCCTTCGATCAACATCTTCAACCTGGGCAAGCCAGGCGTTGAAAAGGCCGCTTTCTATGCCGGACCCGGCGTGACGAAAATCACGATCACCCTCAAATATATGTGACCCCAAAGCCATGGTTTGCGTCGCCCTCCTGTCCAATCCGAAATCCACGGGCAACCGGCAGTCGCTTCCGCGTGTGCGCAGCTATTGCGCGAGCAACCCCGACATCTTCCACTATGAGGTGGAACATGTCGAACAGATCGGCAGGGCGTTCCAGACGATCGCCCGCGTCGATCCGGTCGTGATCGTCATCAATGGCGGCGACGGGACGGTGCAGGCGTCGCTGACCGAACTCTATCAGGGCGCGCATTTCAAGGGCCGAGTGCCACCGATCGCGGTGCTGCCCAATGGCAAGACCAACCTCATCGCGCTGGACCTTGGCATCCATGGCGACCCGATCAAGGCGCTGGAGCGGATCGTGGCGATCGCCAAGGCCGGGGTCACCGACCATGTCGTCGCGCGCGAACTCATCGCTTTGTCGGATGGTCATGCGGACAGTCGCCCGGTGCTGGGCATGTTCCTGGGCGGCGCGGGGCTGGCTGATTATATGCTCTATTGCCGGAACCAGATTTATCCGCTCGGCCTTTCCAATGGCCTGAGCCACTTCATCACCGCGATGGCGGTGCTGGTGTCGCTCTTGTTCGGCATCAGCGCGCGTTTTCTGCCGCCATCGAGCAAGCCGGTCAGCATCTCGCTGATCCGCGATGGCCAGTTGGTCGGGCGCTATGCCGTGCTGATCGTGACCACGCTCGAACGGCTATTGCTGGGCGTACAACCGGGCGACAGTCGGCGCGGCAACATGAAACTGATGGCCGTGGACCAGAACCTGCCAGCGCTGCTGCGGCTGATGTGGGCCAGCATCTTCAAGCGCGTGGGCAAGAGCCAGATGCAGGGCATCCACCTGGAACAGGGCGACACCATCCGCATCGAGGGCAATCATAGCAGCGTCATCCTGGACGGCGAATTGTTCGAAGCGTCCGAGGGCAAGCCGATCGTGCTGCGTTCGACCCAGCCGGTGCCGTTTTTGCGGTTGGCGGCTTAGGACTCTGTTCCCCCTCCCGCAAGCGGGAGGGGAATAGGAAAACAGACCTGCGCGTTTCAGGCCTCGCGTAACTCCACCCAGGTTGGGGCGTGGTCGCTGGCTTTTTCCCGGCCGCGAAAGTCTCGATCTACCTGCGCGTCGATCAGGCGGTCGGCGGCGGCGGGACTGAGCAGGAGATGGTCGATGCGGAAGCCTGCGTCGCGTGGCCAGCTGTTCATCTGATAATCCCAGAAGGTCCATACGCCGCCCGCAGGGTGGCGGCTGCGCAGCGCGTCGGTCCAGCCATCGGCCAGCATGCGGCGATAGGCGGCGCGGCTTTCGGGCTGCATCAGCGCGTCGCTGGCCATCGCCTTGACGGAATAGGTGTCATCGTCGCGGGGGATGACATTGTAGTCGCCTGCGAGGATCGCGGGCACTTCTTCCGCCCAGATTTCGGCCGCGCGGGTGCGCAAGCGCTGCATCCAGCGAAGTTTATAGTCGAATTTGGGACCGGGCTGCGGATTGCCGTTGGGAAGGTAAATGCTAGCGACGCGCACACCCTTCACATCGGCTTCCAAATAGCGGCTATGCTCATCCTCCGGCTCACCGTCGAGGCCGCGCCGGACCTCAACCGGGGTTTCGCCGCGCGCAAGGATGGCGACGCCGTTAAAGCCCTTTTGCCCGTGCCAGATCACGCCATAGCCGGCATCCTCGATATCCTTGACCGGGAAGGTCTCGTCCGAGGTCTTGATCTCCTGCAGGCAGGCGATGTCGGGCCGTGTTTCGTCCAGCCATTCCAGCAGGCGCGGCAGACGCGCCTTGATGCCGTTGATGTTGAAGGTGGCGATACGCATGGACGATTCTCCTCGTCCCCGTCCCTAATGACTGGAACGGCGCTTGGCTATCAGACCGAGAAGCTGGTGCCGCAGCCGCAACCGGCGGTCGCGTTGGGATTGGTCACCTTGAAGGCCGCGCCGCCCAAGTCCGAGACGAAATCCACCGCGGATCCGCGCACTAGGTCAAGGCTGACATCGTCGACCACCAGCGTCACGCCGTCGCGCTCCACCGATACATCCTCGGCGTCGATCTGTTCGGCAAGGCCGAAGCGATATTGGAAGCCCGAACAGCCGCCCCCCTCCACGGCCAGCCGCAGGATCGCGGGCTTGCCCTGTTTGGCAGCAATCGCGGCGACGCGCGCAGCGGCAGAAGGCGTGAGATCAATGTCGGTCATGCACTCTAGATAGGCACATGCAAAAGCCCCGGCAACCCATGGGGCACCGGGGCTTTGCGAAAGTCGAAAAAGGAAGGATCAATCCGCTGCTTTTTCCTGCGCCTTGGTCGGGCCACCCATGGCGACCGGGGGCCGGGTGTTGGCGGCGACCAGATAGTCGGGGCCGGCGACGAAGGGGATGGGGTTGATCGCCGCGCCATCGACGCGGACTTCATAGTGAAGATGGCTGCCGGTGGAACGGCCCGTGGAGCCCATCAGGCCGATGACCTGACCACGCTTCACGTAGCTGTTGGCCGCAACGACCAGCTTCGACATATGGCCGTAGCGCGTTTCCATGCCACCACCATGCGAGATCTGGACGAGGTTGCCGTAGCCGCTGGCCCAGCCCGAACGGCTGACGATGCCATCGGCAGTCGCATAAATGGGGGTGCCGACGGGGCCGGGAATGTCGATGCCCTTGTGCATGCGGGCGCGGCCGTTGAACGGATCAGAGCGGGTGCCGTAGTTGGAGGTCAGCGAGAGCTTTTCGACCGGGCGGCCCGATGGGATGTAAGCGGTCGCCTTGGGCGTGCCGTCCATGCGCTGCAGGCTGGAGAAGATGTTCGAGAAGGCGAGATCGACTGGGGCGGGCGTGGTCGCCACCGCTTCGGTCACTTCGCCATAGGGATCGTCATCTTCGGTCGCCTGAGCGGGCATCGCCGCACAGAGCGTTCCGACCATTGCGATGCTGCCAAAAATTTTCGCGGCTTTCGCTGCACTCTGGAACAAATTGGATGCACCAGCATTGATCGATTGAAGAAACAGCATGCCGACCCCGACTATGTCACCGCAGGCTTGATTGCCTGTCGGCGCTTCCCGTGTTTTTCTTGGCGACCTAGATCGCCCCCGCCAGACATAGACTGCAAATTGCCGGTCAGGTTGCAAGCGCGGCGTAGAAATCGCGGGTCAAACCGGCCTGCCGACGCGCCGAGTCGTTGAACGGCGGCTTAACGCTACCCCGAAAATGGCGTTTCACCAGCATTTGGTAATGAATCGGTGGATTTAGGTTCCGTCGGTTCGCCTCTTCAATAAACCAGTTCGTCCCGGCGCGGACGTGGCGAATCTCATCAACGATGATGCGTCGCAGGATTTTGACGGTGGGTTCGTCGCCCGCGTCTTCAAACCGCGTGACCGTCGCGGGCGTGATGTCGAGCGCGCGCGCCTCCAACACCATGGGCACGATGGCGAGCCGAGCGAGCGCATCATCCGCCGTTTCGGTTGCCGCCTGCCACAGCCCGTCATGCGCGGGCAGCGCGCCATAATGGCTGCCCATCTGGCGCAACCGCCGGTCGAGCAAAGCGAAGTGCATCGCTTCATCCGCGCCCACGCGCATCCATTCGTCCGTGAAGGCAGCGGGAAACTGAGCGCCAAAGCGGCCGATCAAGTCGAAAGCCAAGTCGATCGCGACGAATTCGATATGGGCGAGCGCATGGATCATGGCGATCCGCGCGCGTTCCGAGCCGATCTTGCCGCGCCGGGGCATCTGGGCCGGGGGCAGCAATTCAGGCGTCGCCGGGCGCGCTGGCCGATCAGGCATGGGCACATCGAAATCATGGGTCAGATGCCCCAGCCGCCACGCCCGCGCGGTCGCGCGGGCGGCCATGAGCTTGGCGATGGGATCGGCGGTCAGCAGGACATGGGCACAGGCGGCACCCACGCTGGTGACACCGATTGGCAGGCTCAAAGCGCCTGCGCCGCCGCCAGCACCTCCTGCGCGTGCCCCTTGACCTTCACCTTGAGCCATACACGCTGCAGGCGGCCGTCCGCGTCGAACAGGAAGGTGTCGCGCTCGATGCCCATATAGGAGCGGCCATACATGGATTTTTCGACCCAGGTGCCGAAGCTTCGCACAGCTTGCCTTCTTCGTCGGAGGCCAGGATCACCGAGAGGCCATATTTGTCGGCGAATTTGCGCAGCTTGGCGGGCTTGTCTTTCGACACGCCGATCACCGGGACGCCCGCCGCCGCAAATTCGTCGGCGAGCGCGGTGAAATCCTTCGCTTCATTGGTGCAGCCCGGCGTGTCCGCCTTGGGATAGAAATAGACGACCAGCGGCTTGCCTGCATAGCGGGCCAGCGTGAAGTCCACGCCATCGGCATCCTTGATCGTCCCCGTGGGGATGGCGTCGCCCAATTCCAGCATCATTTGTCCTCCGAATAGGGCGCGGCGAGCGCGGCCCAGGCCTGTCCAACGCTTTGCCGCGCATGGGCATAGCTTTCAAGCAGACTGTCCCAATGGTCAGCCCCGCAGGCGCGCGCGACGAGCGGGCGGGTCGCTTCGGCCGGTTCGGTCGATCCGGGCGCGACGAGACGCGAGACGACGAGATAGCGGGTGATGAGGTCATGCGCGGCGATGAGATCGGCGGGCAGATGCCCGGCAGCGACAAGGTCCGCCAGCGCCTTGCCCAGATCCGGGTCGAACGCCGCGCCATGACGGAATTGCGAGACGTGGATCAGAAATTCGAGATCGACGAGGCCGCCGGGCACCAGCTTGACGTCGAGGTCGCTGGCGGGCGGCTTGTGGGTCGCGATGTCCCGCCGCATCTGTACCGCCTGCCGCGCCAATTCCTCGAAGTCGCGGGGTCGGTGCAATGTTTCGGCGAGGATGGCGTTCAGCGCGGTGCGGGCTTCGGGCGATCCGAACACCGGCCGGGCGCGGGTGAGCGCCAGATGCTCCCAGGTCCAGGCAGCTTCGCGCTCATATTTGGCGAAGCTGTCGAAGCTGACCGCCAGCAACCCCTGCGCACCGGATGGCCGCAGCCGGGTATCGACTTCATAAAGCGGGCCGGAGGCGGTATGGACCGACAGCGCGTTGGTGACGCGCTGGGCGAGGCGATTGAAATAGAGCGTCGCGCCGAGCGGCCGGGCACCATCGGACTCGGTCTGAAAGTCGCCGGTGAAGAGATAGATGAGATCAAGGTCGGAGGCGTGGGTCAGCAGGCCGCCGCCCATGCGGCCCAGTGCCAATATGACCAGTTCGCCGCCCGGCACCCGGCCATGGGCGGATTCGAACTCGGTGATGGTGGCATTGGCCAATGTCTCGATCGCAGCCGCGGCCACGCGACCATAGCCGCGCGCCGCTTCGAGCGGATCGCCACCACGGATGATCTGCACCCCAAGCGCAAAGCGGCGATCGCCCACCCGCTGGCGCACGCGGTCGAGCAGCGCCTGATAATCTTCGCCCGGCTCTAGCGCGCCAAGCTGGGCGGTCAGCCCTTCAATCGAGGACGGCGGATCGAAGGCGGTGGCGTCGATCAGCCCGTCGATCAGTTCGACCCGGCGGGCCAGCGCGTCTGCCAGCGTCGGCGCATGGCTCAATATCTCGGCGAGCAGTTCCACCAGCGCGGGCCGGGCGGCGAGCAGCTTGAAGAAATTGATGGCGCTCGGCAGTCGAGCGATCATGTCGTCGAGACGGTTGAGCGCACGGGCGGTGTCGGGGGCCTTGGCGATGGCGCGCATCAGGCCGGGCAACAGGGCTTCCAGCGCTTCACGCGAAGGACCGCTGCGCAGCGCGCGGATTGTGCCGCCGCGCCAGCGGGCAATGCGGGTAAGCGGCGTGTCGGCATCGACAAAGCCCATGGCGAGCAGTTGGTCCTTCAGCCGGTCTTCATCATGGGAGAGCGATGTATCATCGGTCTGCGGGGTCAGCCGGTCGTAATTGCGGCCGACCCATTCGACATGCGGTGTCAGCAGGGCGAGCAGCGCGGGGCCATCGGCAAGGCCGTGCAACTGTGCGACATTGTCGAGCGCGGCATCCGATTGGTGCAGTTCGTGGGTCTGGAGGTCTTCGACCATCTGCAGCCGATGTTCGATGGTGCGCAGCAGGACATAAGCGGCATCAAGCCGTGCGGCGACGTCGGGTTCGATCACGCCTGCGCCCGCCAGTGCGCGGAGCGCCTCGCGCGTATTGCCCGACCGCAGCGCGGGGTTGCGCCCGCCATGAATCAACTGATGCACCTGGGCGAAAAATTCGACCTCGCGGATGCCGCCACGTCCGCGCTTCAAGTCATAGCCGGGGCCAAAGGCCTGCCCCTGCGCATAATGGTCGCGGATGCGGCGGCTGATGTCGACGATGGCGTCGATCGCGCCGAAGTCGAGGCTGCGCCGCCACACGAAGGGGCGGATCTGGCGCAGGAAATAGTCGCCCAGTTCCATGTCGCCCGCCGCGGCACGCGCACGGATGAAAGCCGCCTGTTCCCAGCCGACCGCCATCGATTCATAATAGCCGATCGCCGCCTCCACCGGCAGCGCGATCGGCGTTGCTTCAGGCGATGGGCGCAGCCGCAGATCGACGCGAAAGACATAGCCGTCGCCATCGGGCGCGCTCAGCAATTCGGTCATCCGCCGCGCGATCCGTACGGCGGCGTCGGCCACATCCTCGCGATCGCGATGCGGCAGGGTCGCCGGATCGTAGAGCAGGATCGGGTCGATATCGGAGGAATAATTGAGTTCGCGGCTGCCATGTTTGCCGAGCGCCAGCACGGCGAAGCCGCGATGGGCCATGTCGGGATAGCGTTCCTGCATGGCGGCGGCCAGCGCCTCTTCCAAAGCCCTGTCCGCGAAGTCGGACAGGGTGCAGGTGACCCGATCCAGATCCCACGCGCCTGCCAGGTCGGCCGCTGCAACGGTCAGGGCAATGGCATTGCGCCGCCGCCGCAGCGATCGGGCCACCCCATCATCGGGGCTGCCTGCCGCGTGGGCCATGGCCAGCGCCGCGTCGAAATCGCCGGTCGCCAAACAGTCCGCCAAATCAGGCAGGCGATCCAGCACCCGCACCAAAAAGGGCGAATGTCCCCGTATCCGTGCCTGTATCTGCGGCCAGTCCGTCACGCACTCTCTCCCGTCTTTGCGCGGGCTATCGCGTGACCATGCGACGAATGCCAGCAACTTTTTGGCCGGACGACCGTTCAGACAGTTATGGAAATGCAGCGCAAATATGCTTGCCGATCGGCAACGGGCGGAGACGGCGACAAAGGCCGGATCGTGACCGTGGCGCTGCCCGCCCCTTATGAGGGGATCGGCAATGCCTTGCGCAAGACGTATAGCCCGCCGCGCGAGAGCCTGCCCGACGATATGATGGCGCTGCTTCAGAAGCTTGACCATCATTGAAGCGGCCCGCTGACGGGTTGAGCAGCATTTTCTTTACCCCTTATCCCTAATAGCAGAAGCTATTATCGTCGGGATTCGGGACGGCTCCATGCTCTATCGCAACTTTGCCATCGCCACCGTATTGGGCGCGCCTTTGCTGGTCATGATCGTGGAAGCGGTGGTGCCCAGGCCGCAGCCTACTGCGGAGACCAGTGCCGTGGCGTCGGCGGACCCAGCGCCAGCTACGCCGATCCCGCCATCGCGTCCCATCATCATGCCCCAAGCGCCACCCGTCGCGGCGACGCCCAATTACGGCCAGCCGCTTCCGGGCGCCGGTCAGCCGTTGATCGTGCCCAGTGGAAATATGCCCACCGCACCCAGCGGGCCGATCTTTTCGGCCGGTTCCGCGCCGCCCGGATCGCCGAACGCGGAGTAAGCGTCAGATCGCACCGGCGAACGTGTCGCACTGCGCCGGATCGCCAGTCGACAACCCCTTACGCAGCCACGCCTGGCGCTGCGCGCCGCTGCCATGGGTGAAACTTTCGGGCACGGGGCGACGCCCGGCCGCCTTTTGCAGCGTATCATCGCCGATCGCTTCGGCTGCGCGCATGCCCTCTTCCAGATCGCCCGCTTCCATCAAATTGGTATCGCGCGCGGCCCAGACGCCGGCATAGCAGTCGGCCTGCAACTCCATCTTGACCTGTAGCGCATTGCCCTCCGCCTCGCTGGCCCGGCGTTGCGCGGTACGGACCTTGTCGGCCGTGCCGGTGATGGTCTGAATGTGATGGCCGACCTCATGCGCGATGATATAGCCGATCGGGAAGTCTCCCGGCGCGCTGAAGCGGCTCTCCATTTCGTTGAAGAAGTCGGTGTCGATATAGATGCGCTGGTCGGCTGGGCAGTAAAATGGCCCCATCGCCGATTGCGCCGCGCCGCAGCCTGACTGGCCATTCTGGGTATAGAAGACCAAGGTCGGCGGCGGATATTGCTGCCCCTCTTCCTGGAAGATGTCGGCCCAGCGGCGTTCGGTCGATCCCAGCACCTTGAGCGAGGTGCGCTGAATGTCCGTCAATTCGGTCGTCGCGGGGCGCTCCGTCTGCACCGACTGGCCACCGCCGCCGCCGCCGATCAGGCTGAGCGGGTTCATGCCCATCACCACCATGATGACCAAAACCACGGCAATGCCGCCACAGCCAAAGCGGCTGCCAATCAACGGCAGCAGCATGCCCAGGCCACCGCCAAGGCCGCCGCCCCCGCCCCGGCCGTCCTGCACTTCGAAATTGCCGCTTTCCTGTTCGTCGTCGAGCCGCATGATGCCCTCCCTCTATTCATCGCGGCCTACGCGATTCCCTGACGGCTGGAAACCATCGCAAGGGTCATGCGGTTGCAAGGCAGAGAATAATTTAGCGGCCACTATGCGTTGGATTGCGAACGCCAAACCCTATATTGCAGTGCGACATGGCTGACAGTGATCCCCCCATCCACCCCAAGCCGCTGCGCCGTGCGCGCACGCCGCTGCCCCTTCCCCGCGAAGTCGCGCTCTTGCTGCAGGGCGGCGGTGCGCTGGGTTCCTTCCAGTCCGGCGTCTATGAGCGACTCGACGAACTGGGTGTCGACGTCACCTGGGTCGCGGGGATTTCGATCGGCGCGATCAACGCGGCCATCATCGCGGGCAACGAGCCACATCGGCGGATCAGCCGCCTCAAGAAATTCTGGTACACAGTGTCGGGCGGCATGCCGAACATCATCCTGCCCGAGATCGACCAGATCCGCGAAGCCATGCATTTAATGGCCGCGAGCACCGTTGCCAGTTTCGGTGTGCCGGGCATGTTCCGCCCCCGCCTATGGCCCGCGACGATGATGCCCGAAGGCACGACAGGGGCGATCAGCTTCTATGACAGCGCGCCGCTTAAGGACACGCTGGACGCCTGCGTCAATTGGGATCTGCTCAATGACGGTCCGGTGCGGCTGTCGGTCGGCGCGGTCGATGTCGAGACCGGCAATTTTGCCTATTGGGATACGCGCGGCCCCGGCGGCAATACGCGAATCGATGCGCGGCACATCATGGCGTCGGGGGCGCTGCCGCCCGGCCTGCCGCCGATCGAAATCGACGGGCGCTGGTATTGGGACGGGGGCATCGTGTCGAACACGCCGCTTGCCCATGTGCTCAACCACCAGACCGACGACATGCTGGTGTTCCAGGTCGATCTCTTCCCGGCCGAAGGGCCGATGCCGCGCCAGATGACCGATGTCTATTCGCGGGCCAAGGACATTCAATTTTCCAGCCGTACCCGCCAGGTCACCGATCAATATCTGCGGCTGCGGCGCGAGCATGGCGCGATCAAGGCGTTGCTCGACAAGCTGCCGCCCGAACTTCAGGACAAGCCGGAAGCGCAGACGCTGCGCGACATCCTCGATGTCGGGTCGGTCAACATCGTCCACCTCATCTACCGCACCCGCGACTGGGAAAGCGGGGCGAAAGACTTTGAATTTTCCCGCTCCACCATGCTCGACCATTGGGCGCAGGGTCGCGATGCCGTGGAAGAAGTGATGCACAAGGGCGACCTGATCGCGCGCAACATCCTGAACGGCAAGAGTTCGACCTTCGATCTCGACGCCCCCGATCATCTCAAGGAGAAAAAGGCATGAGCAAGTCGCTGTCAGGCAAGACCGCCCTTATTACCGGTTCCACGTCGGGCATTGGCCTGGCCTATGCCAAGGTACTGGCGGGCGAAGGCGCGAATGTCGTGATCAACGGCTTTGGCGATGCCGATGCGATCGAGAAAGAGCGGCTGGGGCTGGAAGCGCTGAGCGGTGCCAAGGCGCAATATAGCGGTCATGACCTGACCAAGCCCGACGAGATCGAGGCGATGATGGCGCAGGCGGCTGAGGCCTTTGGCGGGGTCGATATCCTGATCAACAATGCGGGCACCCAGCATGTCGCGCCGGTCGAGGATTTTCCGGTCGACAAGTGGAACCTGATCATCGCGCTCAACCTGACCAGCGCCTTCCACACGACGCGGCTGGCCGTGCCCTATATGAAGTCGAAGAAATGGGGGCGCATCATCCAGACGGCGTCGGCCCATTCGCTGGCCGCTTCGCCGTTCAAGAGCGCTTATGTCACCGCCAAGCATGGTTTGGCTGGCTTCACCAAAACGGTGGCGCTGGAAGTCGCGACATTCGGTATCACCGCCAACTGCATTTCGCCGGGCTATGTCTGGACGCCGCTGGTGGAAAACCAGATCCCCGACACGATGAAGGCGCGGGGCTTGACGCGCGAGCAGGTCATCAACGACGTGCTGCTGGCGGGCCAACCGACCAAGGAATTCGTGACCGTGGATCAGGTCGCGGCCATGGCGCTGTTCCTGTGCAGCGACGCCGCAGCCAGCATCACCGGCGCCAATATGAGCATCGATGGCGGGTGGACGGCGCAATAAAGCGCCGTCGCCAGTCCATCAGGCCGCTGTGGGTTCCAGCAGGCGCAGCACCGATTGCAGGCCATCTTCGCTGGCAGTTGCCAGGGGGAGTGGCCGGTCGGACAGACCGTCATGCTCGCTGTTGAGGAACAGGATCGCGGCAGAAGCGCCTAGCGCTTCGATCGCGAGGCGGGTGACGCGGCCCTGGCGTTCCGCCGCATCGGGCGCGAGGCGCACGGCGTTGCGGGGGGTGAAGCGCCGTCCCGGCGCGGTGCGGGCGGGCGTTGGCGATGCGGCCTGCGCAGGCAGTTCGGTCGTCACGATCAGTTCTTCAACGTCACGATGCCGACTGGCCCCGCCTTTGTGGACGGATTGGACGCGTTGCCCTTGGGCGGCTTTTCCGCCTTGGGCTTGCGCACTTCCTTGTTCGATTTCTTCTGGCTCTTGGCCATCGTCCATTCCTTCGATTAGGGGAAAAGGTCAGCCGGCCGCGCGGGCGGCGGCTTCATCTTCGGCCTGAAATTCTGCGACGATCGCTTCGTCTTCGCTCGCGACCGTGCGGGTCGCGCGGCGACGTTCTGCATTGGCGGCGAGCGTGGCTTCCTTGCCCCAGGCGTCAGCGGCGGCAAGCGCGATCCGGCGGGTGTTGGGCAGGGTTTCGGACTGCGAACGGGCGATGTGGAGCGACTGCTGGGTGAGGCAGAATGCCGATGTCTGGGCCATGGATCAGGCTCCTAATGCGAGGAATGGGACGTCGGAGGCGGCAGGGCCAAAAATCTGGGCCAAAAAGGGGCAGTGCCGCAGGGAGGACGATCATCGGGCCGCGTCTTGCGACGTATCGTTCCTTTCACATGTGAAATAGTCTCTTATGGGCAAGGTTACAAGGGCGGCGTTGGAAACAGCCCCTTTTTAACCGGCGCGAAATAGGCTTATGCTCCCCCGATCCAAGGGAGACATATCAGTATGCGCCACGCGCTTATGGCCATCATGGCCGCCGTCAGTTTTTCGTCCATCGCCACGGCCCAAACGGCGGATGCCCCCGCCGCCGCGGCGGCACCTGCGCAAAGCGAGATCGGCGCGGCGATCGCCAAGGATATGGATGGGCTGATGGCGCTGTATCGCGACCTGCATGCCAACCCCGAACTGTCGGAGAAGGAAGTCAACACCGCCGCCAAGCTCGCCAAGCGGTTGAAGGCGATGAAATATGACGTGACCGAGAAGGTCGGCGGCACGGGCGTCGTGGCGGTGATGAAGAACGGGTCGGGGCCAGTGCTGCTGATCCGTGCCGATATGGACGGCCTGCCGGTGGTGGAGCAGACGGGGCTGGAGTTTGCGTCCAAGGTTCGCACCAAGACGCCGGAAGGCGTGGAAACGGGCGTGATGCACGCCTGCGGCCATGACACGCATATGACCGCCTTCATCCAGACCGCCAAGCTGCTGGCCGCGCGCAAGGATGAGTGGAAGGGGACGCTGGTCATGATCCTGCAGCCCGCCGAGGAAGTCGGGCGCGGGGCGCGGCTGATGCTGGAGGACGGGCTTTATACCCGCTTCCCCCGGCCGACCCATGCCATCGCCTTCCATGACGCCGCCAATTTGGAGGCGGGCAAGATCGGCTATACGCCGGGCTTTGCGCTGGCCAATGTCGACAGCGTGGACATCCTTGTAAAGGGCGTCGGCGGCCATGGTGCTTATCCGCAGACGACGAAAGATCCGATCGTGCTGGGATCGCGGATCGTGGGATCGCTCCAGACTTTGGTGAGCCGCGAGCAGGAGCCGCAGGATCCCGCCGTAGTGACGGTGGGCAGTTTCCAGGCCGGGGCCAAGCATAATATCATCCCCGACGAAGCCAAGCTGCTGCTGACCATCCGCAGCTATTCGGACGAGACGCGCGAAAAGCTGATCAAGGGCATCGAACGGATCGCGCGGGGCGAGGCGATCGCGGCGGGCATCCCGGACAACCGGATGCCGGTGGTGAGCGTGAAGGATGAGTTCACCCCGTCGACGTTCAACCCGCCCGAATTTGCCGAGCAGATGGCGGGCGTGCTGAAAGCCCATTTTGCCGACGATCGGGTGGTCAAGACTCCGGCGGTGATGGGGGGCGAGGATTTCGGTCGCTTCTATCGCGCGGACAAGAGCATCAACAGCTTCATCTTCTGGGTGGGCGGCGTGCCCGCCGACAAGATGGCGGCGGCCGCCGCAGGACAGGCCACGCTGCCGTCGCTGCACAGTCCCTTCTGGGCACCACAGGCCGACAAGGTGATCGCGTCGGCGAGCGAGGCGATGACGGTGCTGGCGCTGGATATATTAAAGGAGAAATAGGGAAGCGGCGGCTTAACTTCGCACATTTCCCGCTGAATCGCTTATTTCCTAACAATGGTTCGTAATAATATTACGTCGCAGACTGTTCCGAATGGGCATCCTTGTAGCAGGAAACAAGCCTGTAGGACAGCCGCCGGTGCCTGTCCCGCGTTACTGTATCTTAGCCGGGCCGGTGGCCCTTGCGCCATTTGGTCCAGAGGTGGCGGGCGAGCATCAGGGGCGGCATGCGGAGCCAGTGGGAGCGCAGGAAGAAGGCGAAGACAAGTAGCTTGCGGGTCTCGCTACCCCAGCCGTCGCGGGCGAGCAGGCGGGCGCGGACGAGGCGGTCCCACAGGGTCAGACGTGCGCCGTCGCCATAGAGGGCGAGCGCCAGCCGCCGTGCCTGCTGCACATGGGCGCGCAGGCCGTGCCGGGCGGCGCGCTGGTCCAACAGGGTCGGATCGCATTCAGCGAGCAGGCCATATATGTCCCACAGGTTGCGCAACCCGCCCTGCAGATCGCCATCGGCCAGCATATGCGCGGCGGCGTGACAGACGCGGTCTTCCGCCGAGAGCATATATAACCCATCGGCTATCGGTTCAGCGTCAGCGATCAGCGCCGCAGCATCGGGCCTGGGACGGGCGGTGAGCGGCAGGATGGTGTGATGCACATCGATCATCCGGTCGCGGGTGCGGTGGATCATCGGGGGGAGTTCGTGCATCCACTGGCGGTAATAGGCGTCGTCATAGGCGTCTTCCTTCACCCATTCCCAGCCCGCCGCGATCAGCGCTTGCTCGACCGCCGCGAGCCGGTCGCGCGGCACGAGGATGTCGAGGTCACCGATGAAGCGCCCCTGCCCTGCGCGCAGCCGCGCTGCCGCATAAGCGGTGCCCTTGAGCAGGATGACCCGCACATCGAGGGGACGCAGCGCCTGGACCGCGCGGTCGGCTTCCCACAAGGCCTGGCGCGCTTCGCGAGCGGCGTCGGTGCGCGCGTCGGCGAGGATCGGCTGCACCGCTGGCGGCACCACGACGTCGGCGAGGCGGAAGGCCAATGTGCCGATCAGCCGTTCCGCGCGCGCTGCGGCGATCAGGCCGTTCCAGCCTGTCGCATCGAGTGTCGCGACGGACGCGGGATCGCGCAGCGCGCGTACCAACAGCGCGGCGCTCATACCCGTTCCTCCCACAACGTTTCGACCATGGCGATGGCATCTGCGCCGGTGGGGAAGTCGATGGCGCGAGCGGGCACATCGCGCACGAAGCGGGTCAGGGCGGCGAAGGCGGGTTCGCCGAGCGCAACATAGTTGGTCGAGGCTTGAGTGAGGCGCATGAAGATTTCGCCCTGCCCGACCGGCCGGATATCGGGCGCATGGCCGAAGCGGGGGAAGAGCAGCAGGGCGGGCATCGCCCCCTCCCCCATGCGCGCGACGGCATCGGCGCGAGGGACCATGTGGCGGATGTCGCCCTTGGCGGTGGCGGCGAGCAGCGGTCCCATGCGGGCCTCGCCCACCGTATCGGCGACGACCTCGATCGCGCGGTTCTTGAGGCTGACGAGGCGAGGGAAAGGCAGGATCGCACCGCTGTCGAGATCAAGCAGGGCAAATTCATCGCCCATGAAGCGCCAGCCGCGCTCGCCCAGCAGTGCCGCGAGGGTGGATTTGCCCGACCCGGATTCGCCGGTCATCACCAGTACGCGGCCGTCCTTTTCGACGCTCGATGCGTGGAGCAGCAAGTGCCGCCGCCAGCCGAGCGCCATCTGAAGGTTCATGCCCATCTCCGCCGCCAGCAGACCGTGGGACAGACTCATCGGCGCGGCATCGGCCAGGCCATGGTCGCCAGTGATGAAGATGGAGGGGCGAACCCAGCGACGCAGCATACTGGTCGGCTGGAGCCGGACGGTGAAGTCGGCGATTTGTCCCGTCACATCGGGATAGGCGGCGTAGAGGCGTTGCAACTGCGCGATCGGCTGCGGCCAGGCCGCGCCGATGCGGAAGGTGGCGGGGCCGATGCGCAGGGTCAGCGCATGCTTCATGCCGGACGCACCAGACCGAGCGCGGCCAGCGCGTCGAGATGGGCGGCGATTTCGGCGAGCGCTTCGTCGGGTGAGCCGAGGTCGAATTCCTGCGCCAGCCGGTCATGCAACGCCTGCGCGGTGACGGGCGTGCCATCGGCCATGCGGTCAAGCAGTTCGGGGACCGGGCTGATGACCATATGGGTCTGGCCCGACCGGCGATGATAGAGCAGGGTCAGGTCTTCGAGCGCGCAACTGAGCAGCGCGTCGGCCGTATCGCGTCGATAGGATAGGCTGTTGTCCATAGTCCGGTACCCTGCTGCTTTGGCTCCCCCTAGCGCGGAAGCGTAGCCAAGTGCCTAACGCATCAAGGCAAGGCTGGCGATGGCAGGGCGTGGGTTTCGGGCCGGTCGGCCAGCGCCGCGAAGGCGCGCCAATAGCCGTCGAGGGCGCGATCGACGCGATGATCACGCACAGCGGCGGCGAGCGTTGCGGGGTCGGCGGGATGACGCAGCGCGCATTCGATGGCGCGGGCGAAGGCGGCGGCGTCGCCAGTGGGCACCGGGGGATGCTGTCCGGCGGCGGCGAGGACCGGATGGATATTGGGCGTGCTGTCGGTTGCGACCACGCCTGCGCCGCAGGCCAGCGCTTCGATCAGGGTGGCGCAGAGACCTTCCCAGCGGGAGGGCTGGAGCAGCAGGTCGGCCTGCCCCATCAGCGAGGCGAGTTGCTGCGGGTCGCTGACGAAGCCTGCGAAACGGACGCGATCAGCGATATCGAGCGTGGCGCATCGGTGCTGGAGGTCGGCCAGCAGCGGACCCTGGCCTGCGATCGTCAACTGCCAGTCGAGATGGGGGAGCCTGGCCAGCGCTTCGAGGGCCGTTGCCTGATCCTTTTGCGCGGCCAGCGTCCGACCATCAGCAGGCGCACCGGCGCGGCGGGGTCGCGGGGCAAGCGGGCGGCGCGGGCCTGGTCCATGATGGGGGTCACGGTCGGGCGCGGCAGCAGGCGCACGGGGCCGCTATCGGCCAGCAGGGCGCGATCATGTTCGCCCATCACGATGGTCAGGGCGCTCAGCCGGGCGATAGCACGGAAGCGGAGAAGCCTTGCCCGGGCAGCGAGGCCGTCACTGCCGGGGCGTTGGATCGGGTTGGAAATGCGCGCGACCGCCTGCGTCATGGTGCCCAGCGCCGCGAGCGCGACCAGCATATTGCTCTGGTTGCCCGCTGAATAGAGGATGTCGGGGCGATGCCGCCGGACAAGCCGCACGAGCGCGGGCCATTGCGCGATCATTGCCAGCCGCCGGTTGCCGCCGGGCGCGGGGATGCGGCGGACGGTCAGCGCCGGATCGATCAGATGCGCCGTCGGCCCATCGGTGCGGGCCATCCACAATTCGACGCGCACGCCCCGATGCAGAAGATGGTTGGCGAGCAGAATGGCGACCCGATCAAGGCCGCCGTCGCCGGGTTCGTACAGATAGACCGCCACGGACAGAGCATGCGCCGGGGATCGGCGGACGTGGAACATGCAGCTACCCTTGCGTTGGATCGAACCTTTGCAGGTTCGACGTCCTCAACGTCGGGAAGCCGTATTCGGTCTGATCCTTATGGGTAGTGCCGTCGCGAAAAAGCGGCGCTTTAGCGCGGCATTTGCAGCGAGGCGTAGCAGGTGAAGCCGCTCTGCCCCGATTGGAGGCGGCGGATATAATTGAGATAGGCCTGGTTCTGCTGATAGCTGGTGCCGGGCAGCGGGCGGCCTCGCAAGGCTTGCTTCACCTGTTCGCCGGTGAAGCTGCGCCCGGTGCCGGGAAAGGCGCCGGGGGTGCCCGCAGGGACGACATGCCCATTGGGCGCGATGAAATTGCCCGCCCGACCATTGTCGGGCACGGGGATGGTGCAATTGAGCACCGAGCGGCGGTGTTAGCCAGCGCGGGGCGGATCGACACGATGGCGGATGCCGCCATTGCCCCGCCCATCAACAATTGGCGACGCGAGGCGACGGCCGGTTCAGCGGCGGTTTCGTCCGTCTGGGGACCGTCCTGATCGGGCATCTGCTCGCTCATATCGTCCTGTTCCGCATCTCGCACTTGCCAAAGCGTAATGATTGCACGCTATTGGGCTTAGGTCTTCGCAGTGTTTGCGCGACAAATCCAGTGCGGTAACCATGAATCGACTCAGCATTTCCCAGATTACCGCGTCGCTTGCCGTGCTTATGCTGGGCACCGGCGGCGCCTTGTTGCTCGGCGCTTCACCTGTTAGCATCGCCCTGCCGATCCTGGCCGGGCTGATCGTGCTGCTGATCGCGGCGCATGGCCACGACCCGGAGCCCGACCTGCCCGCCCCCCCGATCGAACAGCCCGACCTGATCGACCATCCCGATTTCCCGACCTTGCTGGAGGGGATTTCCGATCCGCTGATGCTGGTGGAAAAGGGGCGGATCGTGCGCGCCAATCGTGCGGCGCAGCGCCTGCTGGGCGCGCATATCGAGGGGGATGATGCGCGCATCGCCATCCGCCATCCCGCCGCCGCGGAACGACTGGCGAGCCTCGCACCGCTAGCCGATCCGTTCATGATCGAACTGGTGGGCCTTGGCACCCGCGAACAGCGTTGGCAGATGCGCGTCGCCCCCGTCGGCGCGGTGACGTCGATGCGGCGGCTGGTGCATCTGGTCGACCATAGCGGCACCCATGCGGCCGAGCGGATGCGCGTCGATTTCGTCGCCAATGCCAGCCACGAGCTGCGCACACCGCTGGCGGGGATATTGGGCTTCATCGAGACGCTGGCCGACCCGGAATTGGGCAAGGACCATGAGACGCGGCAACGCTTCCTCAAGATCATGGACGGCGAAGCGCGGCGGATGCAGCGATTGATCGACGATCTCATCTCGCTCTCGCGGATCGAGGCGGAGAAATATCGGGCGCCCGACAGTGCGGTGGACCTGTCCGAACTGGTCGCCGAAGTCGTCGGTGTGTTCCGGTCCAGCCATGGCGTGCGCGGGCGGGACGTCGAGATGGACATCGCCCACTCGCTGCCGCTGGTGCTGGGCGACCGGGCGCAATTATCGCAACTGGTGCATAATCTGATTGGCAATTCGATCAAATATGGTCGCCCCGAAACGCCGATCCGCGTCACCTTGACCGAGGGACCAAGCGGCATGACGCGGCTGGCGGTCGCAGACGAGGGCGAAGGCATTGGCCCCGATCATCTGCCGCGCCTGACCGAACGCTTCTATCGCGTCGATTCGGGACGGAGCCGGGCGATGGGCGGAACGGGGCTTGGCCTCGCCATCGTCAAACATATCGTCGAACGGCATCGTGGGCGGCTGGATATTGCCAGCACCCTGGGCAAGGGCACGACCATCACCATATTGTTGCCGCCCGCAACGGATGATGGGGTGACGAAGGCCGATGAGCGGCGGCGGCCATCCGCGCTTTCCGGTACAGTGTCATGAAATTGAAACCCGACCGTCACAAAGCCGCGATGGTCCGCAGCTAGACGCGTCGCCATGGGGGGCGGCGAAGAGCGAATCGCGGCCATAGTTGATGGAGGTTTCCCGTGATGAGATTCGCGTTGCTCGCTGCTACGGCGCTGAGCGTCCTTAGCCTGGCCGCTTGCGGCGATCAGGGCGGCGCGGGCGCGACCCGTGACCAGATTCGCGCGGTTGGCTCCTCCACCGTCTATCCCTTCGCCACCGCAGCATCCGAACTGTTCGTGCAAACCAATGCGGGCATGAAGTCGCCGATCATCGAATCGACCGGCACCGGCGGCGGCATGAAGTTGTTTTGCAGCGGCGTTGGCGCGCAATATCCCGATATGGCCAATGCATCGCGCCGGATGAAGAAGACCGAGTTCGATATGTGCCAGACCAATGGCGTCAAGGACATCATCGAGGTGCAGATCGGTGTCGATGGCCTTGCCTTTGCAGAGGCCAAGAACGGCCCTGGCTACAAACTGACCCCCAAGATCGTCTATGAAGCGCTGGCTGCCAATCCCTATGGCAAGGGGCCGAACAAGGCCCAGACCTGGAAGGATGTCGACCCCAGCCTGCCCGCCATTGCCATTTCGGTGTTCGGCCCGCCGTCCACCAGCGGCACACGCGATTCGCTGGCCGAGTTGATCCTGGAAAAGGGCTGTGAGAGCGATCCGGCGATGACGGCGCTCAAGGAAAAGAGCGAGGACGAGTTCAAAGCGACCTGCACCCGCGTTCGCGAGGACGGCAAATATGTCGATTCGGGCGAAAACGACAATCTGATCGTGCAGAAGCTGGGCGCCAACCCCAACGCGGTCGGCGTGTTCGGCTTCAGCTTCCTGGAAGAAAATCGCGCGACATTGAAGGATATTCCCATCGATGGATCGAAGCATCCTATGAGACCGTATCCTCGGGCCAATATCCCGGTGCGCGGCCGCTCTACATTTATGTGAAGAAAGCGCACATGGCCGCCATTCCTGGCCTTCAGGGATTTCTTGACGCCTTCGCCAATAATTGGGCACCGGGCGGTGCGCTGACCAAGCGCGGCATGGTCGCTGCCCCCGAAGACGTCCGCAAAGCGAATGCGCAAACCGTCAAGGCACTGACCGTGCTTGACGGCGCGCAGCTGAAATAAGCGAAGCCCATGACCGGACCTGCAATTCTTCTGCTGCTCGTTGGCCTGGGCGCGATCGCCTGGGTTAGCGCCCGTGCCCGCGCCATGCGCTTGCAAGCGGTGGCACGGACCACCGGACGGCGCGACGCCGTTCACAGCCTGCCAGGCTATCATGCTGGTATGTGGCGCTATGGACGCTGTTGCCCGCCGCCATTTTCCTGATCATATGGGCCAATGTGTCGCCAAGCCTGGTGACGCAGGCGGTTTTGACCGATCCGGCGGCGCAGACCTTGCCAGCCAATGATTTCACCCGCTCGGCCATATTGGGCGAAGCGCGCGCGATCGCATCGGGACGACAGGCCGGGGCCTTCAATCCGGCCTCGGAGGCGCTGGTCGAACCTTATGCGCGCGCGCTCGACAAGTTCGGTTTGGCGGGCGCGATCCTGGCACTGGTGCTGGCCTTTGCCGGGGGTGCCTATGCCTTCACCCGCATCCGCCCCGATTTCCGCGCCCGCACCCGGGTCGAGCGGTTGGTGATGGCCTTGCTACTGGTGGCGTCGCTGCTGGCGATCGTAACGACCGTCGGCATCGTCGCCTCGCTATTGTGGGAAAGTTTTCGCTTCTTTTCGATGGTCAATCCGATCGACTTTTTGTTCGGGACCAAATGGAGCCCGCAATCGGCCGCAATGGGCTATGGCAATGAGGATGCGTTCGGTGCGATCCCGCTCTTCTGGGGCACGATCTTCATCGGCGCGATCATCGCCATGATCGTCGCGATCCCACTGGGCCTGATGAGCGCGGTCTATCTGACCCAATATGCCAGCCCGACGGTCCGCCGTTGGATGAAGCCAACGCTGGAGATGCTCGCGGGCGTGCCAACGGTGGTCTATGGCTATTTCGCGGCGCTCACCATTGCGCCGGCGTTGCGCGATTTTGCGGTGATGATCGGCATTTCCGGCGCATCGTCGGAAAGCGCGTTGGCCGCCGGCCTGGTCATGGGCGTGATGATCATTCCCTTTGTCTCCTCCATGGCCGATGACAGCATCGCCGCGGTGCCGCAGTCGATGCGCGACGGCAGCCTGGCGATGGGTGCTACCACCAGCGAGACGATCAAACGCGTCCTCATCCCCGCCGCCCTGCCCGGCGTCGTCGGCGGCGTGTTGCTCGCCGTCAGCCGTGCCATCGGCGAGACGATGATCGTCGTCATGGCCGCAGGGCTTGCCGCCAACCTGACGCTCAACCCCTTCTCCAGCGTGACCACGGTGACGACGCAGATCGTCCAGTTGCTGACCGGCGATCAGGAGTTCGACAGCGCCAAGACGCTGGCCGCCTTCGCTCTGGGGCTGGTCCTGTTCATCATCACCTTGTTGCTCAACATCGTGGCCCTGCGGGTCGTGAAGAAATATCGCGAGGCTTACGAATGACCGTCGAACGTCTGCCCACCGACTGGAAGTCGGAGGCGATGCGCAAGCGGATTGCGGGACGCTATGCCAAGGAACGCCGCTTTCGGCTGATCGGCTTAGGGGCCGTGACGCTGTCCGCCGCTTTCCTGGCTTTCCTGCTCTTCACCATGATGGGCAATGGCCTGCGCGGATTTACCCGGACCGAGATTGCCCTGACGGTCGATTTCCCGGCCGCGCCGCTGCTGCTCGATCCTGCCACGATCACCGATGAATCGCTCAATCAGGCGAACCTGCCGATGGTGACCAGCACCGTCGCCAAACAGGCGTTGGGGCCGGACGCGGACTCGCTGTTGTCCTCGACCGCCTGGATCACCATCCGCGATGCGATCAAGGCCGATCCGTCGATCCTGAGCCGGACCGAGACGATCGCCCTGCCTGCTTCGACCGGCATCGACCTGGCCGCCAAGAGCGAGGGTCCGCCCGAAGCCGAAGCCGCCGTCGCGCGATTGGAAAAGGCGGGCGTGCTGACGACCGGTTTCAACTGGAATTTCCTGTCGGCCAGCGACGGCACCGATCCGGCGCAGGTCGGCATCTGGGGCGCGTTCAAGGGCACGTTGCTGACCATGCTGGTGACGCTGTTGCTGAGCTTCCCAGTGGGCGTGGCGACCGCCCTTTATCTAGAGGAATATGCGCCCAAGGCCTGGTGGACCGACATTATCGAAGTGTCGATCAACAATCTGGCCGCCGTCCCTTCGATCATCTTCGGCTTGCTCGGCCTATCGATCTTCCTCAACCTGCTGCATCTGCCCCGTTCGGCGGCGCTGGTCGGCGGCATGACGCTGGCGCTGATGACGATGCCGGTCATCGTCATCGCCGGACGCAATGCGATCAAGTCGGTGCCACCCAGCATCCGCGACGCAGCGCTCGGCATCGGGGCCAGCCCGGTGCAGGTGGTGTTCCAGCATGTCCTGCCGCTCGCCCTGCCCGGCATCCTGACGGGCACGATCATCGGCATGGCGCGCGCGCTGGGCGAGACCGCGCCGCTGCTGATGATCGGCATGCGCGCCTTCATCGCCACGCCGCCCGGCGGGATCAGCGATCCGGCGACCGTCCTGCCGGTCCAGATCTTCCTATGGTCCGACGAAGTGTCGAAGGGCTTTGTCGAAAAGACATCGGCCGCGATCATCGTGCTGCTGGCCTTCCTCTTGGCGATGAACGGCCTCGCCATCTATCTGCGCAACAAGTTTGAAACACGGTGGTAAATACACCCATGACCCAAGACCAAATCAATCTGCTATCGCCAACCCCAAAATGTCGGCGCGCGACGTCAATGTCTTCTATGGTGAGAAGCAGGCGATCAAGCGCGTGTCGATCGATGTCGACATGGACCATGTCACCGCCTTCATCGGCCCTTCGGGCTGCGGCAAGTCAACCTTCCTGCGGACCTTGAACCGTATGAACGACACAGTCGCTTCGGCGCGGGTCGAGGGCGATATCACGCTGGATGGCGAAGATATCTATGCCGCGTCCATGGACGTGGTGCAGTTGCGCGCGCGGGTGGGGATGGTGTTCCAGAAGCCCAACCCGTTCCCCAAGTCGATTTACGAGAATATCGCCTATGGGCCGCGCATCCACGGCCTGGCCGCGTCGAAGGCGGATATGGACGTGGTGGTCGAAAAATCGCTGCGTCGTGCGGGCCTGTGGGAAGAGGTCAAGGATCGGCTGCACGACAGCGGCACCGCACTGTCGGGCGGCCAGCAGCAGCGGCTGTGCATTGGCCGCGCGATCGCGGTCGAGCCCGAAGTCATCCTGATGGACGAGCCCTGTTCAGCGCTCGACCCGATCGCGACCGCCAAGATCGAGGAACTGATCCACGAACTGCGCGGCCGCTATGCGATCGTCATCGTTACCCACAATATGCAGCAGGCCGCGCGCGTATCGCAGCGGACGGCCTTCTTCCATCTGGGTGAGCTGGTGGAATATGGGGTGACGTCGGACATCTTCACCAATCCGCGCCAGGAGCGGACCAAAGATTATATCACCGGTCGTTACGGCTGATCGGCGCGGAGAGAGACAAGACATGGCAGAACATACGATCAAGGCGTTTGACGACGACATCGACAGGCTGCGCGGCCTGATCTCCGAAATGGGTGGTCGCGCCGAGGCCGCAATCGAAAATGCGATGTTGGCGCTGCAGCGGCAGGATCTGGCGCTGGCGGCCGAGGTGGTTCAGGGCGACAAGCGCATCGACGCGATCGAGGCGGAGGTCGAGAAGCTGGTGATCGAGGTCATCGCGCTGCGCGCGCCGATGGCCAACGACCTGCGCGACGTGATCGCCGCGCTCAAGATCGTCAGCGTGATCGAGCGGATCGGCGACTATGCCAAGAATATCGCCAAGCGTGTGCCGTTGATCGACACCAACAAGCGGTTGTTGGAGCCGATGTCGCTGCTCCCCTCCATGGGGCAGGTCGCGGCCGAGATGGTGCATGATGTGCTCAACGCTTATGCCGCGCGTGATCCCGACCTGGCCCAGGCCGTGGTCGATCGCGACGCGGTGGTCGATGATTTCTACAACAGCGTGTTTCGCACGCTGGTGACCTTCATGGTCGAAAACCCCAAGACGATCAGCGAATGTGCGCAATTGCTGTTCGTCGCCAAGCATATCGAGCGGATCGGCGATCACGCCACCAACGTCGCCGAGATGGTCTATTATGCCGCGACCGGCCAGACCATGCCGGAGCGGGAACGCGGCGGCACTGACGCCCAGGCGGAGATCTGACCATGGCACGGGCCAAAATGCTGCTGGTGGAAGATGACGCGGCGCTGGCCGAATTGCTCATCTGGCATTTCAAGCGCGAGGATTTCGACGTCGCCCATACGGTCGATGGCGAGGAAGCCTTGCTGATGGCGCAGGAGAATGTGCCAGACATCGTGTTGCTCGACTGGATGGTCGAAAGCCTGTCGGGGATCGAGGTCTGCCGTCGACTGCGGCGGATGACCGGCACCGCCAATGTGCCGATCATCATGCTGACCGCGCGCGGTGAGGAAGAGGATCGCGTCCGTGGCCTGGAAACCGGGGCGGACGATTATGTGACCAAGCCCTTTTCGCCCCGCGAACTGGTGGCGCGGGTCGGCGCGGTGCTGCGCCGGGTGCGTCCGGCGCTGGCGGGTGAGACGCTGACCTTCGCCGATGTCGAGATGGACACGGTGGGGCATAAGGTGCGGCGCGGCGGACAGGTGATCCCGCTGGGGCCGACCGAATTCCGGCTGCTCAAGCATTTCCTGGAGCATCCGGGCTGGGTCTTCTCGCGTGAGCGGCTGCTCGACAGCGTGTGGGGGCAGGATAGCGATATCGAGCTGCGCACGGTCGATGTGCATATCCGCCGCTTGCGCAAGGCGATCAATGCCGATGGCGTCTATACCGACATCATCCGCACGGTGCGGTCGGCGGGCTATGCGCTGGATACCGACGGCGTAGCATGAAACATCAGGACGCCCTGGCCAGCGTGGCCGGGGCGTCCCATTGTCTGGGATCAGGGTCTGGATCAGGCCGCGCGGCGGGCCTTGGTCAGCTTCTTGAGCAGCATGTCGCGCTTCATGCGCGAAAGATGGTCGATGAAGAGCACGCCCTCCAGATGGTCCATCTCATGCTGAAGGCAGGTGGCGAGCAGCCCTTCGAGCTGTTCCTCATGGATGCGGCCATCACGATCCATCCAGCTGGCGCGGATCGTGGCGGGACGCTCCACCTCGGCATATTGCTCGGGGACCGACAGGCAGCCCTCATTATAAACTGACAGATCCTGTGATTCGCGCAGGATTTCCGGGTTGATGAAGACCATCGGCCGTTTGACCGGCAGCGCATCCTCCGCATCCGATTCGGGTTCCTGCAGGTCCATGACCAGCACCCGCTTGGGCACACCGACCTGGATCGCGGCGAGCCCGATGCCGGGCGCATCGTACATCGTTTCGAACATATCGTCGATCAGCCGTTGCAGATCGTCATCGATCGCCTCGACTGGGGTGGAAATGGTACGCAGGCGCGGATCGGGCGCCTCAAGGATTGGAAGTATGGCCATGGTGACAAAATAGCGGAATGGCGCGGAATTTCAAGCCGGGCGGCGAGACGACGACGGCTATTCGCCCAGCCATTCATCGATCGCGGGCTTGAGCGCATTGGAGATCAGTTCGACCAGCAGCGCGCCGTCGGGCGAAGCGAGATAGGCGATGAGGCCATAGCCCTCCTCTGGCGCGGCATTGGCGGCGCGCACGGTCCAGCCCAGATCGACCAGCCGTGCGGTTTCGGCGGGCAGGTCATCGACCCAGACGCCGATATGACGGGCCGTTTCGGCGCTGGCGGGGTCATAGAAAGGCCCCTGTCCCTGCACCAGTTCGATGTGGATCGGGCCGCCCAGCGAGTAGGTGGCGCGCACGCGGAGGTCGCGCAGGCCGTCTTCCGGCGTCCAAAAAGGCAGCGGGTCGAAATCGCGGACGGGTGCGAAGGTAAGCCCGAGCGCCGCGCCATAGTCCGCGACCGCGCGGTCGATATCGGCAACGGCAATGCCCTTATGATGGGTGCGGGTCAGGTCGATCATCGGGGCATCCTTCCTATGGTTCTCTGGGTCGGTCTAGCGGAAACGGTGGGCTGGGACAGCTAGCGGCTTTCGCAGGGGGGCCGAACAGGAAGGCAGACCCTCACCCAACCCTCTCCCGTGAAAAACGGGAGAGGGCTAAGAGGGCAGAGCGCCTCACTCCTTTAATTACCTTCCGCGTCGACGGTGAACACCATGGGTTTGCCGCGGGAGGTGGGTTCCCAGCCGGCTTCCAGCGCGGCGCGGATGCCGCGGGCGATGATGGCGTCGTTGATCTGGAGACGGCCACGTTGCAGGCCTTTCAGCAGGCGCTTGGGCGGCGGAAATTCGAGGAGCGCGCCGCGTTGCGTGTCTTTCTGCTGCAAGGCGATGGCCATGCCTTTCCACCCGTCAATGTCGCTCCATTGGGGTTCGCGGCGGAGTTCCCATTCATAGGTTTCGCCATCGACGTCGATGATACCGGCAAGGTTGTGCATATTTTGCATGGCCTGCGCATAGCAGGACTGGCGGGATAGGCCAGCTATTGCGGTGAGACTTGCGCGGTTGCCCCCTACCCCACCGGCCTTCTGGCGCGGAGTGCCTGGCGAGCGTGCCTTCGTCGAGATAGTCGAGTTCGCCGCCGACGGGCACGCCATGGGCCAGTTGGGTCAGCCGAATGGGGAAGCGTTCGAGCCGTTCGGCGAGATAATGGGCGGTCGTCTGGCCTTCGAGCGTGGCGTTCATGGCGAGAACGACCTCGTCCACCCCGCCCTGTTCCAGCCGGGTGACCAGCGCGTCGATGGTCAAGTCCTCCGGCCGGATGCCTTCGAGCGCGGACAGCCGCCCGCCCAGCACATGGAAGCGGCCGGGGAAAAGCCGCGACTTATCGAGCGCCCATAGATCCGCAACATCCTCCACCACGCAGAGCGCGCGTGGATCGCGGCGCGCATCCTTGCAGATGCCGCAGGGATCGACCGTGTCGACATTGCCGCAGACATGGCAGGTGACGAGCCGCTCGTTCACCGCCTCCAGCGCGCGCAATAGCGGGGCCATCGCCACCTCGCGCTTCTTGATGAGGTGCAGCACCGCGCGGCGCGCCGAGCGCGGCCCAAGGCCGGGCAGGCGGGAGAGCGCCTGGGTCAACGCTTCGATTTCGGGAGAGGCCATGCTGTGAGATAAGGGGTTGCAACCCGTCCCGACAAGAGCTTTGAGCAATTGCTATGCGTATCATTTATATGGGCACTCCCGAATTCGCGGTTCCCGCACTCGACGCGCTGATGGCGGCGGGGCATCAGATCATGGCGGTCTATAGCCAGCCGCCCCGCCCCGCCGGACGCGGCAAGGCATTGCGGCCCTCCCCCGTCCACCAACGGGCCGAAGCGCTCGGGATAGAGGTGCGGACGCCCGTGTCGCTGAAAGACCCGGAGGTGCAGGCCGCCTTTGTGGCGCTCGACGCCGATGTCGCGGTGGTGGCGGCCTATGGCTTGATCCTGCCGCGCGCGATTCTCGCTGCGCCAAGCCACGGCTGCATGAATATCCATGCGTCGCTGTTGCCGCGCTGGCGCGGGGCAGCACCGATTCAGCGGGCGGTATTGGCGGGCGACAATGTCACCGGCGTCACCATCATGGATATGGAAGCGGGTCTCGACACCGGGCCGATGCGGGCCAAATATGTGACGCCCGTGGAGGGCAAGACGGCAGGCGCACTGACCGACGAACTGGCAGTGGGGGGCGCGGCGCTGATGGTGGAGGTGCTGGACGACATCACGCTGCACCCGGCCATGGCGCAACCGGACGAAGGCGTGACCTATGCCGCCAAGATCGACAAGGCCGAAGCGCGGATCGATTTCACGCGCTCGGCGATTCAGGTCGAGCGACAAGTTCGCGCCTTCAATCCCTTCCCCGGCGCCTTTTTCGAATATGGCGGGGAGCGGTTCCGCATATTGGCGGCGCATGTCGAGCATGAGGATGGTGCAGCGGGCGCGATGCTGGACGATGCGCTGCTGATCGGCTGCGGCCATGGCGCGATCCGCCCGACGCTGATCCAGCGCGCGGGCAAGGCGGCGATGACGCCGGACGACTTGCTGCGCGGGTTCGACATGCCGACGGGGAGCCGGGTGGATGGATGACCCGGAGACGGGCCTGACCCGCTTCGCGTTCACGGTCGAATTTGACGGGCGGCCCTTCATGGGGTGGCAGCGGCAGAGCCATGGGCCAAGCGTGCAGCAGGCAATCGAAGATGCCATTCATGCGATGACCGGGGAGCAGGTGGCGGTGCATGCCGCCGGACGAACCGACGCGGGCGTTCACGGGCTGGCGATGCGGGCGCATGCCGATGTGGCCAAGACGATCACCCCGTTCCGGCTGATGGAGGGGATCAACGCGCTGATGCGGCCGCATCCGGTGGCGATATTGGCGTGCGAGGTCGTGCCCAATGATTGGCATGCGCGCTTTGCCTGCCTTGGTCGATCCTATGTCTATCGCATCGTCAATCGCCGCGCGCCGCTGACGGTCGAACGGGGGCTGGCCTGGCAAGTAGCGCAGCCGCTGGACGCCGACGCAATGCAGGCGGCGGCGCAGTTGCTGGTGGGGCTGCATGATTTCACGACGTTTCGGTCGGCCCATTGCCAGTCGGCCAGCCCGGTCAAGACGCTCGACCGGCTTCATGTGGAGCGGGACGGCGAGCGCGTCGCCATTCATGCGAGCGCGCGCTCCTTCCTGCATCATCAGGTGCGGTCGATGGTCGGGTGCCTAGCGCTGGTGGGCCTGGGACGCTGGTCTGCGGATGATCTGCGCGCGGCGCTCGATGCGAAGGACCGCGCCGCGCTGGGGCTCAACGCGCCGCCCGACGGGCTTTATTTCGTGGCGGCACACTATCCGGGCCGGGAAGATCGCCGACCCTAAGCTGATTGCGGCCGCCGCGCTTGGCTGCAAGCATGGCCGTGTCGGCACAGTCGATCAGCGCTTCAAGGTCATGCGCCCCGCTCGCGGTCACCAGCCCGAACGAGCCGCTGATCCCGCCGCAGCGCGCAGTCAGAGCATGGCGCAATGCATCGCCCAGCGCTGCCGCTGTCGGCGCATCGCGCATGGGCAGCAGGAGCAGAAATTCGTCGCCACCCACCCGCGCGACGGCATCGATGGCACCTGTATGATCCATCAGCAGCCGCGCCACGTCGGCAAGGCAAGCGTCGCCCGCCGCATGGCCGCGGCTGTCGTTCAATTGCTTGAACCCGTCGAGATCGAGGAAGATGAGGCTGACCGGCTGACCGGTGTGCGCGGCATCAGCCAGAATGGCGTCAGCGCGGTTCGCCAGCCCCCGCCGGTTGAGCAGGCCGGTCAGCGGATCATGCACGGCTTCGAAACTGGCACGGCGCAGGTCGGACAGATCCTCGATCACTGCGACGAACAGTTCGGGCTGCCCCGCTGCGTCGCGCACCATCGACACGGTCAGGTTGACCCAGACGATACCGCCATCCGCGCGGATGTAGCGTTTTTCCAGGGTGTAACGCGGTATCTCGCCGGCATGGAGACGCGCCAGCAACGCTTCGTCGGTATCGAGATCGTCGGGATGGGTGATCCGCTGGAAACCGACCTGCAATAGCGTATCGGCATCATGCCCGCTGATTTCGCAGAATCGGGGGTTCACCAGCAGAAAGTGGCCATCCAGGCCCGCATGGGCGATGCCCACCGGCGCATGGTGAAAGGTCGCCTCGAACCGGCGCTGCGCCAGCGCCAGTTCGGCGACGAGATGGTCGTAAGAAATGGAGGCGACGCCTCCTTCGATGTTCGATTGGTCGAAATGCCGATGCGACTGCCTGCTCATGCCCCCTCATGCGACCGGGAGGGTAAACAGGGTCTTATCTCATGGTCGCGGGGTGAAAGAAATCAGAGCCGGGTGCGGAACGGGGTGAAGTTGGTGCCTGCGTCGTAAACGTCCAGCCCTTCGCGCCGCTTGAGCGCGTTGACGACGATGTAGGTGACGGGGGTGAGCAACGCTTCCCAGCCGACCTTCATCGCCCAGTTGGTGACCATGACGGTCAGCACCTGCGCATCGGTCCAGTTTCCGTAGAAGGCGAGCGGGTAGAAGAGCAGGCTGTCCACCCCCTGCCCCACGATGGTCGAGCCGATCGTGCGCATCCACAGATGCTTGCCCTGGGTCAGCAGCTTCATGCGGGCGAGGACGAAGCTGTTGGCGAGTTCCCCTGCCCAGAAGGCCGTGAGCGAAGCGAAGACGATGCGCCAGGTGCTGCCGAACACGGCTTCATAGGCTTCCTGCCCCGCCCAGCCTTCGGCCGGGGGCAGCACGACCACGACCCAGCTCATCAAGGCCATGAACAGCATCGCGGCAAAGCCCGCCCAGACGCAGCGGCGCGCGCGGGCATAGCCATAGACTTCGGTCAGCACGTCGCCGATCACATAGCCGAGCGGGAAGAAGAGGATACCAGCGCCAAAGGTGACGCCGCCCAGCGTCGATAATTTGGCTGCGCCGATCAGGTTGGAAAGCAGCAGGATCGCGACGAAGGCCGCCATCACGAAATCATAATAGCGTAGCGGCCGCGCACCCAGCGCGCCTGCATCGACCCTTTGAACCGCCCCGTCGCTCATCACGCCCTGCATATCGCACAGTCGGGTGATTGCAAGCTGTCCCCAGCGTCGCTATCGAGCCTGCCCAAGGCCCCGTAGCTCAACTGGATAGAGCACCCGCCTTCTAAGCGGGATGTTGCGTGTTCGAGTCACGCCGGGGTCACCATCCACCCAACAGCGGCGCTGGCGGGACAGCCTGAGCCATCCCGCCTTTGCAGATTACAGGATGGACTGGCCAGTCTTGGCCCAGTCCGCAGCGAAGCCTTCGAGCCCCTTGTCGGTCAGCACATGCTTGGACAGCATGCGGATGACGGCGGGCGGCGCGGTCATGACGTCGGCGCCGATCCGGGCGCTTTCCAGCACATGGATGGGGTGGCGGACGCTGGCGACCAGAATTTCGGTGTCGAAACCATAATTGTCGTAGATCAGGCGAATGTCCTGGATCAGCGCCATGCCGTCGAAGCCATTATCGTCATGGCGGCCGACGAAGGGCGAGATGAAGGATGCGCCGGCCTTCGCCGCGAGCAAAGCCTGATTGGCGGAGAAGCAGAGCGTGACGTTGACGAGCGTACCCTCGTCGGTCAGCGCCTTGCAGGTCTTGAGGCCATCGATGGTCAGCGGCACCTTGATGCAGACATTGTCGGCGATCTTGCGCAGAACTTCGGCCTCTTTCATCATCGTCTCATGGTCGAGCGCGACGACTTCGGCGGAGACGGGGCCGTCGACCAGGCCGCAAATTTCCTCGACCACTTCGAGGAAGGCGCGGCCCGACTTGTGGATCAACGACGGGTTGGTGGTCACGCCGTCGAGCAGGCCAGTGGCGGCGAGATCGCGAATGTCGGCGGTGTCGGCGGTGTCGACGAAGAATTTCATGGGTCTAGCGCTCCGGGGATGAATGAGTCGGTCCCCTTTAGCCGCTGGCCGCCGGTTTCGCCATCGTCGGCGGCGCAGGGCGGCAATTGCAACAAAGCGGCAACATGCATAAGGCGCGGACACCCCGCCAAAGGATATGCCATGATGCTGTGCCGACTGATCATTGCCGTGTCGGTGCTGGCCATGCCCCTGCCCGTTCATGCGGCGACAGAAGAAAGCCAGGCGTGGTTGACCGAGATGGTGACGATCAAGGCGGGGCCGGCGGACATCATCACGATCGATTCGAGCCAGCGCGCGCGGTCGGACGGCCGAAGCGGCGGCGAGCAGTTTCTCAGCCGCATCGCCATCGACCACCGTATCGCCCCGGCCGTGCAACTGGGCGGGGGCTTTGCCTATCTCAAGAGCGAGGCGGACGAAGAGCTACGATTGTTCCAGCAAGTGACGCTGACCAAGGGCATCTGGCAGAGCCGCACCCGGATGGAACAGCGTTTCTTCGACACGGTCGACGCGCCAGTGTGGCGGCTGCGCCAGCGGCTGCAGGCGAGCGTTCCGATCGATGCGGCCAAGCAATGGACGATGGTTGCTGCGACCGAAATCTTCTTCCACCTCAATCGCGGACGGCCCAACGACAAGACCGGCCTGGCGACGATGCGCCACCAAATCGGCCTGCGCCATCCGATCGCCAAGGGGGTCGATGCGCAGCTTCTATACATGCGGCAGCAGAGTTTTCGGGATGGACGGCCCGATGTCGTATCGCATGTGCCGTGGCTGACGCTGAGCTGGCGCATCTGACGCGCGGCATTTGCGTGGCGGGCGGGAGGGGCTAAGGACGGTCTTATGTCCCGCGCCCGTGTCCTCCTGCTCAATGCCGCCCTGGGGCCGCTCGACTATCGCGTGCCGCATGGGATGAGCGTGAAACCCGGCAGCATCGTCGTCGCGCCGCTGGGGCCGCGCCAGCTGGTGGGCGTGGTGTGGGAGGAGGAGAGCTTTCCCGATGTGGAGAGCGTGGGCGACAACCGACTGCGCAACTTGCTTGAACTGGTCGATGCGCCGCCCCTGCCCGCGCCACTGCGCCGCCTGATCGAATGGACGGCGGATTATTATCTCAGCCCTCCCGCCGCCGTGCTGCGGATGGCGCTGGCGTCGATGGCGGCGCTGGAGGGGACGCGTACCGTCATCGAATATAAGGCGACCGGGACGGTGCCCGAACGAATGACCGAGCAGCGCGCACAAGCGCTGGAGCGGATCGGCGAGCGGCAAGGGCTGGTGCGCGAACTGGCGATGATCGGCGGGGTCAGCGATGCGGTGATCCGTGGTCTCATCAAACAGGATGTGTTCGAGCCGGTCGAGGTGAGCGTCGATACGCCCTTCCCCCTGCCCGATCCCGATCATGCGCCGCCGGCCTTGTCGGACGCTCAAAAGACGGCGGCGACCACCATGGCCGATGCGGTGCGGGCGCAGGATTTTGCCCCCTTCCTGCTCGATGGGGTCACCGGGTCGGGCAAGACCGAGGTGTATTTCGAGGCGATCGCGGCGGCCATGCGCGCGGGGCGGCAGGTATTGGTGCTGCTGCCCGAAATTGCGCTGACCGAGCCGTTTCTGGAGCGGTTCGAAAAGCGGTTCGGCACGGTGCCGGTGAATTGGCATAGCGGGCTGCGCCAGACCGAGCGGCGGCGGGCGTGGCGGGCCATTGCGGCGGGCGAAGCGCAGGTGGTGGTGGGGGCGCGGTCGGCGCTGTTCCTGCCCTATCCCAACCTTGGCCTCATCGTCGTCGATGAAGCGCATGAGGCCAGCTTCAAGCAGGAGGATGGCGTCCATTATCATGCGCGTGACGTGGCGGTGATGCGCGGCCTCATTGAGAAATTCCCCGTCATCCTGGCGTCCGCCACCCCCGCGATCGAGACGCGGCATCAGGTGGAACTGGGCCGCTATGTCGAGATCAAATTGCCGTCGCGCTATGGCGGGGCGGAGATGCCGCATATCGAAGGCGTCAACCTGCTGACCGATCCGCCCGAACGCGGGCGCTGGATCGCGCCGCCGCTGGTCAAGGCGATCGACGAGACGATGGCAAAGGGCGAGCAGAGCTTGCTGTTCCTCAACCGGCGCGGCTATGCGCCGCTAACGCTGTGCCGCCATTGCGGCTATCGCTTCCAATGCCCCAATTGCACCGCCTGGATGGTCGAGCATCGGCTGTCGCATCGGCTGGCCTGCCATCATTGCGGCCATGTCGTGCCCGCGCCGCGCTTCTGCCCGGACTGCAAAGAGGAGGACAGCCTGGTCGCCTGCGGGCCGGGGGTCGAGCGAATCGCGGACGAGGTGAAGGCGCTGTGGCCGCTGGCGCGGATTGCCATCGCCACGTCGGACACGCTGTTTTCACCGGCCAAGGCGGCGGATTTCGTCAAGTCGGTGGAGGCGGGCGACATCGACATCATCGTCGGCACGCAGTTGGTCACCAAAGGCTATCATTTTCCGAACCTGACGCTGGTGGGGGTGATCGACGCCGATCTGGGGCTGGAGGGGGGCGACCTGCGCGCGGCCGAACGGACCTTCCAGCAGATCGTCCAGGTCGCCGGGCGCGCGGGGCGTGGGGCCAAGCCGGGGCGGGTGTTCATCCAGACGCGGATGCCCGGCAGCGAGGTCATTCAGGCGCTGATCGATGGCGACACCGAGCGATTCTATGCGGTGGAAACCGAGCATCGGCGGCGGGCCAACGCCCCGCCCTTCGGCCGCTTTGCCGCGATCATCATTTCGAGCGAGGATGCGGACGAGGCCGCGCAGGTGGCCCGGCTGATCGGCAAATCCGCGCCAGTGATCGACGGGATGCGAGTCTATGGCCCGGCCCCGCCTCCGCTGTCGGTCTTGCGCGGGCGGCATCGGCACCGGTTGCTGATCCACGCCACGCGGCAAGTGGATATCCAATCCGCGATCCGCGAATGGCTGAGTAACATTGTGTGGAAATCAGGGACGCGGGTGGCGGTGGACGTCGACCCCTATAGTTTCATGTGATGGAGACACCCTGCCGTAATTTGTGCGCGCTCGATGCCGCGCGCACGACCTGCACCGGTTGCGGGCGGACGATCGACGAGATCGTCCATTGGCGCAGCCTGACCGACGCGCAGCGCGCCGCCGTTATGATGCGGGTGCAGGACTTTGCGCCTTCGCCGCGCCCTTCGGCATTTTCGCCGCCTGCGCGTCGAACTGAGCCTTGAGCCGGATCGCACTGTCGCGCATTCCCGAACCATGGGGCGAGTAAGCGATCGGGTCGAGCAGGGTCGAGGCAGCGGCAAAGTCACCGCGAATCGCCATGGCATTGGCGAAATTGAAGCGGTAATTGGGGTTTTGCGGTAACAGGCTGAAGGCTTTGTAGAGACCATCATAGCCCAGGTCAGGCATTTTGCCGCCCCGCATCGCATGATAGCGATAGAAGAGCGCCAGCGGGACCGGGTCTTCTGTATCGGCGCGGTTGGCGCGGACGATCGATGTCAGCGCGGCCTTCCAGTCCTCCGGCTTGTCGCTATCGTTCGCGCGTTCCAACAGCACTTCCGCTCGGACGGCATAGCCGCGCGAGGATTGCGGATCGACGGCGATGGCACGGTCGGCAGCGGCGAGCGCGGCGTCCTTATCCTCGGCCTTCCATTCCGCTTCGGCCAATAAAGCCAGCGCATAGGCGTTGTCGGGATATTGGGCGGCGATGGTGCGGATGGCGGCGACGATGTCGGGCAGGTCTTCGGTCTTGGGGCGATGGGTGAGCCGCAGTTCCTCCTCCATCAACGCGGCCTGAGCCGGATCGACGGGATCGAGCGTGATCGCCCCGATCGCCAATTCCTTGGGCGTCAGCACGCTGATAAAATGCTTCTTCCGCATATAGGCCTTCACGTCCTTTTCCAGACCCTCCAGCCCACCTTCGAAATAGTCGGCCACGTCCATGTCCGGCGCGCCTTCTGCGACGCCCGTAAGATAGCGCCTTATTTCGTCTGCGCGGTTCGATTTATGCTGGAAATAATAATGGGTGAGCAGCCAGGCCGTGCCATAATAGCGGTCGCCATCGCGCTGGCTCAAACCCTTGGTGTCGCGCGCCAGCAGATCTTTGAGCGGATAGGGTTGGCCCAGCACCAATCCCGGCACCCGCGCCATTGGAATATGGCCGAACTGAATTGACCCGTCCTTCGGAAATTTCACGACCGAGAAAAATTCGGCGAACCCCTCCACGAACCAGGCCGGGTAAGCCGCCGGGAAATGATGGAGCATGAAATGATGGGCATATTCATGGAAAAGAATTTCCTCCGCCCCGATACCGAACTGACCGTTCTTGGCTTCACGGGAGAGGAAGGCATAGGCATTGCGGTTGGACGTGGTGTAAAAGCCCTTCAGATTGCGATTGTCCGCGAGATCCTGCACCTTGCGATCGTTGGACAATAGATAGACTTTGACCGTGCTGCCCTGCTGGGCGTCCGTCACATTATAGAGGCGGCGCAACAGAAAATCGAACTTCTCCAGCCGCTCGGCAAAGTCATGCAGCGTCCTGTCCTTGCCCTCGCTATAAACAGTGAAATGGTCGGTCCTGGCCTGCCACCAGTTCGCCTGTGCGACGCCGGGCAGCGCGAGCATCAGCGCAGCCAGGGCTTTCATCCAGAATCGCATCAAACCCCCCATATCCAAACCCGTCGCCAGAGTGGCCGAGCGATATGACGTTGGAAAGACCCAATCAATCCGCTACTCGCCCTTTTCGCGGGCAAGCAGCGCCTGCTTGCGATCCAGCCCCCAGGCATAGCCGCCCGGCGTCCCGTCGCTGCGCAGGACGCGGTGGCAGGGGATGAGGACTGCCAGAACATTGTCGCCACAGGCGCTGCCCGCCGCGCGGACGGCTTGGGGGCGACCGATCGAGGCCGCGACCTCGCTATAGCTGCGCGTTTCGCCCGGCGGGATGGCGCGCAGGGCCGCCCAGACGGCCTGCTGAAAAGCGGTGCCGCACACGTCGATCGGCAAATCGGGGGTTTCGCCGGCATGATCGACCAGCGCCACGACGGCCTGCGCCAATTGGTCGAGCGCCGCGTCGGCAGGCTGAAGATCGGCGTTGGGGAAGCGCGCGCGCAGTTCCGGCTCGCCCTCGCCGAAGCTGATACGGCACAGGCCACGCGCGGTCGCCGCGACCAAAAGCGGCCCCAGGCTGCTGTCGATCGTGCGCCAGCGGACAAGCGCCCCGCGCCCGCCATCCTTCCAGGCGCTGGGCGTCATGCCCAGATGGCGGTCGGCGTCGGCATAGGCGCGGCTGGGCGCATTATAGCCCGCCGCATAGATGGCGCTCGTCACGCTGCCGGGCACGTCCAGCGCAGCCTTCAATCGGTCGGCGCGCAGGGCGCGAGCATAGGCGGCGGGGGTGAGGCCCGTCTCGCGCTTGAACAGGCGGTGGAAATGATGCGGGGCATAGCCGACATGGGCGGCGATCGCATCCAGCCGGGGGGCGTCCTCCGCCGCCTCGATCAATGCCCGCGCCGCCGCGACGGCGATTCGGTCGCGGCCCACCTCGTCCGGGCGGCAGCGCAGGCAGGCGCGAAAGCCCGCTGCGCGCGCGGCTGCCGGATCGGGCAGGAAGCGCATATTTTCGCGTTTGGGATGGCGGGCGGCGCAGCTTGGCTTGCAATAGATGCCGGTGGTGGCGACGCAGCCGACGAAGCGGTCGTCCATGGTGCGGTCGCGCGCAACGAAGGCGGCCCAGCAGGTCGCGTCGTCAGGCATCGGGTCGGCAAGGGCGGTCATCAGGGTCATGCCTATGGAATAGTCGCTGGCGTTTGGCCATGCTTCCCTTGTCTTGCTTTCAAAACATTGCGGCATTTCCCGATTGCGCCACGCCCGCCATCCAATATGTATGCCCGCTCATGATCGCCCTCCTCCGCCGCTTCGCCCTGCTGATCGCGCTGTTTGCGCCAGCAACGTCCCATGCCGAACAGCAGGATATCGCTGCGGCGGCGCGCGGGGTGGTGCGGGTGGTGCTGGTCGCAACCGATGGCAGCGAGGCCTATTTCGTCGGCCATGGCAGCGGCCTGGCGGTCGCGCCCGACAAGATATTGACCAACGCCCATGTCGTCGAACTGGCGCGCGAAGAGAAGAATCTCGTCATCGGCGTGATCCCGTCGGAGGGCACCAAGACCTATGGCGGGCGCATCATCGCCTTTTCGCCGGGCAACGATCTGGCGCTCATCCAGCTCGAAGAAGGCAGCCTGCCGGTCAGCACTTTCTATGCCGGGGCGATATCGGACGGGCAGCATGTCACCGCGATCGGCTATCCCGGCACGGTGGATCGTGCGCAGGGGCTGGGCCTCAAACAGATGGTCGAACCGCTGGCCACGGTGAAGACCAGCGGCAATGTGTCGTCGGAGCGCGCGAGCCAGAGCTTCGAGACGGTGCTGCACACCGCGCCGCTGGCAGCGGGCAATAGCGGCGGGCCGCTGGTGGACGATTGCGGCCGGGTGCTGGGGGTCAATAGTTTCGGGTCGATTTCGGACGGCAACGACGCCGAATTCGGCTTTGCCGTGTCGTGGCGCGAGATCGCCTCCTTCCTGCGGCAAGCGGGTGTCGCATCACTGCGCACCGTCGTCCCCGTGCCGGTCGATGGCGGAAGCGGATGCCGCCGAGGCCTCCATCACCCAGCGCGAATCGCAGGCGAGCGAGCAGAAGAACCGAGCCAGCGCCGATGCGCGCGATCAGGCGATGATGCGCGCGCGCGATGCCGCCGAGCGCGATGTCATCACCGCGCGCGAAAATGCCATGGCGGGCGCGGCCGTGTTGCTGGCGCTGGCGGTATTGGGGTTGGGCGCAGGCGGGCTATTCTACAGCCAGGGTAAGGAAAAGCCCGCCATATGGGGCATTGGCGGCGGCGGGGCGTTGCTGTTCGCCGCGCTGGCCCTGTTCGTGTTCAAGCCGAGTTTCGACACGATCGAAGAACGAACCGCCCTACCCCAAGACAAGAGCATCACCGGCAATGGCGCCTATGCCTGGGCCGGGGACAATATCTGCCGGGTCGACCTGCAACGCAGCCGCCTGACCGTGTCGCAACCCAATGATATCGGGTTTAATTGGGCCGAGGGCGGCTGCGTCGATGGCAACACGCAATATGTCGCGAGTGGGACCAAATGGCAGCGCGCCAGCGTCCCGGCACAAGGCAATTTCGTCACCATGAGCGCGTTCGATCCGGCCAGCGGCACGCTGCGCGTCCAGCGCTGGCTGCCCGACATGGACAGCATGACCAAGGCGCGCGCGCTGCTGGGCGACACGCCTTTCCCTGGATGTAGCGCCGAGCCGGAGGCGCTGGCGCGCATCGCCACGCTGCAATCGGACCTGACTGCGCTGTTGCCCACGCAGCCCAATGAGCGGATCGTCTATCATTGCCAGAAGGGACGGCTTGCGCCTGCGGACGCCGCCGAATAGCCGATTTGCGCGCGCAATAAAAACTCAGGCAAATGGCGCGCCCTTCCGACTAATGATGGAATCGCGCACCATGACTTGCATAGTCATAATCGCGCTGCTAACCGGCCCGACAACAAGGGGGACGGGCGTAACTGCTCCCCTCTCTTTTTGCATGACCGGCAAATCACCTGCCAGGGAAGTCAACGGAGGACGGCAAGCGCGTGGAGACTAATGGCGGCATACAGGCCAGCCTCAGCGGCCGCTACGCGGTGGCCCTGTTCGATCTGGCCCGCGACGCGAACGCGCTCGACACGGTGGCGCAAAGCCTGTCCGGGTTGAAGGCGGCTATCGCCCAATCCCCTGATTTCAAGGGCCTTATCAACAGCCCCGTGCTGAGCCGGGACGCATCGGGCAAGACGATCGCGGCCGTGGCATCCGCCATGGGCATCGATCCGCTGACGACGAAATTTCTGGGCGTGCTCGCACAGAATCGTCGCCTGGGCCAATTGGGCGCGGTCATCCGCACCTATGAAACGCTATTGTCGAATCACAAGGGCGAGGCCCGCGCCGAAGTGACGAGCGCGCATCCGCTCGACGCGCAGCAGATTGCCGCGCTGGCACAGAATTTGCGCGCCCGCGTCGGCCGCACCGTCGCCGTCGATGCCAAGACGGACCCCGCGATCCTGGGCGGGCTGGTCGTCAAGATCGGCAGCCAGATGATCGACAGCTCCATTCGTACCCGTTTGAATAGTCTCGCTATGGCGATGAAAGGCTGAACATGGATATCAACGCCGCAGAAATTTCGAAGGTCATCAAGGACCAGATCGCCAACTTCGGCACCGAAGCGCAGGTCAGCGAAGTCGGTTCCGTTCTGACCGTGGGTGACGGCATCGCCCGCGTCCATGGCCTCGACAACGTCCAGGCGGGCGAAATGGTCGAATTCGCCAACGGGATTCAGGGCATGGCGCTGAACCTGGAAGCCGACAATGTCGCGTCGTGATCTTCGGGTCCGACAGCGCGATCAAGGAAGGCGACACCGTCAAGCGCACCGGCACCATCGTCGACGTGCCCGTCGGCAAGGGCCTGCTGGGTCGCGTCGTGGACGGCCTGGGCAACCCCATCGACGGCAAGGGTCCGATCGTGTCCGACCAGCGCATGCGCGTCGAGCGCAAGGCACCCGGCATCATCCCGCGCACCTCGGTCCATGAGCCCGTACAGACCGGCCTCAAGGCGATCGATACGCTCGTCCCCGTCGGCCGTGGCCAGCGCGAACTAATCATCGGCGATCGCCAGACCGGCAAGACCGCCGTCGCGATCGATACCTTCATCAACCAGAAGACCGCGAATGCGGGCGATGATGAGAGCAAGAAGCTCTATTGCATCTATGTCGCGATCGGCCAGAAGCGCTCGACCGTGGCGCAGATCGTCAAGCAGCTCGAAGAAAATGGCGCGATGGAATATTCGATCGTCGTCGCCGCGACCGCTTCCGAGCCCGCCCCGCTGCAGTATCTCGCGCCTTACACCGGCGTGACCATGGGCGAATATTTCCGCGACAATGGCATGCACGCCGTCATCGTCTATGACGATCTGTCCAAGCAGGCCGTGGCCTATCGCCAGATGTCGCTGCTGCTGCGTCGTCCTCCGGGCCGCGAAGCCTATCCCGGCGACGTTTTCTATCTGCACAGCCGCCTGCTTGAGCGCGCGGCCAAGATGAACAGCGACAATGGCTCGGGTTCGCTGACCGCACTGCCGATCATCGAAACCCAGGCGGGCGACGTGTCGGCCTATATCCCGACCAACGTGATTTCGATCACCGATGGCCAGATCTTCCTCGAAACCAACCTCTTCTACCAGGGCATCCGTCCGGCCATCAACGTCGGCCTGTCGGTGTCGCGCGTCGGTTCCGCCGCGCAGACCAAGGCGATGAAGAAGGTGTCCGGCTCGATCAAGCTGGAGCTGGCGCAATATCGCGAAATGGCGGCCTTCGCCCAGTTCGGTTCGGACCTCGACGCGTCGACGCAGAAGCTCCTGAACCGTGGTGCGCGCCTGACCGAGTTGCTCAAGCAGGCGCAATTCTCGCCTCTGCCCTTCGAAGAGCAGACCGCGTCGATCTTCGCTGGCACCAACGGCTATCTCGACGGCATCGCCGTCAGCGACGTGAACCGCTACGAAGAGATGATGCTGGGTTATCTGCGCCATGACCATGCAGATGTGCTGGGCATGATCCGCGATACCAAGGATCTGGGCGACGAAGCCAAGAGCAAGCTCAAGGCCGCACTCGACAGCTTCGGAAAGACGTTCGCTTAATGGCTTTGGCCTATCTCGCCAAGGTCAGCCTCAAGCCCGACTGCTTCGATGAAGCCTGTCGGGCGGTAGGCTCGATCGTTGCCGAGACTCGGTTGGAAACGGGGTGCGAGCGTTTCGATCCCCATCCGGCTGCTGACGGGTCACCGACGATCTTCATCTACGAGCGCTGGGCGGACAAGGCAGCGTTCGAGATGCATCACGCGCAACCCTATACGCGCGCGGTGTTCAAGAGCTACGAGGACTGGCTCGCTGCGCCAGTCGATATGACCGAACTCGCTGATGGACTGACGTGAAATGGCAAGTCTGAAAGAACTGAAGATCCGGATCGGGTCGGTCAAATCGACCCAGAAGATCACCAAGGCGAAGCAGATGGTCGCCGCCGCGAAGCTGCGCAAGGCGCAGGCCGCAGCGGAGGCCGCGCGTCCCTATAGCAGCCGTCTGGAAGCCGTGGTCGCCAGCCTGGCGTCGAAGATTGCGGGCGGATCGGGCGAAGGTGCCTCCCCGCTGCTGGCCGGCACCGGCAAGGACGAAGTGCATCTGCTGGTCGTCGCCAACTCCGACCGTGGCCTCGCCGGCGCGTTCAATGCGAACATCGTCAAGGCTGCCCGCGTCAAGGCGGATGCCTGATCGAGCAGGGCAAGACGGTGAAATTCTACCTGATCGGCCGCAAGGGTCGTCCGGTGATCAACCGCCTCTACCCCGGTGCCATTGTCGCCCAGTTCGACACTACTGGTGCCAAGCAGCCCGGTTATGATCAGGCGCAGGCGATCGCGAACGAGCTGACCACCATGTATCTGGACGGCAAGTTCGACATGGCGCACCTCTTCTATTCGCGCTTCAAATCGGCCCTGTCGCAAATCCCGACCGAGCAGCAGATCATCCCCGTCAAGATCCCGGCCGATGCCGACCGCAACGCCATCGGCGCGACGGTGGAATATGAGCCGAGCGAGGAAGCGATCCTGGACGACCTGCTGCCGCGCAACATCGCGATCCAGCTGTTCAAGGCGCTGCTGGAAAACAACGCATCCGAACAGGGCGCGTCGATGAATGCGATGGACAATGCCACGCGCAACGCCGGCGACCTGATCAACAAACTGACCATCCAGTATAACCGCAGCCGCCAGGCCGCGATCACCACTGAGCTGGTCGAAATCATCTCGGGCGCGGAAGCCCTCTAAGTACACGCACGCAAGGAAGCAGTCATGGCAACCACCAACAATGTAGGCCGCATTTCGCAGGTCATCGGCGCCGTCGTCGACGTGACCTTCCCCGATGCGCTCCCGTTCATCCTCTCGGCGCTGGAAACCAGCAATAACGGCCAGCGGCTGGTGCTCGAAGTCGCCCAGCATCTGGGCGAGAACACCGTCCGCACGATCGCGATGGACTCCACTGAGGGTCTGACCCGCGGCCAGGAAGTCACCGACACCGGCGCGCAGATCAGCGTTCCCGTCGCCCGGCCACGCTCGGCCGCATCCTCAACGTCGTTGGCGAACCGATCGATGAACGCGGCCCGGTCCAGACCGAAATGCGCTCGCCCATCCATGCCAAGGCCCCCGATTTCGTCGATCAGTCGACCGAAAGCTCGATCCTGGTCACCGGCATCAAGGTCATCGACCTTCTCGCCCCTTATGCCAAGGGCGGCAAGATCGGCCTGTTCGGCGGCGCGGGCGTGGGCAAGACGGTTCTTATTCAGGAACTGATCAACAACATCGCCAAGGGCCATGGCGGCACGTCGGTGTTCGCAGGCGTGGGTGAGCGGACCCGTGAGGGCAACGATCTCTACCATGAGTTCCTCGACGCAGGCGTCATCGCCAAGGATGCCGATGGCAATGCGATCAGCGAAGGCTCCAAGGTTGCGCTGGTCTATGGCCAGATGAACGAGCCTCCAGGCGCGCGTGCCCGCGTTGCCCTGTCGGGTCTGACGATCGCCGAATATTTCCGCGACGTCGAAAATCAGGACGTGCTGTTCTTCGTCGACAATATCTTCCGCTTTACGCAGGCAGGCGCGGAAGTGTCCGCTCTGCTCGGCCGTATTCCTTCGGCCGTGGGCTATCAGCCGACGCTGGCCACCGACATGGGCCAGTTGCAGGAGCGCATCACCTCGACCAACAAGGGCTCGATCACCTCGATCCAGGCCGTCTATGTTCCCGCAGACGATCTTACCGATCCGGCGCCTGCCACCTCGTTCGCGCATCTTGATGCGACCACGAACCTCAACCGCGCGATTTCGGAATTGGGCATCTACCCGGCGGTCGATCCGCTCGATTCGACCAGCCGCATGCTGACCGCCCGCACCGTGGGCCAGGAACATTATGACACCGCCCGCGCGGTCCAGTCGATCCTGCAGAAATATAAGTCGCTGCAGGACATCATCGCCATTCTGGGCATGGACGAGCTGTCGGAAGAGGATAAGCTGACCGTCGCTCGCGCGCGCAAGATCCAGAAGTTCCTGTCGCAGCCCTTCCATGTCGCAGAAGTCTTCACCGGCATCAGCGGCAAGTTCGTGCAGATCGAAGACACGGTGAAGTCGTTCAAGGCCGTGGTCGATGGCGAATATGACCATCTGCCCGAAAACGCCTTCTACATGGTCGGCGGCATCGACGAAGCCGTCGAGAAAGCCAAGAAGCTGGCTGCCGAAGCGGCGTAAGCAGAACCTATCTAGCCTTCTCCCGCCTTCGCGGGAGAAGGTTGGGTGAGGGTCTTTCTCTCTTTCTGACAATAAGCGGAAAGACAGAAAGACCCTCACCGACTTTGACTAGGCAGCAAGCTGCCAAGTCTTCGTAGCCTCTCCCGCGAAGGCGGGAGAGGGCAAGAGGATGGAAACATGGCACTGCATTTTGAACTTGTGACCCCCGAAAAGCTCGTTCGTGCGGCGGACGTGTGGCAGGTCGTGGTGCCGGGCACCGATGGAGACTTCGGTGTGCTGGAGGGCCATGCGCCCTTCATGTCGACCGTGCGCGACGGCAGCATCCAGATCTATGCGTCGGCAGGCGCCACGCCGGAAATCATCCCGGTCCAGGGCGGCTTTGCCGAGGTCAATGAAAAGGGTCTGACCGTGCTGGCCGAAAAGGCGGGCTGATCCTTGAGCGATAGAGCGGCGGGCATTGGCCCAGCCGCATGAGGAGGGGCGCTATTGGCGCCCCTTTTTGTTTTCGCCGCAGGATCGCCGCCATCGACGCGCGACCTCAGTCTGCCCAATGCGCCATTAGCCATTTGTCAAAGTTTCCAATCTATTCACCTTATCCGACACCATCAGGCCGGCGACGGTCACGAATTGCTGGCGGAGATATATGAGCGCCTTTGGACGGAAAAATGGACCTGCCGCGATCAAGCCCGGCTTTGGCGTCGCCCGACCAATGCAGGGCGGTAGCGTAAAGGAGGAATCGCGTGGCGGCGAACAGTTCCCGCCGCTCGACATAGCCTCGCTGCCGGGCGAGACGTTCGATCCGCTATCCGTGCCGACCAGCCAGATGCAGCGCAACGCGGACGCGATGATGCGCCTGTCCGACCGCGCCAATGCCGAGCATCTGCCCGACGCCGGGCCGCAAGGGTTTGAGGCCAGCGTCCACAAGATCAAGGAACAGGTGCTGCCGCGCCTGCTGGAACGTGTCGATCCCGAAGCGGCGGCGACGCTGACCAAGGATGAGTTGGCGGAAGAATTCCGTCCCATCATCATGGAAGTGCTGGCCGAACTGAAGCTTACCCTCAACCGGCGCGAGCAGTTCGCGTTGGAAAAGGTGCTGGTCGATGAATTGCTGGGCCTGGGCCCGCTCGAAGAATTGCTGAACGACCCGGACATAACCGACATTATGGTGAATGGCCCGGACCAGACCTATATCGAAAAAAGGGCAAGTTGGTCATCGCCCCGATCAAGTTCCGCGATGAGGAGCATTTGTTCCAGATTGCGCAGCGGATCGTCAACAAGGTCGGCCGACGCGTCGATCAGACCACGCCGCTGGCCGACGCCCGCCTTCCCGATGGCAGTCGCGTCAACGTGATCGTGCCCCCGCTGAGCCTCAAGGGCACGGCGATCTCGATCCGTAAATTTTCCGCCAAGCCGATCACGCTCGACATGCTGGCCAATTGGGGCGCGATGAGCCCCAAAATGGCAACCGCGCTCAAGATTGCGGGCGCGTGCCGGTTCAACATCGTCATTTCGGGCGGCACCGGTTCGGGCAAGACAACGATGCTCAATGCCCTGTCGAAAATGATCGATCCGGGCGAGCGCGTGTTGACAATCGAGGATGCGGCGGAATTGCGCTTGCAACAGCCGCACTGGCTGCCGCTCGAAACCCGCCCGGCGAACCTGGAAGGCAATGGTGCCATCACCATCGGCGATCTCGTCAAGAACGCCCTGCGTATGCGGCCGGATCGCATCATTCTGGGCGAAATTCGTGGTGCGGAATGTTTCGATCTGCTGGCGGCGATGAATACCGGCCATGACGGCTCCATGTGTACGCTGCACGCCAACAGCCCGCGCGAGTGCCTGGGCCGTATGGAAAATATGATCCTGATGGGGGACATCAAAATCCCCAAGGAAGCGATTTCCAAGCAAATCGCCGATTCGGTCGACCTGATCATCCAGGTGAAGCGCCTGCGCGACGGGTCGCGCCGCATCACCAACGTCACCGAAGTGATCGGCATGGAGGGCGACGTCATCGTCACCCAGGAATTGTTCAAGTTCGAATATCATGACGAGGATGACAGCGGGAAGATCGTCGGCGAATATCGCTCGATGGGCCTGCGTCCCTATACGCTCGACAAGGCGCGGATGTTCGGCTTCGACCAGCCCTTTCTGGAAGCCTGCCTGTAAGTTATGATGTTTGGAGGGGTTTTCCCTTCCATTCCCCTTGCGCTTGGCACGGACGGACGGCACATCAGCCTCTCCCTATAAGAGAGGATCCCCGATGAACCGTCTCGCCCGTACCGCACTTGTTGCAACCGCCCTTTGCCTCCCCCTCCTGCCGCTGGCCGCCCAGCATGCCGATCATGCCGCGCATCAGGCCGCTGACCCGATTGCGGCGGCCGTCGCCGCGCCCAGCCGCACCCCGGCCAATGTCGCGCGCGACCAATATCGCCATCCGGCCGAGACGCTGGCCTTTTTCGGCGTTACCCCGGCCCAGACCGTGGTGGAATATAGCCCCAGTGGTGGCTGGTATTCCGAAATCCTCGCGCCGCTGCTGCGCGACAAGGGGCGTTTCTATGCGCTCCAGCCCAGCGGTCGCTATCTGGACGGCTACAAGACGTTCCTGGCCGCCAAGCCGACCGTCTATGACAAGGTGACGCTGGTCGCCCATCCTGATGAAACAGGCACGATCCCGGCGGGCAGCGTGGACACGGTGCTGACCTTCCGCAACGTGCATAATATGGTGATGGCGGGCAATGAAGCGGCGACCTTCAAGGCCTTCTTCGCGATGCTCAAGCCCGGCGGCACGCTGGGCGTGGTCGATCACCGCCTGCCCGAAGCGCGCGACAGCGCGCTGGAAAAGAGCAGCGGCTATCTCAAAGTCTCGACCATCAAGCGGATTGCGCAGGAGGCAGGCTTTGAATTCGTCGAGGCTTCGGAAGTGAATGCCAACCCCAAGGACACGGCCGACTGGGCGAAGGGCGTCTGGACGCTGCCGCCCAGCCTTAGCCAGAAAGAGGTCGATCGCGACAAATATCTCGCCATCGGCGAAAGCGACCGGATGACGCTCAAATTCCGCAAGCCTGCGGCATAAGCCTTTCCTGACCAAGCCCGGTTGCGTCATCGCGCGACCGGGCTAAGGCGGGGGCGTGACCCTTGCCGCCCGCCCCCATCGCCCGCTCCTGGCCATCGGCCTGCGCCTGACCGCCGTGATCTGCCTGTCGGCGATGTTCATCACAGTGCGGATCGTCGATCAGCGCGGCGTCCATATCGTCGAATCGCTCTTCTACCGGCAGGCGCTTGCCCTGCCCTTCGTGATCGCTTGGCTGTCCCTGTCCGGTGGACTGGGCGCGGTGCGGACGCAGCGGATCGGCGTTCATGCCAGCCGGATGCTGCTCGGCCTGACCGGCATGCTGCTCAACTTCCTGTCCTACATCCTCCTGCTGCCTGCCGAGGCGGCCACGATCGGCTTCACCATGCCGATTTTCGGCACGATCCTATCGGCGCTGATTCTGCGCGAGGCGACCGGGGTGCATCGCTGGAGCGCGGTGCTGATCGGCTTTGTCGGCGTGCTGGTGATGATCCGGCCCGAAGCCGGGCATTTCCCGATGCAGGGCGTCGCGGTCGCGATTGCCGGAGCCTTGGTCACCGCCAGCGTCAGCCTGGTGCTGCGCGCGCTCGGCCGCACGGAGAATGCAGGCGTGGTCGTGTTCTGGTTCACGGCGCTGTCGATGATCCCGCTGGGCATCGCCATGCCCTTCTTTGCGCAGGGCCATGATCCGCTGACATGGGGATTGCTGCTGCTGATCGGCTGCGTTGGTGGGATCGCACAGCTTTGCCTGACCGCATCGCTGCGCTGGGGGCCGGTGTCGGTGGTGCTGCCGATGGATTATAGCGCAATCATCTGGACCACGCTGCTGGGCGTCGCGATAGGCGAGGATTGGCCCATGATCACCACCTGGATCGGCGCAAGCCTCATCATCGCCAGCGGGCTGTATATTGCCTGGCGCGAACATCGTCGCGCCAGGTAATTGGTCGTCAGCTCAGCAGTTCAGCATCCAGGCTGATCTCGGCCTTCAACAGCTTGGAGATCGGGCAGTTGGCCTTGGCCTTGCCCGCCAGTTCCTGGAAAGTCGCATCGTCAGTACCGGGGATGGTCGCCTTGAGCGTCAGATGGCTGGCGGTCACGGCAAAACCGTCATCCTGCTTTTCCAGCGTCACGACGGCGTTGGTTTCCATCTTGTCCGCCGTCAGCCCGGCTTCACCCAGTATCAGCGACAGCGCCATGGTGAAGCAGGAAGCGTGGGCGGCCGCGATCAGTTCTTCGGGGTTGCTGCCCTTGACGCCTTCAAAGCGCGTGGCGAATCCATAGGGATGAGCGTCCAGCGCGCCGCTTTGGGTGGAAATGCTACCTTTGCCATCTTTAAGGCCGCCGCTCCAGGCCGCCGAACCACTGCGATTGATTGTCATGTCTCGCTCCTTTTGTGTCAGACAGGGAACCCTAGCCCAGCCGCATGGTTGCATGAGTATAGCGACATTTTAATGAGGAGAGCGACGATGGCCGAACTGGCTATGCACAATCGCGGCGACCTGATCGCATCGGACCGGGTCGAAGGCACGGCGGTCTATAACAAGCAGGGCGAAAAGCTCGGCAAGATTTCCAATTTCATGGTCGACAAGAAGAGTGGGCAAGTGCGCTATGCCGTCCTATCGTTCGGCGGCTTTCTGGGCATTGGCGAAGATCATTATCCCCTGCCCTGGTCGATGCTCGACTATGATGTCGCCCAGGGCGGTTATGTCGTGGAACTGGATAAATCGGTTCTTGACGACGCGCCCCGCTACGCCGCCGAACAGCGGCCCGATTATGACGATGGCTATGGCCGCAACGTCTATCAATATTATGGGCTGATCTACCCCTGGTAGAAGCGGCCATTCCATCCATGTCGAGAAGCGCCTGACGGTCAGTCGGACGATCAAGTTCACTTTCCGACAAGCTCACCCCGGAGGAGCGGCACGCCGATGCCGCTCCTCCACCGCTGGCTGTTTGCGCCGCGCGCGACGCTGGGGTAGAGCGCTTCCATGTCCACGACCTTCACGATCGACACGGCGACCAGCCGCGCTACGCCTACCCCGGCCCCCATGAAGCGGCTGACCGTGCCCGCCATCCAGCGACGCAAGTTCGACGGCAAGACCACCGAGCCGCTGGTGATGCTGACCGCCTATACCGCGCGCCAGGCGCAGTTGCTCGATCCACATTGCGACATGCTGCTGGTGGGTGATTCGCTGGGGCAGGTGATCTATGGCCTGCCCTCGACGCTGGCGGTCACGCTCGACATGATGTGCGCCCATGGCGCAGCGGTGGTGCGTGGCAGCTATCATAGTGTCGTCATCATCGACATGCCTTTCGGCAGCTATGAAGCCTCCCCGCAGCAGGCCTTTGCCAGCGCGAGCCGCATCATGGCGGAAACCGGCGCGGCGGCGGTCAAGCTGGAAGGCGGTCAGGCCATGGCGGAGACGATCAGTTTCCTTAGCCAGCGCGGCATTCCGGTGATGGCGCATATCGGCCTGACGCCGCAGGCGGTGAATGCGCTGGGCGGCTATGGCGCGCGCGGCAAGAGTCAGCAGGAACATGCCAAAATCATGGCCGATGCGCGCGCCGTCGCCGACGCCGGTGCCTTCGCCATGGTGCTGGAGGGGGTGATGGAGGAACTGGCCGTTGCCATCACCGACAGCGTCGATGTGCCGGTGATCGGCATCGGCGCATCTGCCCATTGCGACGGACAAGTGCTGGTGACCGAGGATATGCTGGGCATGTTCGAGCGTGTCCCCCGCTTCGTCAAACGGTTCGACAATATCGCCCAAAGCATCGACGGTGCCGCCCAGCGTTATGCCGCCGATGTCCGCAGTCGCGCCTTCCCGACCGAAGAACAGGTCTATCGCCCTAAAAAGTGATTTGCCTGTGGCATAAGCGCCGCTATTGGTCGCGCCTTCTGCCCTCACCTGTTTCTGATCCATGTCCCGGAGAATGCAGTGGCCCTGACGCCGCAAAATAGTGAAGCCTTCATGCGCGAAGTCGACGAAGCCGTCCGGCAGGACCAGCTCACGTCCTTCTGGCAGCGCTATGGTCGTGTGCTTCTGGTCGTGCTGGTCCTCGGCCTCGCGGCGTTTGGCGGCTGGCTTTATTGGCAGCAGCACCAGCAGAGCCAATCGCAGGCCGTGTCCGAAGAGATGGACGCTGTGTTGACGACGGCCGCTGGTGGCGGAACGCCCGATGCCAAGCAGCTCGACGCGCTGACCAAGGCGGATCAACCGGGCTACGGCGCATCGGCACAGTTGCTCAAGGCTGGCGTGGCCGCGCGCGAGGGTGATAGCAAGAGCGCGATCGCCGTCTATGCCGCCATGGCCGCCGACACCGGGCTGGAGCAGCCCTATCGCGATCTGGCGCTGATCCGCCAGACGGCATTGGAATTTGAGACGCTCAAGCCCCAGCAGGTTGTAGATCGCCTCAAGCCGCTCGCGGTCGAAGGGGCACCCTGGTTCGGCAGCGCGGGCGAACTGGTCGCCATTGCTTATGCCAAGATGGGCAAGACGGACCTCGCCGGACCCATGTTCGCCGCGCTTGCCAAGGATAATAATGTGCCGCAGTCGATCCGTTCACGCGCGCGTCAGATGGCGGGCGTCATGGGGATCGATGCGGTCGAGACACCGACCGAGCCGGCGGAAGGGTAAAAGCGAATGGGACAGCATAATATGAAGAGATTCGCGCCCATGGTCGTGCCCTGACGCTGACCGCCATGATCGTGATGGTCGCCGGTTGCGGCATCATCGGCGGTAAGAAGGGCGGACCCAAGACCCCCGTGGTCGGCAATCGCGTATCCATCCTGACCAGCGAACAGGGTGTCGAGGTCGAACCGAGCCTCGCCGACGTGCAGGTCACCCTGCCCGCCCCTGCCGTCAACGACAGCTGGTCGCAACCGGGCGGCGATCCGTCCAAGGCGATGGGCCATGTCGCGCTCGGCGCATCGCCGACGCAACTGTGGACCGTGTCGATCGACGGCAGTTCGCCGCAGGCCCGCCTTGCCGCTTCGCCCGTCGTGGCGGGCGGCAAGCTGTTCGTTACCGATGCCGGTGCGCATGTCATTGCGTTCGATGCGACCAGCGGATCGAAATTGTGGCAGACCGACCTGCCCGCCGAAGGCAAGAGTGACGGTCGCTCGCTATTTGGCGGTGGCGTCAGCGTATTGGGGGACCGGGTGTTTGCCAGTACCGGCCTGGGCGACATCTTCGCGCTCAATGCCATCGATGGCGCGATCATTTGGAAAAAGCATTTGGCTGGGCCGCTACGCGGCGCGCCGACGCTGGAAAATGGCCATGTCTATGTGATGGGCCAGGACAATCAGATTTTCGCGCTGAACCAGAGCGATGGCGAAACGCAGTGGACCGACAGCGGTACGTTGCAGGTCACCGGCATTTTTGGCGTCGCGGCTCCAGCGGCTGCGCAAGGGACAGTGGTCGCGGGCTATAGCTCCGGCGAAATCAACGCCTATCGGTATGAAAATGGTCGGACACTGTGGGGCGACGCGCTCTCGCGCACGAGCATTTCGACGGCGGTAGCAACGCTGACCGACATCGACGCCGACCCGGTCATCGACCGTGGCCGCGTCTTCGCGATCGGCCAGGGTGGCCGCATGGCCTCCTATGAACTGACCAGCGGCCAGCGCCTGTGGGAAATCAATATCGCAGGCATCTCTACCCCTTGGGTGGTGGGCGAATGGGTGTTCGCCGTCACCAGCGACGCGCGTCTGCTCTGCGTCGCGCGCGCGACCGGCAAGATCCGTTGGGTCAGCCAATTGCGCCGCTGGGGAAATGAAAAGAAGAAGAATAAGGCGATCCGCTGGACCGGCCCGGTTTTGGCAGGCGGTCGCCTGATCGTCGTCTCGACGCGGGGCCAGATGGTCTATGTCGATCCAACGACCGGTGCCGTGCAGTCCGAAGTGGACATGAAACGCTCCATGTCGCTTTCGCCGGTTGTCGCCAATAATATGCTTTATGTACTGGCGGATGACGGGAAACTGACAGCGTTCCGCTAAAACGAATATTCGTGCTAAGCATGCTTCTGCGAAGGCCGGAGCCCAGTTCCTCCGCTTTTGGACTGGGTTTCTGCCTTCGCAGGAGCATTGCGTTTTTTAGATAAGAAGGAAACGGGCCTCCATGCTGCCCATCGTAGCCATTGTCGGGCGGCCCAATGTGGGCAAGTCCACGCTGTTCAACCGCCTGATCGGCAAAAAGCTCGCGCTGGTCGATGACCAGCCCGGCGTCACCCGCGACCGGCGCGAGGGCGAAGCGCATCTGCTCGGCCTCGACTTTACCATCGTCGATACCGCCGGCTATGAAGATGAGGACGCCAACAGCCTGCCGGGTCGGATGCGGATGCAGACCGAAGCGGCGGTGGAAAATTGCGACGTCGCGCTGTTCATGATCGACGCACGCGCGGGCATCACCCCGCTAGACGAGGAAATCGCCCGCTGGCTGCGCGCCAATGACGCGCCGGTCATCCTGGTCGCCAACAAGGCGGAGGGCAAAGCCGCCGACGATGGCGTAATGGAATCCTTCAGCCTGGGGCTTGGCGAACCTGTCCCCTTCTCCGCCGAACATGGCCAGGGCATGGCCGACCTGTTCCAGGCGCTGCTGCCCCATGTCGAGCGCGAAGGCGACGAGCCGTTCGAGCGGGAATTCTACGAGGATGACGAGAGCGCGCCGCTCAAGCTGGCCATCGTCGGCCGCCCCAATGCGGGCAAGTCCACGCTAATTAACCGGCTGCTGGGCGAAAACCGCCTGCTGACCGGGCCGGAAGCGGGCATTACCCGCGACAGCATCGCCGTCGACTGGATGTGGACCAGCCGCGAAGGTGTGGAGCGGCCCGTCCGCCTGATCGACACGGCGGGTATGCGCAAGCACGCCAAGGTGCAAGACAAGCTGGAAAAGCTGGCGGTGACCGACGGTCTGAACGCTGTGAACTTTGCCGAAGTCGTGGTGCTGCTGCTCGATTCGACGCGCGGGCTGGAAGCGCAGGATTTGCGGATCGCCGACAAGGTTCTGGAGGAAGGGCGCGCGCTCGTCGTCGCGCTCAACAAATGGGATACGGTCGAACATGGTTCGGCTCTGTATCAGGGCATCAAGAAAGCGCTGGACGATGGACTGGCGCAAGTGCGCGGCGTCCCGATCATGACCGTGTCGGCGGCCACCGGCAAGGGGCTGGACGATCTGATCCATGTCGCGTTCGAAACGCGTACCGCCTGGTCGCAGCGCGTGTCCACGGGCGTACTCAACCGCTGGTTCGAAACTGCGCTGGAGGCCAATCCGCCACCAGCGCCCGGCGGCAAGCGGATCAAGCTGCGCTATATCACCCAGAACAAGACCCGTCCGCCGACCTTCGTCCTGTTCGGCACGCGGCTGGACGACCTGCCCGAAAGCTATCGCCGCTATTTGGTGAACGGCATTCGACGCGAACTCGGCTTTGGCGCGGTGCCGGTGCGGTTGACGTTGCGGAGTGCCAAGAATCCCTATGCCACCAAATGAGCCGCTATCGGTCAACGCGCGCGGCATGAAATGCCCTTGGCCCGCGCTGCGCGCGGCGCGGGCGATGCGCGGGGCCGATGCAGTGCTGGTGGAGGCCGATGATCCGGTCGCCCCCGCCGAGCTAGAGGCTCTTGCCAGCGCGCAAGGTTGGGCGTTCGAGGCGCTCGGCGAGCATCGCTTTTCGCTGCACCGCTCCGGTTGATCGCGCACCGGCTTTAACCGGCTGTTTACGGCGGCCGCCTTATTGCCGGACGATAGCTTAAGGAGCGTTGTGCGTGCCCTATCAAGAGACCGATCTGGTCAACTGGACGGAATTTACCCGGACCCGGAATGAACTAGGTGCCGCATTTTTGCGAATATTGGGCTATTTCCGCGAGGATGGCGCAAAGTCGATCCACGCGATCGAAGAGGCATTCCGTGCCCGCAGCGCTGTCGCCCTGGTGTCCCCTGCCCACACGCTCAAAGGGGAATCGGCGCAATTTGGGGCATACCGGCTGAGCGCTATGGCCGAAGAAATCGAAATGGTGGCCCGCCGCTGCGTGGAAACCCGCGAGCAGCCGGACGAACTCATCGAAACAGTCGTCGCGCTTCGTCCCTGCTTTACCGAGACACTGGCGTTGCTTGATCGCGATGCCAACCCGCTGGTGGCACGCCGTCCCGCGACCTTCGGTCGCCGCACAGACGCGCCGGTACAGGGTTTCGGCCGCGCGATCTGAATTTACGTATTGAAACAAAACCCATCATGCCCCCATATGGGGAGCATGACACGTTTTTYCCCTGCTCGATCTCGTCCCCGTCCGCGAAGGCGACAGCATCGCCACCGCGCTTGCCAATACGGCTGACCTGGCCGCCCATGCCGAAAAGCTGGGCTATCACCGTTTCTGGGTGGCCGAACATCATGGCATGGCAGGCATCGCATCGGCCGCGACTTCAGTCGTGCTGGCCCATATAGGTCAGGCGACATCGACAATCCGCATCGGCGCGGGTGGCATCATGCTGCCCAATCATGCTCCCCTGATCATCGCCGAACAATTTGGCACGCTCGACGCGCTGTTTCCTGGTAGGGTTGACCTGGGGCTAGGCCGCGCACCGGGGTCCGACCAGCGGGTGGCGCAGGCGATGCGCCGCATGCTTGTTGGTGGGACAGATAATTTTCCGCGCGACGTGATGGAGATACAGGCCTATTTCGCCGCCGACGATCGGCTAGGCATTCAGGCGACGCCGGGCGCTGGCGCGAACGTGCCGCTCTGGATTCTTGGCTCCAGCCTGTATGGCGCGCAACTCGCTGCGGCGCTTGGCCTCCCCTATGCCTTCGCCTCGCATTTCGCGCCTGCTGCCCTGGACGAGGCGATCGAGATCTACCGCCGCGACTTCCGCCCCTCGGCTCAGATGAAGGAGCCCTATGTCATGGCGGGCTATAATGTCTTCGCCGCCGACAATATGGCCGATGCGCAGTTGCTCGCCAGTTCGATGCAACAGGCGTTTGTGCGACTGCGCACCGGACAGCCGGGCAAGCTTCAGCCCCCCGTGGCGGATTATTATGACATGTTGCCGCCCCAGGCGCAGGCGATGCTGACCGATGTGCTGAGCGCATCGAGCATCGGCACACAAGCCGATGTCGAGCGTGACCTTGCCGCCTTCCTGCGCCGCACGCGGGCCGACGAGTTGATCCTGACCGGACAGATTTTCGATCCCGCAGCCCGCAAGCACAGCTTTGCCATCGCCATGGCAGGGGCACAGACGATCACCACACCCGAACCCGCGCTATAGGCGGCCGCCGCTGAGCAAGGCAGCGGCGCGCGGCGCGACGCGGCGAAGTATCCTGCCCAGCGCAACCACGGCGGCCAGCACCAGCAGCGGTTGCAGGATCAGGTAGAGCGGATAGAGCGGCGATCCCAACGGGCCGGTCAGCTTCCCCAACAAGGGTCCGCCGAGCCAGATCAGGATCAGGTGCGCGCAAAAGAGCAGGAAGACGAACGGTTCGATCCGTAGCAAAGTCAAGCGCGCCCTGCTGCCCGCCAGGCCCCACGCGATCCGCCAGAAAGCGATGACAGCGGTCAGTCGCACGGCCAGGTCCAACGTCCGTTGCGCCAGAACCGCTTCCCCATCGCCAACCATGATCGCACGATAGAGTTGCGCCGCCATCAGCAGCGCGAACGGCAGCAGCGCCATGGGTAAGGGCAGACGAACGATCCGATCCGCCCACGCGCTGCGCCGCGCCACGATGCCAAGGATGAAGAAGAACAGGATGGACGCGCGCATCAGCACGGGCGGTCCCAGCCCTGTGACGTGGCACGCCGCCGCGATCACCGCGATGATCCCCAACGCCCAGCCCGGCGACCGTACCAGTAACGGCGCGGCGACCATGCACAGGAACAGGTCGCGCAGGAACGCCATCTGCACATTGATGTCGGGATTGCGGGTCAGGACCAGCATTTCATTCACCGTCCACCAGAGCGACTGGGGCACAGGCGCGGACAGGCCAAGCGTCAGCGCAGCGCCCGACACCAGAAGGATCGCGATGCCATTCCACAGGATCATGGGCAGCAGGATGGTCCGCGCCTTGCGCCGAACGTGCCCGCTCCAGTTGCGCACACCGCTCGACCCCGCCACCAGCCAGCCTGATATCAGGCCCAGCAGGGGCACAGCACTGCGCCCGAACAATTCCATCAACAGCCAGCGCAGATTTTCCTGTGCCGTTCCGCGCAAGGCCTGAAGCGCTTCGCCGTTCAAGCCGGTCCAGGCATGGACATAGACCACCCCCAGGATGCAGATGACACGGGCTATGGCAATCGCGTCAGAGCGCCGCGCTCCATCTTGCACTATCGTTTCGGGCACGAAAATATCCTGTAGTGGCGCAGGCTCAATCCCCAAAGCCTGTCCTGTTCCTCTGCACCGATCCCATCCGTTTCGGACCAACCGCTACTTTATGGTAAGCGCCATGCCCCAAATTGTCCGATCAAGCCATGATCGACCCATGCATAAGCTAATCTTTACCTTCGCTGCCTAGACATCATGTGTTTGCCGGAAGTGTTTCCGGGCCAAGGGATGACAAAGGCTCATGACCCATATGCCGGGTGCACATCATTTCACGCCGACAGCGACGGCTGGCTCTTTAGCCACCGTCCAATCAATGGGCATGGTATTTCAGATTGCCGGGTCCAGTTCCAAGATCCTCATCGATCCGCAACGCCTGGCCCTATTGGGGCAGGACATGGACCCCTGCACCGCGATGGCCGGCCAGGTCGGTAGTCAGGTCAAGATGCGCGTCGGCACGGTCTGGCTGGTTGCCAGCGTGCGCGCGATGATGCTGGACCAAGCCAGCCAAAGCATCGTTGCCGACATCGACTTTCTGGGTGAGGGCGACGAGGAAAGGCTGACCGGTCGTATCTTTAATTTCCGGCGCGGCGTCACCCGCTATCCAACGCCTGGCACCGAGATTTTTCCGGTCTCGAGCAAGGATATGCAGCAAATCTACGCCGCCGATGACCGGCCCCATGTCCAGATCGGCACTGTCTATCCCACCACCGACACACGGGCCGCGCTCTATGTCGATCAGATGCTGGGCAAGCATTTCGCGCTGCTTGGCTCCACCGGCACCGGCAAATCGACCAGCGCCGCACTGATCCTGCACCGCATCTGCGACCTGTCTCCGCAGGGGCATATCGTGATGATCGACCCGCATGGCGAATATGGCGCAGCCTTCGCCACCAATGGCGCCGTGTTCGATGTCAGCAACCTGGCGCTGCCCTATTGGCTGATGAATTTCGAGGAGCATTGCGAGGTATTCGTCACGTCCTCCGGCTCCGAGCGCACGATGGATTGCGACATTCTCGCCAAATGCCTGCTCGCGGCGCGCTCCAAGAACCGGCTGGCCGAACAGATTGGTCGCCTAACCGTCGATTCGCCGATCCCCTATCTGCTCTCGGACCTGACCAATATTCTCCAAAATGAGATGGGCAAGCTCGACAAGGGCACGGGGTCGCTGCCCTATATGCGGATCAAGACCAAGATCGACGAGATCAAGGCGGACCCGCGCTACAGTTTCATGTTCTCCGGCATGCTGGTCGCCGACACGATGCAGGATTTCATCGCGAAGATCTTTCGCCTGCCATCGGACGGCAAGCCGATATCGATCATCGACGTGTCGGCCATGCCATCCGACATCACATCGACCGTGGTGTCGGTGCTGTCGCGACTGGTGTTCGACTATGCCATCTGGGCGCGCGACGAGCCACAGCGGCCGATCCTGCTCGTCTGCGAGGAGGCCCATCGTTACATTCCCAGTTCGACCAGCGGCAATGGCCAGGCGGTGCGCAAGATATTGGAGCGGATCGCCAAGGAAGGCCGTAAATATGGCATATCACTGGGCCTCATCACGCAACGTCCGTCGGACCTGGCCGAAGGCGTGCTGTCGCAATGCGGCACCATCATCGCGATGCGCCTGAACAACGACCGCGATCAGGCCTTCGTCAAGGCTGCCATGCCCGAAGGCGCGCGCGGCTTCCTCGATTCGATCCCTGCGCTGCGCAACCGCGAAGCCATCATATGCGGTGAGGGTGTCGCTGTGCCGATCCGCGTCGCGCTCGACAATCTGGAAGACCATCGCCGCCCTGCGTCAGGCGACCCCAGCTTTACGGAACTGTGGCGGCAGTCGGGCGACGAACAAGCCATCCTCGACCGCACCATCACTCGCTGGCGCAATCAGGGGCGGTAATCATCCGGTCGGCGCGATCCGCCCGGCGGGTTCGGCCTCGCTATTGACCGTCTCCCGGCATTCCTCTTCATGCACCGGCACCAGCAGCTTCGCCTTGCGCCAGCCGCCATGGGCATAGACCAGAGAGGCGAGCAGCAGCGAGACGAATGACCCCACCGGAAAGCTGAACCACAGCGCATCGGCCCCGATCCCGGGGTAAGCCAGATAATAGAAGCCAAGCCGCACCACGAACAGGGTGAAGATCAGGATGATCAGCGGCTTGATCACCACGCCGTTGGCACGCATCACCCCGAACAGGATCATGGTGCAGCCAAAGGCGAGGAAGCTCCAACTCACCCGCAACTGCATGTGCCACGCCTCCGCGATCACGGCATCATTGCCGCCGAGGAACAGCCCCAGCAATGGCTGGTGAAAGGTCAGCATCACCGCGACCATCGTGCCGGTAATCAGCAACTGATAGCCGATGCCATAGCCGGTGATGCGGCTGATCCGGTCCCACCGTCCTGCGCCGATATTCTGCGCCGCCATGGCGCTGACCGCGCCGCCCATCGCCATCGCTGGCATCTGAAGATAGGTCCATAGCTGCTGCGACGCGCCATAGGCGGCCGTCACCAACAGCCCCTCGCGGTTGACGAGGCCGATCATGACCAACCCGGACGCCGACATGACGATCATCTGCAGACCCATCGGCAACCCCTTGCCCAGCAGGACGCGCAGCTGCTCGGTCGCCGGACGCAGATAGGCGAGTTCCACCCCGCGCAGCCGCAGCGGCAGATCCTTGACATAGGTATAGGCGATGATCCCGATCAGGCTGACGAAACCCGCCACTGCGGTCGCTGTCGCCGATCCTGCGATCCCCATGGCGGGGAACGGCCCCAGTCCCAGGATCAGCACAGGATTGAGGATCAGGTCCACCGCTACGCTGACGATCATGAAGATGAGCGGCGTGCGTGCGTCCCCCACGCCGCGCAAGCCCATCATGATCATCACTGACAAGAGGGTCGCAGGCATGGCGATGAAGATGACGCGCAGATAGACGAGCGCCAGGTCATAGGCTTCGACCGGGGTCGCGAGCAGCCGCAGCAGCGCAGGCGCGCCCAGCCAGCCGACGATCGCGACGACGAGGGCCAGGGCCATACAGAAGCCCACCGCCGAGCCGAAAGCGCGGCGCGCGGCGTCCATGTCGCGCCGTCCCACCGCCTGGCCGATCATCACTGTGGACGCCATGCCGAACCCGAAGACGATCGAGAACATCAGGAACATGATGATATTGGCATTGGCCGTCGCCGCCAGCGCCTGCGGCCCCAGAAAGCGACCAACCCAGATCGCGTTGATCGAGCCATTGAGCGACTGAAGAATGTTCGACGCCAGCGTTGGCATGGCGAACAGCATCAGCGTGGACGCGATCGGCCCTTGCGTCAGGTCTTTTGTGCCTTGCCCCGGTCCACTCATCCTCGCCCTTTCCTTGCGCAGGCTAGATCATAGGGTGGAACACCCCGCCCCGTTCGCCCTGAGCCTGTCGAAGGGCCTTTCTTCTTCAAAGAAAGGGGCTTCGACAAGCTCAGCCCGAACGGATTTCAATAGGCGTGCCCTAATCTCACCCCAGCCGGTCGAGCGCCGCCTGCAACCGTTCCGCTTCGGCGGTCTTTTCGGCATGGTCCTCGCGCGCCTTGGCGACCGCTTCGGGCTTGGCCTTCTCGACAAAACTGGGGTTGGACAGGCGTCCGCCCAGCGCATCGCGCTCCTTCTGCGCTGCGGCCAAGGCCTTGGCGAGCCGCGCTTTTTCCGCCGCGATGTCGATCACGCCTTCCAACGGCAGGATGAAGGTCGCCTCATCGACCACGATCTGCGCTGCGCCGCCCGTCGGCGCTTCGCCAAAGGTCAGGCTCTCGATCCGCCCCAGCCGTGCCAGCGCCGCGCCCTGCCGGTCGAGGCGACGATGCGTCTCCTCCGACCCGTCGCTCACCACCATCGGCAGCTTCGCACCCGGCGGCACGTTGAGTTCGGTTCGCGCGGTGCGGATGGCGCTGACCAGTCGGATCAGCCAATCAATCTCCGCCTGTGCGCTAGTGTCACCGGGCGTAACCAACAAAGGCCATTGTGCAATGATAAGATCAGCGTCTCGTTCACCCATTGCGTGCCAAAGCTCTTCGGTGATGAAGGGCATGAAGGGATGCAACATCACAAGGATTTGATCAAACGCCCAGCCTGCGACAGTGCGCGTCTCCTCAACCCGTTCGCCCTGAGCCTGTCGAAGGGCCACATTGCCTTCCGAAGACAAGGAAGAGGCTTCGACAGGCTCAGCCCGAACGGAGGAGAGGTCCGCTTTGATGAGTTCGAGATACCAGTCGCAAAATTCGTCCCAGACAAAGTGATAAATCGCATTGGCCGCCGCGTCGAAGCGCAGATCAGCCAGTGCGGAGTCAATGGCCGCGACCGTGTCCATGACCTTGCCGACAATCCACTGATTGACCGGCAGAGTGGCCGAAAAAACTTCCTTGGGTGCAACAGATGTCGAAGCACCCACGCCGTTCGCCTGAAGGAAGCGCGCGGCGTTCCACAGCTTGGTCGCGAAGTTGCGATAGCCCTCGACCCGCTTCTCATCCATCTTCACGTCGCGGCCCTGGCTCTCCATCGCCGCCATGAAGAAGCGCAGTGCGTCGGCCCCGAACTTCTCGATCAGGCCCAGCGGATCAACGACATTGCCCTTGGACTTGGACATTTTCTGCCCGTCCGCCGCCCGAACGAGGCCGTGGAGATAGAGTTTTCGCCATGGCACGTCCCCCATGAACTCCATCCCCTGCATCGCCATCCGCGCGTCCCAGAAGAACAGGATGTCGAAGCCGGAAATGAGGAGATCGTTGGGGTAATGGCGCTCCACTAAGCCCCTCCCCTTCAGGTTCAAACGAGGCACGTGACTCGTTTGAAGGGTTGGGGTGGGGACGTACCCCAAAGGCTGAGCTGCGTTGACAGCCCCCACCCCCGGCCCCTCCCCTGAAGGGGAGGGGAGTATTTAAGTTGCTCGTCATACCAGCGACTCCAGCTTGGCGATCGCGGCCGCTTCAAACTGTTCGCGCAGGGCTTCGTCGGGCATGTCGTCGAACACGCCCGCGACGAAGGAGCGCAGCAGCAGCGTCTTGGCAGTCGCCGGGTCCATGCCGCGTGAGGCCATGTAGAAGAGCGCGGCCTTGTCCAGTTCGCCCACAGTCGCGCCATGGGCGCATTTGACGTCGTCGGCGTAGATTTCCAGTTCAGGCTTGGCGTTGGCGGTCGCGGTGCGATCGAGCAGCATCGCTTGATAGACTGGAAAGCGTCGGTGCGCTGCGCGTCGCGGGCGACGTTGATGCTGCCGAGGTAGCTGCCGGTGGCGCGGCTGCCCAGGACCGACCGGACGGTCTGGCCGCTGGTCGCGTCGGGCTGCGCATGGGTGACCGAGGTGATGATCTCCAGCGTCTGATCGCCGCCGCCGATGATCGCGCCATGCAGCCCGAAATGCGCGCGCGCGCCCAGCGTGACGGCAAAGGTCACGCGGCCGAGCTTGCCGCCGATGTTGAGCAGGTGGAAATCGCAGCGCGCGTCGTCGGCGACGGTGATGACATAGTCATGCACGGCCGCGCTGCCCTCTGCGGCATTTTGCAGCAGGTGGTGGTTAGCGGTGTCGCCTGTGGTCACATCGATGCGGGTCGGTGCGGGCAAGGGCCATAGCGAGGCGAGCGCCTCCAGGTCGCTATAGCGCCAGTCTTCCTGGCGGCGGGTGGGCAGAGCCAGGGTGGTCACAGGCACGACTCCTCCGCGTCTCTGCGTCTCCGCGTGCACAAAGTCATCTCACGCGGAGGCGCAGAGACGCGGAGAAAAAGGGAGATGCCTGCGGCGCTCATGCGGCAACCACTTCGGCATAGCTTCGCGTTCCAGTTCCAGCGCCAGTTCGGGGCCGCCCGATTTGACGATCCGCCCGTCGGCCAGCACATGAACGAAGTCGGGCTTCACATAGTCGAGCAGCCGCTGATAATGGGTGATGAGCAGCACGGCCTTGTCGGGCTTGCGCATGATCGCGTTGATGCCTGCGCCGACGATCTTGAGCGCGTCGATGTCGAGGCCGGAGTCGGTCTCGTCAAGGATCGCGAGCTTGGGATCGAGTATGCCCATCTGCACCATTTCGGCGCGCTTCTTTTCGCCGCCCGAGAAGCCGACATTCACCGGGCGCTTGAGCATGTCCATGTCGAGGCCGAGCAACGCGGCCTTTTCCTTAGCGAGGCGGATGAATTCGCCGCCGTTCAGTTCCTTCTCGCCGCGTGCCCGCTTCTGGCTGTTGAGGCTTTCGCGCAGGAATTGCAGGTTGGAGACGCCGGGGATCTCGACCGGATATTGAAAGCCCAGGAATAGACCTGCCGCGGCGCGCTCATGCGGCTCCAATGTGAACAAGTTCACACCGTCGTAGAGCGCCTCGCCGCCGGTCACCTCATAGCCCGGCCGTCCCCCCAGCGTATAGGCCAGCGTCGACTTGCCCGCTCCGTTCGGCCCCATAATTGCGTGGATTTCTCCCGCATTGATGGTGAGCGACAGACCTTTGAGGATCGTCTTGCCGTCGATGGTGTTGGTCAGCTTGTCGATATTCAGCATGATTTATCCTTCATGCGCGCGCTGGAGGGTGCGGGCGGTCCAGAAGGCCATGTCGCGCACGTCGCCCGGCGCGGGGAAAAGCGTGTCGATATAGCGCTTGACCGGCATATAGGGCCACCAGTCGGCCTCGCCCTCTGGCGGTCCCTTTTCCAGCAGGGCGACGACGAATTCGCTAACCGGCCCCATGCGGGCGAGGTTGGGCGCCTTCGCCTTGTGGAACGCCTTGTCCTTGCGCAGCTTCTCGGTCATCGCCGCGTCCGCCTTTTGCAGGGCATCGCGGCTGGCCGCCTCGAACGCGTCGAGATCGCCGAAATCGGCGCGGGCGCGGGGCTCCAACTCGCCCTCTTCCAGCTCATAATCCTCGGTCAGGATACGGATCGCGGCGGTCCATGACTGGCCATTGCCGACATCCTCCGCGAAATCCGCGAGGGCATCCTGAATATCGTCTTCGTCGCTCAAAACTCTATTCCCTTGGAGTGTTGTTCTAAAAGCCCCTCCCTTCAGGGGAGGGGTTGGGGTGGGGGCTAGCCCAACGATCAGGCATCAGTTCAAGCGTGCGAAGTATAGTTTCGCACACGCCGTCAAGATTGCGGATCACGTCTGCATTCCCGACGTGCAGCACCTTTAGTTCCAGCCTGTTCAATGCGGCATCGCGTTTGAGATCCGCCAGAATGTCGTGCGTGTCGCCGTCCACTTCGATCACCAACCCCTTTTGCGGGCAGAAGAAATCGGCAATGAACGGACCTATTACGGACTGACGACGAAATTTGTGACCGCCAAGTTGGGACTGGGACAGACGGGTCCATAAGCGCTTCTCTGGTTCTGTCGGGTCTTTGCGCATGTCGCGAGCGAAGCCATCCATTTGGGCCAGGCGCTCAGCCGAGAGCCCCCACCCCCGGCCCCTCCCCTGAAGGGAGGGGAGTTTAGGCGGTACGCCTGATCACGAGGCGTGAGCGAACTCATCCCACGCTGCCTTCCAGGCTGATACCCAGCAATTTCTGCGCCTCGACCGCGAATTCCATCGGCAATTGCTGCAGCACTTCCCGCGCAAAACCATTCACGATCAGGCTGACGGCGCTTTCGGCGTCCAGCCCGCGTTGCATGGCGTAGAAGAGCTGGTCGTCGCTGATCTTGCTGGTCGTCGCTTCATGCTCGATCTGCGCGCTGGGGTTGCGGACCTCGATATAGGGGACGGTATGTGCGCCGCACTGGTCACCCAGCAGCAGGCTGTCGCATTGGGTGAAGTTGCGCACGCCCTCCGCGCCCGGTGCAACCCGCACTAGCCCGCGATAAGTGTTGTTCGATCGGCCCGCGCTGATCCCCTTCGACACGATGGTCGAGCGGGTGTTTTTCCCGTTGTGGATCATCTTGGTGCCGGTATCGGCCTGCTGCCTGTTATTGGTCAGCGCGACCGAGTAGAATTCGCCGACGCTGTTGTCGCCGTTCAGGACGCAGGACGGGTATTTCCAGGTGATCGCCGACCCGGTTTCCACCTGGGTCCAGCTCACCTTGCTGTTCTTGCCCTGACACAAGGCGCGCTTGGTCACGAAATTATAGATGCCGCCCTTGCCGTCCGCGTCGCCGGGATACCAGTTCTGGACAGTCGAATATTTGATCTCCGCATCGTCCAGCGCGACCAGTTCCACGACCGCGGCGTGCAGCTGATTTTCGTCGCGCATCGGCGCGGTGCAGCCTTCGAGATAGGAGACATAGCTGCCTTCGTCGGCCACGATCAGCGTGCGTTCGAACTGGCCGGTATTTTCCGCGTTGATGCGGAAATAGGTGGACAGCTCCATCGGGCAGCGGACGCCCTTCGGGATATAAACGAACGTCCCGTCAGAAAAGACCGCGCAATTGAGCGTCGCGAAATAATTGTCGTGCATGGGTACGATCTTGCCCATCCACTTTTTCACCAGATCGGGATATTCGCGCACCGCTTCGCTGATCGAGCGGAAGATGACGCCTGCCTCCTCCAACTCCTTGCGGAAAGTGGTGGCGACGGACACCGAATCGAACACGGCATCGACCGCGACGCGGCGGCTGCCCTTCACCCCGGCCAGCACTTCCTGCTCGGCGATCGGGATGCCCAATTTCTTGTAGGTGGCGAGGATTTCGGGATCGACTTCATCGAGCGAATCCAGCTCCACCTTCTTTTTCGGCTCGGCGTAATAATAGGCGTCCTGATAGTCGATCGGGGGGACGTTGAGCTTCGCCCAGTCGGGCGGCGTCATCGTCTTCCACATCGCGAACGCCTTCAGCCGCCAGTCGAGCAGCCATTGCGGTTCGTTTTTCTTGGCGGAGATGAAGCGGACGGTGTCTTCGTTCAGCCCCTTGGGCGCGAAATCCTGTTCGATGGCGGACGACCAGCCATGTTCGTAGGTCGAGGCGCGATCGGCCGCGTCCTGCGCTTCCTGGTTACGGACAGTGGTGATTTGCTCGGTCATGCCATTTCTCGTGTAAGGCTGGCGATGGTCACGCCAGCCAGGGCAGCGCGGATCGCTTCATTGGCGACGTTCATATGCGGGCGAATGCGGCAATCCTGCTCCAGCGTGCAGTCATGCGTGCCCGTGTCGGCGCAGGCGGTCATGGCGATCGGCCCTTCGACCGCTTCCACCACATCGGCGAGCGTGATGGTGGCGGGCGGGCGCGACAGGCGGACCCCGCCGCCCGTGCCGCGGCTCGATTCGAGCAGGCCCGCCGATGACAGGCGACCCACCAGCTTTTGCGCGGTGGGCAGCGGGATGCCGGTTTCGGCGGCCAGGGTGGTCGCGTTCATCTTGGCCGCCCCGCAATGGCGCGCAGCGGCGGACATCAGCACGACCGCATAATCAGCGAAGCTTGATAATCTCATGCCAGTTGCGAACCATTCTTAAATCGGATCAATATCGTCCGATTGGCATTTGGTCCTCTCAGGCTCGGGAATCAAGGGCTAATTAGGATAGGCGGTTGAGCATCGCCACGTCGCTGCCCAGCGAACGGCGCAGCAGGGTGAGCTGTGCGACGGCGGAGGGCTCGTTCTGCAACTGGTGCGGGGTCAGGCCGATGAAGTGCTTGATTTCGCGGATACAATGGGACTGGTCGTAGAAGCCCGCCTCCTCGCATAATTGCTGCCAGCTTTCGCCATCCAGGGCGATCCGAGCGGAACAGCGCAGCGCGCGATATTTGCGCGCCAGCAGCTTGGGCGGCGCACCATAAAATTTGTTGGTGAGCCGCGCGAGTTGGCGCGGCGACAGGTTGGTGGCTTCGGCCAGCGCCTCGATTCGCGGGGATCCTTCGCCCATCAGCCAGTTATCGACCGCGTCGAGCAAGGCCCAGGTCGTGCCGCGCAAGGGTTTGACGAGGCGGCCCAGCGCGGCCCAACATCGTGCCGCAAGATCCTCTGCCGCAGATTCGTCGAGCAGGCGCAACTGCGTCAGCAGCTCTGCATGATCTGCGTCGTCGACGGCGGCCAGGTCGCACAAGCGATCCGCCAATGTGCTGGCGTCCCCGCCATGAAGCGATTGCCACCCGGCGGGGAGCAGCGAGATGCCCACGACTCGGCTGGGCCGGTCAAGTTCGAAGCGGGTTGCGCCCATCGTCGGCCCAAGCAGGCAGACGTCCGGTGTCGCCATCACGACATCGTCCTGAAAATGATAGTTGCCGCCGCCTGTCAACATGAAGCGCAGCTGTGGCACGTCAGCACGGGTGGCGTCGGCATAATGATCCGCATCGACGGTGAACAAATAAAGCGATCCGAAATAGGCGCGTAGTTGTTCCGGTGGAGCAAAATAACGCAGTCGCACCGGCCCCTGCGCGGCGGCTACCGTATAGGACAGCGGCCCCCCTTGGTCCGGCAGGGCGACAGCGCCCCCGGTCATGCCGAATTTATGCAACCCCATTTTTTCCACCCCAAGGGGTTTACTATGCGCCAACTGCACCAGCGCGCAAGTAACATGGTGAAAGATCTGTTACTTTTCTCACCGATACTGCGATGCACAAAAAAATGATCCGGCGATTTGCATCGCCGGATCAGGAAAAGGTCTCATCGGCTGGAAGCCGTCGAGCCTTCGGGTCGCAAGGCTTCTTTACGCGCGAATCGTAGCAATATTATTGGATGAATCAGACATTCCGCTGCCCTAAACCGTCGCATTCATGACGTTTCCTGTCATGATATGTCACAAGTTGATCGTTGTGGCACTTTGGCCACAACGACTCGACGCGTCCGTATCGCACTGGCATAGGCGCACACATGTCCTATCGTCTGATCCGCCCGCTGCTCTTTGCGCTCGATGCCGAGCGTGCCCATCACCTCTCTCTTGCTGCATTGCGGATGATGCCGACGGCGGCGGCGCTGGCGCCCGATCCGATGTTGACGACGATGGTCGCGGGCATCCGTTTCCCCAATCCGGTCGGATTGGCGGCGGGATACGACAAGGACGGGCGGATCGCGCACAAGATGCATGGCTTCGGCTTTGGTTTCGCGGAGTTGGGCACGCTGACGCCACTGGCGCAGCCGGGCAATCCGCAACCGCGCCTGTTCCGGCTGGTCGAGGACAAGGCGGTCATCAACCGATTCGGGTTCAATAATGGCGGGCAGGGGGCGGCGGCGGATCGGATCGCGCGCTATCGTCGGCCCGTCGGTGAAGGTCCGGTTATCGGCATCAATATCGGGGCGAACAAGGATGCGGCAGCCGCCGGGCGCGGCATCGCCGATTATGTCATGGGCGTCACCTGCATGGCACCGCTGGCCGATTATCTGACGGTCAATATTTCTTCCCCCAATACGCCGGGCCTGCGGGCGTTGCAGGATCGCAGCGCGCTCGATGCTTTGCTGGGCGCGGTGATGGCCGCGCGCGCGCCGGGTGGGCCGCCCATTTTCCTGAAGGTGGCGCCCGACCTGGAACCGGCCGATGTCGAGGATATCGCGGCGGCCTGTATCGACCATCGGGTCGACGCGTTGATCGTGTCCAACACAACCATCTCTCGCCCGGCACTGCGATCGGTCCATGCGGGCGAAGCCGGTGGCTGTCGGGCGCGCCGCTGACCGACCTGTCGCTGGCGCGGCTGCGCGATTTTCGCCGCCTGCTGGGCGATCGGCTGCCGCTGATCGGGGTGGGGGGTATTGCGACCGGGGCGCAGGCCTATGCCCGCATCCGGGCAGGGGCGTCGCTGATCCAACTCTATAGCGCGCTGGTGTATGAAGGGCCATATCTGGCGCGGCGGATCAACCGGGAGCTGAAGGCGCTGATGGCGCGCGATGGCGTGGCGACGATTGCCGACCTGGTGGGTATCGACGGCTGATCCGTCCATCGGGGTGGAAAGGGTTGCGATCGGCAACTCCCGCTTTAGGGTGAACCCCATGACATCTCGTTTCACTGGCCTTCTGGCCCCATTCGCCCTTCTTACCCTGGCACCGCTGCCTGCCGTCGCGCGCGAGCCGGTATCGACAAATGCCACCGTTTCGGCCGCCGACCCGCGCGCAGCGCAGGCGGGGCAGGAGATATTACGCAAGGGGGGCAGCGCCACCGACGCCGCCATCGCCATGATGTTGACGCTGAACGTGGTCGAGCCGCATAATAGCGGCATCGGCGGTGGCGGTTTCCTGATGCATCATGACGGAGAGACCGGGCTGCTAGAATCGATCGACGGGCGCGAGACGGCACCGGCCGCCGCCCGGCCCGACCGGTTCATGGGGGCCGATGGCCTGCCGCTCTCCTTCCGCAATGCCTGGCCGGGTGGCTATTCGGTCGGGGTACCGGGCAATGTCCGTCTGGCCTGGGACGCGCACCGCAAATGGGGCAAGCTGCCCTGGGCCGACCTGTTCCAGCCCGCCATTCACGCGGCGGAAGAGGCTATGAAGTGCGCCAGCGGCTCGACACTGCGATGAAGGCGGTCGCGGGGGTGTGGGCCGACTTCCCCGAAATCCAGCGCTATTTCTGGATCGATGGCAAGCCCGCGCCGATGGGCACGATGCTCAAAAACCCGCCGCTCGCCGCATTATTCAAGCGGATCGCGGCGGAAGGGCCGGACGCTTTCTATACGGGCGAAAATGCCCGCATCCTGGCGCAAACCGTGACCAACGCGCCCAAGAATCCGGTGCCGATGACGGAAGCCGACATTGCGGGCTATCAGACCAAGCTGCGCAAGCCGGTTTGCGGCAAATATCGCGTCTATACCGTGTGCGGCATGGGTCCGGCCTCGTCGGGCGGGGTCACGGTGCTGGAGATATTGGGCATGGTCGAGCGTTTTCCGCTCGGCACTTGGGGCAAGGATGATCCCCGGTCCTGGCATGTCATTGGCGAAGCAATGCAACTCGCCTATGCCGATCGTGGCACATGGCTGGGCGACCCGGATTTCGTGTCGGTGCCGCTCACGGGGATGATCGATCCCGCCTATCTCAAGCAGCGGTCGGCGCGCATCCGTTTGAACAAGGCGCTCAACGATTATCAGCCCGGCACCCCGCCCGGCGCGCAGCCGCGCACGGCGTCGCGGCCGCAGCCCGAAAGCGGCACCAGCCATTTCGTCGCGGTGGACCGGGATGGCGACATCGCCGCCTGGACATCGACGGTCGAGAGCTTCTTTGGCAGCCAGTTGATCGCGAACGGCGTGATCCTGAACAATGAGCTGACCGATTTCAGCTTCACGCCGGAAAAGGACGGCGCGCCGGTGGCCAACCGGGTGGAGCCGGGCAAGCGGCCGCTATCGTCCATGTCGCCGACCATCGTCTATGACGAAAAGGGCACACCTGTTTTCACCGTCGGCGCGGCGGGCGGCAAGACCATCATCATGCAGGTGGCCAAGGCGCTGATCGCGCATTTCGACTGGGGCCTGTCGGCGCAAGAGTCGATCGCGCATGGACTGATCTACTTCAATGGCGAGGGGCTGGTGCTGGAGCAGGGCACGGCGCTGGAGGCGATGAAGGCGCCGCTCGAAAAACTCGGCCATCGCGTGTCGCTGTCGCGCATGGGGCTCAAGGCCAATGCGGCCGAGCGCTTGCCCGATGGCCGCTGGCAGGGCGCAGCGATCCGCGCAGTCCGGGCGTGTCGTTGCAGGAGTGAGGGCCTTCCTCCCCTGGCAGTGGAGGTGGCTGGCCGCAGGCCAGACGGAGGGTTCGATCAGGTTCAACTGCCCCCGGCAGTTGAAGGTCATGCCGGGGGCATGACGGACCTGATCGACCCTCTCGATAGGGTGAGACCCCTCCACCGGCTTCGCCGGTCCCCCTCCCCGTACCGGGGAGGATTTAAGGGGTTTGGGGCGGCCCTTGAGCCGCCCTTTTCGTCTTACTTCTCGGCGAACCAGGCCGTCAGCGCGGGCTTCAGACGGGTGCGGGTTTCGATGCGGGTGTTGATCGCGGCAATGGCGCGATCGACCACCTTGCGCGATTCCGGCGTCAGATATTGGGTGGCATAGGCGTCCAGCTTGGTCGCCATCGTAGGGTCGGCCGATCCGCCGCCCAACCGCGCGAGCGCCTGGCTGCGTGCCGAAACGTCGATTAGCCCCTCATATTGCGCACGGTGCGCCAGCACATAATCCACCGCCAGCATCGGATGCTCCGCACCGACCTGCGCAATGATCGCCGCGCTGGTGGTCTTGCTAGGTTCGTCGGTCAGCGCCAGGTCGAGCGCCTGCTGCGCGAGCTTTTCGTCCTTGGCCCCGCCGAGCAGTGCATAAAGTGTGCTCTTTTCCAGATCGGTCTTTGCGGCCTTGGCCAGCGCGCGCAGTCTGTCCCACGTCGCCTGATCGGCATTTTTGGCGATGATCGCCATCCAGACGTTACGCAGCGGGCCGTCAAGCGCGGCGGGGTCGCTCGCCAGTGCGGCGAAGCGGCGATTGGCTTCGGCCACCACGGCCTTGTCGCCCATCTCGCCCAGCGTGCCGACCAGCGCCGATCGTAGGACGGGCACCTGCGGATTTTCACCCGGCTTGGCATCATAGCCGATGCCGGTCAGCACGGGTGACAGCTTGGCCGACGTATAGGCTGCAACCTTCGCCTGTCCGGCCTTGTCGCCTTCCAGCATGACATAGGCGCTGTCCAGATAGCCGGGCACTTGCGCCAGAACAGCGGGAGTGGCGGTGGCGGGCACGGCATCGATCAGGTCGAGCGCCAGCCCCATCGGCTGATAGCCGCCAAGGCCCAGCTGGAAATTGTCGGCCAGCAAGCCGGTCTGGTCGATCGCGGGCAGTTTGGTGAAACCGGCGGCCAGCGCCTCGACATTGGCTGCGGGATAGAGCGAGCGATAATAGCCCGTCTGCCCGGCATTGACGACATAGGCACCACAGCCCGGCAGCGTCATCTGCCCCTTGCCTTGCAGGATCAGCCGCTGCGGCGCGCCGCCGATGGTCTGCGCCATGACGGGCACGTTCCAGCTCAAGGGGGCCTTGTCCTTCTTGTCGCGGCTGAATTCGCCCTGGCTCAGCGTCAGCAGCGTGTTGCCACCCTGGCATTGCGCGCTGTCGACCTTGACCAGCGGGATGCCGGGCTTGGACGTGAAGTCATGCGCGATCGATACCAGCCCCTTGGCCCCTGCGCCCTCGACGGCCTTCCACAGATCGTCGGTGACGGTGTTGCCATAGGCATGGGCCTTCATATAGCTGCGGATGCCGGTCTTCCACACTTCTTCGCCGGCATAGCCTTCCAGCATGGTGATGACGGCTTCGCCCTTCTGATAGGTGATGGCGTCGAACGCCTGGTTCACCTGATCGACGGTGGTGATCTTCTGGACGACGGGGTGGGTGGTGGCGAGCGAGTCGAGGCTCATCGCTGCCTCGCGGCCATCGACGCGGGTCAGCAGCATCTGCCAGTCGGGCTGCAGCTTGTCAGTGACCTTGGTCGCCATCCAGCTGGCGAAGCCTTCGTTCAGCCACAGATCGTCCCACCAGGCCATGGTGACGAGGTCGCCAAACCATTGATGCGCCATTTCATGCGCGACAGTTTCATAGATGCGGCGCTTGGTCGCTTCGGAGGTAAAGCGCGGATCGACCAGCAGGGCGCGCTCGAAGGTGAAGATCGCGCCCCAATTTTCCATCGCGCTGAAAAACTGGCTCTGGCCGGGGCCAGCGACATTGTCGAGCTTGGGCAGGGGATAGGGGACGCCGAAATACTCGTTGAAATAGGGCAGGATCGACACCGATGCGTCGAGCGCCAGTTGCGCCTTGCCTGTATTGCCCTTGCCGGTGATGACGCCGACTTCGGTTGCGCCGGACATCTTGGTCGCGCGCTCCAGTTCGCCAAGGCCGAAGAAGAGCAGGTAGGAGGACATTTTGGGACTGGTGCCGAAGGTCACCTGGGTCTTGCCACCGCCCAGATTCTTGGTCGATGTGACGGGCATGTTGCCGACCGCCAGTTCGCCGGTGGGGATGATGGCGGACAGGTCGAAGGTCGCCTTATAGCTTGGCTCGTCCCAGCTCGGCACGAAGCGGCGCGCGTCGGGCGCTTCGAACTGAGTGAAGAGCGCGCGCTTCGCTGCGCCGTCATTGTCGGTATAGTCGAGCGCGAACAGGCCGTTCGCCTGCGTGTTGATGACGCCGGCATAGGCGATGGCGAGCTTGTAGTTGCCGGGTGCGAGCGGCTTGCCGAAGTCGAGCGTTACCGTCTGCGCGTCGGCATCGACCTTGGCCGTGCCCTTGATCGCCTTGCCCTTGGAGGGGGTTAGCATGACGTCGCCAAAGCTTAGGTCGGCGGCGTTCAGGACCAGTGTCGGCATGGCCGTGCTGACCGCGACGTCGATCGTCACTTTGCCGGCGAATTTGAGATTAGCGGCGTCGGGAGTGACCGTGATCGCATAATGGCTGGGCACTGCGCCGCGCGGCAATTGGGTGGTGATCCCGGCGGCGGGGCCGGTAGGGGCCGTCTGCGCCAGAGCGGGCGTGGCGAGGGCGACGGGGGCGGCGGCCAGCAGTAGCGGCAGGATTTTGGCGAGGGACATAGGTTTTCAGACTCCGACACGTCTTGACGGCGCGGCCACATGGCTCTGCGCCCTGATGCAACGCGGGATCGACCGTTTCGCTGCGTCGGTCAAGCGATGAGACGCTATTACAATGTCGTTGGTCGAACCCGAAAGCCTGTTAGTCGCCGGAGCTTAAAGCATCCGCCGCATCACATTGTCCTTGAGCATTAAATGATGCCGCAGCGCCGCGCCGATATGGAGCAGGATCAATGCCGCCCAGATGAAGCCCATCACCTCATGCCCTTCGCCCGCCAGATCGACGATCAGGTCGCCCTTGGTCACCGGGAGTTTAGGGACGTCGAACAGGAAGAACCAATTTAACGGCCGTGTGCCCGCCGACGTCATGATCCACCCGGACAGCGGCAGCACGATCATGAAGATATAGAAGAGCGCATGGGTGGCGTGCGCCACGCCGCTTTCCCAGCGAGGCATGGGCATGGTCAGGCGCGGCGCGGGATGAGCTAGCCGCCAGACGATCCGCACCAATGTCAGCGCGAGGACGGTCAGCCCGATCGACTTGTGGATCGGGATCACGGCCCAATCCTTGGGCAGCGCATCGTGGCCGATGCCAAGCACCAGGGCGAGGATGATGAGCAAGGCCATGGCCCAATGCAGGGCGCGGGCGACTCCATTATAGCGGTCCATGGCAGTTCCTTCTGTTCGTTTCCTAGCCGTGACGATTGGCGACCAGATTGTCCACCACCGAAGGGTCGGCCAGGGTGCTGGTATCGCCTAGCGCTTGCGCCGAGACTTCGCCTTCCGCAATTTTACGTAGGATGCGGCGCATGATCTTACCGGAGCGTGTCTTGGGCAGGCCGGGGGCGAACTGGATCGCGTCTGGGGTGGCGATCGGGCCGATTTCGGTGCGGACCCATTTGACCAGCAACTGGCGCAATTCGTCGTCCGGCTCGATTCCGGCATTCAGCGTGACATAGGCATAGATGCCCTGGCCCTTGATGTCGTGGGGGAAGCCGACCACCGCCGCTTCGGCGACGCTTTCGTGCAGCACCAGCGCGCTTTCGACCTCGGCCGTGCCCATGCGATGGCCCGATACGTTGATAACGTCATCGACGCGCCCGGTGATCCAATAATAGCCGTCCGCGTCGCGCCGCGCGCCATCGCCCGTGGTATATTTGCCGGGGAAGGTGGTGAAATAAGTCTGGAAGAAGCGGTCATGGTCGCCATAGACGGTGCGCATCTGCCCCGGCCAGCTACGCGCGATCACCAGATTGCCCTCGGTCGCGCCCTCCAGCACCTGCCCTTCGGCATCCACGATCTGCGGCACCACGCCTGGCATGGGCAAGGTCGCAGAGCCGGGCTTGAGGTCGGTGGCCCCCGGCATCGGCGCGATCATCGCGCCGCCGGTTTCGGTCTGCCACCAGGTGTCGATGATCGGACAGCGGCCTTCGCCCACGATACCATGATACCAGCGCCATGCCTCCGGGTTGATCGGTTCGCCTACCGTGCCAAGCAGGCGCAGCGAGGCACGGCTGGTCGCCTTTACAGGGTCGTTGCCTTCCTTCATCAGCGCGCGCAACGCGGTGGGGGCGGTGAAGAGGGTCTGGACCTGATGCCGGTCCACCACTTCCCACATCCGCGCCGGGGTCGGCCAGTTGGGCACGCCTTCATACATCAGCGTCGTCGCCCCGTTCGCCAGCGGGCCATAGACGATATAGCTGTGCCCGGTGACCCAGCCGATATCGGCGGCACACCAGTAGATGTCGCCCGGCCGATAGTCGAAGCAGAGTTCATGGGTGAGCGCGGTCCAGAGCAGATAGCCCCCCGATGTATGCAGCACGCCCTTGGGCTTGCCGGTCGATCCCGACGTGTAGAGGATGAACAGCGGGTCTTCGGCATTCATGGGTTCGGGTGGACAGTCGGCCTCGACGCGCGCCGCCGCCTCATGCAGCCACAGGTCGCGGCCTTCCGCCATCGTCACCGCGCCGCCGGTCGCCTCCACGACCACCACATGCTTGACGCCGGGGCAATGTTTGAGCGCGGCATCGACATTGGCCTTCAGGGGTACTGTCTTGCCCGCGCGGCGGCCTTCGTCGGCGGTGATGACCAGCGTCGAATCGCAATCGATGATGCGGCCAGCCAGCGCTTCGGGCGAAAAGCCGCCGAACACCACGCTATGCACCGCGCCGATCCGCGCGCACGCGAGCAGGGCGAAGGCGGCCTCCGGGATCATCGGCATATAGATGGTGATGCGGTCGCCCTTGCGTGCGCCAGCCCTTTTCAGAACATTGGCAAAGCGGCACACTTCGGCATGGAGTTGACGATAGGTGGTGCGGCGCGGTGCCTCGTCGGGGGAGTCCGGTTCCCACAGGATCGCGACCTGATCGCCGCGCGTCGCCAGATGCCGGTCGATGCAATTGGCGCTGACGTTGAGCACCCCGTCGGCGAACCATTGGATGCCGAAATCGGCTTCGGCAAAGCTGCTTTCGTCGCTTTTGGTCGGCGGCGTGATCCAGTCGAGCCGCTGCGCCCGGTCCAGCCAATAGTCGTGCGACGCATCGATCGAACGCGCATAGTCCGCATCGCGCGCGGCCCGGTCCATCAGCGCGCTGCTGGCCCAGTCCCCCGGCACCGGGAAGAAATCGTCAGGCATGGGGCATCCTTTCCATCGCGTAATCATTATCGCAGTCTCTTCTATCGTCCCGCCTGGCGGATCGGAAGGTCGGACCATGCCGTTTCTTGCCATGCTTTTGGACGATATGACCGAAATTCGTGAGGCGGCTTCCACCATTTTGCCGCTTCCCCCCCGACCCGCGCGCGCCTAACAAGGTTCGCCTATGTGGCTGCTTTATCAATTTCCGCTCTGCCCCTTCTCTCGCAAGGTCCGGCTGCTGCTGGGCGAAAAGGGGATCGGCTATGATCTGGTGCGCGAATCGCCCTGGGCGATGCGCGACGAATTTCTCGATCTCAATCCGGCCGGGACCACGCCGGTCATGGCCGATCATGACAAGGGTCTGACCCTGATCGACAGCCAGGCGATCTGTGAATATTTCGAAGAGACGGTAGAGAAGGTGCCGCTGATTTCCGGCACCGCCGCCGGGCGCGCCGAAGTGCGGCGGCTGACCGCCTTTTTCGACCAGAATTTCTATGGCGACGTGGTCGGCCCGCTGCTGCACGAACGGATGAAGAAGCGGCTGATCGAGCGCGCGCCGCCTGATGCCCGCGTACTGCGCGAAGCCATGAAGCGCGCGAATGTGCATATGGATTATATGGACTATCTGCTCGACCATCGCAGCTGGATGGCGGGCGGTACGCTAAGCCTCGCGGACATCGCGGCGGCGGCGCATCTGTCGGTGGCGGACTATCTGGGCGGGATCGACTGGCAAGGGCATGAGCCGGTGCGGCGCTGGTATGCCGGGTTCAAGTCGCGCCCCTCCTTTCGTCCTTTGCTGTCGGAGCGGATGGAAGTAATCGCCCCGCCGCCCCATTATGAAAAGCCGGATTTTTAAGGCGATGGTGGCTGCCGGTTCGCGCGGCGGTTCTTGGCACTATGGAGTGGGTCGATCAGCCGCTGATAGAGGGTGAAGAGATATTCCACCCGTTCGCGGTCGGACCCGAACGCGGCTTTGCGATAGAGCCGGTCGATGGCGAGATCGAGATCATGATGCGCCTTGCGCAGGGGCGCGGGCATGGTGTCGGGGTCATAGAGATCGGCCAGGGTCGATGTCGCATTGCGGGGCAGGGCGCGGGCGTCGAGGACAGCTTGGGCGAGGGTTTCGATCCTGGTGCGCTGGGCCGCAGATGCTTCGGGCCAAGGGAAATTATTGTAAACAAGGCCGATCGAGTAGCGATATCGACTTTCGAGCCTGCCACCGATCTGGCGCATCCACGCCATGTGCATATGGCTGGTGAGGATGGCGAAATGCCAGAGCGTCGCGCCGGGAAGGATGCGCACCAGATTGCTGGGGACTGTCGGCGGTTCCAGCCAGCCGATCGGGATATAGTCGCGGCGTTCCGAACTGACTTCGGGGATGGCGAGGAAGGGCAGGGTCGGGATGACCGTTACGTGAAAGGCCGATGGCGTGTCGGCCAGCGCCAGCGACGACTGGCCGGGCGTCTTCTTGCTCTCTTCCGCTTTGCCCAGCGCCGCGATCTCGCCGCGCCGATAGGCCGTCACCTGGCGCAGCCTTTGCCGGACGATGGGAAGCTGCCGAATATCCGCCGGGGCGGCATCCTGTAGTGCCAATATCCACCGTTCGCCGCCGTTCAGATATTCCTGCGCGCCGACATAGGGGCGCAAAAGGAGTTCGGCATCCGGTTCCTGCGCGAGCAGCTTTGCCCGCGCATCGGCATCGAAGATCAGATAGCCGCCATCAATCGGCTTGGACCCGATGATGATGCGCGGTGCGCCGTTGATCGGTCGGCTCTCCTCCTGCACCACCAGATGGCGGTCGGCGTCGCGGGCATCGAACAGATAGGCGGTCAGTGCGCCATGGCGGGTTTCGGTCGGCTCGCCCTTGGCGTCGGCATAGCTGAACAGCCGCTTTTGCGCGGGTTCGTCGCGGCGCTGGGCGAGGCCAATGATGACGCAATGGACTGCTGCGCGGCCGGGCCAGACGAAGGTGCGGTGGGCGAAGGCGATTTCGAGGCCTACGCGAAAGATCAGCGGCCAGAGTTGGGCCACCTGTTCTCCCTGCACGATCGAGTTGGTCGAGACGAAGGCGATGCGCGCATCGCCGCCTGTGACATAGCGCGCGGCCTTGAGGAACCAGGCGGCGACATAGTCCAGCGTACCGCCGCTGCCGGGCAGGGCGGCGAGGCGGCGGACCTGGGTGCGCTGCGCCTCGCTCTGATATTTCGCGCCGATGAAGGGTGGATTGCCAAAGACGAAGGTGCAGTCCTGCGCCGGGACGACATGGTTCCAGTCCAGTTCCAGTGCGTCGCCGTGACGGATGCCGGGGGCTTTCACCAGCGGGATGCGGGCATAATGCTGGCCGAAATCCTCGGCCAGACGGGTGTTGGCGATATGGTCGGTCATCCACAGCGCCACCTGCGCGATCATGGCGGGAAATTCGTCGATTTCGATGCCGAAGAAATGATCGACATCCAGTTTCGAGAGAGCGGCGACATCCATGACCAGTTCGACCCGGCCATCGATGGTGAGCAATTCGCGCAATATGTCGCGTTCCAGTTCGCGCAGCTCGCGATAGGCGACGACCAGGAAATTGCCCGCACCGCAGGCGGGGTCGAGGAACGCCATCGTCCCCAGCCGGTCATGCAGCGCGCGCAAGGCGCGTTCGCGGCCGGACTTGAGCGCCGTGGCGCGGTCGAACTCGGCACGCAGATCGTCCAGGAACAGGGGTTCGATGACCTTGAGTATCGCCTGTTCGGGGGTGTAGTGCGCGCCTTGCTTGCGCCGCGTCACCGTGTCGATCACGCTTTCGAACAGCGACCCGAATATGGCGGGCGAGACGTCGCCCCAGTTGAACAGGCTGGCGTCGAGCAGCATCGTGCGCATGGCAGCGTCGAAGCTGGGCATGGCGATGCGTTCGCGGAACAGTTCGCCATTGATATAGGGAAAGTCGGCGAGATCTGCGTCGAGGCTCTGCTGTCGCCGGTCGGGCGGGGTGTCGAGCGTCTGGAACAGTTCGCCCAGCCAGCGGCCAAGGTCGCGGCCATCGGCGCGGGTGCGCTGTTCGAGGAAGGTCAGGAACTGGTCCTTGCGCTCGAAAATGCCGGTATCGTCGGCAAAGAGGATGAAGAGCAGGCGGACGAGCAGCCGTTCCAGATCATGGCCGACATAGCCGTCGGCAGCGAGCGCATTGTGCAGGCGGCCCATCAGTTCCGACGCCTGGCGGTTGACCGGCGACTGGTTGCGGAAGAGGCGCGGCTGGACGCCGATGATGAAGCTGAAAGCTTCGACATGGCGTTTGAGATCCGTGAGCGGGAAGCGCCATTCGCGGCGGGTTTCGAGGTCCACCAGTTCGAAACGCTGAAAATCGCACACCATCATGTGGCGGGGGCGCTGCACGTCGGGCAGCCAGTCATAATAATCGAGCGCCTGGGCCATGGCGCGGGTGAGGTCGCGACCGGCGCTTTTCTGTTCCACGATCAGCGTGCCGGGCCAGAACAGGTCGATGAAACCCCCGGATCGGCCCGGATCGAGCGATTTTACCCGCTGTTTATAGACCGCCACCTGCCTGCGCGGCACGCCGAAGATGCGGAAGAAATCATCGTAGAAACTGTGGGTCTGGCCCTTCTCATAGCCCTTGCCCTGCCATTCGGTGGCGAAATGGGCCGCGTTCGTGCGAATTTCCGGCCAGCTGAGCCGCATTGGCACCCTCCCCCTGTGATGATGGGGAGGGTGGATGGGGCGGCGATCCGCACCAAGCAAACCTTACGCCGTTATGGCGATAGTCCGATATGGAGCAAAATAGTCGGCAAGATCGGGGCAGATTTCAGTCCATTATGAACCCGTTACCCCGTCGCGAATCAGGTGGCGCTTACGACCTCGATCGGTGCCAATATGGCCTGGTTGCGACCGGCATGTTTGGCCTTGTAGAGCGCCGCGTCTGCGGCGGAGAGCCAGGCCTCGCTCGACATGCGACCTGCGCCGACATTCGCGACGCCGAAGCTGGCGGTGACGTGGACCGGCGGGTCATTGGTAATTTCGAACCGCTCGATCGCCGCGCGTATGCGGTTTGCGACGATCAGCGCATCGGCCTCTTGGGTTTCGGGCAGCAACAAAGCGAATTCCTCGCCGCCAATCCGTCCGAACGCATCGCTGGGGCGGGACAGGCCTTTGCAGAGCGCCGACACTGCTTCGATCACGCGGTCGCCTGCCGGATGGCCATGGGCGTCATTGATCTGCTTGAAATGGTCGATGTCGAGCAGGATCAACGCGGCGGGGCGATCGTGACGGGTGAAGAGCGCGATCCGCTTGTCGAGTTGGGCGATGAAGGCGCGACGGGTCAGCGCACCGCTCAAGTGGTCGCGTTCGGCCAGCAGGCGCAATTCCATCTGTTCGACGACGATTGGGGCCAGGCCTTTGAGCACTTCCATCTGTTCAGCGGAAAAGTCGCGTGGGCGCGTGTCGATGGCGCAGAGCGACCCGAGATTATAGCCGTCGGGCGTGCGCAGGGGCACGCCGGCATAGCTGCGGATGCGCGGGCCGCCGGTGACCAGGGGATTGTCGCTGAAGCGGGGATCGGCCTGCGCATCGGGGATGATCAGCGGCTCGTCCTGCCGGATGGCATGATCGCAAAAGGCCATGGAGCGTGCGGTTTCGGCTATGTCCAGCCCGGTGATCGACTTGAACCATTGGCGATCGGTATCGACCAGCGACACCGCCGATATCGGGACATCGAACAATGTGCGCACAAGATCGGTAACCTTGTCGAAGGCGCCTTCCGCAGGCGTGTCCAAAATCCCATAGCGGCGCAGGGCCGCGATTCGGGCCGGTTCGTCGATCGTTATGGCACACGGCATTTTACGGCATCCGGTTATCAAACAAGGTCATGCCGGTTCGGGCACGAAAGGGAAATCCGGTGCGGCCTGGCCCATTCTCTGTGGCCGACCGATTAGGACAGATTGCGCCTCCCGCCTGAACAAAGGGTTAAGGGAGGCACGGCGCGGCCGCGTGGCGGACTTTGCTGTCGCCCCATATGCTTGCCCATACCCGCCAAGGCATTCAGGTCAGGCGGGATTATGGTCCTTCAGGAATGCGTCGAGCTTTTCCAGAAACTCCAGCCGATCGGCTTCGCGTGAGAAGTGATGATCGGCCAGCGGCTGTTCGACATAGAGATAGTCGCGGCCGTGGACCTTCCCGGCGGCTTTCAGCTTTTCAGCCATTTCGCGCGACTGGCGGACCTGAACGCGGCGGTCCTTCTTGCCGTGCATCAGCAAGATAGGCGTGGCGAACTGGTCGGCGAAGTGGATCGGCGACACGGCGGCGAAATCGGGTGCCTGTTCCTTCATCCAGTCCTTGCGCGTGCCATGGTACAGGAAGCGTTGGTCATAGCGCATCATGGCGGCGAGGTCGGACACGCCGGCATAGGATACGGCACAGCGATATTTGGCGGGATCGCGCTGGGCCGCGCGCATGGGCGCATAGCCGCCATAGGATGCGCCGACCATGCAGACGCGCTTGGGGTCGGCAATACCCTGCTGCACCGCCCAATCGACCGCGTCGTTGAGGTCGTCCTGCATGGCAAGGCCCCACTGCCCCTCGCCCTTTACCGCGAAGGCTTTGCCATAGCCCGACGAGCCGCGATAATTGGGTTGCAGCACGGCATAGCCGCGCCAGGCGAGAAACTGCACCCACCAATCCCACGCCTCGGCATCGCGGGCAAAGGGGCCGCCATGGGGCATCAGGATAAACGGCAGGTTCTTCGCGTCCCGCCCGGCTGGAACCGTCAGCACAGCGGCAATCTCCAGCCCGTCGCGCGCTTTGTAGCGGATGGTCTTGACGGGCGCGAGGCGAGTCTTGGTGGTGAAGCGATCGCTCACCCTGGACAAGATACTCATGGCGCCTGCCGCCGTATCGTAATAATAATAGGCTCCCGGCTGATCGGGGGTGCCGACATGGACGACCATGCGCTGGCCGTCCCGGCTGGTGGAGATGATGCGCGCCCGCCGGTCGCCGACAGCCTTGTCGATATCCGCTTGAATCTTGGCCAGATTAGCGTCGAACCAATGAACCGCAGGCGCGTCGCTGGTGTAGCTGACCCCGGCAAGGCCCGTCCCGGCCGCATCCTCGGTTATCCCGCCAATATCAAAGCCTGGTGCGGAGAATATCTTGCGCCCCAGTTCGAGCGTGGCGAGGTCCAGTTCGTAAAGCGCATCGGTGCCTTCGCGATCATCGCTGGCGATCGCCTTGCCCGGATCAGCGGTGAACAGCAGCGGCACCACCAGCGATTCGTCGCGGCGGCGATCGGCCCGGTCCACGACGCGAAAATTGGCCCGCCCGTCGGGGCGGTAAAGCAGCTTGCCCGTGCGGGTGCTGTCATTATAGCCCACGCCCATGCGGATCGCGCCGGTGGCGTCGGCATACCAGTTGCGCACATGCTGGCGTGGCGCGACGACGCTGCGCATCTTGCCCGTGCTGACGTCAACCTCGTCGACCTTCGGCCAGAAACCCGCGTCATTGTAAAAGATCGACGTCTGGTAGGAGAGAAGAACCCGTGATGTGCCATCGCGCGCGATCCAGATGACATCATCGGCATTTTGCGCGGCGGCGGACTTGGCGAGCACATTGATCTTGCTGCCATCCCGCTTCACGCTGGCGACGCGGCTGATATACCAGGGCATGCCTTGCATGTTGCTTTCTGCGCCGATGCCCGCGATCAGCCAGTCGTTATTGACCCATTGCCACCAGTTGAGATCATTGTCGCCCAGGGCCAGCGAGCGGATGCGGTTCGGACCTTCATGCACATCGGCAATCACCAGCAACTGTTCGCCGTTGACCGCGACACGGCTGGCGATGTGCAACCCGTCGGGCGACAAGGCGGGCCGTTCCATGAGGGGGAGGGCAGCGAAGTCCTTGATGGTCCAGGATTGCGCTGACGACTGTGCTGGCGCTTGGGCCGATGCCCCGGACGCGAAAAAGAGCGCGCTGCCCAGCAACGACGTGAAAACAGCCTTCATCGATTCCCCCCAGACAGATCGGCCCCGCCCCAGGGAATAGGGCGGGGCCGATGCGGCGTCATCTGCTTTTTTGGCGAATGATCAGGTGGTTGGGATGGTCCTATCCCCCATGCGCCAGCGCGGCGAGCAGCAGCAGGGCGACGATGTTGGTGATCTTGATCATCGGGTTGACCGCTGGCCCGGCGGTATCCTTGTAGGGATCACCTACCGTATCGCCGGTTACCGCTGCCTTATGGGCTTCGCTACCCTTGCCGCCATGATGGCCATCCTCGATATATTTCTTCGCATTGTCCCATGCGCCGCCGCCCGATGTCATCGACAGCGCGACGAACAGCCCCGAGACGATGACGCCCAGCAACAGCGCGCCGAGGGCCGCAAAGCCGTTCGACACGCCTGCAACCGCCGAGATGGCGAAATACACGACTATCGGGGCGAGCACCGGCAACAGGCTGGGGACGATCATTTCCTTGATTGCGGCCTTGGTCACCAGATCGACGGTGCGGGCATAATCGGGCTTGCTGGTGCCATCCATGATGCCCTTATTTTCGGCAAATTGCGCGCGGACATCCTTGACCACGTCGCCCGCCGCGCGGCCCACGGCGGTCATTCCCATCGCCCCGAACAGATAGGGCAGCAGCGCGCCCAGCAGCAGGCCGACGATGACATAGGGGTTGGAGAGGCTGAAATCGACCGGCGCGGTAAGGCCGAGCGCGCTGTTATAATATTTCAAATCCTCGGTATAGGCACCGAACAGGACGAGCGCGGCGAGGCCCGCCGAGCCGATGGCATAGCCCTTCGTCACCGCCTTGGTCGTGTTGCCCACCGCGTCCAAGGCGTCGGTCTTAACTCGGACGCTATCATCAAGATGCGCCATTTCGGCGATGCCGCCCGCATTGTCCGTCACCGGGCCATAAGCGTCGAGCGCCACGACCATGCCCGCGAGCGCCAGCATGGCGGTAGCCGCGAAGGCGATGCCGATGAGGCCCGCCAGTTGATGCGCGACGATGATGCCGATGACGATCACCAACGTTGGCAACGCGGTCGATTCCAGGCTGATCGCCAAACCCTGGATGACGTTGGTGCCGTGGCCGGTTTCCGACGCCTTGGCGATGGAGCGGACCGGGCGATAATTGGTGCCGGTATAATATTCGGTGATGACCACCAAAAGGCCGGTGACGGCCAGGCCCACCATCATCGACCAGAACAGCGCCATGCCCGTATAGCCGCCCACGCCATCCAGGTCCGCGCCGAACACCGCGTTCATGTCGCCTAGCGTCCGCCAAGTGACATAATAAATGGCTGGGATGGAGAGCAAAGCGGTGGTCCAAAAGCCCTTATAGAGCGCGCCCATGATCGACTGGCTGGAGCCTAGGCGCACCATATAGGTGCCGATGATCGAGGTGATGATGCATACGCCGCCGACGATCAGCGGCAAGGCCATCAGGTTGAGCAACACCGCATTGTCGAGGCCGGTGACGAGCAGCGCGGTCAGCACCATGGTTGCGCCGATGGTGACGACGTAGGTTTCGAACAGGTCGGCGGCCATGCCTGCGCAATCGCCGACATTGTCGCCGACATTGTCGGCAATGACGGCAGGGTTGCGCGGGTCATCCTCCGGGATTCCGGCTTCGACTTTGCCGACGAGGTCCGCGCCGACATCGGCGGCCTTGGTAAAGATGCCGCCGCCCAGCCGCGCGAAGATGGAAATGAGCGATGCGCCGAACGCCAGCGCGACAAGGCTGTCGATGACGAGCCGGTCGTCGGGCGCATAACCCGATGGGCCGGTGAGATACCAGAAGAAGACGCTGATCGCGAGCAAAGCGAGGCCCGCCACCAGCATGCCGGTGATCGCGCCCGCGCGGAACGCGACCGTCAGCCCGCTCTGCAGTGTGCCGCGACAGGCTTCGGCGGTGCGAACATTGGCGCGAACGGAGATGTTCATGCCGATGAAGCCGGCTGCGCCCGACAGGATCGCGCCGATCAGGAAGGCGATGGCGGATGTGATCCCCAAAAACAGCAGGACCAGCGCGGCAACGACCACGCCGACGATGGCGATGGTGGTATATTGGCGGCCGAGATAGGCTCTTGCCCCCTCCTGAATTGCGCCCGCAATTTCCTGCATGATGGCGTTGCCCGCAGGTTGCCGCAGCACCTGTCGGCTGGTGAACAGGCCATAAAGAATGGCCAACAGGCCACACCCTATGGCGATATAGACGATCTGCATGCGTGTTCCTCTCCCCCTTTTATGGCTGTCATCGGCCGCTCCGCAGGGAATGACGGGCGAACGAAAGGCGCAGGGGCGGGCGGCCGGGCGGGTTGGGTCCGGCATCGGTCACCGCGTCAATCAGCAGTGGGCACACGCACATAAGCGGTCCAAACGGGCTGAGAATAGGGTGAAGGGAAGCTACAGGTCAGGATACCGGCGTCAAGCGGCTTATGTGACATCCATCATCGTTGAAGCGAAGTTGCCAAAAGCGTAAGCTGGCTTCGAAACGATGACGGGGAATCATCATGGCGACAGCCTATGTGCCCTTTCCAACGCTGCGGGACGATCGCTTCTTCCTGATCATGGCGATCATCGTGGCACTGACCAACATTGCTGGTTTTTCACTGCATCTGGCCATGGGGCGATCCACCTTTGCTGCACCATGGACGGTCCATGCCCATGCGGTGATCTTTTTTGGCTGGACCTTTTTCTATGTTGTGCAGTCTGCACTGGTGGCAGGCGGATCAGTCGCCTTGCACCGCCGATTGGGCTGGATCGGTGCAGGCTGGGCGGCAGCCGTCGTGCTGGTGGGCGTTGCCACCACGGTCATGATGGTGCGGCGGGGCACGACCCCTTTTTTCTTTCAGCCCGTATTTTTCCTGTTCATGAATTGCCTGACGGCCTTGTTTTTCGGCGCGCTTGTGACAGCGGCGATCTGGTTGCGGCGGCGGAGCGATTGGCATCGCCGCCTGCTATTGTGCGCGATGGCGATGTTGACCGGGCCAGCTTTTGGCCGGTTGCTGCCGATGCCGTTGATGATCCCCTGGGCGGCGTGGGGCGTATTTCTGGCCATCATGCTGTTTCCGCTTGCCGGAATGATCGCGGACCAGCGTCGCCGAGGTCTCGTGCATCCCGCCTGGTGGTGGGGCACAGGCACGATGTTGGCGGTGCAGATGGCCATGGGCGCGCTGGCGTTCAGTGGGCCGGGGCTGGCACTCTATGACGTAGTCACGCGCGACACGCCCGGTGCAGCGCGGCCACCGCTGGAATTTCCGCCGTTTCCTGGACGCTGATCAGTCAGCCATGTTCCCAGCCGAGCCGGTCGGGTAGCGGCACGATGGTGCCGTCGATCATCAGGGTGAGCCCTGCGCCCGCGCTGACATGGCCGACCGGAATGGCCCGCACCGGGGGGTGCTTGCCACGCGCCATCGTGAAAAGCAGTTCATAATCATCGCCCGCGCGCGCGGCGGCGATCTGAACCGCCGTGCTGGCCCCGCGCGCTTTTTCCAGTGCCGGAGAAAGGGGGATATGGTCGATGGTGACCGCGACACCGCTGGCCTGCCCCATGCGCTGCGCATCGATCAGCAGGCCGTCCGACAGGTCCATCATGGCGCTGGCGTGGTGGGCGAGCAGCGTGCCTTCGGAAAGGCGCGGGCGCGGGCGGCGATAGGCATCGACCAGCGGGCCGGAAGCGGTGGGGTCGGTACGGGCGAGGTCGAGGCCGATGCCCGCATCGCCGACCGAGCCGGTGACGTAGAGGATATCGCCCGGCTGTGCACCGTTCCGGGTGGGGATTGGGCCGGTCGCTTGTCCGATTGCGGTGAGGCTGTAGCTGCGCGCGCTGGCGGTCGGCATGGCGACGGTATCGCCGCCGAGCAGTGGCATGGCGTAGCGGTCGAGCGCTTCGCCCAGCCCCGCGACGAAGGCCGCGTCCCAGGCCTCGTCGCCCGACAACGCATAGTTGAGCAGGCAGCCGATCGGCCGCGCGCCTTTTGCCGCCAGGTCGGACAGGTTCACGGCGGCGAGTTTCCAGCCGACATCGGCGGGCGGATCGGTGGGAAGATAATGCACGCCCTCGACCATCGTATCGCTGGTCAGGATCAGGCGGATGTCGCCGACGGGCAGGATCGCGACATCATCCATCAATCCCTGCGCGGCTGGGTCGTTCGCCAACAGGCGTAGCAGGGTGAGGAAGCGGGATTCCTGGCTCATGCTCCATCCTCCGTTCGCCCTGAGCTTGTCGAAGGGCCGTTCTTCTTTGAAGAAAGTGCAGGGCTTCGACAGGCTCAGCCCGAACGCATGGGGTGGCTATTTCCTTACATCCTTGGCCACGCCGTCAAGCAGGCCGTTGACGAAACCCGATTCGCGCTTGTCGTAAAAGGCGTGGGCAACATCGACATATTCGCTGATGACCGTGCCAGTGCCGACATCGGCGCGGGCGAGCAGTTCATAGGTGCCCGCGCGCAATATCTGGCGCATCGGCTTGTCGAGCCGATCGAGGCTCCAGCCGCTCGACAGGCGGGCGGCGATCAGCGCGTCGATTTCATCGCGGCGCTTGTCCACGCCGGACACGACATCGTCGAAAAACGACTGTTCGGCCGGAGCATAGGTCACATCCTCAATCGTCGCGCCGAGGCGATGGGTGTGAAATTCATGCAGCAGGATGTGGAGCGGCGTGCCCTCCATTTCGAGCTGGTAGAGCGCCTGGACCGCGGCAAGGCGCGCGGCGGAGCGGGATTTGGATCGTTCGTTCATAATCTATTCCTTAGCCGTTCGGGCTGAGCTTGTCGAAGCCCTCCGCTGAGCGAAGCGAAGCGGCTTCGCCTTCGGCTCTGCCCAGCCCTTCGACTTCGCTCAGGGCGAACGGAATTTATGGTAAGCGAAGGGATACGGATGCGGCATGGGCGGGCAAGCCTTCCGCTTCTGCCAGCGCGACCGCCGCAGGGCCGATCGCGCCGATCGACGACTGATCTAGGCTGAGGAAGCTGGTGCGCTTCATGAAATCCAGCACCGACAGCCCCGACGAGAAGCGCGCCCGGCGGCCGGTCGGCAAGACGTGGTTCGGCCCAGCGACATAATCGCCGACCGCTTCGGGCGTCATGCGGCCGAGGAATACCGAGCCCGCATGGCGGACCTTGGCGAACAGCGCATCGGGATCGTCCACCGCCAGTTCGAGATGTTCGGCAGCCAGTCGGTTGACCAGCGGCATCGCCTCTTCAAAATCGCGCACGACGATGATCGCGCCATTGGCGGCCCAGCTTGTGGTCGCCACGGCCTGGGTCGAGAGTAGCGGCAGGCGGCGCTGCACGGCCTGTTCCACCGCATCGGCGAAGGCGGCATCGTCGGTGAAGAGGATGGACTGGCTTGTCGGGTCATGTTCGGACTGGCTTAGCAGGTCGGCGGCGATCCAATCGGGATCATTTTTGGCGTCGGCGACGACCAGGATTTCCGATGGGCCTGCGACCATGTCGATGCCGACCACGCCGTACAATTGCCGCTTGGCCTCGGCGACCCAGGCATTGCCGGGGCCGGTGATGACATCCACGGGCGCGATCCGGTCCGTGCCGTAGGCAAGCGCGGCGACGGCCTGCGCCCCGCCGACGCGCCAGATTTCCTCGATCCCCGCAATCTGCGCGGCGGCGAGGACAAGCGGGTTGATCTCGCCATTGGGGGTTGGTGTGACCATTGCGATGCGCTGCACGCCCGCGACCTTGGCGGGGATGACGTTCATCAGCAGCGAACTGGGATAGGCGGCGCGACCGCCGGGGACGTAAAGCCCCGCTGCATCGACCGCGCTCCAACGCGCGCCGAGGCGCACGCCCGCGCTGTCCACGCCGTCGCTGTCCACCGGACGCTGCTTTTCATGGTAGGTGGTGATGCGCGCGGCGGCGAGTTCGAGCGCGTCGCGCAGGGTGGTGGAAATGCCATCGAGCGCGGCGCGGCATTCGGCAGGCGTGACCGCCCAGCCGCTGACGTTCAGGTCGTGGCGGTCGAAGCGCTGGGTATAGTCCGCCAGCGCTGTATCGCCACCTGCGCGCACGGCCTTGAGGATCGCGGTGACATCGCGCGAGACATCTTCGTCAGCCTCGCGGCGCGCATCGACCAAGGTCGTGAAAGCGGCGGCGAAGTCGGGCGAGGTGGTGGTTAGGCGTTGGGTCATGGTAGGTAAAATCCTCCCCGCACGGGGAGGGGGACCGCTTGCGAAGCAACTGGTGGAGGGGGATTACCCCCCGCCCATGCATCGGCGCTTTGGTCCGGTCGCCGCCCCCTTCGTCAGGGCTTCGCCCTGCCACCTCCCCGTGCCGGGGAGGATAATATTTGGTTCAAGCCGCATCGCGCACCCCCACAGCCTTGCGAAACGCCTCAACCATCGGCGCCAATTCCGCCGAGCGCATCTTGAAGGCGGCGCGGTTGACGATCAGGCGGGCGGAAATCGGCATGATGATGTCGGTTTCGACGAGGCCATTGGCCTTCAGCGTCGCACCCGACGAGACGAGATCGACGATCCGGCGCGACAAGCCGAGCGACGGAGCCAGTTCCATCGCGCCATTGAGCTTAACGCATTCCGCCTGCAGCCCGCGCGCTTCATAATATTGGCGCGTCAGGTGCGGATATTTGGTCGCGACGCGGACATGGCTGATCGCGGCTTCATCTTCGTCGGCGGCGTCGGCGGGCTGGGCAACCGACAGGCGGCAATGGCCTATGTCGAGGTCCACCGGCGCGTAAAGTTCGGAATAGTCGAACTCTTCCACCACGTCCGATCCGACGATGCCGATCTGCGCCGCGCCATGGGCGACGAAGGTGGCGACATCGAACGCGCGCACGCGGATAATCGACACGTCGGGGCGGTTGGTGGCGAAGCGCAGCGCCCGGCTTTTCTTGTCATGAAACTCCGCCTCCGGCTCGATACCGGCTTTGGCGAGCAAGGGCAGCGCTTCATCGAGGATGCGGCCCTTGGGAATGGCGAAGGTGAGGGTGCGAGTCATGACGCGCGGGCCTTAGCCGGGCGCGGGGGGGAGGGCAAGGATTTGGGGGCGACGATAGCAGAGGTTGCAGATGCTCGGCTCTGCGGTAAGCTTGCCTCAAACGGCACCTTTCAACCGTCATCCCGGCGAAAGCCGGGATCCCGCTTCTTCTGTGGCTCACGAAGAAAAGCGGGATGCCGGGTCAAGCCCGGCATGACGGAGTGGGTGGCGGTTAAACCACCTCCGCCATCGCGCTCTGCGTGCTTTCGATCCAGCCGCCGCCTAGCACCTGGTCGCCATCATAGAGTACTGCCGCCTGTCCCGGCGCGACGCCATATTCCGGCGCGTCGAACAAGAGTTGCCCGTCCACCAGCCGCGCGGGCACGGGTTTCGCCATCGATCGTACCTTGGCGGTCAACGGCCCGGCAAAGTCGCGGCCCAGCCAGTTGATGTCGGTGAGGGTCGCGCCTGATACCGCTAGCGCTGCCTTTGGTCCCACCATCACGCGCTTGGCCGACGCATCCAGGCGGATGACGTAGAGCGGATCGGGCTGGCCGCCTATCTCCAGCCCCTTGCGCTGGCCGACGGTGTAATGGATCATCCCCTTGTGCTGGCCCAGCACGCGGCCATCGACATGGACGATGTCGCCGCCCTCATCCGCGTCGGGGCGCAGCTTGCGCACGATCTTGGTATAATCGCCGTCGGGCACGAAGCAGATGTCCTGGCTATCGGGCTTGAGCGCGACAGCCAACCCCAGTTCGGCGGCGATTTCACGGACTATAGGTTTGGGTAATCCACCGAGCGGAAAGCGTAGATAATCAAGCTGCGCCTGTGTGGTGGCGAAGAGGAAATAGCTCTGGTCGCGCGCCGGGTCTGCGGCGCGGTGCAACTCCGCGCCCTGCGGCCCTTCCACCCGACGGACATAATGGCCGGTGGCGAGGCAATCGGCGCCCAGGTCGCGCGCAATCTGGAACAGGTCGGTGAATTTTACCCCCATATTGCATTTCACGCAGGGGATGGGGGTGCGTCCGGCCATATATTCGTCGGCGAAGTCGGCGATGACGGAGTCGCGAAAGCGGCTTTCATAATCGAACACATAATGGGCGATGCCGATACGGTCGGCGACGGCGCGCGCGTCGCGTATGTCCTGCCCCGCGCAACAACTGCCGGTGCGGCCGACCGCCGCGCCATGATCGTAGAGCTGGAGCGTGACGCCGATGACCTCCGCGCCGGTCTTCGCTGCGAGCGCGGCGACGACGGAGGAGTCCACGCCGCCCGACATGGCGACGACGATGCGCCGCGCATCGAGCGGCTGGGTCAACTGAAATTCGGGCTGCATGGCCGCGCCTATACGCCCGCTACGCGTGCCATGCCAGTGGCGAGTGGTGCGACAGGCTGCGCCGGGATGCGACGAAGCGTTGGTCCGAGTTTACGGACCCTTATCCATTGTTCCTTAGGGTGCAGGATATGGACCTTAGTTTCCTTCGGGCAAGCGGGCTTAAACCCGCCCATGCCAGAGCCCTGGACCGACCGCGCATGCCGGTCTGGCCGTTCCTGCGAGCCGCCTGTGCGGCCGCGCAGGCGGCCAGCCCGACGGCGCAGGCGGTGGCGGGCGTCCTGCGGGGGCAGGGCGGGCAAGACGACTGGGTCCAGGAACTGGCGGAAGTTTTTGCGCCACGTTCCGACGGCATGATCGAGGCCGTTCGTCTCGCGGGAAGTTTTAATCCGCTCGTCGCGAGCCGTCTAGCCGGGGGCAAGGAAGATGAAGATGGCGTTTACCGTGGCGCTTTAGCCGATGTTCAGGGCTGAAGCGCAAACAGGGGGCAGCTGTTGAATTTTGCAACATCACATGCCGCAATTTGAGGGTAAGAATGATCGAGAACCAGAAAATCAGCCTGCCCAGGTCGTCGGGCCGCTCGGCGAGCCCCTGACGCTGGATAGCCTGCCGCCTGCGGACACGACGCGGTGGGTGGTGCGGCGCAAGGCCGAGGTGGTCGCTGCCGTCAATGGTGGTCTGCTGAGCGTCGATGAAGCCTGCGCTCGCTATAATCTGACGCTGGAAGAGTTTGCCGGCTGGCAACGCGCGGTCGATCGGTCGGGCATGCACGGGCTGCGCGTCACGCGTATTCAATATTATAAGTCTCTCTACGAGCGGCAGCAGAAATATTGAATCCTCGCCCTATGATGGGACAGGATTGGCAAGGGCCGCCGGGGCATCGCTCCGGCGGCCCTTTTCGCGAGCGCTGTCGGGCGCGCTCCAACGGCGCAAAGCCGCGATGGTTGCAGGGGCGGAATCATTTTTGTGCGATGGAACGAGATGCCTTGTGCCCCGTTGAACAGCTACCAACCGCAGGGGGCGTGGTTCAAGGAGATTATCATGGGCATCATTCTGTGGCTTATCATCGGTGGCGTTGTCGGCTGGCTCGCCAGCATGGTCATGCGCACTGACGCACAGCAGGGCATCCTGCTCAACATCGTGGTCGGCATCGTCGGCGCTTTCATCGGCGGGCTGGTCTTCAGTGGCGGTTCCATCAATGATGGCGTAACGCTTTACAGCTTCCTGGTGTCGCTGGTCGGTGCCATCATTCTGCTGGCGATCATCAACCTGGTGCGTCGCGGATCGGTGCGCTAACGCGCCCATCCAGACCATCTGCCCAAAAGGGCCGCGTTTCTTACGAAGCGCGGCCCTTTTTTTACCTGCCATCGCTTGGTCGGGCGGCTATCGCGACCAGCGAAAAACCGATACAAGATCAAAATGACAATCGCGCCCAACACGGCGGCGATGAACCCGGCGCTTTGGCCTGGCGCATAAAAGCCAGCAAGTCGGCCGAGAAAGCCCGCCAGCAGCGCACCGGCTATGCCCAACAATATGGTGACGATGCAGCCACCCGGATCGCGGCCCGGCATGATCAACTTCGCAAGAGCACCGGCCAGCAGGCCGATGACGATCCATCCCAGCAATTCCATGGCGTGCTCCTCTCCCATTCCCTGCGCCCGCCGACATTGCGTCCAGCCAGACTATTTTGGCAATATGATATAAACATGCAACGAACCGCCACCCCCGATCCACCGTGCCCTTTTCGGACGCATTATCGCTTTGCCCTCGCGCCCAGCGCCGTGATATTGGGGGTTGAGGCAGGTGATATATTCATATAACACAGTCGCTGGATGGCGAAGGCCGGAAAGATGGAATCGGCATGAATTACGAAACCCAGGTCTTGAGCGACTCATCGGTTGTCCTTGGCGACGACGAATCGCGCAGCGACGCAAGAGGCTGTTGATCATGGGCGGCATGATCGCGCTGGTTCTGGTTGCGATAGCCATATGGATGGCCATGCGCGGCGGCGACGCGGCTGCGCCTACCGTAACGGCGCAGGTGCCTGTCGTGACGGTGACCAGCCCCGGTCAATCAACCGTGGCGCACACTGTGACGGCCACGGGGTCGCTCGCGGCGCGCGTTGAAATGCCGGTCGGCGTGATCGGCGAAGGCGGGATGGTCAGCCGCGTGCTGGTGCAGCCGGGCGACTGGGTGCGCGCGGGTCAGTCGCTCGCGACCATCGAGCGATCGGTTCAGGTCGAACAGGTCCGCTCGCTCGCCGCTCAGGTCGAAGTGGCGCGCGCCGATGCCAAGCTGGCGCAGGCGCAGCTCGATCGCGCCAAGGCGCTGGTCGGGCGTGGTTTCATCAGTGCTGCCGACATTGATCAACGCACCGCGACGCGGGATGCGGCGCAGGCGCGCGTCAATGTCGCAGCCGCGCAATTGGCCGAACAACGCGCCCGCACCGGGCGGCTGGACATTCGTGCGCCGGCCAAGGGGCTGATCCTGACCCGCGCGGTCGAACCGGGCCAGATAGTCGGCTCAGGCAGCGGCGTCCTGTTCCGCATGGCCAAGGATGGCGAGATGGAATTGCAGGCGCAGGTGGCCGAAGGCGACCTTGCGACGTTGCGCCCCGGTAACAGTGCGGTGGTGACGCCGATCGGCGGTAAGGAGCAGTTCGCCGGACGCGTGTGGCAAGTGTCTCCGGTGGTCGATCCGACCGCGCGGCAGGGTATCGCGCGCGTTGCCATTCCTTATAATCCCGCGATCCGGCCCGGCGGTTTTGCCGCGGTGACGATCACCAGCGGGTCTGGGACTGCGCCGCTGCTGCCGGAATCGGCGGTGCAGAGCGACCCCAAGGGTAATTATGTCTATGTCGTCAACGGCAAGAATATGGTCGAACGGCGCGACGTGACCGTCGGTCAGGTATCGGATGCAGGTGTTGCGGTGACCGGCGGCATTACGGGCACGGAAAAGATCGTGACATCGGCCGGTGCGTTTCTGACGCCGGGGCAGAAGGTCAAGCCGGAAGCGATCAAGGGCAGTTAGGGCTGGCGGGGCCGCGTCGCGGCCTGCGCTGGATGGATTTGGAAGGGACGGCTATCCGTCCGGCGAGGGAAAGCCCGTCATGAGTTTTCGCAATATATCCGCTTGGGCGATCCGTAATCCGGTGACGCCATTGGTGATGTTCGCCGCCTTGCTGCTGGCGGGGATCGTCAGTTTCACGCGGATGGACGTCAACAATAACCCCGATATCAGCTTTCCGGCAGTCAGTGTGATCGTCAGCCAGCCGGGCGCTGCGCCGACCGAGCTGGAAACACAGGTCACCCAGCGGATCGAGGCGGCGGTTCGCGGCATCAGCGGTGTGGACGAAATCACGTCCTTCGCATCCGAAGGCCAGTCGCTGACCAACGTCCAGTTCCAGATCGGCACCCCGGTCGATCGCGCTGTCAATGACGTCAAAAATGCCGTCGACCAGATCCGCAGCGACCTGCCCGATGGCATTTTGGAGCCGCAGGTCACCCGCATCGACATCGACGGCGGGCCGATCGCCTATTTCAGCGCCGAAGCGACCGACATGACGTTGGAGGAGCTGTCCTGGTATGTCGACAATACGGTCGCCAAGCGTTTATTGTCGGTCAGTGGCATGGCCGCGGTCAATCGCGGCGGCGGCGTCAGCCGGGAAATCCGCGTCATCCTGGACCCTGCCAAGCTCCAGGCGTTCGGCATTACCGCTGCGCAGGTGAACAGCCAGCTTAATCAGGTGAATCTGAACGCCGCAGGAGGCCGCACCGAAATCGCGGGAGCCGAACAGTCGATCCGCGTGCTGGGCAATGCGCGCAATGCCCGCGACCTGGGCGCGACGCAGATCGCCATCACCGGTGGCCGCACCGTCAAGCTGGCCGACATTGCCACCGTGCGCGACATGTATGCCGAACAGCGCAGCCTGGCGTTGATGAACGGGAGGCAGGTGACGAGTTTCAGCCTGGAAAAGGCCAAGGGATCTTCCGACGTCACTGTCTATGACGATGCGATGGTGGAGCTGGACAAGCTGCGCAAGGAAAACCCCAAGGTCGCCTACAAGCAGCTTTATACCAGCGTCGATTATACTAAGGAGCAATATCATTCGGCCATGGCCGCGATGATCGAGGGCGCGGTGCTGGCGGTCGTCATCGTCTTCCTGTTCCTGCGCGATTGGCGGGCGACGATGATATCGGCGTTGGCGATCCCGCTGTCGGCGATCCCGACCTTCTGGTTCATGGACATGATGGGCTTCACGCTCAATGGCATCTCGCTGCTGGCGCTCAGCCTGGTCGCGGGCGTCCTGGTCGATGACGCGATCGTGGAAATCGAAAATATCGTGCGCCATATGCGCATGGGCAAAAGCGCCTATCAGGCGTCGATCGACGCGGCCGACGAGATTGGCCTGGCCGTGTTGGCGACCACCATGGCGATCGTCGCGGTGTTCCTGCCGGTGGCGCTGATGCCAGGCATTTCGGGTCAGTTCTTCATTCAGTTCGGCATGACCGTGGTGGTTGCCGTACTGATGAGCCTGGCTGTCGCGCGTCTGATCACGCCCTTGATCGCGGCCTATTTCCTGAAGGCGCATGGCGAGGAAAGCCATGGCGAAGGCTGGATGATGGACCGCTATATGAGCGTGTTGCGCTGGTCCTTGGACGAACGCGGTGCCATCGCGCATCGCGCGCGCGGCGGCTGGCGGCGGTTCACGGCCATATTCCTTGACCATCGGATGTGGACCGTGGGCTTTGGCGCGCTGGCTTTCATCGCGACGATCATCGCGTTCGCCACGCTGCCCATGACCTTCCAGCCCACGACCAACACCGATTTCAGCCAGGTGAAGATCGAAACCGTGCCGGGCAGCACCCTGGCACAGACGACGGCGATCACGCGCAAGGTCGCGGACATGCTGGCGGCCGATACGAAGGTGGTCGATGCTGCCTTTGCCGATATCGAAACGACCGGTGCCGATATCTTCCTAACGCTCAAGAAGGATCGACCGATGTCTTCGGTCGAATGGGAACGCAAGACTGCGCCCAAATTCCAGACGATCGCGGACGCGCGGGTGAATTTCCAGTCGCAGTCGGGTGGCGGCTTTGGCCGTGATATCATCTTGATGTTCGGATCGGACGATCCGGTGAAGCTGGAACAGGTAGCCAACCAGTTGGTGGCCGAAATGGCGCGTGTCCCCGAACTGCGCGCACCCCGTGTGCAAGGCGATATGCAACGGCCGGAAATCATCATCCGGCCGCGACTCGACCTGGCCGCGAGTCTGGGTGTTACGACAGCGGCGCTCAGCCAGTCGATCCGCATCGCCACGATCGGCGACATTGACCAGAACAGCGCCCGTTTCTCGCTTGCCGACCGGCAGATTCCGATCCGTGTCGCCGTGGCGGAAGAAAGCCGCAAGGATCTCGGCACGATCGAAAATATGCCCGTGCCCACCGTCAATGGCGGATCGGTGCCGCTCAAGGTCGTCGCTGACATCACCTTCGGCGCCGGGCCGACGCAAATCCGCCGCTACAACCAGATCCGTCGCATCGTGGTGGGGGCTGATCTGGCACCGGGCATCGTGACGAGCGAGGCGACCAAAAAGCTGAACGCCCTGCCGCTGATGAAAGCGATCAACGAAGGTCGCGTCCAGGGCGTGCAGAAGATCAGCGCGGGCGACGCCAAATGGCAGGCGGAAATGCTGACCAACTTCGCCATAGCGGTGGCGTCGGGCATCTTGCTCGTGCTGGCGGTGCTGACGCTACTCTACAAACGGATCATGCCACCGTTCGTCAATCTGGGGTCACTGCTGCTCGCGCCGCTGGGTGGTGCGCTCGCCCTGCATGTTGCAGGCCAGCCCTTGTCGATGCCGGTGTTCATCGGTCTGCTGATGCTGCTTGGCATCGTCGCCAAAAACTCGATCTTGGTCATCGACTTCGCGCTGGAGGAAATGGACAAAGGTGTGCCCAAGTTCGAGGCGATCGTGGACGCCGGGCATAAGCGCGCGCAGCCGATCGTGATGACGACGGTGGCGATGGTGGCGGGGATGGTGCCGACTGCTCTGTCGCTGTCGGGCGATGGAGCCTGGCGCGCGCCGATGGGCATCACCGTGATCGGCGGCCTGCTGTTGTCGACCGTGCTGACGCTGGTGATCGTGCCTGCGACCTTCAGCCTGGCCGTCGCGCTCGAAAGCTGGGTCGGGCCGCGCCTGAGCCGGGGGTTGATGACCTACAAGAAGGGTGATGACAAGGGAGTGGCCCTGCCCGCCGAATAGGCGGGCGGATTAGGGCTTTGCCTGAACGAAACGGCGGCGTAACCGTTAAGCAGCCATGACATTGCTTCGCGCCTCCCGGTCGACCGGTGACACCCTGCCCAATCCCGCACGGCGCATGCGGATGTTCGCGACCGCCATGCTGCTGGTCATGGCGGCGATATTCATCGTGGCGCGGGCGACGGTCCATATCCATCCCGCCATCGGCTTCGTGCAGGCCTTTGCCGAAGCGGCGATGGTCGGCGGTCTGGCCGACTGGTTCGCGGTGACGGCGCTATTTCGTCATCCGCTGGGCCTGCCCATCCCCCACACCGCCATCATTCCGCGCAACAAGGACCGGATCGGCGATACGCTGGCGGTCTTCCTGCGCGATAACTTCCTCACCCCTGCGGTCGTCGCACGGCGGATGCGGACGATGGATGTGGCATCGGCGGCAGGCCGCTTCCTCGCCAGTCCCTCTGCGGGTGACGGACGCTTGCGCGCGGGTGCCTCGCGCCTGATCGCCGACATGCTCGAAGCGCTGGACCAGGAACGACTGGGCGGCATGGTTAAGGGCGCGATCGGCCAGCGGCTGCGCGGTATCAATGTCGGCCCGCTGATCGGTCAGGCGATCGAGGCGGCGATGCGCGACGGCCGCCACACGCCGGTCATGGACGGCATCATCCACTGGGCCGACAAGACGCTGGAAGCCAATGACCACCTGATCCGCCAGATGGTGCATGACAAGGCGGGTTCGGTGCTGCGCTGGACCGGGCTGGACGAAAATCTGGCCAATGCGATCATCGACGGACTGCGCAAGATGCTTGCCGAAATGGCGGACGATCCGGGCCACGACTTGCGATTGAAGGCGGAGGAGGGGATGGCGAAACTGGCCTTCGACCTGCAATTTGACCTGGAAACGCAGGCCAAGGCAGCGAAGATTCGCGACGAGATACTCGACAATCCCGCCATGCAGCGCTGGATCGACGGGCTGTGGGAGCAGGCGCGGGGCGGGTTGCTGCGCGCGGTGCGTGATCCCGGCAAGGCGATGGCCGGGCGGCTGGGGGAGGCGCTACGCCAGCTGGGCGGCACCTTGCAGGAGGATGCACGGCTGCGGCTGGTCATCAATCGCTTCGTGCGGCGCGGGGCCGTGGGTGCGACCGCGACCTATGGCGATGCGATCGTGCGGCTGGTCAGCGACACGGTGCGCGGCTGGGACGCGGGCACCATCACCAACCGCCTGGAAGGCGCGGTTGGCCGCGACCTGCAATATATCCGCATCAACGGCACGCTGGTCGGCGGCCTGGTCGGGCTGATCCTGCATGCCATCGACATGGCATTTTAACGCGTCCCAACAGCTTCTCCAGCGACTCAATAAAATAATGTTGCAACATATCATAGAAATATGATGTAACATTGCATGATCCGTCCAAAGGCGGGCGGTGAGGAGAGGAGTCGAGCGATGCGCAAATTGGCGATTCAAGCGACGGGCAACCAACGAACAGAGGCGGCAATGGCCGCGCCTTCAGGCTATCAGGGCGGCAAGGGGTCGCCGTTCGGCATCGGTGGCGCAATTGCGGTCCATGTGCTGGCGATCGGTGTCTGGCTGATGATCCCGCAGGAGATGATCAACGAGGTGTTCACGCCGCCGCCGCTGATTACCACCAACGTTCCGCTGGCCGATCCGCCCCCGCCCGAACAGACCGAGCCGACGACCACAAAGCGAGTGCCGACCCGGCAGACAGAGCAGCGCCCGACCGCAGTCGATCCGATCGTGCCGTTGAGCCAGGGCGATTCCATCCTTACCGGCGGCACTGGATCGGGCGATAGCATCGATCCCGGCCCCGCCACCGCCATCATCCTGCCGCCCGCCGACCCGCCGCGCGAGCCTGTGATGGTCGAGGCGGCGATCGACCCACGCGCGCTCCCGGCATTCCAGCCCGACTATCCCGGCGCGATGATCCGCCAGGGAATGGAGGGCAGCGTGACGGTGCGGGTCACGATCAATGCGCAGGGCCGTGTGACCAATATTGCCCGCATTGCCGCCAGCGATGAGAGTTTCTGGCTTGCGACGGAGCGGCACGCGCTGCGCAAATGGCGCTTCCGTCCGGCGACGCGCGATGGCGTGGCGGTGGCGACGACCAAGGTGTTGACCGTGCGGTTCACGCTGACGGATCGATAGAGGCTGCGGCTACGGGCTTGCGCCTCCTCCTGTAGGTTCGACCGACAGGAGGAGGCGGGTCCATTTTTCGTTCCGCATGATCGAGCCTTTTGCATCCTGGTGCAGGCTGGCCTATATGGACGATATGGCGATATTTCCCCGTCCCGTTTCCCCCAAAAGAGCAGCCAATGATCTGTGGGGCTATTTTCGCGAAAACCGGCCGCATAAATGGCCGTTGCTGGGTCTGTCGGCCGCGATCACCTATGTCATCATCTGGGCGTTCATTGTTGATGGCAACACTAACACGATGCCGACCCGCAACAAGATCATCTATGTCAAAAGCTGGGACGCCAACCGGTCTGACGCGGCCGTGATCCTGCAGCAGAAGATGGACATCGCCCGCTATGAAGTGGCGCTTTCGCGCAGTCAGAAGGACATGCAGAAGGTCGCGGACATGGTCGGAATCGAATGGCGCGAGGACGCCGCGCGCAACAGCGCCAAGCGCAAGGAAGCGCTGACGCGGATCAACGCGATGCTGGACGAACGGCTGGCCAAGGCCAAGCAAGCTGAAGAAGCGCAACAGCCCTGACCGTGCCCGTGCCGATAGCCGATCCGGCGACTGACCGGCGCTTCATGGCCGCCGCCATCGCACTCTCGCGGCGCGGACGCGGGCTTTCCACCCCCAATCCCAATGTCGGCTGCATTATCGTGCGGGACGGCCAGGTCGTCGGGCGCGGCTGGACGCAGAAGGGCGGGCGGCCCCATGCCGAGGCGCAGGCGCTGGAACAGGCGCTCGACCGGGCGCATGGCGCTTGCTGCTATGTAACGCTGGAACCCTGTTTTCATCTGTCCCCGCGCGGGCCGCGCTGCGCCGACCTGCTGGCACGCGCAGGCGTGGCGCGCGTGGTGATCGCGCTGCGCGATCCCGATCCGCGCACTGATGGACAGGGGGCGGCCTGGTTGCGCGAACGGGGCATCGCGGTCGAAATGGGCCTGATGGCAGAAGAAGCCGCGCGGGCTATGGCGGGGTTCGTGTTGGGCCAAACACTGGGGCGGCCGCATGTGACGCTCAAGCTTGGCCTCTCGCTGGACGGGCAAATCGCACTGGCCGATGGTTCCAGCCGATGGATCACGGGGCCGCAAGCCCGCGCCCACGCGCATATGGAGCGGGCGCGGCATGATGCGATTTTGGTGGGCGGCGGCACGCTGCGGGCGGACGCGCCGAAACTGGATGTGCGGATGGCGGGCCTGGCGGATCGGTCGCCGCGCCGGGTGTTGCTGAGCCGGGGTGAAGCGCCGGAGGGTTGGGAACGGGTCGGCGCGCCAGAAGAGATTGCGGCGCTCGACCGGGTCGACCATCTGCTGGTCGAGGGCGGCGCGGGGACGGCAGCGGCCTTCCTGCGCGCCGACCTGGTCGATCGGCTGCTGCTCTATCGTGCGCCCATCCTCATTGGCAACGGTCTGGCGAGCGTCGGCGACATCGGACTGAGCGATTTGAACCAGGCGCATGGCCGCTGGCGGTTGATCGACGAGCGGCGACTGGGCGCTGACGGACTTGAGGTTTACGAGGTGGTTCGGAGCGCTTAGAGGCCAAGGCACAGGCCTTAATAGATGGATCAGGACGCATGTTCACCGGCATCATCACCGACATCGGCACTATCCGCAGCGCGGAGCAGCGCGGCGACCTGCGGCTGGTCATCGGCAGCGGCTATGCCATGGACAGCGTGGCGATCGGCGCGTCGATCGCCTGTTCGGGCGCATGCCTGACGGTGGTGGAGAAGGGGCCGGACTGGTTCGCGGTCGACCTGTCGGCTGAGACGGTAGCGCGCACCGCGCCCGGCTTGTGGGCGCAAGGGGGGCGGCTGAACCTCGAACGCGCGCTCAAGGTCGGCGACGAACTGGGCGGGCATATCGTCACGGGCCATGTCGATGGCGTGGGCCATCTGGTGTCGGCGACGCCCGAAGGCGATTCGATGCGCTTGGTCATCGCCGCGCCCGCCACATTGGCGGCTGCCCTGGCGGCCAAGGGGTCGATCACGCTCGACGGCATTTCGCTGACCGTGAACAGCGTCGAAGACCAGGCGGATGGCAGCGTCCATTTCGGCCTCAACATCATTCCGCACACCGCCGCGCAAACCACGCTCGACTCTCTGGTCGAAGGGCGCAGCTTCAATCTGGAGATCGACGTGCTGGCGCGCTATCTCGATCGGATGCAAAGCTTCGTAATCGCGTAATGTGATTGTGACTTGTAATAATCACATTGCAATGTGATATACCGCTCTAGTCCTTTCCAGGCAGGAGTCGTTTTCCATGTCGTCCGCACTTCTCGATACCGTTCGCCGTCTCGTCACCGACGGCGGCATGTCCCGTTCCGGCCTGGCCCGCGCCGCCGGTCTCCACGCCAATTCCTTGCGCAAGCTGGGTGAGGGCGATTGGAACCCGACCGCCGACACGCTGGGCAAGCTGGAAGCCTATCTGCTGAAACGCGAGGGCGGCACCGCGCTCGCCTCGCCGGAAGAGATCATCAACGAAGCCCGCAATGGCCGCATGTTCATCCTGGTAGATGACGAGGATCGCGAAAATGAGGGCGATCTGGTCATTCCCGCGCAAATGGCGACGCCCGACGCGATCAATTTCATGGCCACCCATGGGCGCGGCCTGATCTGCCTGGCGCTGACCAAGACGCGGGTCGAGGAACTGGGCCTCAGCCTCATGAGCCGCAACAATGGCACCCGCCACGAAACCGCCTTCACCGTATCGATCGAAGCGCGCGAAGGCGTGACCACCGGCATCAGCGCCGCCGACCGCGCACGCACCGTATCGGTCGCGATCGACGGGTCGAAGGGCAAGGCAGACATCGTGACGCCGGGCCATGTCTTTCCGCTGGTGGCCAAGGATGGCGGCGTGCTGGTCCGCACCGGCCATACTGAAGCGGCCGTTGACGTCGCGCGACTGGCGGGCCTCAATCCATCGGGCGTCATCTGCGAAGTGATGAAGGACGATGGCACCATGGCGCGCCTCGACGACCTCATCCCCTTCGCCCAGAAGCATAAGATGAAGATCGGCACGATCCGCGACTTGATCGCCTATCGCCGCCGCCATGACCATATGGTGGAGCGTCGCGCGGAAGCGAATTTCACCAGCAAATGGGGTGGCGCATGGAAGGCGATCACTTTCTACAACAAGGCGACCCATACCGAGCAGATCGTGCTGCAAAAGGGCAAGGTCGATCCCGACGAGCCGACGTTGGTGCGGATGCATCAATTGTCGCCGCTGTGCGATATGTTCGGCATGGAAGGACCGCGCGGCGCATTGCTGGCCAAATCGATGGAGATCATCGGACGCGCGGGCAGCGGCATCGTGGTCATTCTGGCGGGCCGGACCGAAGAGAACGACCTGCTCAGCCGCCTGCTCCAGCATCAGGCCGGATCGCTTACCAGCGGCATGGATGAACTGCGCGACTATGGCGTGGGCGCGCAGATCCTGGCGGATCTTGGCGTGCATGACATGGTATTGCTGTCCAACAGTCAGCATAGCCTGGTCGCGCTGGACGGTTATGACCTGGCCGTCGTCGGTCATAAGCCCATCGAACTATAAGGATTTATCATGGCCAAATTCCTGATCGTCGAAGCCCGCTTCTACGACCATCTCAACGACCTGCTGATCGAGGGTGCGACCGCCGCGCTCGATGACGAGGGGCATAAATATGAGGTGGTGACGGTGCCGGGCGCGCTGGAGATTCCAGGCGCGGTGGCGCTGGCGGCGGAAACGGGGCGCTATGACGGCTTCATCGCCATCGGCGTGGTGATCCGCGGCGAAACCTATCATTTCGAAGTCGTGTCGAACGAAAGCGCGCGCGGCCTGATGGCCTTGTCGATGGACGGTATCCCGATCGGCAACGGCATATTGACCGTGGAAAATGAGGCGCAGGCTTTGACCCGCGCCAAGATGACGGAAAAGGACAAGGGCGGCGAGGCGGCCAAGGCAGCGATCGCCATGCTCGGCCTGCGCCAGAAGTTCGCGATCTAAGTTCGCGATCTGAAAATATGATAGTCGGCCGGAGGGGGAGACGTTCCGGCCGACTATGACCCGATCAGGCGGTGGGAGCGACCGCCTCCAGCGTCGGGTAGTCGGTATAGCCAGCCTCGCCGGGACCATACCAGGTCGGCATAGGCTGTAGCGGGTTCAGCGGCGCATCGTCGCGCAGACGCTCGACCAGATCGGGATTGGCCATGAAGGGACGACCAAAGCTGATCGCATCGGCAAGGCCGCTGTCGAGATCGGCCTGCGCCCGATCCTTGTCATAATCGCTGTTCAGGATCAGCGGCCCCTTGAAATGCTGACGGATCAGCGGCGACTGGCGTGGCACGTCCGTAGAGCCGAAGGTGCCGTTCGGTCCCGGCTCGCGCAGTTCAAGCGAGGCGATGCCGATCGCATTCAGGACATCGGCCGCATAAGCGAACAATGGTGCCGGGTCGCTATCGTTCACGCCCTGGCTATCGCCATTGGGGGACAGGCGTACCGACACCCTGTCCGCGCCGATCGCATCGACCACTGCCTGGGTGACTTCGCGCAGTAAGCGAACGCGGTTCTCGACGCTACCGCCATAATCATCATCGCGGAAATTGGCATTGTCGCGCAGGAACTGGTCGATCAGATAGCCGTTCGCGGCATGGATCTGCACCCCGTCAAACCCGGCGCGAATCGCGTTATGGGCAGCACGGACATAGGTTTCGATCAGCGCGGGAATTTCCTCGATGGCCAGCGGCCGGGCTGTCTCGAACGGCTTCTTGCCTTCATAGGTGTGGGCATCGCCAGCGGTCGCGGTGGCGCTGGACGATACGGGCTGTTCGCCGGTCACGCTCGAATGGACCTGCCGCCCCATATGCCAGAGCTGGACGATGATCCGTCCGCCTGCATCATGCACGGCCTGCGTAACGGGCTGCCAAGCCGTCACCTGCTCGTCGGACCAGATGCCGGGGGCAAAGGGCCAGCCAAGACCCTGGCGCGAAACACCGGTGGCTTCGCTGATGATCAGGCCCGCTCCTGCGCGCTGACGATAATAGTCCACCATGATGGGGGTGGGCACATGGTCGCGGGTGGCACGGCCACGGGTGAGCGGTGCCATCAGGATACGACTAGGTGCGTCAATCGCGCCGATCTGAATAGGGTCGAACAGGCTGGTCATGGAATCTCCCGAACTTTCAAGGTTGCAATTTGCAACGGGACTTGGGTGTGAAAGCCAGCTAGGGAGCCGCGATGGCCAGTTCAACCCCCACACCCCCGATGAACATACCGCGCCTCGCCTTTCCGGCGCTGATCCTGGCCAACATCATGCTGTCGCTCGGCCCGGTAATGGTGCGGTTGGCCGATGTCGGCCCGGTGGCGGCGGCCTTCTGGCGGCTAACGCTGGCGCTGCCCGTTCTTTTGTTGTTGGCGATCCCGCGTCTGAAACGTACCCCGCCGACGCGCGGCGAATGGGGCGTGATGCTGTTGGCGGGGGTGGTGTTTGCGGGCGATCTGGCCGCTTGGCATCTGGGCATCATCCATACCAAAGTCGCCAACGCGACCCTCTTCGGCAATATGAGCGCGCTGCTGCTCCCGGCCTGGGCGCTGCTGGTGCTGCGCCAGCGGCCAACTAGGATCCAGGCGATCGCGCTGTTGCTGGCGGGCGTGGGCGCGCTAGTGTTGATGGGGGGCAGCTACGACCTCTCGCCGGTCAACCTGCGCGGCGATCTGCTCTGCCTGCTCGCGGGCATCCTTTACACCGCCTATATCCTGATCATCCAGCGCGCGCGCGGGCGGCTCGACAGCTGGTCGGTGCTGGCGGTGTCGAGCGTGGCGAGCGCGCCGACCCTGCTTCTCTGCGCGCTGTGGTTGGGCGAACGCATCATGCCCGGCAACTGGACCCCGCTGCTGATCCTCGCTCTGTCCAGCCAGTTGATCGGGCAGGGGCTGCTCACCTACGCGATCGGCTGGTTTTCGCCGCTGATATTGGGGTTGAGCCTGTTGCTGCAACCCGCCGTGTCGGTGCTGCTGGGCTGGGTGATGTTCGGCGAATGGCTCAGCATCACCGACATGGTAGGAACGGTTGCAGTTGGCGCGGCGCTGGTGCTTGTGCGACTGCCTGCGCGCGCCTAGATTGGGAGCATGACCCAGGACATGACCCTCGACGAAATCCGCGATCTTCTGGCCCCTGTGCTGGCCCGCCACGCCGCCTTCGACGGATGGCGCAAGGAGGCCGTGATGATGGCGGCGGCGGAAAAGGGCGTGGATGCGGATATCGCCGCGCTCGCCTTCGCCGACGGCCCGGTCGACATGATCGACGCCTGGTTCGCCAGCATCGATGCGGCGATGCTCGATGCGCTGCCGCCCGAAACGCTGGACGCGCTGTCGATCCGCAAGAAGATCATCGCACTGGTCGAAGCACGGCTGGCCCTGGTCGCGCCCGATCGCGAGGCGCTGCGCCGGGCGCTGGCGATCCTCGCCATGCCGACCAACGCCGCGCGGGCCGCCCGCCTGGGCTGGCGCGCGGCCGATGCCATGTGGCGCGCAGCGGGCGATACCAGCACGGACCTTGCCCATTATACCAAGCGGATGACGCTGGCCGGCGTCTATGCCGCCACGCTGCTGGTGTTCGTCGATGACGCCAGTGACGGCCATGCCGACAGCCGCGCCTTCCTCGCCCGGCGGATCGAAGGCGTGATGCGCTTTGAAAAGCTCAAGGCCAAGATAAAAGGCGTCGGCGGTGGCGAACGGCTCAGCCTCGCGCGCTTCGTCGGGCGGCTGCGTTACCCCGCGATCTAAGCCACGCGCGATTCGCGCTGGCCTTTCCCAATCGGTATTGATAGTCACTCGCAGCAATCCTGCTGAGAGTATCCATTACCGTGCGCCTGACCGACCTGCCGCTGCGCCAGCCTGCTTATGTTGACCTGATCGACTGGTCCGCCCTGTCGCCTTCCGAAGGCCAGCGTCTGCGCGAGTTCGGCCTGTGCGAAGGCGCGAGTGTCGAGGCACTGCACCGGGGCGGCATTTTCGGGCGTGGACCGATCGCCTGCAAGGTCGGTCGCATGACCATCGCCATGCGTCGCAGCCATGCCGCTGCGGTCACGGTCCGTACCGGCCCGGACAGTCTCGATCAGGACATGGCCGCATGAGCGCGCTGCCGCTGGTCGCGCTGGTCGGCAACCCCAATGCGGGCAAAAGCGCGCTGTTCAATGCGCTGACCGGCGCGCGGCAGAAGCTGGGCAATTATCCTGGTGTCACCGTGGAGCGCAAGGCGGGCCGTCTTTCGCTCAGCGATGGTCGCCCGATCGAACTGGTCGATCTGCCCGGCACCTACAGCCTTGATCCCGGCAGCCCCGACGAACAGGTGACCCGCGATGTGGTCATGGGCAAGCAGGTGGGCGAAAAACGCCCCGACGCGCTGGTGATCGTGGTCGATGCCACCAATCTCGACAATCATCTGCGGTTCGCGCTGGAGCTGATCGCGCTCGGCCTGCCGACGATCGTGGCGCTGAATATGGTCGATCTCGCCACCCGCGACGGGTTGGAACTGGATGCGGCGACCCTGTCGCGCGAACTGGGCGTGCCCGTGATCGCCACCGTCGCAGTGCGCAAGCGCGGGCTCGATCATCTGCGTGAAGCGCTAGGCGAGATGCTGGGCGAAGGCCGCGCGGTGCGTGCCGCAGCACCCGACCGCGATTTCGACACGTTGCGCGCCGAAGCGCGGCGCATCGCCCGCGCCGGGATCGTGCGCGAAACCCCCTCGCGTCGCCTCACAGCGGCGGTCGATCGGGTCGCGCTGCATCCGGTCTTCGGCCTGATACTGCTGCTCGCCTTGCTGTTCGTGATGTTCCAGGCGGTCTATGCCTGGTCCGAAGCGCCGATCGCAATGATTGAGGGAGTAGCGGAGGCCGCCGCCAGCGCCGTGCGCGACGCGCTACCAGATGGCATCATCCGCTCCTTCCTGGTCGATGGCGTCATCAATGGCGTCGGATCGGTGGTGGTGTTCCTGCCGCAGATTCTCATCCTCTTCTTCTTCATCCTGATGCTGGAGGCGACCGGCTATATGGTCCGCGCCGCCTTCCTGATGGATGGCATCATGGCCAGGGTCGGGCTGTCGGGCCGCGCCTTCATTCCCCTGCTCTCCTCCTTCGCCTGTGCGATTCCCGGCATCATGGCGACGCGGACGATCGCCGACCCGCGCGATCGGCTGACGACGATCCTCATCGCGCCGCTGATGACCTGTTCAGCGCGTCTGCCGGTCTATGCCGTGATCATCGGGGCCTTCATCCCCGCGCGCGACGTGCTGCCGGGCGTGGGGTTGCAGGGCTTCGTCCTCTTCTGCCTCTATGTCGCCGGGATCATCGGCGCGATGCTGGTGGCGCTGATCCTGCGGATGACCGTGACCAAGGGCGCAAGCGGCGGCTTTCTGATGGAAATGCCCAAATATCAATGGCCGCGCGCGCAGGATATCCTGCTTGGCCTATGGCAGCGGGCGATGACGTTCCTCAAGCGCGCGGGCACGATCATCTTCGCCTCCACCGTAATCCTCTGGTTGCTGCTGTCCTTCCCCAAAGTGCCGGACGGCAGTGCGGTCAGCCAGGTCGATCACTCGATCGCCGGGCGCATCGCCAGCGGCCTGAATGTCGTGCTGGAACCGATCGGCTTCAACCGCGACATTTCGCTGGCATTGATCCCGGCCATGGCAGCGCGCGAAGTCGCCGTCTCGGCGCTCGCCACCGTCTATTCGATCGAGGCCGGCGATGACGAAGCGCTGTTGGAAAAAAGCCTGGGTGACCGATTGAAGGACCAGTGGCCGCTGCCCACCGCATTGGCCTTCCTTGCCTGGTTCATCTTCGCGCCGCAGTGCATTTCGACGATTGCGGTCACGCGACGCGAGACCAATGGCTGGAAATGGCCCTTATTCATGCTCGGCTATTTGTTTGCGCTTGCCTATGTCGCGGCGGGCGTCACCTACTGGACCGCGACCGCAGCGGGACTATAAGGGGCCGCTTTCAAGGCATTCGGAGGAATCATGGCAGGGTCTGTCAACAAGGTCATTCTGGTCGGCAATCTGGGCGCGGACCCGGAGGTCAAAAGCTTCCAGAATGGCGGCAAGGTGTGCAACCTGCGCATCGCCACGTCCGAAAGCTGGAAGGACCGGATGACCGGAGAGAAGAAGGAGCGTACCGAATGGCACACGGTCGCAATTTTCTCCGAGGGTCTGGTGGGCGTTGCCGAACGCTTCCTGCGCAAGGGCAGCAAGGTGTATATCGAAGGCCAGTTGCGCACCCGCAAATGGCAGGACCAGTCGGGTAACGACCGCTATTCCACTGAAGTCGTGCTTCAGGGTTTGGGCTCGGTACTCACGATGCTGGATGGCGCGCCGGGCGGCGGCGGCGGTCAGGGTGGCGGCTATGGCGGTGGCGGCG
>NZ_JEMV01000004.1 GCF_000588875.1 Sphingobium sp. Ant17
CAAGCCAGGCTCGATGGTACGATCTTGATCGTCGGCCGGGGGTGTCGCGGATGGTCTGCGAAAACTCGCTAAAGGTGCTGCGCGGCGACAGGAACGCGCCCAAAGTCTGTTCGTCGTCGATCAGTGTTTCGGGCTGAATGTCGAACATGGTCGTGGTTGACGCCTGCGGATCGCAATCGATCACCAGCACGCGATAGCCATGCAAGGCGAGATAATCGGCCAGATGCTTGGTGATCGTGCTTTTGCCGACCCCGCCTTTGAAATTCTGCACCGCCAGCACGACGGCATCCTCATCGGGTTGCTTGCCGACATGGATGCCCAATGCCTCGCGGATATGGGTCAGGTCTTCGAGCGTATAGTAGCGGCGGCCATTGGCCTGCTGCTTGGGCTGGGGCAGGCGCCCTTTGGCCTCTGCCTTGGCTAGCGCTTCGGGTGTCCGGCCGATCAGTTCGGCGGCGACGGTCGGGCCAAAACTGATATCGAGCGTCTTGTGATTGTCCGGCCGAAACACGATCGTCTTGATATGATCGCGCATTTGCTGGCAAGCGGTGGTGACGTTCCGCAATGTGTTGACCGTAAACGACATGATGCCCCTCAGCGCCGAATCACGACTGTTGAAAATGGTTGGCGTTTAATGCCTCCATTTTTGCATCAAAGTCAAACCGTAGCAGATGATCGCAGGGAATTGCCACTTGCTGCACTGCGATTGCCTCAAACGACAACCTTGGCCATGGCACGCTTCGAAAGGGTCTAGTGCCCCCTGATAGCCCTTCAACCTCTATCCATGCGCTGTGTGTGGTCTGGATAGCAAACCTGCCCCCCATTCGCCGGTCAATCGGCTTAGGGGATTTATTCGGAGATTAGCAGAGTTAGCGCCATCGTCACGCACCTGTAACGCAACCGTCATCGCGAGTCGCAGCACGACCGATGAAATCGATCCCACGTCTGATCCAATCCGATAGCACGACCAAGCGATTCCGAAACCACGATGCATCCGCGTTGATAACACGTTGGATACCGGTCATTCAGGGACATGGACAGGCCGGTTATTGACCAGCGGCCTCAGATAGGAAGGGTCGCTGCCGTCGCGGGCCGATACGCCATTGGCCGCAATGCCGGGCCAGTCGGCAAAAGGAAGGGGCAGGGTCGGCACCAGTCCCGACCATTCGATGATATTGGTGCGCAGCGCGATCTTCCAGTGGCCCGCCCGCTTTTCCAGCCGATCGAGATAGCGACCGCCCGCAACCCAATTGCTGGCATCGCGGTTGCGCCCGACGAACAGATAATAGGTTTCGACATGGGCTTGGGCACCGTCGATATCGATCGTCTGGTTCAACAGATTATGATGCGTCGCCTCCTGCCCCGCTTCATGCAACCCCGTTGCCCAGTCATAGAGCGCCTTGGCTCCACCCACGAACGGCCCGGCGGCGATGATCGCATCGGGGTGGAAGGCCGACAGGAACAAGGCCCGGTCGAACCGGTCCATGCCGCGGGCGAAGCGGACGATGCAGTCGGCAATATCTTGACGATCAAGCAACGCATCGAGCCGCGCGATACGCTCAACGTCCATGGCCAGCCTCCGCGATTGGCCGCCAGATCGGAGAGCCGCGCTCGGCGCGCAATGAGGGGATGGTCTTCCCGTCGATATCGCTAATGCCATAATCCTGCGCGACCTCAGCGGTAATGAAGGTACCGCCCGACCGCGCCATGATCGCCGGATCGGTCGCCAGCGCGGCGACGACGCGGCCCGGAAATTCGGGCGAGCAGCCGACCAGTGGGTTGGTCACGGTGCGCGCCTGCATGGCGGGGTCGGCGGCAAGATTGCGGTTGGCGCGCTCGGTAAAGGTCAGCCCTTGCCAGAGCGAGAGCGAGGCAACGCCATGCGGTTCCAGCTCGATCGCCATGTCCCGCGCCATCCGGTCGACCGCCGACTTGGCGGTGCCGAATATCGTGCCATAGGTATAGGTGACGCCGACATAGCCCGAAATCGCGACGATCAACCCCGACCGCTGCGGCGTCATGATCTTCGCCGCATGCCACGCGGCGGTGAAATTGGATCGGACCCCCACATCCACCATCTGCCAATTGGACAGCGGCTTTTCCCAGAAGGGCAGGGGGGTGGTCAGGTCTTCGGGCAAGGCGAAGACGTTGTTGACGAGAATGTCGAGCCGACCCTGTTCCTGCACAACCCTCTCGAACAGCGCCGCCACCTGCACGTCGTCGCCATGATCGACCGCGACCGCTATGCCCCGCCCGCCACGCGCATCGCACTGCGCCGCCGTCTCGCCGACCGTGCCGGGCAGGTCATGCGCGCCGGGTGCGACCGTGCGCCCGGTCACATAAACGGTCGCGCCTTGCTCGGCGAGCACAAGCGCGATCCCTTTGCCGATCCCCCGGCTTGCGCCCGTGACCACGGCCACCTTGCCTGTCAATTGTCCCATCGCCTGTCTGTCCTCAATCGGCTTGCGCGAAAAATATGGCGCTGAAATCACCTGCCACCCGGCCAGTAAAATGCGGCGCGCTGAATGGCATTCCCATCAACCCTTGCGACCAGTCGGCGGCCGCGCCTGCATCCTGAAACCAGTCATAGACCATGGTCCGTTTCGCGATCCGCCAGACACCCGTCCGTCGCGCCATCGCGTCGAGATAGCGTCCGCCAAGCCACATATCGCGCGCGCCTTTGCCCGCATCGATCCGGTGATAGGCGCTGACATGGGTTTCGATCTTCGCCACATCGCCGTCGATCTGAATCAGGCTTTGTCCCAATATATGCTGGGTCGCGGCGATCGCGTCGGACCCCGGCACTACCCAGGCGAGATAGGCGTCGAAATCGCCCGCAAAAATGCCATAATCGACCGTCGCATCGGGCCAGAAGCTCGTGCGGATCAGGTCCGCAGCGCGCCGGTCCTCGCCCCGGGCCAGCCGCGCCAGGCAGTCACTTATCGCCATCCGGTCGGCCAGCGGCCGCCAGGCTTCGCCATCAGCCATGGCTCCATTCTCCCTCATTCCCGCAATTGCCATGGACCCGATATGGACGGCTTCGCACCCGCTCGACAGCAGCGCGCCCGGATATCGGCCCGGCGATAACCCCGCCATCGGTCGGCCAAGCCGGTTTTCCATCGCTGCCTGCGCGTGCATCATTGGGGCGTGCCCCTGCTCAGGAAGGGGCGGATCATGAGCAGGAGAGACAGTGTGAGCAGCCCGACGCTAGATTGTTCGGATATCGACCAATATCTGGGCAAGCCGATCCAGCCCGCCCGCATGGTGGAGCCGATCGCCAATAACGATATCCGCCGCTGGGTGCAGGCGATGCACTATCCCAACCGCCTCCATTATGATGCGGGCTATGCCGCGCAAAGCCGTTGGGGCGGGCTGGTCGCGCCGCAGAGCTTTGCCGTGACGATGGATTGCGGCCATGGCTCCGCACCCGCCTGCGTCGGCGGCATCCCCAACAGCCATCTGCTGTTCGGTGGTGACGAATGGTGGTTCTATGGTCCGCGCATGCAGGGCGGCGACCGCATCTGGAACGAGCGGATTCCGTTCGACTATACGGTCAAGGATACCAAATTCGCTGGCCCCACCTGTTTCCAGCGCGGCGACAATTTCTATTATAACCAGGCTGGCGACCTGATCTGTAAGCAGCGGTCGACCACGATCCGCTACAATCAGGAAGCGGGCAAGGATAATGCGCCGACCGATGGCTTCGATGATCCGGTGTGGACCGACGAGGATCTGGAATCGCTCGAAGCGCGCAAGATGGAATGGATTCAGATGCTGCACGATCTGGGCCATGACCGGCGTTGGTGGGACGATGTGGCAGTCGGCACCGCCTTGCCGGAACGGGTGATCGGCCCGCACTCGATCGTGTCCTTCACCACCGAATGGCGTGCCTATACCTTCACCCAATGGGGTGGCACCCATCGCCGTACCGACCTCGACATGGAAGCCTTGGGCTTCGTCAAGGAAATGGCGGGGCATGAAAATGATCCGGTGATGGAAGCGATCAATCCCGAATTTACCGACGGCGCCTATTTCGGCCCGTCGCGCGGGCATCTCTTCCCGCGCTGGGCGCGCTTCATCGGCATGCCGCGCGGCTATGGCTATGGCGCGTCGATGGGGGCGTGGATCACCGACTATTTCGCGGGCTGGGCGGGCGAATGGGGCATGGTGCGCCATTCCGCCTGCAATTATCGCGGGCCTGCGCTGACCGGCGACATTACGGTGACGACCGGCACCATCCTCGACAAGTTCGTCGATGAGGAAGGCCGCCATATGGTGCAGCTCGATTGTCGCCTGATGAACCAGGCCGGTGTGACGCTGGCGACGGCCAAGGCCGAAGTCGAATTGCCCAAAAAGCCTGGCTGATCGGATCGACCCTCCCCGACAAGGGGAGGGTCAGTTGGTCAGCGGTAGCGCCACCTGCCTGCCGTCTCGTGCGGAAATCTGTGCTGCCTCCACCACTTCCTGTACCGCAACGGCATCTTCCAACGTTACGGGAAGGGGCGTGCCCGACAGGATCGCCGCCGCCATCTGCGCATAATAATCCTGCTGACAGCCCGCCAACGCAGGCCGCGCGGTCCTGCCACCTTGCCTGTCAAAGATGACAAGCGGATCATCATCCGCACCCCAGCCCGGATCGCCGGGGCGCAGACCGGCTACGAGCTGCGCTTCCTGTTGGTCGAGCCGCATCTTGACCAACGTGCCACCCTGCCCATGCACGAGGAAGCGCGGGCTGCCGCCGGCCTCTCCTGCAGGCGCGCTCATGCTGGCATGCAATATGACCCGCATCCCGGCATAGCGCAGCACGACATGCGCCCAGTCGTCCGATGGCGATCCGTCCCGCAAGGCCGCAATGTCGGCGCTCACGCCATCGGGTCGTCCGAACAGGGCCAGCGCCTGATCGACCAGATGTGGCCCCAGGTCGAACCATATGCCCGACCCAGCCGATCCATCCTCCCGCCATCTATCGCGCACGTCCGGCCGGAAACGGTCGAAATGCGATTCGAAATGGGTAATGCGCCCGACCACGCCTTCGGCAATGGCCGCGCGGATGCTCAGGAAATCGCTGTCGAACCGGCGATTGTGGAAAACCGCCAGCAATTTCCCGCATTCCCCTGCCAAGGAGGCCAGCTCGCGCGCCTGTTGCAGCGACAGCGCGAATGGCTTGTCCACCACGACATGCTTGCCAGCGCGCAACGCCTCTGCCGCCAGATCGGCGTGGGTCGCGCTGGGCGTCGCGATCACCACCAGGTCGATGGCGGGGTCGGTGAAAATCTCGGCTGGGGTTGCGACGCACCGAATGACCGGGTCCAAGGCCGCAACCTCGTCCACCCGGCTCGTGCTGATCGTCGTCAGCCGCATGGCCGGAACAGCGCGCAACAACGGCGCATGAAAGACGCGACCCGCCAGACCATAGCCGACCAGTCCGACCCGGATCACATCAGCCACGCAAGGCCCCTTCGACGATCGGCGTCAGCTTGCCGACGATCACTTCCACCCCCTTGTCATTGGGATGAATGCCATCGGGCAATTGCAGTGCCCGGTCGCAATCACCCCGTCCAGCATGAAGGGATAGAGCGTGGCGTCATATTTCGTCGCCAGCGTCGGGAAGATCGGGTTGAAGGCGGCGGCATAATCCGGTCCCATATTGGGGGAGGCAAGCATCCCGGTCAGCAGCACCGGAATGTCGCGCTTCTTCAACTCGGCAAGGATCGCGTCGAGATTGTCCCGAGTCGTCTTCGGACTGAGGCCACGCAGCATGTCGTTGCCGCCAAGCCCCACCAGCATCAGGTCCGGCTTGCGCGCCAACCCGTCGAGCGTGAAGGCCAGCCGCGCCAGCCCCGCCGCGCTGGTATCGCCCGACACCCCCGCATTGACCACCTGCGCTTGCATGCCGCGAGCCGCCAAGGCCTGCTCCAGCATCGGGGCCAGCCCCTTGCCCTGGTCCAGATTATAGCCCGCATAAAGGCTGTCGCCGAACGCCACCACCAGCTTGCCATCGGCTACCGGCGCAGCGGCCGGTGCCACCTGCGCGCTGTTGGCGACCGGGGGCGGCGGCGGCGCGCTGTCTGAACAGCCGCTCGCCAGTTGGACAATCAGCGCCAACGCCCCATATTGCGATATTCTGCCCGCCAAGGAGCGCTCCTTCTTCATGCATATGCCTATCGATCCCGCCACTATCGCGATCCGCGCGCAGAATGTCACCCTCTCGCTTGGCACGCGCGACGCGCCGGTCGAGATATTGAAGGGCGTGGACCTCACCTTGCTGCGCGGCGAGAGCATCGCGATTCTGGGCGCATCGGGATCGGGCAAAAGCTCGCTGATGGCGGTGCTTTGCGGCCTCGAACGCGCGAGCGGCGGCGATGTGCATATCGGCGGCGTCGATTTCGGCGCGCTGGATGAGGATGAACTGGCGCGCGCGCGGCGTGGCCGCATCGGCATCGTGCTGCAAAGTTTCCACCTGCTCCCGACCATGACCGCGCTGGAAAATGTCGCCGTGCCGCTCGAACTGGCGGGCGTGGCCGATGCCTTTGCGCGCGCTGCCGACGAATTGCGCGCGGTCGGGCTTGGCCACCGGATCGATCATTATCCCTCGCAATTGTCGGGCGGCGAGCAGCAGCGCGTCGCCATCGCCCGCGCCGTCGCGCCGCGCCCGACCATCTTGTTCGCCGACGAACCCACCGGCAATCTCGACGCAACGACCGGCGTCACCATCATGGACCTGCTGTTCGAGCGGCAACGCGCGGCGGGCGCGACGCTGGTCATCATCACCCATGATCCCGCGCTCGCCGACCGCTGCGGCCGGATCATCGAAATGCGCGATGGCCGGATCGTTTCGGATCGCGCCGCGTGAGCGCGCTGGATTGGGCGTCGAGTTGGCGCATCGCCCGGCGTGATCTGCTCGGCCGGTTCCGGGGATTGCGCCTGCTCTTCCTCTGCCTCTTCCTGGGCGTCGCGACGCTGGCCGCGATCGGCAGCCTGACGTCGGCGATCACGCAGGAACTGAGCCAGCGCGGCCAGGGGCTGCTCGGCGGTGACGTCGAAATCGCCATGACCCAGCGCGAAGCGGGGGAGGGCGACAAGGCCGCCTTCCGTCGCCTCGGTCGCTTGAGTGAAACCATCCGTTTGCGCGCCATGGCGCGGGGCGAACGGCCGGACTCGGCGGCGGTGCTGACCGAACTCAAGGGCGTGGACAGCGCCTATCCGCTCTATGGCACGCTGGCCCTGCAAGGCGGCGTCTACCGCGCGCCGCTTGGTCCCGACCGCATCCTCATCGGCCCGGCGCTGGCCGACCGATTGAGCGTCAAGCCCGGCGACCGCCTCGTCTATGGCACCGCCACCTTCACCATCGCGGACATCATCGCCGACGAACCCGACCGGCTGGGCGAAGGCTTCACCCTCGGCCCAGTGGCGATCGTTTCGCTGGAAGCTTGCGCCGCACCGGACTGATCCAGCCCGGCAGCCTCTATGACAGCAAATATCGCCTTCGCCTGGCCCCTGGTACCGACGCGCAGGCGGTGCGCGAGGATCTGGAAAAGCGTTACGCTTCGGCCGGATGGGAATATAAGGACCGCGATCGTGCCGCGCCCGGCGCCAGCCGTTTCATCGTCCGCATGGGCCAATTTCTCTCGCTGATCGGCCTCGCCGCGCTGGTGATTGCGGGCATCGGCGTCAGCAATGGCGTCGCCTCCTATCTCGCGCTCAAGCGCCCCGGCATCGCGACCTTCAAGGTGCTGGGCGCGACCTCGACCGACATTGCGCGCATCTATCTCCTCCAGATCGGCTGCGTCGCGCTGCTCGGCATCGCCTGCGGCTTGATCGTCGGCGCGCTTCTGCCGCCGGCCATTGTCGCACTGGCGGGCGATGTGCTGCCGGTCAGCCCCGGTTTCCAACTCCATCCCCTGCCGCTCGTTACCAGCGCCGCCTATGGCCTGTTGATCGCCTTCCTCTTCACCCTGCCGCCGCTCGCCCGCGCCCGGACCCAGCCCGCCGCGCTTCTCTTTCGCGGCGTGGTCGATGCGCGGCACGGCATCGACCGGCGCAGCCTGATCGCGATGACGGCGGCAGGCGCGCTGTTGGTGGCGCTGGCGCTCGGCACCGCGCGCGATCCGCTCTTTTCCGCCGCTGTTCTCGGCGCGACCGCAGCGGTCCTGCTCCTGCTACTCGGCATCGGCTGGGGCGTGCGCCAACTCGCCCTGCGCGCGCCGCGCCCGCGCATGCCTTTGCTCCGCCTCGCGCTCGCCAATCTTCACCGCCCCGGCGCACAGACCGCTGCGCTGATCGTCGCGCTTGGCCTCGCGCTCACCTTGTTCGTGACGCTGGCGGGTATTCAGACCAGCCTCGACAGTGAAATCCGCAACGTCGTGCCCAAGACGGCACCGGCCCAGTTCGTCCTCGACATCCCATCAGGCGAGGGGGACCGCTTCCAGACGATCGTGCGCGCCCAAGCCCCCGACGCGCAGTTCAACATCGTCCCCGCCCTGCGCGGCACCATCGTCGCCTATGGCAATCAGCGCGTGACGGACTTGAAGGAACTGCCCGACGGCGCCTGGTTCCTGCGCGGCGAGCGCGGCATCACCTACAGCACGACGCTGCCCGAAGGCAGCGAACTGGCCGAGGGACAATGGTGGGCACCCGATTATGCCGGGCCGCCGCTTGTCTCCTTCGATGTTGAGGCAGCCAAGACGCTCGGCATCGGCGTCGGCGACACGCTGACCGTCAGCCTGTTGGGGCGGGAAATCACCGCGCGCATCGCGTCCCTGCGCAAGATCAATTGGGAGACGATGGGCTTAAACTATATCATGGTCTTCTCGCCCGGCACCGTGTCCGCCGCGCCGCACAGCCTAGCCGCGACCATCACCATGGACCCGCGTCAGGACAATCAGGTCACGCGCGCGCTGCTCGCCGCCTTCCCCGGCGTGTCGGTGATCGCGGTGGGCGAGGTGATCGAGCAGGTCGGTGCGATCATGACGCAAATGTCATCCGCCATCGTCGCGGCGGCCTCGGTCGCGATCCTCGCCGGGATCGCGGTGCTGGTGGGCGCAATCGCGGCGTCGCGCCAGGCGCGCAGCTATGACAGCGTGATATTGAAAACGCTGGGAGCCACCCGCTGGCAGATATTGGGCGGCCAGGCGCTCGAATATGGCCTGCTCGCCATGATGCTGGCGCTGGTCGCACTGGCGCTCGGGTCGGGCGCGGCCTGGTTCGTCATCGTCCAGATCTTCGATTTCACCTGGTCGCCCGACTGGCTCGTCGTCCTCGCGACGCTGGGCGGCGGCGCGTTGCTGACGCTTGGCATTGGCCTTGCGGGATCGATCCCCTTGCTGTCGGTGCGCCCGGCCACCGCCCTGCGGCAGCTTTGAACGTCGGGTTGCACGCAAACAGCACCAAGCGCGGTTCCGTGACGCGGGCTTGGTGCAACCTGCCGCCCACCTCAGGCTAGAGATAGGGTGGATTAAGACTGCACGCCCTCAAGTCATCCACCCCTTTAAGGGGAGGTGGCAGCACGAAGTGCTGACGGAGGGGTGTCGCCCTATCGATAGCGCGACACCCCTCCGTCTGGCCTTCGGCCCGACACCTCCCCCTCAGGGGCAGGGGAATCGCATATGGGCTTGAACGATTGATCGAATGGGATTCTTGGGTGGTCTCCATAGTTGGAGGCGACCGATGGATGATTTTTCGGCATATTTCGGTGAGGTTGACGATCCGCGCGCGGGCAATGCGCGGCACAATCTTCTCGAACTGATCTTCGTTGCGCTTGCGGCGGTTCTGTGCGGTGCCGAAGATTGTACGGATATGGCGGAGTTTGCCCGTGCCAAGCTGGGCCTGCTGCGTCAGGTGGTGGATCTGGAGCATGGTCCACCGAGCCACGACACGTTCAGCCGGGTCTTCCGGTTGCTCGATCCCGAACCGTTCGAGGCGGCGTTTGCACGCTTTACGGCGGCATTCGCAGGTGCCCTCGAAGGCGTGGTGGCGATTGATGGCAAGGCATTGCGCGGGGCGTATGAACGTGGGCGCAAGGCGACGCCGCTGCATCTCGTCAATGTCTGGGCAGCCGAGAAGCGTCTGGTCATTGGCCAGCGGCTGGCACCCGGTCGCAATGAAGTCGCCGGCGTGCTGGAGGTGTTGACGCTGTTGCGTCTGGACGGCTGTATCGTCACCGCCGATGCCCTGCATTGCCGGCCCGACACGGCGCAGGCCATTCTCGCAACCGGTGCCGACTATGCCCTGGCGATCAAGGAAAACCGGCCAAAGCTGCTGGCCAGCGCCAAAGCGCTGATCGCAAGGGGCGAGCAGGCGGATATCGTCACGATCCGGTCAGGCCCGGCCCATGATCGCACGGAAATCCGACACGCGATCGTGGTGCCCGCCGAAGCCCTCGACTTCCCCGGCATCGCGGCGGTGGGGCAAGTGGAAACGTGCCGCCGCAACGCTGGTCGGGACGAGCCACCGGTCAAACGCTGGTTCCTTCTGTCCCGACCTTTGACCGCCAAACGGCTGATCGAAGTCGCGCGCGCGCATTGGACCATCGAAAACCAACTGCACTGGGTGCTCGACGTCGCCTTCGAGGAAGACGCCGCGCGAAGCCGAAAGGACTATGCCCCGCAAAACCTCGCGCTAATCAGGAAACTTGCGCTCAACATCTTGAGAACCCACCCGGACAAGGGATCAATCAAAGGCAAAATCAAACGGGCGGGCTGGAACGATGCATTCCTTCTCTCAATGCTTGGTCATATGCGATAGCCCTGCCCTCAGGGGGAGGATGAAGGTGGGATGCAGTCCTGATCGGTTTTCAACGCCAGCTTGCGCTTTTTCAGGGACAGCCACCATGACAACAACCGCAACCGCGACCCGCTCTTTCGTCGATCTGCGCGCCTGGGCGACGGACGCGCGCGTCGGGGCAGGGGAGGGCGATGCCTTCCTGTCCGCCCGCGCGCTGCTCCCCCAGCCCGAAGGCCCGGTGACGATCGGCCTCATCGCCCTGACGCAGGGCAGCGGCATGGTAGACGCCATGCCCGCCGATGAATTCATCATCGTCGAATCCGGCACGGTGCAGATCGATCAGCGCACGCTGAACGAAGGCGACAGCATCGTCTTGTGCGAAGGCGCGACGTTCGGCTGGACCGTGGCTTCGGGTGCGCGCCTGCTGTTCGTGCGCCGCACCGGAGGTTCCTTGGCCGATGGCCAGATCGTCCCGATCGACACCCGCGCCCCACTCGAACCGTCCGGCGCGCCGCTGGCCGAATTGCTGGTCGGGCCGACGCCCTCCTGCCGCAACTTCACCGACTATCGTTCGGCCGACGGCGAGTTTGTCTGCGGCACCTGGGATTCGACCCCCTATCATCGCCGTCCGATGACCTACCGCCATTATGAGCTGATGTATCTGCTCGACGGCAGCGTCACCTTCATCGACGGCGCGGGCGCACAAGGCACGTTCGGTAAAGGCGACATCTTCCTGGTCGAACAGGGCGCCTCGTGCAGCTGGGACAGCCAGGTCCACGTCAAGAAAATCTACGCCATCTACCGCCCGGCATAACCCCACACCCCGTTCGCTTCGAGCGAAGTCGAGAAGCCCGCGCGCGCATGTCTCGTCTTCGCTCGACACGAACGGCGGTTTTAGCCCATCGGGTCAAGCGTCCCCAACAGGGCCACAAGCGCCATTATCGCAATCGCGGCACTCGTCTCGACCGCCAGCGACAGCCGCAATGCCCCGATCGCACCGTCTCCTCGCTCCAGTGTCGGCGTCAGCCGCCAGCGATTGAGCGCGGCCAACCCCAGCATTCCTGCAAACAGCAGCAGCTTTGCGCCGAGCAGCCAGCCATAGCGGCGCCCCGCCAAGGCGGGCAGGTCGGCAATCCCCACGATCATCAGGCTGTTGACCACCCCGGTCACGACCAAAGTCGCGACGAACACAGTCCCCAACAGCGCAAACTTAGCCAGCATCACCGCGACTCGATCGACATTCGGCCGCCGCGCGGTCACCGCATGGAGCAACGCCGCCAGCGCCCCGATCCACCCGCAAGCCGCCCAGATATGCGCCACATCGGCGGCGCGGTGGATCGTCCCCGCCATAGCCTCGGTCGCGCCCGCATGGCCGGTCCAGGCGATCGTCGCCGCCGCAACCGCCGCCGGGATCAGGACCAGGCGGTTGCGCCCCGCAACGGCCAGCCCCAGCGCGGCCAGCAATGCCGCCGCCCGCACCGCCAGCACGGGCCCGATCGGCGTCATCGTCAGCAAGATTTCCGCCGTCGCCCAATCGGGCGGCAGCATCGGGGTGCCGGTCATGCTCGCTCCGCTCGCCAGCAGCCACAGCGCCGATAGCGCCATGCCGCCCAGCGCCAGCGCCACCAGCACAACCCGGCTCCCCGCCATGCCCATCGCCCACCAGAACAATGGCAGGCCCATGAGCAAAGTGAGGTCGGCCATCAGGCCGAACCGGGCAAAGACCAACATCCCCCCATCCATGACGGCTTACTTGACCTTGAAGCTGTAGCCGCCTTCCATCTTATGCTGGTCGGCCCCCACGATATGCCATTTAAGGTCATAGTCACCGGCGGGCAGGGCGCGGGGCAGGGTGACGACCATGGTCTTGCCGTCGGGCGCGAGCGCGGTCTTGAACCCCTTGATCGGCATCGGCGGATGATCGGCCATGCCCGGCATCCCGGTCATCACCAGCTCCACGCCGCTCATCGGGGCCAGGAATTTTTCGGAAAAGGTCAGCGTCAGCTTGGTCGGCTTCGCCACGGTCGCATTGGCGGCGGGGCTGGACGACAACAGCTTGCTATGCGCCAGCGCCGCGCCCGGCAGGATGGCGAGCGACAGGGCCGCGGCGGCGATCAGGAAACGGGACATGGACTATACTCCTTGGATGGTGTTCGAATGGGCCGGGTCGGAATAGAAACAACGTCCGTTCGTTTCGAGCGAAGTCGAGAAACGCAAGGGCAGCGCTGGCGGCTTCTCGACTGCGCTCGAAGCGAACGGCGGAGTGTGGTTTCCACCGCGATCGCGACAAGCTCTACGGAACATTACGCATGGACTTGCCCCACCCCTTGCCCAAGGTGCATGATTTYTTCTCGCCTCTGCATCGTGAGGGATTGGCGCGCGCCGCGCGTATGGTGCGATGAGGATGGAGTATGTGCGATGAATGATCTCGATCAATGGCTGGGCCAAGTGCGCGCCATGCCGACCGACGCCCGGCTTGAAGGCCTGGACGATGCGGTGATGCAGGGCGTTGCCCGCCGCCGGGAGCAGGGCGCGGCACGGCGCAGCCTGATGCTGGCAGGCTTGCTCGCCATCGGCATCGGCTGGGCGGGCAGCATCGTGCCCGGCGCGCCGGCGCAGGCCGCGCCTGCACCGATCGGCATGTCGGATTATGCGCCCTCGCGCCTGCTCGGCCAATGAGTCTCAAACGCTATCTGCTGGTTGCGCTGGTGGCTTTTGCTGCGGCGCTAGCAGCCGTGCTGGTCGCGCGCACCTGGCTCGCGCCGCAACCGCGCGTCGAAAGCGAAGTTCACGCCCTGCTGCACCAGCGGCTGACGCTCGATGCGGCACAGGAACAGCGTATCCACGAACTCGAAGCCGCCTTCGCCAAGCGTCGCGAAGCGCTGGAAGCGGAAATGCGCGCCGATAATGAACGGCTCGCCGCCGCGATTGCCGCGGAACAGGGCTATGGGCCAAAGGTCGCCGCGGCCGTGGATCAAACCCATCATGTCATGGGCGCGCTGCAAAAGGAAACGCTCCAGCATATCTTCGCCATGCGCGCCGTCTTGCGTCCTGATCAGGCCGCGCAGTTCGACGCCGCCGTCGTCAAGGCGCTGACCCAGCCCGCCCGGTGACATCGCCGCCCGTCGACCTTGATGACCGGGCACTGGCCGCGCGCGCGCTGGCCGGGCATCAGGACGCCTATGCCGCGTTGATGCGGCGGCATCGCGATGCTGTTTGGCGTCTCGCGCGCAGCCATGTCGGCGATGCCAACGAAGCGCTCGACATCACACAGGAGGTGTTCGTCGCCGCCTTCGCCGCGCTCGCCCGCTATGATGGCGCGCGTCCCTTTCGCACCTGGATCGCGCGGATCACGCTCAACAAATGCCGCGACTGGGGCCGTCGCCGCGCGGTGCGGCGCTTCTTCGCCTTTGCCCGCCCCATCGACGAAGCGGGCGAGATCGCCGACGCCGCGCCGGACCCGGAACAGGCGGCACAGTCGCAGCGCGAACTCGCCCGTATCAACGCCGCCATCGCCGCCCTGCCCGCCTCGCTCAAGGACGTCCTGCTGCTCCGCACGATCGAAGCGATGAGCCAGGCGGACACCGCCGCGCTTTTGGGCTTGAGCGAAAAAGCCGTAGAAACCCGCCTCTACCGCGCCCGCGCAAAATTGTCGGCCGCGCTTGGGGAATAGGAGCGAAAGGAGCGCCCCAAACAATTCTCCCCCGGCGGGGGAGGGGGACCGGCGAAGCCGGTGGAGGGGTGTCACCCTATCGATAGCGCGACCCCGCTGCGTCTGGCTACGCCATCCACCGCCCCTCCCAGGGGTGGATTTTAATGCATTACAGCGCCAAATTTTTGAGGGATGACGCCGCGCCCCGCGTATGAAGGGGCATGACGCATTTGACCCTCGACCGCCGCACCCTCTTCAAGGGCGCTGCCGCCCTCAGCTTCGCCAACGCCTTCCCCGCCTGGGCGCAAAGCGGCACCCATGGCCTGGCACCAGCGCCGGGCGTGCTGTCGGGCGAGACAATCGCGCTCGCCGTGGCCGACAGCCATTTTTCGACCGGCGGCCGCTCGGCCCATGCAATCACCATCAACGACACGCTGCCCGCGCCGCTGATCCGGTTGCGCGAGGGGCAGAATGTCCGCCTCTCCGTCACCAACAAGTTGAAGGAAGACACGTCGATCCACTGGCACGGCCTGATCCTCCCCTTTCAGATGGACGGCGTCCCCGGCGTCAGCTTCCCCGGCATCCGCCCCGGCGAAACCTTCCACTATGAATTTCCGATCCGGCAGTCGGGCACCTATTGGTATCACAGCCATTCGGGCATGCAGGAGGCGATGGGCCATTATGGCCCCATCGTCATCGATCCCGCCGGCGTCGATCCGGTGCAGGCGACGCGGGAGCATGTGATCGTCCTGTCCGACTGGTCGCCGGTCCACCCGCATGTGCAGCTCAAGCGGCTCAAGCAGATGGGCGGCTATTATAATATGCAGAAGCAGACGCTGGCCGGGCTGCTCAAGGGCAAGAACCAGTCCCTGAAGGAGCGCGTCGAATGGGGCGCGATGCGGATGGACCCGACCGATATTTCGGACGTCACCGGCTCGACCTACAGCTTCCTCGTCAACGGCCATGGCACGGCGGAAAACTGGACCGGCCTGTTCACGCCGGGCGAGCGCGTTCGCCTGCGCATCGTCAACGCTTCGGCCATGACCAATTTCAACGTCCGCCTGCCGGGGCTGGCGATGACCGTGGTGCAGTGCGATGGGCAGCATGTCCAGCCGGTCGAAACCGACGAGTTTCAGATCGGCATCGCCGAAACCTATGACGTGATCGTCCAGCCCACCGACGCAGCACCTCACGCCCTGATCGCCGAAGCCATCGACCGCTCCGGCCTGGTGCGCGCGACGCTCGCGCCGCAAATCGGCATGGTCGCGGCCATCCCGCCGCTGCGCACCCGCCCGTTGCTCACGATGAAGGATATGGGGATGGACATGTCCGGCATGGACATGGGGCAGGGGGGCGTCATCGACCTGTCCCAACCGGCCAATGAAAGCATGGCCGGGCACAGCATGAAGATGCTCGACCCCTCGGTCGCGCCGGAGGTGCCGATGGGACCGGGCGTGGCGACCCTGTCCTCCATGCCCGCCGATCGCACCGCCGACCGGCCCACGGGGCTGGAAGATGTCGATCATCGCGTGCTGACCTATGCCGACCTCCGCGCGCTGGAGCCGAATGAGGATGTCCGCGCGCCGACCCGCTCGCTCGACATTCACCTGACCGCGAATATGGAACGCTATATGTGGTCGTTCGACGGGGTGAAGCTGTCCGACGGCGCGGAACCCATCGCTTTCCGCCATATGGAGCGGGTGCGCGTCACCCTCATCAACGACACGATGATGCCCCACCCCATCCACATCCATGGCCATTTCTTCCAGCTCATCACCGGCGAGGATGCGACCCACAACCCGCGCAAACATACGGTCAATGTCCTGCCCGGCGGCAAGATCAGCTTCGATCTCACCGCCGATGCGCTGGGCGATTGGGCGTTCCACTGCCACATGCTGATGCACATGCATGCCGGGATGATGCGCGTCGTCACTGTCCGTCACGCGGAGGACGCGGCATGAAGCGCCTGATCGTCGCCGCGTTGTTCGCCAGCGCCACGCCCGCCCTGGCCCAGATGGATCATAGCCAGATGGACCATAGCGCGCATCAGATGCCGCCCGCGCCGGAAGCATCCGCCGACCCGCACGCCGGGCACAGCATGCCTGCCGCCGACGATATGATCCCCAAAGGCGTCGCCCCGCCAGTCCCAACCGACCACGCCGCCGAAGCCTTTTACGACCCCGCCGTCATGGCCCGCGCCCGCGCCGCCATGATCCAGGAAAGCGGCGGCATGACCTTCTCGCAACTGATGGTTGATCGCCTCGAATATCGCGCCAACAAGGGCGCGAACGGCTATGCCTGGGAAGGCGAAGGCTGGATCGGCGGCGACATCAACCGCTTCGCCTTCAAGACCGAAGGGGAGGGTGAAGTCGGCGGCCCGCTCGAAAGCGCCGAGGTCCAGGCACTCTATAGCCGCGCGATCGACCCATGGTGGAACATGGTCGCAGGCGTTCGCCACGACATCCGGCCGCAGCCTCAGCGCAGCTACGCCACGGTCGGCATCGAAGGCCTCGCCCCTTATTGGTTCGAAGTCGAGGGCCAGGCCTTCGTCTCGACCAAGGGCGACGTCCATCTGCGCATGGAGGGCAGCTATGACCAGCGCATCACCCAGCGCCTGATCCTGCAACCCGCCGCCGAAGTGAATATCGCGGCGCAGGATGTGCCCGAACTCGGCATCGGGTCGGGCATCTCCAACATCGAACTGGGCTTGCGCCTGCGCTATGAATTCGCCCGCGAATTCGCGCCCTATGTCGGCGTCCATTGGGAACGCAAGCTGGGCGACACCGCCCGCTACGCCCGCGCCGAAGGGGAAGGGGCGTCGACCGCCAGCCTCGTCATGGGCATCCGTTTCTGGTTCTGACGATCGCGGCACAAGCTGCTGTGGACTGGCAATAATTTGTCATGCTGCCCGCTATCGCGCGCCGCTCTTCGCGCGATAGCACTGTGACGCAGCCCTACTCTCTTCCCGATACCGAAAAACGGATCAGGGTAGATGCGGCATTTCGCCCCTTGGGGCTTCCTTTTCTTTGCGTGCGCGCTGGCTGGCGTTACGCCTGCCGCCGCGCAGGAAACCGATCCATGGGTGGTGAGCGGTGGCTTCGACCTCATCGAATTGCGCGCGGGCCAGGGCGACGATATATTCTTCTGGGATGCCGCCTTTTCCTGGGGAAACAGCCGCGATCAGGTGATGCTGGTGAGCGAAGGCGGCGGGGCGCTCGGCAACCAGATCGACGAAACCCAGATGCGCCTCTTCTATGGCCGGACGGTCGGCAATACGACCTGGCTGGTGGGCATGCGCAAGGATATCAAGCCGCACCCCCGCGACATCCATGCCGCGATCGGCGTGCAAGGCATGGTCGGCACGCGGCTAAGCTGGGAGACCTATGGCTTCCTGTCGGATGACGGGCGACTGACCGGCGAAGCGCAGCTCATCTATGCCTTGCCGATCACGCAAAATCTCTATCTCGAACCGCGCGTTGCGGTCGGCTGGTCCGCCCAGGCGTCGGGCAGGGATGCGGTGCGCGCGGGATTTACGGAAGCGGAAACGACATTGCGCCTGCGCTATCGCCTGAAGCCGAAACTCAATATCTACACGGCCATCGTCCATGAACGGCTGCTGGGCGGCACCCGCGCGCTCGGCCGGTCGCAGGGGGAGGCGCTGCAATCCACCGCCGCCGTGATCGGCTTCGGCTTCAGCCTGTAGCGATCAACGCGCCAGATGCCGCTCGGCCAGAGCGACATGCAGTTTGATACCCAGCGCCAGCACATCGTCATTGAAATCATAATGAGGATTATGCAGCGGCGTGCCGCCATCGCCCTTCGCCTGCCCCAGCCAGATATAAGCCCCCTTGCACGCCTGCAGCATGAAGGCGAAATCCTCCGAGGTGAAGGCGGGATCGGGCGCGATCAGCGCATTTCCCACCGTCGCGGCCGCATCCAGCGCTTCTTGCGCCGCCTCCGCATCGTTGATCGTCGCGGGATAATAGCGCTGATAATCGACGGTCGCGCTGACTCCATTGGCAATGCCGATGCCCGTAGCAATCTCGCGGATCGATGCTTCGATCCGGTCCTGTACCGCCGGATCGAAGGTCCGCACCGTACCGCTGACGCGCACTTCGGCCGGAATCACATTATGCGTATGTCCGCCATGGATCTGCGTGATCGACAGCACCGCCGATGCCGTCGCCGCGATCCGGCGCGATATGATGGCGTTCAATTGCTGCACCATCGCGGCGGCCGCCTGGATCGCGTCGGGCGTATCCTGCGGGATGGCGGCATGGCCGCCGCGCCCTTCCAGTGTGATCTCGAACTTGTCGGCTGCGCCCATGATCGGGCCGGGCCGCGTCGCGATCGTGCCCGCAGGCAGGTCGGGCCAATTATGCAGGCCGAACACGCGGTCGCACGGGAAGCGCTCGAACAGCCCTTCGTTCACCATCTCCCGCGCGCCGCCATGCCCCTCTTCGGCGGGCTGGAAGAAGAAATTCACCGTCCCGTCGAAATGGCGGGTCCGGCTCAACTGCTGCGCCGCGCCGAGCAGCATCGCGACATGGCCGTCATGGCCGCAGCCGTGAAAGGTGCCCGGCGTCGTGCTGGCATAGGGCAGGTTGGTCTGCTCCTGGATCGGCAGCGCATCCATGTCGGCGCGCAATCCGATGCTGCGCCCCGACGTCCCGTTACGCAACACGCCGACCACGCCCGTCCGCCCGATCCCCTCATGCACCTCCAGCCCTAGCGTCCGCAATTGCTCGGCGATGCGGCCAGCGGTGCGATGTTCGCAAAACCCCAATTCAGGATGCGCATGAATATCGCGCCGAAAGGCGATCAGCGGTTCGATCAGGTCGGATATGTCGGTCATGGCAGCACCCTAAACTATAGCAGTAATCGATCCTCCCCTTGTAGGGGAGGTGGCAGGGCGTAGCCCTGACGGAGGGGTGTCGCCCCCTCGATAGGGTGACACCCCTCCACCACTCGCTTCGCGAGCGGTCCCCCTCCCCTTACAGGGGAGGATTGTGGTGTCCGGCTTGTCAAACTACATAATCGCCCGAACCATATCTTCCAGAGACGATCATGTCCCCGCGCAGGCGAGAACGCGTTTCCCCCCAATCCTACCGCTGTTCCCCGAACAGATGCTGGATCGGATAATGATGTTTGATGAAGGGCGATTTGATCACGACGTAGCTGAAATATTTTTCGATGCCATAATCGCTTTCCAGCATGCCTTCGACGATCGACTGATAATGCGCCACGCCGCGCGTCACGAATTTCAGCAGATAGTCATAGCCGCCACTGACCAGGTGACATTCGACGATCTCGTCCAGCTTGCGAATGCGCGTTTCGAACCGCGAAAAGTCCCCGGCGCGATGCTCGGTCAGCGTCACTTCGGTAAAAACGGTCAGATATTCGCCCAGCTTGTGCAGGTTGATATGCGCGCCATAGCCGGTGATATAGCCCGCCTTCTCCAGCCGCTTGACGCGGGTGAGGCAAGGGCTTGGCGACAGGCCAACCGCATCGGCCAATTCGACATTGGTGATCCGGCCCGACATCTGAAGCTGCGTCAGGATCTTCAGGTCGATCCTGTCCAGTCTGGGTCCGCCCAACATATGCCTTGCTCCCCTTATCTTATCCCAGCGCCGCGCGAATATCCGCCTGTTCGAGCAGTCCGTCGAGTGTTTTCCGAATGCGCGCGAATATCTCGTCCATCTCCGCGTCCGACGCGCACAGCGCCGGGGCCAGACCGATGATATTATCGGCAAAGGCACGGAAGATGACGCCATTGGCATAGCCATCGGCAAAGAGGCGATCGGCGACCTTAAGCGACGGGTCGAACCGCGCCTTCTTGCCCTTGTTCGCCACCAGTTCGATTGCACCCAGCAACCCGCGCCCGCGCGTGTCGCCGACCAGCGGATGATCGGCAAGCCCCGCCAACCCCGCGTCGAAGCGCGCCGCCACCTTCTGTCCGTTCGCCAATATCCCGCCTTCGGTATAGAGGCGCAGCACTTCCAAACCCACCGCCGCGCTGACCGGATGACCCGAATAGGTTGCGCCATGGCCAATCACGACATCGGCAGCCGCGCCATCGGCAATGCTCTGATAGATGATGTCCGACATCAGCACCGCGCCCATCGGTACATAACCGGCGGTCAGCCCCTTGGCGACGGTCATCAGGTCGGGCGTGACGCCTTCGGCTTCGCAGGCGAACATCGGCCCGGTGCGGCCAAAGGCAGTGATGACTTCGTCGGCCACCAGCAAAATGTCGAGTTCGTCGCACGCTTGCCGCATGGCCTTGAGCCAGCCGACTGGCGGGACGATGACGCCGCCCGATCCCTGGATCGGCTCGCAGAAGAAGGCAGCGACGTTGTCTGCACCCAGTTCCGCGACCTTGTCCTTCAACTGCTGCACCGACCGCGCGATGATCGCCGCGTCATCGCCCTCCAGATCGCTGCGATAGGGGTAGGGCGATGCGATATGATGCTGCCAGCGCAGCGGCAGGTCGAACCCACGATGGAAATTGGCGAGCGCCGTCAGCCCGGCGCCGGTGGTGCTGGAGCCATGATAGCCGCGCTCCAGCGCGATGCACTGTTTCTTTGTCGGCTTGCCGATCGCGTTGAAATAATGGGTGATGTAGCGGATCGCGCTATCCACCGCGTCCGACCCGCCCAGCGTGAAATAGACATGATCAAGGCCTTCAGGCGAAAGATCGACCAGCCGCTGCGCCAGCTGCACCGCCGGTTCGCTGCCGAAATGGAAATAGCCCGTCGCATAAGGCAGGCGGCGCATCTGTTCGGCGGCAACCTCGGCGATGCTGTCCTGACCATAGCCGACATTGACGCACCACAGCCCGGCAAAGGCATCGAGCAGTTCCTTGCCGTCCATGTCGGTCAGCCACATGCCCTTGCCGCTCTGCAGCAAAGTCGCGCCGCGCGCCTCATGCCCCCGGAAGGAGGTGACGGGATGGATCAGGTGATCGCGGTCGATGTCCAGCAGGGATCGGTTGGATTGGTGCATCGTCGGTTTGCTCGCCATGGATGGTTATGGGGGCAGCCTATCGTCCCGCCACGGGGGCAAAGCCCGATATCGAACCAATAGCGACCATCGCTGCCCTTAATCATGAACCAACGCAGCATATTATGCCGCTGTCCTACAGGAGGCTCGCCATGCTATGATTGAATGGCTTTAAAACCGGGGCCGATGACGAAAGAAACCGACCCCGGATGCTGCCCGCCCTGCCACCTCCCCTTACAGGGGAGGATTTTGCAAAGACGTAGTGGCCTTTCCGATAGGATCAGGCGAGCGTAACAAAATGTCGCAATTTGCGGGAAATATGCGAAGTTAAGCGCTTCCCGTCCATCACGCCAGCGCGTCAGCAATCGCCTTGCCGCACTGCTCGGTATTGGCCGTGCCTTTCAGATCACCAGTGCGCAGGCCGGATTCCGCCAGCACGGTTTCGACCGCGCGCATGATGGCGGCTGCGGCGTCTACCTCGCCCAGATGCTCCAGCATCATCGCTGCCGACCAGATTTGCCCGACCGGGTTGGCGATGCCTTTTCCCGCAATATCGGGCGCGGAGCCATGCACCGGCTCGAACAGGGACGGGTGGGTGCCATCCGGGTTGATATTGCCCGATGGCGCGACGCCGATCGTGCCCGTGCAGGCGGGGCCAAGGTCGGAAAGGATATCGCCGAACAGATTGGACGCCACGACCACATCGAAGCGATCGGGGTTCAGCACGAATTGCGCCGTCAAAATATCGATATGATATTTGTCATGGGTGACGGTCGGATAGTTTGTGGCCATCTCCTCCACCCGTTCGTCCCACCAGGCATGGTGATCGCAATGCCATTGGACTTGGTGGCGGACGTGACATGCTTGCGCTCCGGCGTTGCAGCCAGATCGAACGCATAGCGCAGCACCCGGTCGGTGCCATGGCGCGTCATCACCGTTTCCTGGATCACGATCTCGCGATCGGTGCCGGGGAACATCTTGCCGCCGACCGAACTATATTCTCCTTCCGTATTTTCGCGCACTACCCAGAAATCAATGTCGCCCGGCTCACGGCCGACGAGCGGGCAGGGGACGCCGGGCATCAGCCGCACCGGACGCAAATTGACATATTGGTCATATTCCCGCCGGAACTGGAGCAGCGATCCCCAAAGCGAGACATGGTCCGGCACCGTATCGGGCCAACCGACCGCGCCGAAGAAGATCGCATCGGGCTTGCCGATCCGCTCCTTCCAGTCGTCCGGCATCATCTGGCCATGTTTGGCATAATAGTCGCAGCAGGCGAAATCCTGCCACGTCTGCGCGATCGAAAAGCCATAAAGGCTCGCCGCCCGCTCCAGCACGCGAATGCCCTCCGGCATCACTTCCTTGCCGATGCCGTCGCCGGGGATGACGGAGATGGAATAGGTGCGATTGGTGGCAGACATAAATCACTCCGTTCGCCCTGAGCCTGTCGAAGGGCATTTCTGTCTTGAGAAGAAGGTGAGGGCTTCGACAGGCTCAGCCCGAACGGAAAAAGGGCAGTTCTTACAGTTTCAACCCACCGATATGAAACGCCTTGGTCTCCAGATATTCCTCGATTCCCACACGCCCGCCTTCACGGCCCAGGCCCGACATCTTGACCCCGCCAAAGGGCGCGACCTCCATCGCGATCGACCCGCTGTTGAGCGCAACCATGCCCGCTTCCAGCCGCTCCGCCACGCGAAAGGCGCGGTGCAGATTTTCGGTGTAGAAATAGCTCGCCAGACCATAGCTGGTCGCATTGGCCAGTTCGATGCCTTCCTCTTCATGGGTGAAGCGGAACAAAGGCGCGACCGGGCCGAACGTCTCTTCCTCCGCCAGTCGCATGTCCCGCGTCGCGCCGGTCAGCACCACCGGCCGGGCAAAACGCTCGCCCGCCGCGCCTTCGGGCGCCTGCGCAAACAAAGTCGCGCCCTGTGCCAGCGCATCTTCGACATGCGCCTTCACCTTGGCGGCGGCGGCGGCATTGATCAACGGCCCGATCGTGCTGCCCGGCTGGTCGCCCGGCGCGACGGTCAGCGCGGACACGGCCTTGGCCAGCCTCTCGGCAAACTGGTCATATACCGCATCCTGCACCAATATCCGGTTGGCGCAGACGCAGGTTTGCCCGGCGTTGCGGAACTTGCTGACCATCGTGCTGGCGACGGCCAGGTCGATGTCGGCATCGTCGAACACGATCAGCGGCGCATTGCCGCCCAACTCGAAGCTCACCCGCTTGATCGTATCGGCGCATTGCCGCATCAAGAGTGCGCCGACGCGCGTCGATCCGGTAAAGGACAATTTGCGCACCACGGGACTCGCGGTCAGCGCCCCGCCGATCGCGGTGGGCATACCAGTAACGATGTTGAACACCCCCGCCGGAAAGCCGGCTTGCTCGGCCAGTTTCGCCATGGCCAGCGCGCTATAGGGGGTCAGTTCGGAAGGCTTGACCACCACCGGGCACCCCGCCGCCAGCGCGGGCGCGCATTTGCGGGTGATCATCGCGGACGGGAAATTCCAGGGCGTGATCGCCGCCGATACGCCAACCGGCTCCTTCATCACCAAGATGCGGCGATTGGCTTCCGGCGCAGGGATCATGCCACCCTCGACCCGGCGCGCTTCCTCCGCAAACCATTTGATGAAGCTCGCCGCATAGCGGATTTCGCCCTCGGCCTCCGCCACCGGCTTGCCCTGCTCGGCGGTCATGATCCGCCCCAAGTCGGCGACATTCTCCAGCACCAGCGCATGCCAGCGTTCCAGCACGGCGGCGCGATCGCCCGCCGTCCGCGCCTTCCACGCCGGGAAAGCCGCCTCCGCTGCGTCGATGGCCGCCTGCGTATCGGCTTCGTTGCAATCCGGCACAGTGCCGATGATCGCGCCGGTCGCGGGATTGTCCACCGGCACAGTAGCGCCGGAGGCAGCCCCGACCCATGCGCCGCCAATATAGGCGCGTTCGACGAAAAGAGCGGGGTTGTTGAGCGAGAGGGTCATCCGAGCGCCTGTGTCGTGAGGGAAAAGACTTGGACGGCTGCATCCGTCTGCGGCAACGGCCCGCGCACCATGCGCATGACCCGGCCGACGCAGGGCAGGCCCAACTCGTCCAGCCAGCCGCCCAGCCCGCTTTCTTCCGGTATGTCGAGCCGACAGAAGGTGCCGCTGTTCGACCCCAGCCAGTGCGAGATCAATGCCTTCGCCCCGCCGACATCGGGCGCGATGGTCGGACCCACCACATAGCCGCGTCCAAACCGGCGAAACAGCGCAAAGCCGACCGGTTCGTTGCTGCGTGTCAGCACCACGCCCTGCGCGCCCGGCACCAGCGCATCGAGCAGCGCGTCGCGGTTCATGCCCGTGGCCCGGCGCGCCAGATCATGCAGCGACGGCATATCCTTCGCGCCCAATGGCCGCACCCGCTCGTCGGGGATCAGTTCGGCAACGGGCACGGAAAAAGCCGCGCCCTGATGCTGGAACACCGGGCCGATGCTCTCGAAACCCAGCTTGCGATAAAGCGGCGCGCCTTCGTCGGTGGCATTCAGTAATATGGTGCGATCGCCCAGATCGGCCATCACTGCTTCCATCAACCGGCGGCCCAGCCCCATGCCCTGCGCAGCGGGCGAGACGATGACCATGCCCAGCGTCGCCGCATCCAGGCCATAAAGCCAGGCCATGGCCGTGCCGATGACTTCGCCGTCGCGCTCGGCAACATAGCCTAGGCCAAGGCTCAGCAGCATCTCCCAATCTTCGATCCGGTGCGGCCATTTCTGTTCGCTGGACAAGGCATGGCCAGCGGCCAGATCATCCACGGTCATGCGCCGCAGGTTCACCATCGCCTCTATGCCTGTCGCCATGCGTCTTGCTCCATTGGCGGGAAAGGGGTGCCCGCCTGTCTTGGTCGGAATCATCGGATTCCCATTGTTGGCGCGACCATAAATGCCGCGTTCAAGCATTGGCTGCCGCCTTCGCCCCGATTTTGGAAGATTATCGCGCAGATTTTCCTGCGCAACTGCAACACATGCCGCGCACGATCCATATTCTGTCCGCCAGCCCGCCAAGAGGAAAGCCGCGCCATGGACATTTTCAACCCCGACCTGATCGCACTGCCGCAGGGCAGCAATTTCATCGACGGGCGGCGTGTCATCGGGCGCGGTGCGGCCAGTCCGGTGCGGCGGCCGTCCGACGGGCGGGTCTATGCCGATCTCGACAGCGTGGACGAGGCGCAACTGGGCGAGGCGGTCGAGGATGCCCAGCGCGCTTACAAGACCAGTGGCTGGGCGCAGACCGACCCGCGCGGACGGATGCGCGTGCTGCGCCGCTGGGCCGACTTGATCGAGGTGGACATGGAGACGCTCGCCCCGCTCGAAGCGCTGGGGTCGACGCGGATGATCCACGAAATCCGCGCCTGGGACGTCACCTATACCGCTGAAACGGTGCGCTTCTTTGCCGAATGGGCGGACAAGATTGGCGGCGAGGTAGCGGCGACCACGCCCGACAAGCTCGGCCTTACCATCCACGAACCCTATGGCGTCGTCGCGGCTATCGCGCCGTGGAACCTGCCACTGGTCATGGCCGCCTGGAAAATCGCGCCCGCCATCGCAGCGGGCAACAGCATCGTCCTCAAGCCATCGGAAATGACGCCGTTCAGCATCGTGCGCCTCGCCGAACTGGCGATCGAAGCGGGGCTGCCTGCGGGCATCTTCAACATCGTGCAGGGTGACGGCCGTTCGGTCGGCGATCCGCTGGTGCGCCGCCCTGAAGTCGCCAAAGTCACCTTCACCGGATCGACCGCGACGGGCGCAGCGATCATGACCGCCTGCGCCCAGACCGGGCCAAAGCCGGTGACGCTCGAACTGGGCGGCAAAAGCCCGCAGATCATCTTCGCCGATGCTGCGCTCGACAAGGCGGCGGCGATCGTCGCGCGGGCGATCACGCTCAATGCGGGCCAGGTCTGCGTCGCCGGTTCCCGCCTGCTGGTGCAGGAGAGCGTTGCCGACCAGGTGATCGACCGTATCGTCACGTCTTTTGCTGCGCACAAAATGGGGCCGACCTGGGCCAGCGACAGCACGCTTGGCCCCATCATTTCGGAAGGCCAGCTCGACCGGATCGATCGCATCGTCCAGCGCGCCGTGGTCGCTGGCGCGCAAGTGCTGACTGGTGGCGGTCGCGCCGCCGCGCCGCAGGATGGCAGCTATTTCCAACCCACTTTGCTGCAAAATGCTGCGCAGCAAAGCGAGGCGGTACAGGGCGAGATTTTCGGTCCCGTGCTGACCGTCCAGACCTTTACCGACGATGATCAAGCCTATGCGCTGGCCAACGACAGCGCCTATGGCTTGGCGGCGGGGGTGCATACGACCGATGTCGCCCGCGCCCTGCGCGCCACCCGTGCGCTGGAAGCCGGCACCATCTGGGTCAACCGCTATGGCCGCAGCAATGATTTCATCCTGCCCACTGGCGGCTATAAGCAATCGGGCATCGGCAAGGATCTGGGCCGGGAGGCCTATCTCGCCAATCTCAAGACCAAAGTCGCGCTGATCGAGTTCTGACGCCAGGGCGTGCCCGAAAGACCATGTCGCGCCGACGGCATGGGCATGGGAAGCGCGGCAGATGAACACAGCCCTCCCCCACGGTGATCGCGCCGCTGCTGGTGACGCTCGCGTGACGGTGTGGTATGATGGCGCATGTCCCTTATGCCGCCGCGAAATTGACCTGATGCGCCGATTGGACCGGCGCGGCCGGTTGCATTTCATCGATGTGGCCAGTGCCGACGCGACTTGCCCGATCGACCGTGCCGCCTTGCTGGCGCGCTTCCACGCCTGCGAAGATGGCCGGATGCTGGAGGGCGCAGCGGCCTTTGCCGCGATGTGGCGCGCCATTCCCCTGCTCCGACCCTTCGGCCTGCTCGCACGTTACCGCCCCGTCCTGGCGCTGCTCGACCGGCTCTACACCTACTTCCTGCGCTGGCGACCAGCGCTGCAAAGGCGGTTGCGATGAGCGATCGCTATCGCAAAGTGCCCTCGGCCCGACTGTCGCGCTTTGCCGCCTTCGGTCAGATGGCGGGCGGCGTCGCATCGGGCATGGTGGCGGAAGGCGCACGGCGGCTGGCGCGCGGGGAGCGGCCGCAGATGCGCGACCTGTTGCTCACGCCCGGCAATGCGCAGCGCGTGACCGAACAATTGTCGCGGCTGCGCGGCGCGGCGATGAAACTGGGCCAGATGATCTCGCTCGACGCGGGCGACATGCTGCCGCCCGAACTGACGGCCATCCTCGCCAAATTGCGCGACAATGCCCATCATATGCCGCCAGCCCAATTGCAAAAGGTGCTGGCCACGCAATGGGGCCAGGACTGGCGGCGGCGTTTTGCCCATTTCGAAGCCAGCCCGATCGCGGCCGCCTCGATCGGCCAGGTCCATCGCGCCCGCCTGCCCGATGGCCGGGTGGTCGCGGTCAAGGTGCAATATCCCGGCGTCGCCGACAGTATTGACGCCGATGTCGACAATGTCGCTACCCTGCTGCGCCTGTCCGGTCTGCTGCCCTCGGCGCTCGACATCGCGCCGCTGCTGGGCGAGGCGAAGATCCAGTTGCATGAAGAGGCCGACTATCTGCGCGAAGCGCGGCAGATGCAGCTTTATGCCGATCGGCTGGCCGACGACCCCCGCTTCCTGGTGCCCCGTCCGCTGGACGATTGGACCACGGACCAGGTGCTGGTGATGGACTATATCGCGGCGGATTCGATCGACACGCTCGCCGACGCATCGCAGGCGGTGCGCGACCGGTCGATGGCCGCGCTGCTCGATCTGGTGCTGCACGAACTGTTCGTCTTCGGCCATATGCAGACCGACCCCAATTTCGCCAATTATCGCTGGCGCCCTGAAAGTGGGGAAATCGTGCTGCTGGACTTCGGGGCCGCGCGCCCGGTGCCGCCGGAAACGAGCAACGCGTATCGTACATTGTTACGCGCTGGCCTTGCGGGCGACCGGGATGGCCTGCGCGCGGCGCTCATTGATGTGGGCTTCGTGTCGCCCGCCCTTGTCATCCGGCATGGCACTGCGCTCGACGCCATGATCGACACCATCATAGCCCATGTGCTGCGCCCCGGCCTGTTCGATTTCGCCGATCGCAGCTTCGTCGAGCGTTTGCGCGAGCAGGCGATGCCGGTGGTTGGTGATACCGCCAGCTGGCATCTGCCGCCGGTGGAAACCATGTTCGTCCAGCGCAAGGTCAGCGGCACCGCGCTGCTCGCCGTCCGCATGCAGGCGCGCCTACCGCTGGTCGATATGGTCGCGGGCATGGTGGCGCAGGACTAACGCCCGGTTTTGGCACAGCGCGGTCCACGGTTGGGCGCAAATTCCGTGACATGAGTTGACACATTCCCATCATCGCGGCAGCGCCGGACGATGACCATTCGCCAGACTCGCAGCATCGCCCTGAAGCCCGAATGGGACGGCTTCATCGCCCAGCAGATCGACAGTGGCGTCTATGCCGATGCCGACGCGATGCTGATCGCCGGGTTGCAGGCATTGCGCGATGGCGCACAGGCGGCCCATCCGGTTCTGCCCGGCTGGCCCTTTGGCGGTGGCGAATGTGGCGATATCGTCCGCCGCTTCGACTGGTCTTCGACCGCGCTGGGGGCGATTGCGACATGGTCGGTCGAATTGCGCGCGACAGTCGGCAATATCGTCAATTCTCCGGTGGCCAAGGTGCTGATGTGGGGACCGGACCATGTCATGCTCTATAATGACGCCTATGCCCAGATCGCGGGCGCGAACCACCCGGCCGCGCTGGGCGGGACGGTGCGCGGCGTCTGGCCGGAAATCTGGGACTTTAACCAGCGGGTGCTGGAAGCAGGGCTTAAAGGCGAAAACCTGTCCTATCTGGAACAGCCCTTGGTCCTCAACCGCGGCGGCGTGTCGCAAACCGTCATTTTAGACTTGTTCTACACGCCTGTCTTCAACGGGGACGGCACGGTCGGCGGGGTGATGTGTACCTGTATCGACAATAGCGTCCGCGCCAAGTTCGAAGCCGACCTGTCGCTCAGCAACAGCCGCTTCCGCATGGCGATGGAGGCGGTGCATGGCGTATTGTGGAGCAACAGCGCCGATGGGCGGATGGTCGGCGAACAGCCCGGCTGGGCGGCGCTCACCGGCCAATCCTATGACGAGTATCAGGATTTTGGCTGGGCCAATGCGGTCCATCCCGACGATCAGGCCGACAGCATTCGCAGCTGGAACGAAGCGGTCGCTGCCAAGCGCATGTATGTCCATGAACACCGCGTGCGCCGCCATGACGGCATGTGGCGCGTCTGCGCCATCCGCGCCCTGCCGATCCTCAGCGACGCGGGCGAGATCATGGAATGGGTCGGCGTCCACACTGACATTACCCACCAGCGCGCAGCCGAAGCCGCCTTGCGCGAACAGGCCGACATGCTGGCGCGGCAGGTGCGCCATCGCGAACGTGCCGAAGATCAGCTGCGCCAGCTCAACGAAACGCTCGAAGCGCGCGTGATCGCGGAAATCGATGAACGGCGGCGGACGGAAGCCAAGCTCGCCCAGGCGCAGAAGATGGAGACGATCGGCAAGCTGACCGGTGGCGTCGCCCATGACTTCAACAATCTGCTGCAGATCATATCCGGCAATCTGCAATTGCTGGCCAAGGATGTGGCGGACAATCCGCGCGTCGAAAAGCGGGTCAACAATGCGATGGCCGGCGTCTCGCGCGGCGCCAAACTCGCCAGCCAATTGCTCGCCTTCGGGCGGCGGCAGGCGCTCGAACCGCGCGTCGTCAATGCGACCCGTTTCGTGCGCGGGATGGACGATATGCTGCGCCGGGCGATCGGCGAGGGCGTGGAAATCGAAACCGTCGTGGGCGGCGGCTTGTGGAACACCTTTATCGATCCGGCCCAGTTCGAAAATGCGCTGCTGAACCTCGCCATCAACGCGCGCGACGCGATGGACGGTCAGGGTTGCCTGACCATTGAACTTGGCAATGCCCATCTCGACGCCGACTATGCCCGCGTGCATGATGAAGTGACGCCCGGCCAATATGTCATGCTCGCGGTATCGGACACCGGCTCCGGCATGGACGCCGACATTCTCGCCAAGGTGTTCGAACCTTTCTTCTCGACCAAGGGCGAAGGCAAGGGGTCGGGCCTTGGCCTCTCCATGGTCTATGGCTTCGTCAAACAGTCCGGCGGCCATGTAAAAATCTATTCCGAAGTGGGCGAAGGCACGACCGTCCGCCTCTATCTGCCGCGCTCGATCGAAAGCGAAGATGCCGAGGTCCAGATGGACAGCGGGCCGATCAGCGGCGGCACCGAAACCGTGCTGGTGGTCGAGGATGACGAGGAAGTCCGCGCGACCGTGGTCGAAGTGCTGACCGACCTTGGCTATAATGTCCTCAAGGCACCGGACGCGGCGGCAGGTCTGATCGTCATCGAAAGCGGTATGCCGATCGACATATTGTTCACCGATGTCGTGATGCCCGGCCCGCTCAAAAGCCCGGAACTCGCGCGCAAGGCGCGCGAACGGCTGCCCAATCTCGCCGTCCTCTTCACATCGGGCTATACCGAAAATTCCATCGTCCATGGCGGCAAGCTGGACGCCGGGGTCGAACTGCTCTCCAAACCCTATACCCGCGAAGCGCTGGCGCGGCGCCTGCGGCACGTCCTCGATAATCAGCGGCAGCGCAACGCCATCGCGCAGCAGGCCAGCGACACCCCCGCGGCACGGATCGGCGCGACGGTGCTACTGGTCGATGACGACGCTTTGATCCGCCAACATGCCGCCGAAATCCTCAAAAATGCCGGATGCCTGGTAATCGAGGCTGGCAGCACCGAAGACGCGATGATGGCCTTGCAGACCGCGCCGGTGGACGTGCTGGTGACCGACCTGCATCTGCCCGGCGCGTCGGGTGTGGCGCTCGCCGAAGCGGCCCGCGCTCAACGCGGCACGATCGCCATTCTCTTTGCCACCGGCGACGGGCAACTCGCCGCGCGCGACGCCCTGCCCGGCGATATGGTTCTCAACAAACCCTATGACGCCGTCCAACTGATCGAGGCTGTTCAGGCCGCCATGCACGCGCAGGGCGTGCGTCCCGATCCCGAAGCGCTGATCCCGCCAGCACCCCAACCGATGCGGGAGGTGGAGAAGGACTGACCGCTCAGTAGCCTGCTTCCACCGCCAGGCGGATGGCGTCGGCGCTGGTCGACACGCCCAGCGCCTTGAGCAGCGCGGCCTTGTGCATCTTGACCGTCCGCTCCGACAGGGTGAGCGCATAGGCGATCTGCTTGTTGAGCTTGCCCGTCGCCATCAGCATCAGCACTTCGCGCTGCCGCACGGACAGGCGCGAAATCTGCGCATGGGCCTGGGCGCGGCGGGCGACGATGCCGATCTGCGGGTCCATCACCTCGACCTGCGACCCCAGAAAATATTCCAGCACCCCTTCTTCGTCGAAGATCGGCGCGACCAGCACGGCATTGCGAAACGGCGTGCCGTTCTTCTTGTAATTCAATATTTCCACCAGCGCGGGCCGTTGCTGGCGGATCGCCGTGCGCAATGTTTCGGTCAGCCAGGGTTCCGTGTCCGCGCCTGACAGAAAGCGGCAATTATGCCCAACTATTTCATCGCGGCTGAAACCTGTAAGTTCCATAAATGCCGCATTGCATTCGATGATGGGATTGTCGGGCAGGCGCGGATTGCTGATGACTGTCGCGACCGGACTGTTGGCGATCATTTCTACTAAGGACATGCGTAATCTTAATCCCGTAAACGGCTGATGCACCATGCCCGGTTGGACATGTTGTGGCACAACCCCCCTTAGCGGCATTGTTAACCAGACGCAGCGGCACGAAGGTCGTGGCAATGACGGATCGAGGGGTGCCCGATGAACTTCATGTTGCATGATCATGACGCGTTTGACGAGTCCGACACGCAAATCATCCCCGATGCGGTGCTGGATGCGGTCCGTACCCTGTTGCGCTGGTCGGGCGACGACCCGGACCGCGAAGGCCTGGTCGATACCCCAAAGCGGGTCGCCCGCGCCTGGCAGGAATATTGCAGCGGCTATCAGGAAAATCCCGCCCTGCACCTCGACCGGACGTTCGAGGATGTCGGCGGCTATGACGAAATCGTGCTGCTCAAGGACATTCCCTTCCATTCGCACTGCGAACATCATCTGGCCCCCATCACCGGTAAGGCGTCCATCGCCTATCTGCCGCGCAACCGGGTCGTGGGCATATCGAAACTCGCCCGCGTGCTGCATGGCTATGCTCGCCGCCTGCAGGTGCAGGAACGGCTGACCGCCGATGTCGCCCAGTGCATCTGGGATCATCTGCAACCCTATGGCGTTGCGGTGGTGATAGAGGCCCAGCATGGCTGCATGACCGGGCGTGGCGTGCGGACGCCGGGCGTCTCCATGGTAACGAGCCGCCTTCTCGGCTGTTTCCTCACCGATGCCGGCAGCCGCAAGGAATTGCTGGCGCTGATGGGATATTGAACTGATGCGGGTCGCAGTAATCGGTGCGGGCATGGCGGGGCTATCCTGCGCCGATGCCTTGCGGGAAGAAGGCCATGAGCCCGCCCTGTTCGACAAGGCGCGCGGGCCGGGTGGGCGCATGTCCACCCGCCGCTGCGACAGCCCGCTCGGCACCATCGCCTTCGACCATGGCGCCTCGCACTTCACCGCGCGCGGCGTGGCGTTCCGCCAATTGGTGAGCGAATGGCAGGCGCAAGGCGTCGTCGCGCCCTGGCCCGTCGCCGGGCGCGATGCCTGGGTCGGCACGCCGGGCATGAATGCGCCGATCAAGGCGATGGCCGAACGGCATCCCGTCACTTGGAACTGCCCGATTGCGGGCGTCACCCATGATGGCCGTCATTGGTGGTGCCGGGTTCAGGACAGAAGCTTTGGCCCGTTCGACGCGGTGGTCATCGCCGTGCCGGTCGAACAGGCGCTGCCGCTCATATCGCTCCATGATTTTCAGATGGCCCGGCTCGCCATGACGGTCGGCTCGCAACCGTGCTGGGCGGGGATGTTCGCCTTTGCCGAACCGCTCGACATCGGCCCCGACATGATCCGCCATATCGGGCCGATCGGCTGGGCGGTCCGCAACAGCGCAAAGCCGGGCCGGACCGGGCCGGAAGCCTGGGTGGTGCAGGGGTCAGCGGACTGGTCTGCGACGCATCTGGAGGAAGATGCCGACCGGATTGCCACCCTGCTGCTCGACGGCCTAGCCCATGCCACCGGCCTCACCCTGCCGACGCCGGTGGTCCGCATGGCGCATCGCTGGCGCTATGCGACGCCTTCGGGCTGTTTCGCCAATGCGCTATGGAACCCTGCGTTGCAAATCGGCATGTGCGGCGACTGGCTGGCGCATGGCTTTGTCGAACAGGCCTGGCAGTCGGGCAGGGCGCTGGCCGGGGAAATGCTGAGCCTGGCGCAGGATGAGGGCGCAATGGGGATCGCCCGGCGCGGCTAAAGCAGCCCCGCCAACAGCGTCAGCCCGCCCAGTCCGAGCGACAGATGCCAGCGCAGTTGCAGCCAGCCGCCAAAGCCTTCCCGCCCGCGCACGATCAGGCGATCAACCAGAGGCGAGACGATCAGCGCCACCGCCAAAATAAACAACGACGGTCGCGGCCAGTCCCACCCCAGCACCCAGGGCAGATAGGTGGCGAGCGCGATCAGGCTGGGCATAACCGCCGCATGAACATCCAGCGCGGCGGCAGCGCGATCGCCAGGCCCAACCCCCACCACACGCCGCCCAGAAACGAAAAGATGAGGCGCATAGCCATAGGCCACCGCCATCGCTGTCCAGTATAGCTCCGGCCCGCCTGTCAGCATGGTGCCGATGGCGGCAATCTGCGGCAAAAGCCCGCTATAACCGAGCAGCCGGGCGGACCCATCCATCATGTCCTTTGCCTCACGCATTCGCCGTCTTCCTCTCGACCTGTCAGAACGGAATGACCGCGCCATCCCAGCCATAGCATTGGCCCGACGCCTCCGGTCCCAGCCCGTCGATCACCGACAGCAAGTGCCGGGCCGATAGCTCCGGCGGAAACAGCTTCTCCGGCGCGACATTGCGCTGAAAAGGTTGTGACAATCCGCTATCCACCGTGCCCGGATGCAGCGTGACGGCAATGGCCTCCGGGTTGATCCGCACCAGTTCGATCGCGATGTTGCGGACGATCATGTTGAGCGCGGCCTTCGACGCGCGATAGGCGTGCCATCCGCCCAGCCGATTGTCGCTGATCGACCCGACCCGCGCCGACAATGCGGCAAAGACCAGCCGGCCCTGACGCGGCGGCCGCAGCAGCATATGTTTGGCGATCAACGCCGGGCCGGTGGCATTGATCGCGAACAACCGCGCATAAGCCTCTGCGCTCTGGTCACGCAGCGATTTTTCGGGCCGCAGATCTTCCCCATGCAACAGACCGGTCGCGACGATGACGATCCGGGGCGGGGCATCGTCCATCGCCCGCGCCGCCGCTGCGATCGAGGCTTCATCCTCCAGGTCGAACGTAAAGGGCCGTATCTTTGCACCCTGCGCCAGCTGGCCGCGCCCACCCGCATGGACCAGCGAAATCGCGTCGCTCGCCGCGAGTTGCGCCGCCAACGCTGCGCCGATGCCGCCGCTCGCGCCGAATATGCAGGCGGCAACCGGGGGAGGGGAGGTATTCATCATACTAATGGCCTTGCGAGGCGCAGAGCGCACACGCCATATGACCGATCGGGCATCATCGGCTCTTGCGCCGCAAGTCACCCTTGCACCGCTCCGAACAGGTCTTCACCTCGTCCCAATCGCGCGCCCATTTCTTGCGCCAGGCAAAGGGCCGCCCGCACGCCGCGCAGATTTTCTCCGGCAGGGTCGATTTGGTATAGCGCTTGTCCGTCATCAGCGGACCTTAGCGCAAATCAGACGCTCGCGAAGCGGCCAATGGTGTAGGGTGCGATCGGAATGTCGGTCGCGCCCTTGGCGATGATCTCCGCCATCGTCTCACCCACGCCCGGCCCGATCTGAAAGCCCGACCCCGAAAAACCGAACGCATAATAAAGCCCGCTCGTCGTCGCGCTTGGCCCCATGACCGGCTGGCTGTCGGGCAGATAGCCCTCGATGCCCGACCAGACCCGGATGATGTTGAGCTTGCCCAGCGCCGGGGCGAGCCGCCGGATATGCTTCAACTGGCTGACCGTATTTTGCGGCTCGACATAGGCGCGATATTGGTCGGGAAAGGATGGCCCACGCGTACTGCCGCCCAGGATGATATTGCCGCGCGCGACCTGGCGGAAATAGACCGTCTCTTCTTCCACCGGCGTCATCACGCCCACCGCTGGCAGGATGGCATAGGGCACCGGCTCGGTAACGCTCATATTGGGGCCGCGCGGCACGATCGGCACCGGCTCGCCAAATTGCGATGACAGCGCATCGCCCCAGGCGCCCGCCGTCACCAACAATATGGGCGCGCGGAATGTCCGCCCGTCCGCCGCACTGACCACGAAATCCTCGCCGATCTTCTGCGCGTCCACGATTTTCGTATGCTCATGGATCACCGCGCCCAGCCGCTCGGCCGCCCGTGCAAAGGCAGGCGCGGCGAGGCGCGGATTGGCATGGCCGTCGGTCGCCGAATAGGAACCGGCCAGAACATCGGCCCCGAAAAAGGGAAATTTGTCGCGCAGCGCATTGCCGCTGAGCAGTTCAAGGTCCAGCCCCTCGGCGCGCGCCTTGTCGGCATAATCCTCCATCGCCCCGACCAATTCAGGCCGCTCGCGATAACAGACGCGGATATGCCCGGACTGAAGATATTCCACGTCCGCGCCCAGCAATTCGCGTGACCGCCGCCATATATCGATGGCGCGGTTGGCCAGCGGCAATTGGTGGATCGGGCGTCCCTGCCGCCGGACATTGCCAAAATTGGTGCCGCTCGCCTGCCGCCCGATCAGGTCGGTCTCCAACAGCGTGACCGACAGGCCATGGCCGCGCAGGAACAGGGCGGCGGACGACCCCATCAGGCCGCCGCCTACGATGATGACGTCGCTGGCGGCGCTCATGCGTCCGTGTCTCCGATGCTGATATTGAGCGGCTTGACCGGTGCCTGCCCGCGCAGCCGACCGACCTGTTCGACCGGAATGTCCGCCTGCGCCGCGATCAGTTCGGCTGCGACAAGCCCGCAATAACGCCCTTGGCAGCGCCCCATGCCGACCCGGCTGAACGCCTTGGCCCGGTTCGCTTCCTTCGCCCCTGTCTCCTGCATCACGGCGCGCAGATCGCCCGCGGTCACGCCCTCACACCGGCACAATATCGCCTCGTCGGGCAGCGTGCCCGCTTGCTCTGCGGGCCAGGGGAAGGCGGTGGCCAGCCCGCGCGCGAATTTGGCATAGGTGCCGACATCGCCGCGCAGCGACGCCATCTCGCCCTTGTCCACCGGCATGCCCAGATCGCTCAACGCGGCCAGCGCCGTCAGCCGCCCGCTCGCTTCAGCTGATCGCGCGCCCAATATCTTCGCGCCATCGCCCGCCAGATAGACGCCCGCCACGCTCGACCGCCCGTCGCCGTCGCGCTCTGGCAACCATTGGCGAGTGACGGGATCAAAGGCGAAGGCGCAAAGCGCCAAATCCGCCAACTGAGTTTCGGGCCGCAGATGATGCCCCATCGCCACGGCATCGCAAGCGATCGTCTGTTCGGCCCCATCGCCAACCCGGAAGCGGATGCCGCTGACGCCATCCTCCGCGTTGCCCAATATTTCCAAAGGCTTGACGCTATTGCGGACCATCACCCCCGCACGCTTCAACGCCAACGTCAGCGCCACGCCGTTCCACAATACCGACGGCACCGCCAGCAGGTCGGGCAAGGCCTTGATCCGCGCGCTATAGGCTGCTGTATCCAGCACCGCGACGACATCGGCCCCCGCCTGCACATATTGGCTCGCGACCAGATAGAGCAGCGGGCCCGACCCCATGAACACGACCTTATGGCCGATCGACACCGCCTGGCTCTTGAGCGCCACTTGCGCCCCGCCGAGGCTATAGCTTCCTGCAAACTGCCAGCCCTTGACCGGCATCAACCGATCGGTCGCTCCGGTGCAAAGCAGCAGCGCATCGAAGGGCAAAGCCGATTCCATTGTCCGGGTCGCTGTCCGCACATGGCCATCGGCGATGTTCCACACCAGGGTCTCGGCACGATAATCGATGCGGTCCTTCAACCCGTCGAACGTCTCGTGCAGCGCCTGCGCCCGCGGCGCTTCGGTGCCGTAGAGTTTGGCATAGGGGCGGGTGAAATTGTCGGGCTGGCGGCGATAAATCTGCCCGCCATCGCGCCGTCCCTCATCCAGCACGACCGGCCGGATGCCCGCCTGCACACAGGCCTCCGCCGCGCGGGTGCCCGCTGGCCCGGCACCGACGATGATTATGCGTGGTTCGGCCATGTCGCCTCCGGCTGGCTGGTGAGGATGCGCTGGCCCGGTGCCGCCAGCGTCGAACAGGCGCGCAAGCGGTCGCCGCTCTCGGTCCATACCCAGCAATCCTGACATGCGCCCATCAGGCAGAATCCGGCACGCTTCTCTGGCCCGAATTCGGACTGGCGCAAGGCCGCGCCCTGGCTCAGCAGCGCGACCATCAGCGTGTCTCCCTCCAGCGCGGTAACCGGCGCACCATCGACATGCACGGTCAGGCCGGGGCGGTCGGTTTCGCCCAAGCGAACGAAACGGCTCATGACGGGATCAAACTTTCATCTCCATGATGGCATAGGATGCGGCTGCCCTTGGCCAGCGGATGGCGGGGCGGCGGGGTCGTGTTGCACAGGCCATCCACCCGCGCGGCGCAGCGCGGCAGAAAACGGCACAGATCAGGAAGATCGCTTGACGCGCCGATCGGCGGCGGCGCGGCACCCGCATGGCTTTCCTCCAGCCAGCCCGCGCGCATTTCCGGCACGGAACCGATCAGCAGGTCGGTATAGGGATGGAAAGGCGCCGTCCCGAACGCCGCGCGCGGCCCCGTCTCGACCATCGTGCCCGCATAAAGCACCAGAATGTCGTCGCAGATGGCCCGTACCGTCGAAATATCGTGGCTGATGAACATCGTTGCGATGCCGAGTTCCCGGCGCAACTCCGCCATCAGCTCCAAAATCGCGGCACCCACCACCGTATCGAGCGCGGACGTCACTTCGTCGCACAGGATCAGCTGCGGGTCAGCCGCCAGCGCGCGCGCCAGATTGATGCGCTGCTTCTGCCCGCCTGACAGGCCACCGATCGGCCGGTCGATCAACGTCGCGGGCAGGCGGATGAGGTCGAGCAGTTCCAGCACCCGCAAATGCGCGGCATTGCCCTTCAGTCCATGATAAAAAGCCAACGGTCGCGCCAAGATGCGCCCGACGCTATGCGCCGGATTGAGCGCCGTATCGGCATTCTGGAACACCAGCTGGACCCGCCGAAATTGCTCGCGGCTGCGCCCTTTCAGGCCCGGCGGCAATGGCTCGCCATCCAGCAGCACCTGCCCGCTGGCGGGCGGCAGCAGCCCGGCGATCACCCGCGCAATGGTCGATTTGCCCGACCCGCTCTCGCCAATCACGCCCAAAGTCGCGCCGCGTTCGATCGTCAGGTTGATGTCGCGCAATACCGGAATGCGCGGCCGACCCTCCTTGTCGATCTTGCCATAGCCCGCGGTCAGTCCTTTGATTTCCAGCAGCGGCGCGGCGGGCAGTGCCGCCTTTACCGGGGCCGGGCGGATGGCCGGACGCGCGGCGGCCATCAGCGTCTTGGTATACTCATCCGCCGGGGCATGGAGTATCTGCGCCGCCGCGCCGGCCTCCTGTATGCGGCCTTGGCTCAGCACGACGATCTGGTCAGCCATCTGCGCCACCACGGCCAGATCGTGCGACACATAGATGGCCGTCGCGCCGCGCTCCAGCACCACCGCCTTGAAGGCGCGCAGCACTTCGATCTGGGTCGTGACGTCCAGCGCCGTCGTGGGCTCGTCCAATATCACCAGTTCAGGATCGGTGATCAGCGCCATCGCCGCCATCAACCGCTGCAACTGCCCGCCCGACAATTGATGCGGATAGCGCGACCCGATCGTGTCGGGGAAGGGCAGGGCGAGGCCCCGGAACAGGTCGACCGCCTTCGCCTCGGCCTCGCTGCGCGGCATCAGGCCGTGGATCAGCGCAGGCTCGATCACCTGCTCCATGATCGTGCGCGACGGGTTGAACGCCGCCGCCGCGGACTGCGCGATATAGGCGATGCGATTGCCGCGCAGCTGCGCCAGTGCGCTGCGATCCAGCTTGGTGAGATCGACATCGCCGACGCGGATCGACCCGCCCGCAATCCGCGCGCCGGGCCGGGCATGGCCCAACAACGTCAGCGCGATGGTTGTCTTGCCCGACCCCGACTCCCCGATCAGCGCCAGCACTTCACCGCGCTTCAACGCAAAGTCGATATCGCTGACTATCGGGAAAATCTCCCCCGCCGCATTGCGCGCGGTGACGGTCAGGCCCCGCACTTCGACATGGGGTGCCAGTTCGCTCATCGGCCTTTCCCCTGTCCCGGCAGCGCATCGATCAGCAGGTTCACGCCAACGGTCAGAGTCGCAATAGCCAGCGCCGGAGCCAGGATGGCGAGCGCCCCTTCGCCCAATCCCGAAATATTCTCGCGCACCAGCGACCCCAGATCCGCATCGGGCGGCTGCACGCCAAGGCCGAGGAAGGACAGGCCCGACAGCAGCAGGACGATGAAGACGAAGCGCAGACCGAAGTCGGCCAGCAGCGGATGGATCATATTGGGCAATATTTCCGCGATGGCGATATGGAACCGCCCTTCGCCCCGCGCCTTGGCGACCTGCACATAATCCATCTGCGCCAGATTGACCGCCAGCGCGCGGGCGATGCGGTAATTGCCGGGCACATAGGTAAAGGCCGCGATCAGCAACAACAGCCCCAGCGACGATCCGAACGCCGCGACCAGCACCAGTGAGAAGATTTTGGACGGGATGGAGATCAGCATGTCCATGAAACGCGACAACGGTTCGTCGACTTTCGCGCCACCGACCGCCGCCGTCAGCGCCAGTGCCGTGCCGGTGCTGCTCGCGAGCAAAGCCGCCGCCGCCGCGAGGCCCACCGTATAGCGCGCGCCCGACAGCAGGCGGCTCAGCACATCGCGGCCGAGATAGTCACTCCCCAGCCAATGCGCCGCCGATTGCCCGTCGAACACATCATAGGCGACGAAAGCCCCGATCGGATAAGGCGCCAGCATCGGCCCGAACAGTGCGACAGCCAACCAGAAGATGACCAGCGCTAAACCGATCTTGCCCGACAGCGGCAGGGCTTTCGCCCGTTTGAGAACAGAAGCGATCATTGCGCGCGCAGCCTGGGGTTGGCGAGGATCGCGGTGACGTCCGCGATCAGCATCAGGATGAGATAGGCGGTGCAGAAAATCATCGCGCAGGCCTGCAACAACGGCATGTCGCGGCTGGTGACGGCGTTGACCATCAGGCTGGCGAGGCCCGGATAGTTGAAGATGGTTTCCACGATCACCGCTCCGCCGAGCAGATAAGAGAGGCTGAGCGCCATGGCGTTGACGATCGGGGCGATGGCATTGGGCATGATATGTTTCAGCACGACCCGCACCGGCGTCACGCCTTTCAACACCGCCATCTCGACATAGGGCCGGTCCATCTGGTCGATCACCGCCGCACGGGTCATGCGCGCCATTTGCGCCACGACGATCACGCACAAAGTCAGGATCGGCATGGCAACGCCGCGCAGATAGTCGCCCCAGCCCATGTCGCTCGATGCCATTGCGATTGAGGGCAACCAGCGCAGCTTCACCGAAAAGATGAGGACGGCGATCGTCGCCACCAGAAATTCGGGCACCGCGACCATCGACAGCGTGACGATATTGAGCGCCCGGTCGATCCGTCCGCCCCGGTTCATGGCGGACCCGATGCCGATCGACAGCGCCACCGGAATGGCGACCAGTGCGGTCAGCGCCGCAAGCAGCAGACTATTGGGCAGGCGGGTGGAAATCACCTCCGCCACAGGCATATTGGCGACCATCGATTGGCCGGGATCGCCGCTGACCATGCCGGTCAGCCAGCTCACATAACGGACATGGGCGGGGCGATCGAGACCCATTTCATGGCGCAGCGCCGCGACCTGATCCGCCGTGGCGCTCTGCCCCAGCGCCTCCTGCGCGGCATCGCCGGGCAGCAATTGCGCGATAATGAAGATCGTGACCGACACCATTAGCAGCGTCAGCAGCGACGACGCAAAACGCTTGCCGATCAGGATCAGCGCGGCTGTCATACCACTTTGGGAGGACGCGCCTGCCATCAGCCTTCCCACCACACATGTTCGGCGAATTGATAGCCCATCATGCCGCCCATCGCGATCGGGAACATGCCCTTCAACCGCCGGTCATGGCCGTCGATCAGGTTGATGAATACCGGGATGCCGACGCCGCAATGGTCGCGGACCAGCCCCTGCATCTCGCCATAAAGCTGTTTACGCTTCGCCTGGTCGGCCTCGCCGCGCGCCTCCAGCAGCAGCCGGTCGAAATGCGGATTTTTCCATCCGCTTTCATTCCATGCGGCATCGGATTTGTAGAACAGGCTGAACAGCAGGTCGGCGGTCGGGCGCGGGTTGGTGTTGCCGAAGCCTAGCGGATGCTTCATCCAATGGGTCGACCAATAGCCATCGGCCGGCACACGATTGACCGCGAGCTTGAGGCCAATGCGCGATCCATATTCCTGCAGGATCGAGGCCATATCGACCGATCCGTCCGCAGCGGGCGAGGCATAAATGGGCAGCCGCACGCCATCCAGCCCCGACCGCTGCAAATGCCAGCGCGCCTTGTCCAGGTCGAGCGCGCGCTGCGGCAGGTCGGCGCGATAATAGGGGTGGAAGGGCGGGATCGGATGGTCATTGCCGATGGTCGCATAGCCGCGATACAGCGCGCGCTTGATCAGAGGCCGATCGAACAGATATTTCATCGTCGCGACGAAATGCCGGTTGCCGGTCGGCAAGCGATCCTGCCGCATGATCAGGTTGGTGTGCAGGCCCGATTGCGTCTCCATCAACGCATGGCCGGGCGATGCCATGATGCGCTTGGTCGATCGCGGATTGACCGCTAGGATCAGGTGAACATCGCCGGACAGCAGCGCATTGACCCGGCTCGTCTCGTCGGGAATGCCGATCAGTTCGATCTCGTCGAGATAGGGTTTGCCCGGTTTCCAGAAATTGGGATTACGCCGACCCAGCGTGCGGACGCCGGGGCGGAATTGCGCGCACAGATAAGGGCCGGTGCCGTTGGCGGTGCGGAAATCGCTTGTCCCTGCGCGCAGGATTACAAAATGCGACTGGGCAAGGATGGCGGGCAAGTCGGCATTGGGGCCGGTCAGGCGGATCACCAGATCCTGTTTGCCGGTCGCCCTGATCTGCGCAAACTGCTCGGCGATTTGCGCCATCTTCGACCCGGTTGCCGGGTTTTTGTGCCGCAGCAACGACCAGACGACATCCTGCGCGGTCAGGCTGGCACCATCATGAAAGGTGACGCCCTTGCGCAGGCGGATATGCCAAGTAATCTGGTCCGCGCTCTCGATCCGTTCGGCGAGGTCAGGGCGTGGGTTGAGCTGGCCGTCGAGCTGGGTCAGCCCGCTATAGAACATATAATGGCGGATATAATCGGTCGACAGCGCGCCTTTGGCCGGATCGAGCGTGTCGGCGGTCGAGCTTGACATGCCCGCCGCACGGATGCGGCCACCCCGCGCGGGCGACCAGCCGCCAGCGCGCCATCGGGCAGCAGCAGCCCGGCACCCATGCCAAGACCCGCACCCATCAGGCCACGGCGGGAAAGGGGAGACACGCTATCGGTCAACGGATTACATCCTGCCATTTATACCATAGCCCCACCAGCGGCAGGAACCAGGGTTTGCCGAAATGGCCGGGCACACTTGGCCAGTCCAGATTAGCCCAGGGGTTCGCGTCCGGCTCGCCGCTCATCACGCGCGCCATCTGCTGCCCCATATGGGTCGCCATCTGCACGCCATGGCCGCTATAGCCCATGGAATAATAGAGCCCGTCCTGTTCGCCCGCGCGCGGCAAACGGTCGGCGGTCAGGTCGACCATCCCGCCCCAGACATGATCGACGCCCACGCCCTTCAACGCCGGGAATAGTGCGCCCATCGTCTCTTCCAGAATGCGCCCGCTTTTCAGGTCCGACCGGGGATCGCTGATCGCAAAGCGCGCCCGCCCGCCAAAGATCAGGCGATTGTCGGGGGTCAGGCGGAAATAATTGCCGATATTCTTGCTGGTCACATAGTTGCGCCGCCCCGGCAGCAGCCGGTCGATCGTCGCATTGTCGAGCGGCTCCGTCGCGATCACGAAACTGCCGACCGATATGATCCGCCGCCGGAAGAAACCGAAGGGCGCAGCGGCAGGTGCGCCGCCCGTCGCGACCAGCACTTGGCTTGCAGTGATCGCCCCGCGCCCGCGCGCGGACGTCACCCGCCACCCGTGCGGCAGGCGATCGAGACCCGTCACTTCGGCGTGTTCATAGATGCGCGCGCCGGCCCGCGCCGCCGCTTCCGCCAATCCCACGCCGAAACGGGCGGGATGCAATTGCGCGCTGGTCGTCTGGATCAGCGCGCCATGAAAGGCGTCCGACCCTATTTCATCCCGGATCTGCCCGGGCGGCACCAGCCGGACGTTACTGTCCACCTCGGCCGCCAACAGGTCATGCGCCCGCACCAGCTTGTCATAATGGGCGGGCTTGGCCGCCAGTTTCACCCGGCCGCAGCGATCGAAATCGCAATCAATGCCTTCTTCGCGCGCCAGTCGCTGGACCGTATCCACCGCATCGCAATGCGCCCGATACCAGGCCTTGGCGACGGGCTTGCCAAACTTGGCCGACAAAGCGCCATAGTCATGCGCCGTGCCATTATTGCACTGGCCGCCGTTGCGCCCGGACGCTTCGCCCACGACTTGCCCCGCTTCCAGCAGCACCACGTTCGCGCCGCGCTTGGCCAGCGCGAGCGCGGCCGACAGGCCGGTAAAGCCGCCGCCGATAATCGCGACGTCGGCCTTGCCTTCGACCCCACCCTCCGCGCCACCTGTAAAGGGCGGCGCGCTGGCGAGCCAGTAGGAGAGGGGGGAAGCGCGCATCAGCCGATCAAAGACCGACGACGGCGGGCAGGCAACCGATATGCGGGATTTCGACGTCGCGATAGAAGGGGTTGGACGGCTCATGGCCGCGCCCCACGAACACGCGGCAGCCAAAATGCAGGTCGGTGGCGGTGTTCTGGTCGTAGCGGAAGCTGGACGACACATGCATCATGTCTTCGGGGTTAGCACCCAGCTGACCGAACATATATTCGAACGCCTGCATTCGCGGCTTATAGGCCTGCGCCATCTGCGCGGTATAGACCGCATGGAAGGGCGCACCCAGCATACCGACATTATGATGGATCTGGTCGTTCATCGCGTTGGAGAGGATGACGAGCGGGATCTTGTCGCCGATCTTCGACAGGCCACCGGCCACATCGTCATGCGGACCCCAGGTCGGCACGGCGTTGTACACCGCGTCGGCATCCGCTTCGTTATAGGCGACGCCCCATTTTTCGCAGGTCCGGCGCAGCGAGTTGCGAATGATCTCCTGATAGGGTTCCCATGCCCCCATCACCTGGTCGAAGCGATAGGCACCCCAATCCTTGCAGAAAGCGGGCAGCTTTTCCGCGTCGATGCGGTCGGCCATGAAAGCGGTCGCCATCTCCGTCATGCGGAAACGGGTCAGCGTGCCATAACAGTCGAAGCTGATAAATTTGGGCCGGAAATTGGGCATCGGCGGATCGTCCTTTGCATGCTTTTGCAGGGGGCTGTGGCAGCCGTGTGACAGAGGCATTACGACATGGCTGCACCGGAACATGAACCCCATTTCGACATGCCCCGACGCAGATTGTGGGCTTTTATCGCGCTCCATTCGGCATAGTTTGCCGTGCCTGCAATGGCGCCGCAATTGGGCGAGGAAAACTGTAGCCCGTCGACGAAAATGCCCGATGCGCGGCACGGAATGTCGCGCCCTCAATAGCCACGGCCCCGCGCCACTTCGCCCTCCATCGGCTGGCCTGCTTCATGGCGGCGGATATTGGCGATCAGCGCGCGCGCCGCGCTGTCTGCGCGGGTCATGCTGGCGACATGGGGCGTCATGATGATGCGTGGATGCGTCCAGAAAGCATGCCCGGCGGGCAGCGGTTCCGGGTCGAAAAACGTCCAGCACCGCACCCGACAAATGGCCTTCGTCGAGCAGCGACAGCAGATCCTGCTCCACCAAATGACCGCCCCGACCGACATTGATCAGGCTGGCCCCGAACGGCAGTTGCGCCAGCCTATCCCGGCACAAGATGCCGCGTGTCTCCGGCGTTAGCGGCAACAGGCAGATGAGGATATCGCAACTGGACAGAAAAGCGGGCAAGCCCGCCTCGCCCGCATGGCAAGTCACCCCGTCAATATCATGGGCCGACCGGCTCCACCCCGACAGGGCGAAGCCGAACGGCGCAAGTCCCTCCAGCACAGCTTGCCCCAAATTGCCGAGGCCCATCACGCCCACCCGCCGTTGCCCGGCAGGCACAAGCTTGATCGGAGCCCAGCGTCCCTCGCGCTGGGCGATGCCATGGTCGATCAGGTTCCGATGCAGCGCCAGCACCGCCATCGTCACATATTCCATCATGCCTTGGCGAATGCCCGGCTCGATCATCCGCACGACCCGCACATGCGGCGGCAGGCGCCCCATGTCGAACTGGTCGATCCCCGCACCGATCGAAAACAACACGTCCAGCGCGGGCAGCGTGGCGATCAGGTCCGCCGAGGGGTTCCATGCAGCCAAGTAACGAATGGTCGCCGGATCATGCGGGTCGCTTGGATCAACAAACGCTACGTCCGCCGCTTCCGCCGCGAATATGTCGCGCCAGATGCGGCCGCGTTCGGGATCGGATGTGTAGAGCAGGGTCATGCGGGCCATCCTTGTCCGGGCCATAAAGAAAAACCGTCGCAACAGCGGGAGGGCGCTGTTGCCGACGGTCGAGCAGGGCGAAAGACCGCCTCGCCCCTGGTTAGAAGGTAAACGTCCCGCGGATCGTGAAGGAGCGGGGGACGCCCGGCTGCACCCACAAAGCCGCATAGGAACTGGCATAATATTTCTTGTCGAACAGATTATCGACATTGGCCGACAGTTTGAACTGGTCGTTGATCGTCACTGATCCCAGGATTTTCGCGATCGTGTAGCTCGGCAGATAGAAGTCTGCCGCCGTCTGGCCCAGCCGCTTGCCGACATGGTTCACGCCCGCGCCGAGCATCGCTTCATGATCGCCGAACGAGAAATTCTTGAACAACAGGGCATTGGCCTGATGTTTGGGAATATTGAGCAGCGGATCATTCTTGAGCACCCCAGCGGACGCATAGTCATCCGCCCAGCCTGCATCGGTATAGGCATAGGTCGCGAACAGTTCGAACCCGGCGGGCAGCTTGGCGTTGATGTCAAACTCCACGCCTTGGCTCTTGGCTTCACCGACCGCCACCGACAGGCCGGTCAGCAGATCGGCGGTCAGGACGTTGCTCTTCTTCATCTTGTAGAGCGACAGAGTGCTGGTGATGCGGCCGTCCGGCGTCACGAACTTCGCACCGACTTCATAGCTTGTGCTGACTTCCGGGGCGAAGGGGTTGTTGTTCACATCGACGCCGCTGTTCGGCCGGAACCCCTTGCCATAGCTGGCATAGAAGGACAGGCTTTTGGTCGGTTCGAACACCAGGCCGGCCATCGGGCTGAACTTGGTATAGGATGCGGGGTTGGTGGTCCCCAGCCGGTTGTCGATATTCTGGCTGAAATCATCGTAGCGGCCGCCAAAGCGCACCTTGAACTGCTCGGTGATCTCGATCTGGTCCTGCGCATAAATGCCCCAGGCCTTCTGCACTTCGGTTGAATTCTGGATCACCGCTGCCGGTATCGGTGCCGCAATATTGTAATTGGGGTTGAAGATATCGATCGAATAGGACTGGTCCGCCGCCGTCGGGCGATACCGGGTCTGGAGCAGTTCGATCTCGAACTTGTCCCAGTCCCCGCCAACGCGGATATTGTGGACGATCGACCCGGTTTCCAGCTTACCGCTGATTTCCCCGCGGAACACCATATGGGTGGTGCTATAGTCACGATAGCGGCGCTGGCGTGACAAGGTGCGGCCGTCATTGTCGATCTGCTGACGACCTAGCGCCAGTTCGGGATCGCTGGAGAAGCCCTCGAACGTGGTGTCCTTATAGCCTGCGCCCAGCATCACGACCCAATCGTCGCTCAGGTCATGCTGCAACTGCGCCTGATGGCCGAGTGCCGTGATCTTGATCGGGCCGTCATTGGGGTTGCTGAGGAACCGGCTCTGCGGAATGGCACCCAAATTATAGGTGGTGCCGGTCGCCGTCACCGTCGGGATCGCCACCACGCCGCGATCGAACGGCACTTCCTGGTTCACATATTCCAGCTCGTAGGTGAAGATCGTCTTGTCCGACAGCTTCGCCAGGATGGACGGGTTCAGCACATATTTGCGGGTTTCCACCGTGTCGCGGAAACTTTCGGCATCCTCGACGGCCCCGGTCAGGCGGATGGCGACGCTGTCACCGAGCGGCATGTTATAGTCACCCTCGACGCGATAGGTTTTCCACTTGCCACCCGCGACCGTGAAGCTGCCGCCCTCCTTGAAGGTCGGCTTCTTGCTGACGATGTTGATCGTGCCACCCGGCTCGCCGCGCCCGAACAGCGCCGAGTTCGGCCCTTTCAGCACTTCGATCCGCTCGACATTAGATGCGTCGCGAGGGCCGGCATAGCCGCGTCCGCCGTTGAAGCCGTTGACCAGGAAGCCGCTTGGAAAATTCTCGTCGCCGGCAAAGCCGCGAATGGCGAAACTGTCCCACAGGCCGCCGAAATTATTCTGCTTCGACACGCCACTCGCCAGCTCCAGCGCGGTGTCGAGCCGGGTGATGTTGAGGTCGTTGAGCAGCGTGCCTTCCAGGAACTGGACTGCCTGCGGGATTTCCTTGACCGGTGTGTCACCGAAATATTGGCGCTTGAGGCCAGTGACGATGATGTTGCCTTCGGCATTATCGGCCGGAGCCTGGGCAAGGGCGGCGGTGGGCAGGGTGATGGCGGCGGTGCTGGCGATAAGCGCCAGGCGAAGAGCCGATGATGTGCGCATGATATGATCCCCTATGAAAAATCGCTGTTCCCAAATGTCCTGCGAAACGGGGACCGGCTGGTCTTCTCTTATGGTCCGATGCGGACATTGCGTCCTGTCATCGGCAGCCGGGCCGCGGGGTGTTTCCGTCACCTCTTGTTGAATTGAGGCTAGGTCGAGTTACGGATATATTACGTCAAACATGGCGCATGGGACGGCGCAAAATTGTGAATCACGTGGCCCTACGGCATGAAAATGCTGCCCGTCGTTACGCCATCGATCCTGGTGAAAACCCCGAAAAATGGCCGCCTCCGATAAGGAAGGCGGCCTGCGACCCGGAGGGTTCATGCCCTCAGAGATATTTGAGCCACCAGATGTCCTTGCGCCGCTGCTTGAGCTGCGCGAACCAGCGGGTGGGATAGTAAAGCGGCAGGATCAGTAGCGCGACCCAGATCCAGACGGTGGACAGATTGTCGACCCCGAACACCGTGCCCTTGGTCGGCCCATAGAGCGCCAGCGCGACATTGTAGATCAGCTTGAGGACATAGAGATGCAGCACATAATAGAACATCGGCGCGCACCCAGCAGCGCCAGATGTGGCATCACGCGGCTATTCTCGAACTTCTCGAACAAAGCGAGCAGCAGACAGCCGGTGCCGACCGTTGGCATCAAAAACAGCAAGGAGGGCGGATATTTGGTCAGTGCGAGGAAGCTCATCACCGTGCGCGTCGAATTTTCCGCAACGAACCACGGCTTGTCGCCATAGACATTGAGATAGCGGATCAGCACGAAGCCCAACACCAGCCCAAGGCCGGTCATCGCCAGGCGACGGATGCGCCGTTGCGGATCGCTGCCCTTGGCGAACCATGGCCCGCAGGCATAGCCCAGCAGGATGACGCCGATCCATGGCAGGATGGGATAGGTGGTCTTGACCGCGATGCCGCCAAATTCAATCAGCGAGCGCTGATGCAGGATTGCCCAGGCGACATAGCCCGGTTGATCGGCCGTCAGCCGGATCGGGTCGAGCAGATTGTGCAGGCACACGATGGCCAAGCCCACCGCAAACTGGGCGACGCGCGGCAGGTGCAGCAGCGCGGCCAGCGCGATCATCGAAATCCCGATGGCCCAGATGACCTGCAACCAAATCGCCGTCGGTGGGAAGGCGGGGGCTTGGGTTGGCCAGGCATAGCCGACCACGGTAAATTCCAGGACGATCAGGAAAAGCCCGCGCTTCAGCAGAAATTCCGACACCTGCCCCTTGCTGTGCGACTGGCCATAGAGCCAGGCGGACAGGCCGGTGAGCGCGACAAAAGTCGGCGCGCAAAAGGTCGACAGCAGGCGGGTGTAGAACAGCCCCGGATCAGTCGTGTTCGCGTCCACCGGGTCAGTGACCTGCATGTAGAGGAAGAATGTCTCCCGCACATGATCGACCAGCATGAACAGCATGACCAGGCCGCGCAGCGCGTCGATCGCGATCAGGCGGGTACGCGCCTGGGCTGTGGCCATGGGCGACGTGGCGCCGGGGCTGAAGGCGGTGGGGGGCGCGTGGCCCGCTAAGCTGCTCATGGCGTCTGTCCCTTTTCCCCGTGGTTCGTTGCGGCACCGCCCGAACCAATCATGATACCCTGTATCATCTATGATCTAGCTTCGCCTCCTCCGAGTAGCAAGCTTCATTGCGACAGGAAGAGGTGGGGAACACAGTCACTGGATGCGCGCCGAAACTCCACAACCAGGGATTGGTCCCAAGGGTTGAGGCTATGATGACTGCACGAACGAAAGTGTCGAATATGTCGAATGACTAGGTGGAATATGTCAAAAAAGGGGGTGAAGAAGCGTTGCGCTCCTTCACCCCCGCTAATGCCTGTATCCGTCAGCCGTTCAGGCGTCTTCGAGCGCAATGGCGTTGACGATGTGCGCCTGGGTATATTCCAGCAGTCCGGCTTCGCCCAGTTCCGCGCCCAGGCCCGACTGTTTGACGCCGCGGAAGGGAATGTTGGCGTCGATCGCCATATGCTGGTTGACCCAGACCGTGCCGGAATCGATCCGCATCGCGACATCGGTCGCCCGCGCCAGATCCTTGCCCCAAACCGTGCCGCCCAGGCCATAGTCACTGTCATTGGCGCGCGCGATCACATCATCGATATCGTCATATTTCAGCACCGGCAGCACCGGGCCGAACTGTTCCTCGCGCACCAGCGGCGCGTCGTCGTCCAGATCGCGGACGATCGTAGGCGGCATGAAATAGCCCGGCCGATCAAGCGCATCGCCGCCCGCCAGCACGGTGCCGCGCGTCCGCGCGTCGTGGATCAGCGCCTTGACCTTGTCGAACTGCATCTGGTTCTGGATCGGCCCGATGGTCGTGCCCTGCTTCGATCCGTCATCGACGATCGCCGCCTTGGCGAGCTTGGCCAGTTCATCGCAAAATTCGTCATACATGGGGGCGGGCACATAGGCGCGCTTGATCGCGATGCAGATCTGCCCTGCATTGGTCATCGCGCCCTGATAGACTTTCTGCGCAACTTGCCGCGCATCGACATCATCCAGCACGATCGCGGCGTCATTGCCGCCCAGTTCCAGCGTCACCCGCTTCACCGTCCCGGCCGACGATGCCATCACCTTCTTGCCGGTGGCGGTCGATCCGGTGAAGGCGACCTTGGCGATGTCGGGATGGCCGGTGATCAGCGCGCCCAGTTCATTCTGGTCACAAACGATGTTGAGCACGCCGGGCGGCAGGATCGCCTGCGCCATTTCGCCGAACAACAAGGTGGTCAGTGGCGTCGTCGGCGCTGGCTTGGCGACCATGCAATTGCCCGTGACCAAAGCTGGCCCCAGCTTGTTCATCAGCAGGATGACCGGGAAGTTCCAGGGCGTGATCGACGCGACGACGCCCAGCGGCGTGCGATGTTCGACGACGCGGTTGCCGCCTTCGTCCTTCAGCACCTTGGGCTCGACCCGCATCGCGGCGAAGGCGCGCAGGGTGAAGACGCTGCCCATGATCTCATAGCCGGCCTGGTCGAGCGGCTTGCCCTGTTCGCTGGTCAGCAGGCTGGCAAATTCGCCGATTCGTGCTTCCAGCGCGTCGGCGAGCTGGTTGACGAGCGCGGCACGCTCTTCGATCGGGGTAGCCGCCCAGCCGGGCTGGGCACGTTTGGCGGCGGCGACGGCGCGGTTCAGCATCGCCTCGTCCGCCTTGGGACATTGGGCGAAGGCAGTGCCTGTCGCGGGGTTAACGACGTCGAACTGGCTGACACCGGGCGTCAATTCGCCATCGATCAGCATGCGGAAATCATGGTCCATCGCTCTTCTCTCCTGCATTATCCGGTCACGCGCCTTGCGTCTTGGCTATCGCTTTCCGCGCTGGCGCGTTGTAGCATATATTTGTGCGCTAAGGATACAATATTGGCAAGGGATGATTGGAGCGGATGAACCAAGGGACCGATCTGCGCGGATTGATAGGCTATCAGATCCAGCGCGCCCATCTCGTAATGGGGGCGGATGCCCGCGCCGCGCTGGCACCGTTCGACCTGTCGCCGGCCAAGTTCACTGCGCTGCTGCTGATCCGCGATAATCCGGGCTGCGACCAGACGGCGCTTGGCCGGGCGCTCAGCGTCAACCGTTCCAGTGCGATGAAGCTGGTCAACATATTGGAGGAGCGCGGGCTGGTCGAACGACGGGCCGGGCGGGATCTTCGCACCAATGCGCTGTTCCTCCTGCCCGAAGGGGAAGTGCAGATTGGCGCGATGATCGAAGCGGTGCATCAGTCCGATGCCCGGATGACCCAGGGTTTGAGCGGCGAAGAGACTGAACAACTGTTGATGCTGCTGCGCAAAATCAGCAGGGAAGATCCTATATCGGACAGCGAAGCGGACAATGGAATCGCCTAAACGGGTTGCGTAAACTGTATCCCTGGCGCACAATGTTGCCAACATTGGGCGGCTGATTCGAAGCCTTGCCGCCTGTAGGGGAGGATCACGCGTGACCGACATGATGGACCTGGACCGGCTGCTGCGGCCGCGATCAGTGGCGATTATCGGCGCATCGGACAAGCCGGGTGCGCTCGGCGCATCGGTGCTGGCCAATCTGGAGCGGCAGGGCTTTGCCGGGGCCATTCATCTGGTGAACCCAAAGCGTACAGAGATTGGCGGGCGGCCCTGCGTCGCGTCGGTCGATGACCTGCCCGAAGGCGTCGATGCCGCGATCCTGGCGATCCCGCGCGTCGGCGTGCTGGATGCGATGCGTGGCCTTGCCCGGCGCGGGGCGGGGGCAGCGGTGATCTTCTCGGCCGGTTTCGCCGAAGATGGCCCGCAGGGTCTCGCGGATCAGGAGGAAATTGCCCGGATCGCGCGTGAAGCCGGAATGGTGGTGGAAGGCCCCAATTGCCTGGGCCTCGTCAATTTCCGCGACAATGTCTCGCTGACCTTCATCGACATGCCGCCAGCACGCGCGCAGGGCGACCGGCGCGTCGGCATCGTGTCGCAATCGGGCGCCATGGCCGCGGTGCTGGCGACGACGATGATCCATCGCGACGTACCGCTCAACTGCTATATCTCCACCGGCAATGAAGCGGCGAGCGGGATCGAGGATTATCTCGCCTATCTGGTCGATCAGCCCGACACAGCTGTCATCGGCATGATCGCCGAACATATTCGCGAGCCTGCCCGTTTCCTCGCCGCCGCGCGGGCAGCGCGGGCAGCGGACAAGCAAGTCGTGCTGCTCCACCCTGGCCGCAGCGCGGCGGGCGCGGCGAGCGCCGCCACCCATACCGGTGCGATGGCGGGCGATCATGCCGTCATGGCGGTGCATGTCGAACGCGCCGGGGTGATCCTGGTCGACTCGCTCGAAGAATTGGGCGACGTGGTCGAGATATTGGCGCGCAACGCAGCGATCGGCACGGGCGGCACGGGCGTCATCGCGGAATCGGGCGCGTTCAAGGCGATGATGCTCGATCTGTCCGAAGCGGTGGAATTGGACCTGCCCGCCTTGAGCGATGCCGACAGCCCGGCCTTGCGCGCGGCCCTGCCGGATTTCGTGCCGGTGACCAACCCGCTGGACGTCACCGCGCAGGGGCTGGTCGATCCGGGCCTTTATGGCCGCACCTTGTCCGCTTTGGTGAACGATGACCGCATCGGCACGATATTGGTAACGCTGATCCAGACCGCGCCTGCGACATCGCACATCAAATTTGCCGCCGTGCTGGATGCCCTCTCCACGCTGCGTCCGACCAAGCCAATCATCATCGGTGGGGTCGATGAAGGCGGCGGCGTGCTGGACGCGGACATTGCGGCATTGCGCGAAGCGGGCGCGACCTATCTCCCCACTGCCGAGCGCGCCGTCCGCGCGCTGGCGCGGATCAGCGCAGCGGCTGCGCGCGATTTCGCGGCTGAACCGCTCAACGCCGAACCGGTCGCCGATCTGGCACAGCTAGGGAGTAGCATCCCCGAATATCGCTCCAAAGAGATTATGGGCGCGCGCGGCATTGCCTTCCCCGCCTTCGCATTGGCGCAGACGCTGGAAGAGGCGGTGCTGGCGGCTGACCGGCTCGGCTATCCGGTCGTGCTGAAGGCGCAATCGCCCGAACTGCCGCACAAGAGCGATGCGGGCGGCGTGATCGTCGGCCTCAAGAATCGCGAGGAACTGGCCGAGGGCTGGGCGCGGCTCGCCGCCAATCTGGCCGCGTCGCGCCCCGACCTGACGCTCGACGGCGTGCTGGTTGAGGGCATGGCGGACAAGGGCGTCGAACTGATCGTCGGTGCGCGCAACGACCCGCATTGGGGCGCTACCATTCTGGTTGGCTTCGGCGGCGTCGCGGCTGAACTGCTCCACGATGTCTGCCTGCTCCCGCCCGACCTGCCACGCGCGGCGATCATTGCGCGCATTCGCAAACTGCGCATGGCCCCCTTGCTCGACGCTTCCGCGGTGCGCCGGTCATGGACATCGAAGCGGTCGCCGATGTCGTGCAACGGCTCGGCCAGATGGTCGCCGCGACCCCGCAAATCCGCGAGGTCGATCTCAACCCGGTGATCGTCTATCCGCAAGGCAAGGGGGCGCTAGCGCTCGACGCGCTCATCTCGCTCTGACGCGGGAGGGGCTGGCGGCGATTTGACTTGGCAAATTGTTTCGCCAGCATACAATGGCGGAACAAGTGCCGGAGAGAATGTCCCCCATGTCGAGCATAACCCTGCCTGCGGATGATCCGCGCAGCATCCTGGCAGACCGGCCGATGCGCCTGCCGCAGGTGGTGGCGATCTTCATCTGCTTCCTGCTCAATGCGCTCGACGGGTTCGACGTGCTGGCGGTGACATTCGCAGCGCCGGGCATCGCCAAGGATTGGGGCGTTGGCCCCAGCGCGATCGGCATCATCGTATCGACCGGCCTGGTCGGCATGGTGATCGGGTCACTGACCTTGGGACAATTGGCCGACCGCATCGGGCGGCGGCGGCAGATTTTGTTGTGCCTGGTCATCATGACGTTCGGCATGCTCGCCTCCGCCTTCGCGACCGGAGTGGTGATGCTGAGCATCTTGCGCATCCTGACGGGCCTTGGGCTGGGCGCGATGCTGGCGGCAATCAATGCCATGTCGGCCGAGTTCGCCAATCGCCGCCGCCGCGACCTGGCTGTCAGCATCATGGCGGCGGGCTATCCGGTCGGTGGCATCATTGGTGGCTGGGGCGCAGCGCAATTGCTGCGCACGGACGGCTGGGAAGCGATCTTCCTGTTCGGCGCGGGCGCGACGGCGCTGATGATACCGCTCGTCCTGATCTTCCTGCCCGAATCCATCGGCTGGCTGGCAACGCGCGGCGCGCCCGATGCGCTGGCCAAGATCAACGTCATCCTGCGTCGCCTTGGCCAACCGCAAGCGGCGCAACTGGTCGCGCTGAACCTGCCCAAGGCGTCGATGCGCGCGCTGTTCCTTGATCGCTACCGAGTCATCACGATCGCGCTCATCATCGTCTACGGCCTACACATGATGACCTTCTACTATGCGCTGGGCTGGGCGCCCTCGCTGGTGGTCGATCTGGGGTTCGACCCTTCGCGCGCCAGCATCGTGTCGGTCTTCATGAATATGGGCGGGGCGATTGGCGGGCTGACGCTGGGGTTCCTGTCGCCCTGGCTCGGCCTGCGGCGGTTGTTGCTGCTGGCCATGGCGGGCGCGGGCATCGCGGTCGCCGTGTTCGGCGTGGTGCCGGGCGACTTCCTCTGGCTGCAGATTGCCGCCTTCGTGCTGGGCTTCCTTGCCAATGGGTCGGTCGTGGGCCTCTATGCGCTGATCGCCAATGTCTTCCCCACCACCTTGCGCGCGACGGGCACGGGTGCGGTGATCGGTTTCGGGCGCTTCGGCGCAGCGCTTGGCCCGTTCCTCGCGGGGCAATTGCTGGCCGCCGGGGCAGGGCGGGGGCTGACCTCGCTGCTGCTGGGCTTGGGATCGCTGGGGGCCGCCGCCGTGCTGCTGGCAGTGCAGATGCGCAACGCCGATGAAAATGGCTAAGGCGAGACGGCGCGATTAGCCCCGGCGGACCGTCACTTCGGCCCCGGCCATGCCGCGGGTCAGAGCAAAGGGTTTGTCGACGCTCACCCGCGCTTCGATGACGCCGTTCATGGCGAGGCAGCAGGTGCCCAGTCTTTGCGCGAACATCTCGATCAACGGGATATGCACCAGCGCCAGATCTTCGGCGGCCTGTGCCACCTTGCGATAATCGACCGTCTCGCCGATCGCCTCGACCTGACCCACGGCCAGCGTCAGTTCGACCGAAATGACGAGCGGTTGCCGCCGTCCGATCTCGTCGGGGTTGATGCCGATATCGGCCAGCAGGGGCAGGTCGCGCACCCGAACCTTGGTCGTGCAGATGCTGTCCGTCATGTCCTCGCCCTTTCTGCCGCCAATACCGTATTGTGCAACAGGCAGGCGATGGTCATCGGACCCACGCCGCCTGGCACCGGCGTCACCGCTTTGGCATGGTCCAATTCCTGCGTCGCGCAATCGCCGACGATCTGCGATGATCCGTCGGCCTGCGCGATGCGATTGATGCCGACGTCGATCACGATCGCGCCGGGCTTCACCCAATAGCCGCGCACCAGATGCGGCGCGCCCGCCGCGGCGACGATGATGTCCGCCTTGCGCGCGATGTCGGGCAGGTGCAGCGTTTCAATATGGGTGACGGTGACCGTCGCCTCCCGCTCCAGCAGCAGCATGGCGACTGGCTTGCCGACGATATTGGACTTGCCGATGACCACGGCATTGAGCCCGCGATAATCATCGATCACGCTGTCGAGCAGCCGCATGATGCCCAGCGGCGTGCAGGGCACCAGCCCGCCCGTGCCGGTGGACAATCGCCCGACATTGACCGGGTGGAACCCGTCAACATCCTTGGCGGGATCGATGCGGTCCAATACCAGCGCTGCGTCGATAGGAGCGGGCAGCGGCAGTTGGATCAAAATGCCATGGATGGCCGGATCGCCGTTCAACTGGTCGATCAAGGCGAGCAGGGCGTCCTGCGGATGATCGACCGGCAACCGATGTTCGACCGACCGGATGCCGACCCGCGCGCATTCGCTGATCTTGCGGCGGACATAGACCTGGCTTGCCGGATCGTCGCCGACCAGCACCACTGCCAGCGCGGGCGGCTGGCCCGTTTGCGCGACGATCGCCGCGACGCGCGCCGCCGTTTCGTCCGACAGGGCGCGCGCCATGGCGCGCCCGTCGATGATCTGCGCCATGGGCCTTTAGGCCTTGAAGACGACGGTGCGTGCGCCGTTGCGGAACACCCGGCCCTGCAGATGATGCTGCACGGCGGTCGCCAGCACGCGCCGCTCGATATCGCGACCCTTGCGCACCAGATCGTCGGGCGTGTCGGCATGGTTGATGGCTTCGACATCCTGATGGATGATCGGCCCTTCGTCGAGGTCGGCGGTGACATAATGAGCGGTCGCGCCGATCATCTTGACGCCGCGCGCATGCGCCTGGTGATAGGCTTGGCGCCCTTGAAACCGGGCAGGAAGCTGTGATGGATGTTGATGCAGCGGCCCGACAGGAAGCCCGCCAGATCGTCGCTCAATATCTGCATGTAGCGCGCCAGCACGATGAGGTCCGCGCCGGTTTCCTCGACGATCGCCTTGATCTGCGCTTCCTGCTGCGGCTTGGTATCCTTGGTGATCGGCAGATGGTGGAACGGCACGTCGCCGATCAGCGATATGGTCAGCGCCTCGCGCGGATGGTTGCACACGATGCCGACGACATCCATGTTCAATTCACCGATGCGCCAGCGATAGAGCAGATCGCCCAGGCAATGGTCGAACTTGCTGACCATCAGCAGCACCTTCTGTCGCTCGTTGCGGCGGCGCAGATTCCATTCCATGCCGCGCTCGTCCGCCAGTCCGGCAAAAGCGGCGCGCAGCGTTTCCACGGCATCGGGGGCGATTTCAAATTCCACCCGCATGAAGAAGCGATCGGTCAGCTTGTCGTTGAATTGCTGCGCGTCGGTGATGTTGCCGCCCTGCTGGGTCAGCAGGGTTGCGACATCGGCGACCAGGCCCGGCCGGTCGTCGCATTGCAGGGTCAGGGTGCAGATTTCACTCACATCGCTTCTCCGGTAATCATGCGCGCTCAGTGGCGGGCCGTATAATCGTTGATCCATTCGACGGTCTTGGTCAGGCCGCCAAAGGGGTAGAAGTGCAGGCGGACCTTGCCATGCTGGTCTCCAAGGCCGCTGGCAAGCGCGTCGACCAGCTTGTCGGGACCGGCGGTACCGATCAGCTTGGTGATCGAAATGCCATATTTGGTCAGCACCGATGCCGATGCTCCGACGCCACAACGGGCGGCAAAGCGCATCAGCGTCTTGATGCCCGCTGGCCCTGGAATGCCGATCCGCACCGGCGCGTCGATGCCGCGCTGGCGCAGGTCCGCCAACCAGCTAAGCACGGGAGCGGCATCGAAACTGAACTGGGTGACGATCAGCGGCGCCATGCCGCGCTGTTCGATTTCCGCACATTTTTCTGTCAGCACGGCGAAACATTGGTCGGGCGTCATATTGGGGTGCCCCTCCGGGTGGCCGCCAACGCCGATCGCCTTGATCCCGGCGCGCTCGAACGCGCCGGTGCGAATGAGCGCCATGCTGTCCGAATAGGGGCCGGCCGCTTCGGGCGGATCGCCCGCGATCACGAAGCAGCGCTGGACGCCCGCTTCGCGCACGACCGCGGCCAGATAGGTTTCGAAATCATCGCCCGATTCCAGCCGCCGCGCGGAAAAATGCGGCATCGGTTCGAACCCCAGCGACCGCACCAGCTTGGCCGCAGCAATGCGCGCTTCCAGCGACTCGCCGGGCAGGAAGGTGACGGCCACCGGCGTATCAGCCGCCATGGTCGGCGCGGCTTCACGCAGCGCATCAATGTCCTTCGCGGTGATCTCCAGCGAATAGCCATCGGTCATGCCCTTGGGCGGCAGATCCCAGTTCGGATGGATCGACGGCAGGGTCATCATTCTCTCCCATGATGGTGTTCGGGCTGGGCCACGCGGCTTTCCTCGATGCATTTTCCTCTAGCGCAACTGCTCGTGTTCGTATAGATGAAATTTTCATGAGTGCGAAATCAACCGATCAGCATAGCCCCGCCGCCCCGCTCGTCATCCTTCCGGGGCTGATGTGCGATTCGCGCATGTTCGGCGCTACGCTCGGCGCTTTCCCGGACAGCTGCGCGATCGACGGCTATTATGGCGGTGCGGACCGGATCGAGGCGATGGCCGACCATGTGTTGGCGCATATGCCCGCGCGCGTGTCGCTGCTGGGCCATTCCATGGGCGCGCGCATCGCGCTGGAGGTCGTGCGCAAGGCCCCTGAAAGGGTCGAGCGGCTGGCGCTGGTCGATACCGGCGTTCACACGCCCAAGCCTGGCGAGCGCGAAGGCCGTTATGCGCTGCGCGACCTTGGCCGGACGCAGGGCATGGCTGCGCTGGTGGCGCAATGGCTGCCGCCGATGCTCGGCTTTGCGGGCCTGCGCAACGAAGCGCTGATGGACAGCCTCTATGCCATGACCGTTTCGGCGGGTCTGCCGGTCTATGAGGCGCAGATCGAGGCGCTGCTCAACCGCCCGTCGGTCGATGCGCTGCTGCCGACCATCGCCTGCCCGACCTTCGCCATGGTCGGGCGGCAGGATCAATGGTCGCCGGTCGCCCAGCATGAAGCGATCGTCGCCGCCATTTCCGGCGCGCAACTGCGCGTCGTCGAAGGGGCGGGCCATATGATGCCCGCCGAAGCGCCAGAGGCGTTCAACCAGATTGTGCGGGAATGGCTGTCATGGCCGCCTGCATGAGTGACGATTTCAGTATGTTTTCCGTGTCTAAGGAGAGAATGGAATGAGTGGTAAATCCCTGCAGCAACTGCTCGACGAAAAGGGCGACATCGTCGAATTCCTGCGCAACCAGCAGGTCGGTCCCAACGCCTATCCGGGCGTGCCTGGCGAATATAGCAACTGGCGCGACGAACAGCGCAGCTGGGCGGAAAGCTCGGTCTTGTTCAACCAGAGCTTCCACATGGTCGACCTGCTCGTCACCGGCCCCGGCGCGTTCGACATGCTGTCCTACCTCGCCCCCAACAGCTTCAAGGGCTTCGTGCCGAACCGCGCCAAGCAGTTCGCGCCTGTCACGCCCGAAGGCTATGTGATCGGCGACGTCATTCTCTTCTATCTGGAAGAAGAAAAGTTCGAGCTGGTCGGTCGCGCACCGTCGATCGAATGGGTCGAATATTGGGCCTCGACCGGCAAGTGGGACGTCAAGGTGGAACGCGACGAGCGCACCATCGCCCGTCCGCTCGACCAGCAGGCTATCGCCGCAACTATCGCTTCCAGCTGCAGGGGCCAAACGCCATGCCGGTGCTGGAAAAGGCGATGGGCGAAACCCCGCCGGACCTCAAATTCTTCCACATGGCACCGATCATGATCGCCGGCGTCGAAGTGCGCGCGCTGCGTCACGGCATGGCCGGCCAGCCGGGTTATGAGCTGTTTGGTCCCTGGAAGGATTATGACACCGTTCGCAATGCGCTGATCGAAGCCGGCAAGGACCATGGCCTGACGCTGTGCGGTGGCCGTACCTATTCGTCCAACACGCTGGAATCCGGCTGGATCCCCTCGCCGCTGCCCGCCACCTACACCGGCGAAGGCTCCAAGTTCCGCGAATGGGCAAGCGAGAACAGCTATGAAGGCAAATGTTCGCTCGGCGGCAGCTTCGTCTCCGACAATATCGAGGATTATTACCTCAACCCATGGGAGCTGGGCTATGGCATCATGGTCAAGTTCGACCATGACTTCATCGGCCGCGAAGCGCTGGAGAAGATCAAGGATCAGCCCCACCGCCGCAAGGTGACGCTGGCCCTCGACAATGAGGACATCGTCCGCGTCATGAGCTCGATGCTCCAGACCGGCGACAAGGCCAAGTTCCTTGAATTCCCCAGCGCCGTCTATTGCATGCATCCCTATGACGCGGTGCTCAAGGACGGCAAGACGGTCGGCTTGTCCACCTGGATCGGCTACACCATCAACGCCGGTCGCTTCCTGGCACTGGCGATGGTCGATGCCGAGTTCGCCGAGCCCGGCACCGAAGTCACCCTGCTCTGGGGCGAACCCGATGGCGGCACGTCCAAGCCCACCGTCGAACGCCACGTCCAGACCGAAATCAAGGCGATCGTCTCCTCGGTCCCCTATTCGGAAGCCGCGCGCGACAATTATGCCGACGGCTGGCGCACCAAGAATGCCTGATCGCTTTTCCTGAGCGGGAAGCAACGGGGGATGCCGCAAGGCGTCCCCCGTTTTCGTTTGGCGTGGCGAAACCCTGGACCACCGCGATGGCTAACCCTAACCGAGCATAGTTGCTGCAGCTGCCAGATCGCACTAAATTGCTGCCCTGCAGTCGCCAGGACAAGCCAGCACCGTTTCACTGCGCCTTAGAAGGTTGCAAACTCGTCGCGCCTCGCGCCGACATCCGCCATGGCGGTGGCTCTTGTCGTGAGCGATCGCGACGCATTTTGCGGGTGTTCGTTACGCATTCTGGTCTGCCTCGGAGTGACGCCCCTTTGCGGTGCACCGCCGATGCGGAATTTAGCGGCCTGTTCCGACAGCGCAGTGACTTCCAAGGTCAGGTTGCGCGCCGCAGCGGAGGTCTGCTCGACCATCGCCGCATTCTGCTGCGTCGCCTGGTCCATCGCACCGACTGCAGTACTGACCTCGGTGATCGCTCTCGACTGCGCTTGGTTGTCATCCGCGATTCCGGCAAGCAATGTGTGCACTCCGCCGACATCCGCCGAAATGGCTGACAAGGCACCATCGACCCGCTGCACGCGTTCGACCGCGGTGCTGATGTCGGCCTGCGTCGCGGTCAGCTGATCGCGCGCGCGTCCGGCCTCTTCCTCGGCGCGCATGGCCAGCGCGGACACCAGATCGGCGACCACTGCGAACCCGCGTCCTGCGTCGCCGGCGCGCCCGGCTTCGACCGCGGCGTTCATCGCCAGCACGCGTGTCTGGACGGCGATCTTGTCGAGCCCCTCGATCACGCTGTCGATGCCCTTGGCACTTTCGCTGACCCGGGTCATCGCCTGGACCGCTTCCTCGGCGATCGCGCGTCCGCCGGCGACCGTGGTGATCGCGCCGTCCGCGCGCTCCACCGTCTGCCCGGCGGCGACGGCGGTCGCCTTCAGTCGTTGGTCCATCTGCGTAATCGCGGCTGCGGTTTGCTCAAGGCTGGCGGCATTGCCTTCGGTGCGCCGGGCGAGGTCCTCGCTGGCCTGCGCGATCTCCTGTGATCCGGTGCGGATCATCATCGTGCCCTGCGCTACCGATCCGATCAACCCGCGCAGGCTGCGAACCGCGCTATTGAAATTGTCCTTCAGCCCTGTGTACGGCGCTTGGAGGTCAGCGACGACTTCGGCAGTCAGATCGCCCTGCGCCAGCGCGGTCAGGCCGGTGCCAAGGCTATCGACGATCAGCGCGGCCTGGGCCTGTTTGGAGGCCTCGGCCGCCTGAAGCTGGTTGCGGAACGCCAGCATCGCCTTCGCCATGTCGCCCAGTTCGTCGCCGCGATCCGCGCCGGCTACCTCAACGGCAAGGTTGCCCTCGCCGAGCGCGCGCATCGTACCGGCGAGGACGACGATCGGCTGCACGACCCGGCGCTGTGCGAGTACTACGAACGCCCATATCCCCGCGATGCCGATCGCCAGCGTAACGACGAGCAGGATCATCGCGATCGTGCCGATCCGCGCTGCACTTTCAGCGGACTGTTTTGAGTTCGCCTCGATCGCCTCCGACGCCGCGCCCATCGACTCCTCGAGCACGCGGAACTGGTCGAAGAACCCCGGCAGCATTGCGCGCGCAGCGACCGGATCGCGGCCGACGCTATCGATGACCTGCGTGGCGGAGCGGACATAGGCCTCCATCGGCGCCTCAAGCTTGGAGGTCACTGCGGCGACCTCGGCGTCGCCGGTATAGGCTGAATCGGCCGCGATGCCCTCGCGCAGCGCGACGAGATGCTCGCGGAAATCATTCTGAATCTCGTCGGGCTTGATCGCGCTGCCCGGTTCTGCCGCCTGGAATGTGGCGAGCACGTCGCTACGGATGGCGTCGTGCATCATGTCCGCGCCCAGATGGTTGGCGAGCAGCGCTGTCGCCTCGGTCTGACGATGCAGCGCGGCGGTCTGCATCCACGCCGCGCCGATGCCACTCGCGCCGCATAGCAGCATCAGTCCGAACAGGACGGCGCCCGCCATCCGGATCGCTCTGGATAGCGAGATCGCATTGCTGGGACTGGACATCGTCATCGGCATGTTTTGCTCACCTGTTCGGCACTGGGGCACAATTCCAATCCTATAATAGGCGGAACGGAGGTGGTCGGAGGTAATTCGTGAAGTTGGTAACAGTGCCTCGATTTGCAGGGCTCACGCTTTTGCTGTCCGCCGCTTGGTCCTTCCCAGCGTCGGGCCAATCCGTGTCTACCGAAGCGGCACCCGAACCCCCGGCACGTGCCATCACGATTGCGGGTCGCTATGTCCTGGATCTCATGGGGAACGTCGCCGGTGGCGATGCACGGGGCGCCCGCGTGCTCGGCAATATCGAGGTGACCGCAGATGGCGACCTCGACCGGCTGGTCGGCTGGCGCGGCGCACGCGCGCATGTGCATCTGCTGAGCAACCATGGGGGATCGATCAACGCGCTGGCGGGGACGTTGCAGGGGGTCGATAATATCGAAGTCGCCGAGAGCCGCACCAAGCTGTACGATGCTTGGATCGAACAGGATATTGCTGGCGGTCGTGCCGCGCTGCTGGTCGGTCTGTCTGATCTGAATGTGGATTTTTACCAAAATGATTCGGCCGGGTTGCTGATCGCGCCGGCGTTCGGCATTGGCTCGGAACTGGCGGCGACGGGCCCCAATGGGCCCTCGATCTTTCCCTCGACCGCGTTGACGATGCGGCTGAACGTGGCGATCACCGACTCAGGCTATGTTCGTGCTGCCGTCGTGAATGCACGGGCGGGTGTTCTGGGCGATACATCGGGGATCGATTTCGGGATGCGCGATGGCGCGCTCCTGATCGCCGAGGCAGGCACGCGCATCAACGGCAAGCTGGCGGTCGGCGCCTGGCACTATACGCGGCAGCAGGACGACTTGTATGCGCGCGACGCCAACGGTGATCCCGTCAAGCGGACTGCGGTCGGTGCCTATGTCCTGATCGACCAGCGCGTGTCGGGCGACGACAGCCGGGGTATCGATCTGTTCTTCCGCGCAGGCGTGTCGGACGGAAAGACGACGCCGTTTCGCGGCGGGTTCCAAGCCGGGTTGCTCGCCCGCGGGCTGGTTCCAGGGCGACCGGACGGAATGTTTTCAGTGGGCGTTGCGCAGGGTCTGCTGTCGCGCGGGTTCCGCCGATCGATACGCGATTTGGGCGATCGCGCTGATGCAGCCGAAACGGGGGTGGAAATCACCTACCAGGACCGCTTGGCACCGTTCCTGTCGGTTCAGCCCGACATGCAATATGTCCGCCGCGCCTTCGCCGGCGGCGGGCCTCGATCCACGTTCGTGCTTGGCCTGCGGTTGATCGCGGAATGGCCGGTTCGCTGACGAGCCTGTCCCCAACCGCTTCAAGGGTTTCGTGCCGAACCGGGCCAAGCAGTTCGCTCCCGTTACGCCCGAAGGCTATGTGATCGGCGACGTCATTCTCTTCGATTCTGGTGATCGCATGGTGCTGACGGCTGCGCGATTACAGCCGTCAGGGATCAGGGATCGCAACCGGCTCTTGCCTCAATTCTCCTGCCACCGCTGGCGTTTATGGCGTGATGGACTAAAGTAGGCGCGGCCCCAAATTGTTGGGCATCAAGGGCAGTTGCCGACACGAGGATGAACATGCGCTATCTCTTGGCCGCGGCCGCCCTGGGCTTGGGCCAACCCTGTTTCGCCCAGACGGAAGGGCCGCAGCCGGCAACGGTAGCGGGTCGGCCCCTGGACCGAAGCGAAGCAGGATGGAGCGTGACGATCGGCTTGGCACCGGTCCTGAGCCCCGCGTGGCAAGGGTCGCGAGACATGGCTTTGTCGATCTTTCCCGATCTGCGTGTCAATTATGGGGATGTGATCTTTGCTTCGATCCCCGAAGGATTGGGATGGAACGCCGTCAACACCAATGGGTGGAAAGCCGGTCCGCTGGCCAAGGTCCGCTTTGGGCGTGACGAGGAGCGCGGAGGATCGCCTTTTCTGATCACGGGCGGAAGCGACGGGCTGCGCGGGATGGGCAATGTCGCGGCTGCTGCCGAATTGGGCGGCTTCGTTGAAAAACGCATCGGGCCCTGGCGCGGCCGTTTGGAAGTCCGCCGTGGCTTTGGCGGACATGAAGCCGTGATAGCGGACGGCGCGATTTCGTATCAGATGCGCAGCGGACGGACGATCATCAATGTCGGTCCTCGCGCTACCGTCGTCAGCAAGCCCTATATGGATAGCTATTTCGGTATCGATGCGATGCAGTCGCAGCGATCCGGGCTTGGTGCCTATTCGCCAAAGGGCGGCTTGCTGTCTTATGGTGTCGGTGGTTCGGCGCTTCGCCCGCTGAACCGGCAAAGCGCCATCACGCTTTTCACCAGCCTCGATCGATTGGGGAGCGAGGCCGGTCATTCGCCGCTCGTCCGCGAGCGGGGGCGCAGATTGCAGTTCACATTGGGCGTCGGTTACGGCTTCCGCTGCAACCTTTGACGGTGCCAATTTTCTCACACCGTCGGCACGGTTCCGCCATCGATGACATATTCGGTGCCGGTAATCGTCCCGGCCCGGTCGGACGTTAGGAAAGCGATCAGGCTGGCGACCTCTTGCGGTGTCGATGGCCTGCCGATCGGAATCCCGCCGAGCGAGTCCATGATCAACTTCCTGCCCTGGGCAATGTCGCCGCCCTGTTCGGCGGCAAGTCGGGTCGCCAGTGCGACGGCGGCTTCCGTTTCGATCCAGCCCGGCGACACCCGCACCACCCGGACGCCATGGGGTGCCACTTGTTTGGACAGGCTCTTGCTGTAGGTGGAAAGCGCGGCCTTCGCGGCGGCATAGGCGGTGGTCGCTTCCGGCAGGGGCAGTTCGCGCTGGATGGAGGTGACGTGGATCACCACGCCACTGCCGCGCGACACCATATCGGGCAGCAACGCGCGATCGAGCCGGACGGCGGGCATGAGGTTGAGGTGCAGGGCGTTGCGCCATTCTGCGTCGCTCAGCGCTTCAAATCCCCCGGCTGGTGCCGATGATCCGCCGAGCATGTGAACGATGATGTCCACGCCGCCCAGGCGATCGCGCACTGCGCTCGCCAACTCTACACAGCCTTCAGCGGTGGTAAGATCGGCCGCCACGAACAGCGCGTCCGAAGTGCCTGAAGGCTGCGTCCGCGCAGTCGTGAGAACCTGGGCGCCGAGTTCGCGGAACAGGCCGACCGTCGCCGCGCCGGCTCCGCGGGTGCCCGACGTGATCAACGCGCGCTTCCCCTGCAAGGTCAGAAAAGGCGTCATGCGGTGGGTTCCATTCGGTGCGATATTTGAGAGTTAGCTTGTCTGATCCGGCGATGACCCGCGCTCATGGGATGATTTCGAGGGCAGAGATCTTGTCGCCGTCGAGCGTGAAGAAATAGCGCAGGTCGAGCGGGCTACCGGGAAAGTCGCCTTGGAGATGGCTGGTCACGACCGCCCGCGCGCCATCAGTGGCGATGGCGAATGGCTCGACCGTACAGCGGTAGGTGGTGGAAGATTGCGCCTTCCAGTCCCGAATGGCGTCCTTCCCGCTATGCGTCTTGCCTTCGTCTTTCACCACGGCGTCGTCGGTGAAGCAATGCGCGACCACATGGCCGTCCTTGTTGGCATCGGCCGCGAAATAAGCGGCGATGGGCGGGGGCAATTGAACCGTCATATCTGGTTTCCTTCCATGCGTGTCGACCTGTCCGAGGATAGCCAAGGGGCGAATGATCCGTGTCACCGGCCACCATGCATCCAGGGCTTGATCGTGACACCCAAGTTAGCGGTAGACGCGCGCCATGATAATCGGGATAGATCGGGATGCACTGTTACGAAAAGCAGGACAATCATGCGGCATGGTCTGATCGAACTCGACGCGGTGATCGCGATCGTGCGCCGGGGCTCTTTCCGGGCGGCGGCGATCGATCTTGGCGTCTCCACCACCGCGCTGAGCAACGCCATCGGGAAGCTCGAACGGCAGCTTGGCGTGCGCTTGTTCAATCGCACCACCCGCAGCGTTTCGCTGACCGATGCGGGACGGGATTTTGTCGGCAAGGTCGGCCCGGCGCTGCAGGACATTCACGAGGCGATGGATGCCGCCCGGTCGCAGCAGGCAACGCCCTCAGGCACATTGCGCATAAACGCCTTCGCCACGGCCGCGCGGGAGATATTCTCGCCCCTGCTGCTCCACTATCTTCGCCGCTATCCGCAGGTCCATATCGATCTCGTCACGGAAGGGCGGCTCGTCGATATCGTCGCGGATGGGTTTGATGCGGGTATTCGCACGGCCGACTTGGTGCCCAGTGACATGATCGCTATCCCGCTCGGTCTGTATCGACGCTATGCCGTCGTTGCGTCGCCCGCCTATCTGGCGGCGCATGGGACGCCGCTGGTCCCGCCGGATCTCCTTGCGCATCCATGTCTGCGTGTCCGTCTACCCAACGGCAGCCTGTTCCGCTGGCAGTTCGAAAAGGCGGGGCAAGCGGTGCAGATCGACGTCGATGGCCCGATGACGCTGGACGAGGCCAGTCTCGCGCGCATGGCGGTGCTGGATGATGTCGGGATCGGCTTCCTCATGGAATCCGACATTCGCGAGGACATGAAGGCCGGCCGTCTGGTCCGTGTCCTGGAAGACTGGACGCCGGCGCTCGCGCCGCTGTGCCTCTATTATCCCAACCGACGAAACCCATCTGCCGCGTTCAAGGCTTTTGTCGACCTCGCCCGCGATTTCGCCGCGTCGGCAAGATGATGAACCGGTGATACGCTTTTAGCGGCATTGCTTCGTCGACTGAACGGATGGACGCCGCCAATAATCGCGCTCCCACCACCGATGATGCCCGGCCCAAATTGCCGAGCCCGATGATCCAATTTGAACGTCTTTTTACGCGACGCAACGGCTCGTCGTGCGATGGGCTCATTTTGCCGCAAATTTTCCCGTCCCAAAAATATCCATATATAGAGATTGATGTCCAACATATGGAACTGACGGGTGTGAACGAGGCGGCAGGTCAAGCCGCCCACTGGCTCAACGCCCAGCATTATGTGCATTGATTTGGGGAGGATGGTTGATGAAGTTTTCCAGGAACGGCGCCTTGGTTTCGAGCGCCGCCATGGCCGTGTTTCTGCTTTCCGCCGGGACAGCGACCGCGCAGCAGCAGGATGCGGCGAGCGATAACGACATCGTCGTCACCGGCATTCGCAGCAGTTTGCAGGGCGCGCTGAACGCCAAGCGCAATGCGCCGCAGGTGCTCGACGCGATTTCGGCCGAAGATATCGGCAAATTCCCCGACAAGAATATCGGCGAAGCGCTGCAGCGCGTGACCGGTGTGCAGCTTTCGCGCGCCGATGGCGAAGGCGCTGGCGTCACCATCCGCGGGGCGGACCCGTCGCTCAATCGCGTCGAGATCAACGGCACGACCGCCCTGTCCACCACCGTAGGCGGCGGCCGCGATGTCGACTTCCGCGACCTGCCCTCCGAATTCGTCAACCGGCTGGAAGTCGTCAAGTCCGCCACCGCCGACATGACGGAAGGTGGCGTCGGTGGCACCGTGCGCGTTATTACCCGGCGGCCGTTCGACAATGGCGGCAAGACCTATGTGGCGGGATCGGCCCAGGCGATTTATTCCGACATTGCCGACTATATGGACCCGCGCATTGCCCTGATTGCCAGCGACACTTTTGCCGACGGCAAACTTGGCGTGTTGGTGTCGGGCACGTTCGAAAACCGCAATGTGGAAAGCCATCAGGCGCGCACCACCGGCTGGGTTCGGTTGGACAGCGACCCCACGACGCCGGGCTTGCAGGCCTATGACCTGAACGAAGACGGCGCAGCCGACTTCTTCCCCGACATTCCCCGGTATGTCATCAACCGCCTCGAAACACGGCGCTATGCGCTGAACGGCATTCTCGAATGGCGGCCGAGCGACGATCTGACCGCATATGTGGAGGGCAATTGGACCCGGTCCAACCAGTCGGTCACATCGCAATTCCTGCAGACAGGGACCAGTGGTGGATTGGTCGATGTCGCCAATACCGTCATCGGCCCGGACAATACCGTCACCCATCTTGAGATGATCAACAACCCGGCCCTGGCGCAAACCAGCCAATTGGGCGTATCCTATCGCAACATATTGGGCGACATCCGGCGCACCACCTATAATCTCGCGGTGGGTGCGGACTGGACCAGCGGCAACCTGAAGCTCAGCCCCAAAATCTCCTATTCCAAGGCGCAGGCCTATAATAATGAGATTAATGCCACGGCGGCTGTGACGGGCATGTCCAGCCTGATCGTCGATTATGACAATCCCCAGCAAGCGCCCCAGATCATCCTGCCCAATGATCCGACGACGATCGCCGGGATCAACCAGCTGACCGTGCTGCGTCGCCCGCGTTACGACGATCAGGCGGAAAAGATGGCGAAGCTCGACGCCGAATATACGTTCGACACCGGCTTCCTCACATCGATCAAGGTGGGTGGCCAATATCGCGACCTGACCGTCAAGAGCCGTTTCTACACCCGGACGACGACGCTGAACGGCTTTAGCGATCCTGCGGTGCAGAGCCAGATCAGCGCCATTGTCACCGGCAATGCGGGCCTTGGCACGTCGCCCTTCTTCAACACCGGAAATCTGGGCTTCGATGGCGGCTATACCGGCTGGTTGAACATGACCCAGGCGGTGGCGGATGCGGTCGGCGTGCCCGATCCGTTCGCGCCAGGCGGTTGCCCCGCAAATGCGGACGGCACTTGCCAGGTCTTCACTGACACATGGGAAGTCGGCGAGCGCAACATTGCGGGCTATGCGCAGGCGGCCTTCGCCTTTGATGTCGGATCGGTCGCGGTCAGCGGCGTCGCCGGTGCGCGTGTCGTTAATACGCAAGTCGATACATCCGGTTTCCTGCGGACCGCGCAGCCAGGCGGTCAGCCCGCGCTGATCAGCCCGGTTGCCTTCGACAGCAAGAACACCGAATTCCTGCCATCGATCAACCTGAAAGCCGAACTGATCCCGAACACGCTGATGGCGCGGTTGACGGCCAGCGAAGTGATGGCGCGCCCCCTGCCACAGCAACTCGCCCCGCGGTTCACTTTGGATGTCGTGGGCCTGTCCGGCTCACGCGGCAATCCCGCACTCCAGCCGTTCCGGGCACGCCAATATGATGCGGGCCTGGAATATTATATCAACAAGACGAGCTTTGCGTCGGTCACCTACTTCCGCAAGGAGATCGGTTCCTTCATCCAGAATACGACGGAGCCGTTCACGGACGCCAATGGTGTCACCTATGCGATCACGGTGCCCAGCAACGGGACGCAGAAAGTGACGATCAACGGCATCGAAGCGGGCGCACAGGTCGCGTTCGACTTCATCAACATACCCGTGGTCAAACATATGGGCGTCATCGCGAACTTCACTTACTCGAAGGATAGCGGTTACGAAGGCACCGACTTCTTCACCGGCGATTCCCTGCCGTTCCAGGGCCTGTCGCGCAAAAGCTACAATATTTCGGCCTATTATGAGGATGATGTCTTCAGCATCCGTGGCGCTTATAACTGGCGCTCGAAATATCTGATCACGGCGGTCGGGCGTGGCAACAACCCCGAATTCGGCGAAGCCTATGGCCAGTTGGATGCGTCGCTCAACCTCAATCTGATGAAGGATGTCTCGCTGTTCCTGGAAGGCGTCAATCTGCTGGATGCCACGCGCAAGGAGAATGCCAACAGCATCTATCGCCGCACGATCATCGAAACCTTCGGGCGTCGCGTCTATGGCGGCATTCGGTTCAAGCTCTGATCCGCTCCCCCGTGGTTCCCCTTCTGGACCACGGCTCTTGCTGCGGGATCTCCCCCTTCTCCCGATCCCGCAGCATTTCTTCGTTCAGCCTGAACCGGGAATAGCACCATGTTCAACCGCCGCACGATGCTGATGTCGCTGATGCTGGCACCGGTCGCCGCACGCGCGGATGGCGGACGCACCGTTTCGGGCGATGATTTTCGAAGCGGTCTCAAGCAATGGCGGATGGAAGCGATCGGCGATGCCCGCGTCTCGGCGCGGGATGGCATTTTGGACATCGACGCCCCCGCCGGGGTCACGCTCTGGTTTCTGCCCGCCCTCGTGGCTCCCGTCGCGATCCGCTATGAGGTACGGGCGGTGGCCCAAGGCGGACCCCATGATGCGGTCAGCGACGTCAACGCCTTCTGGATGGCGACCGACCCTGCTGTGCCCGATGGGTCGGTGCTGGGGCGGCGGCGCAGCGGCGCGTTCGAGGATTATGATAGGCTGAAAACCTATTATGTCGGCATCGGCGGCAACCGCAACAGCACGACGCGGATGCGCCGCTATGTCGGCCGGGTGGGGGAACGACCGTTGCTGCCCGACCATGACCGACTGGCAAAGGCGGACATGCTGACACCGAACGCCTGGTTCGCCATTGGCCTGATCGCTGACGGCCATCATATCGCGGTAGAGCGCGATGGCGCGCCCCTGTTTGAGATGGACGACCCCGCCCCCTATCGTCGCGGTCATTTCGGGCTGCGCACCACGCAGAGCCACATTCAGGTCCGCAACCTGACCATCACCCATGGCTGACAAAAGGAGCGGAACGCCGATGACGACAGGGATCATAGTCAGCCGCCGGGACAGCCTGAGGCTTGGCCTGCTGACCGGCGCTTCGGCGCTCCTGCCTGCCGCTGCACGGGCCGCGAACGCACGCGGCAGCAACGTGCCGCCGACACCCGTGCGCTGGATCGACGATGCCGCGCCGCCGCTTTCGCTGGGCCAGACCTTTGGCGTGCCATGGCCGCAAGGGGCATTGCGCGCCGGAACCGCCCTGTCCGTCAAAGACGCCGAGGGAAAGGCTCTGCCATCGCAGCACTGGCCCTTGGCCAGCTGGCCGGATGGATCGCTCAAATGGACCGCACATGCGCTGCCAGCCGGAGACACCCCAACCGCAAGCATGACGGTGGTTCAGGGCAAGCCAGTCGCTCCTCCAGCGCCGGTCTTGTTACGCGAAACCGCCGACCGGATCGTCATCACCGTCGGATCGGTCCAATGGACGATCGGCACGTCGGGCAAGGCCATCATCCAGTCGGCCAAAGCAGGCGAGCGGACCGTCATGGGATCGCTGGCGCTGATCGCCAGCGTGGACAACGCACCGCAAGGCGGTGAGCGCAGCCATTTCACCGGCAGGATCGACAAGGCGACGGTCGAGCAGAAAGGGCCGGTGCGCGCCGTCGTGAAGCTGGAAGGGATGCACGAGGGGCAAGGGCGCGCCTGGCTGCCGTTTGTCGTCCGCCTTTATGCCTATGCAGGGGCCGATCATCTGCGCGTCGTGCATAGTTTCATCTTCGACGGCGATCCGGCCAGGGATTTCATCAGCGGCCTCGGCCTGCAGGCGCAAGTGCCGATGGATGCTGCCCCGCATGACCGTCATGTGCGGATCGGCACCGGCGCGGACGGATTGTTCAGCGAGGCGGTGCGGCCGCTGACCGGCCTCCGCCGCGATCCGGGTGGGGCCGCGCGCAAGGCACAGATTGCGGGCCAAGCCGTGGCGTTGGATAGCATGGCACCGACGGTCCGCAATCTGCTCGGCCGCATCCCGACTTGGGGCGATTTCACGCTGAGCCAGCTCTCCGCTGACGGCTTTGCCATCACCAAGCGGACCAAGGCTGGGCAGGCGTGGATTGATGCGACATCGGGAACGCGCTCGCAGGGCCTGGGCTATGTCGGATCGCCCACCGGCGGCATCGCGATCGCGGCGCGCTATTTCTGGCAGCGGTATCCCGCGCAGATCGACATTCGCGGGGCCGACACTGACCAGGCATCGCTCACCGCCTGGCTCTGGTCCCCCAACGCACAGCCGATGGACATGCGCCCCTATAGGGACGTCATGGGCATGGAAGCCTATGCCGCCCAGAATGAAGGGCTGGACATCACCTATGAGGATTATGAGCCCGGCTGGGATGACGCGACCGGCGCGGCCCGCACCAGCGAACTGACCCTCTGGGCCTGCGCGGCGACGCCCGGAGCGGCGCATCTGGCGGCGATGGCGCAGGCCAATTCGACGCCGCCGCAACTGATGGTGACGCCCGAACGCATCCATGCGGCCGACGTGCTGGGCATCTGGAGCTTGCCCGACCGATCCAGCCCGCTGAAGGCGCGGATCGAGGACCAACTGGTCAATCTGGTCGATTTCTATGCCGAAGAGGTCGACCGGCGCGGCTGGTATGGCTTCTGGAACCATGGCGACGTTATGCACACGTATGACGAGGATCGGCACGTCTGGCGCTATGATATCGGCGGCTATGCCTGGGCCAATAGCGAATTGTCGCCTGACCTGTGGCTTTGGTATGATGTGCTGCGCAGCGGCCGGGCGCGCGCCTTTCGCTTGGCCGAAGCGATGACCCGTCATACCGGCGAGGTCGATGTCTATCATCTTGGTCGCTTTGCGGGCCTTGGCACGCGGCACGGCGTCCAGCATTGGAGCGACAGCTCCAAACAGCCGCGCGTCAGCAACGCTGCCTATCGTCGCATCTTCTATTATCTGACCGGCGACGAACGGGTGGGCGACCTGATGCGCGCTTTGGTCCCCTCGGACCAGGCGCTGACCCATGTCGAGATTGGCCGCAAGGTGCCCGGTGCCGAGCGCAAGACCCTCCCCGAAGGCGTCGTGGATTTCAGCTTCGGCACCGTCTGGGGGTCGCTCGCGGCGGCCTGGCTGACGGAATGGGAACGGACGGGCGACGTGCGGTGGCGGGACCGGCTAATCGCCGGCATGGATAGTATCGGGCGATTGAAATATGGCTGGCTGGCGGGCAGCGCACCCTATGATCTCAAATCCGGGCGCTTCATCGGGCCGGGCGACAAAATATCCATCTCGCATCTCAACGCCGTATTCGGGGCGTTTGAAGTGAATGCCGAATTGTTGCAACTGATCGACGTGCCGCGCTATCGGGCGGCATGGCTCGATTATTGCCGCTGGTTCAACGCTTCGCCGCAGGAATGGGATGCGCATTTCTCTCTGCCCTTCGGCAAGCGGAACCTGAAGGAAGGACATTCCCGCCTGTCGGCCTATGTCGCCCGGGAAACCGGCGATGCCGCGCTATCGACACGCGCCGCGCGGGAGTTTTTGGGCGGCGAGGCCGGATTGGGGCTGTCGGATGGCGACCCACGGGTCGCCCATAGCGGCCCCGATTTTGTCGGCCCGACGGTCGAGTGGCCGGGGGTCTCCACCAACGCCGCGTCGCAATGGGGATTGGCGGCGATCCAGAATCTGGCACTCATTCCCGACGCACTGGAATGGGCTGCCGCAGAAAAGAGGAATTGAGGATGCGCAAAGCGATGATCGGATGGGCCGCGATGGCGGCGGTTGGCCTCGCCGGGGCCGCGCAGGCAAAGCCGGCCGCCGAATGGATCGACCAGACGACCGGCCACCGTGTCCTGCGGCTGACCGACCAGCCGGGCAGCGCTAGCCTCTATTTCCACCAGAACAGCTATACGCCCCAGGGTGACAAGATGGTGATATCGACGCCGGACGGCATCGCGGTGATGACGCTGGCCGACTGGACCATCAAGCCGCTGGTCAAGGGCAAGGATCTGCAACTGCTGTTCACCGGGCGCAAGACCCGCACGGCCTATTATGCCAGCCGCAAGCGCGATGACGGGGCGGGCGGCGCCACCATCTTCGTGGCGGATATCGACAGCGGCAAGACCCGCAAAATCGCGACGGTCGATGGCGGTTCGATAGGGTCGATCAATGCCGACGAGACGCTGCTGCTTGGCCAATGGGCCGCCAGCGACAAGCCGCTGCAGCCCGATGGCACGCAAAAGGCTGGGACGCCGGAGATCAAGCAGACCTTCGGCCAGGCGCATTATGCCGCCAATGGACCGGACGGAAAGCCGCTCAGCTTTGCCGAGGCGAAGGAAGTGCGCCTGAACGAACGGCTGGAAGCGAAGATTCCGATGGAGATCTTCACCATCGACATCCGCACGGGCGAGCGGAAGGTCGTCGTCGCCTCGACGGATTGGCTCAACCATATCCAATTTTCGCCGACCGATCCCGGCCTCATCATGTATTGCCACGAAGGGCCGTGGCACAAGGTCGATCGGATCTGGACGATCCGCACTGACGGCAGTGGCAAGCAGCTGATCCACAAGCGGATCATGAACATGGAAATTGCAGGCCATGAGTTCTTCTCGCCCGATGGCGCCTGGATCTGGTATGATCTGCAGACGCCGCGCGGCGAAGTCTTCTGGCTGGCGGGCTATGAGATCGCCACCGGTCGGCGGCAATGGTATCATGTCGATCGCAACCAGTGGTCGGTCCATTATAATCAGGCACCTGACATGCGCCATTTTTCAGGCGATGGCGGCGATAGCGAGATGGTCGCCCATGCGCCCGATGGCAAATATCTCTACCTCTTCACCCCGCGCGCCATACCCGATGTCGCCGGCATTCATGCGGACAACGCTGCGGACCTGATCGCGCCGGGCACGTTCGGGGTCGAAAAGATCGTGGACATGCGCAAGCATGATTATCGGCTGGAACCCAACATCACTTTCACGCCCGACGGCAAATGGATGATCTTCCGCTCCAACATGGACGGCGCACCGCACATCTATGCTGCTGAATTGCGCAAACAGGGCGGATCATAGGGGGCGCGCTTGCAGCTTCAACTGGCACCGCCGATCGCCCCTGGCGTCAGGATGAGCGTCAGGAGAATGAGGGCGATGCCGAAATATCCCCATGCCCCCATGCCCTGCCAGGCGATCTTCAGGCTGCTGGCGTCGGATCGCGACGATCGGGCCAGCCGCATCGCGTAGATCATCGTGCCGGTGACGGCCATGGCCGTCAGCAGCGCACCGAACAGGAACCAGAGGACTTTGGTCCACAGGCCGCCGAAGGTGCCGAAATGCAGCGGATCGGCCATTTCGGAAATGCGCTGATGCGCGCTCAGGTCGCGTCCATCCAGCTGCGCGACGACGCGCGATGTCGCCGGATCGACGACCACAGCATTGGCGCGATCGCGCACCAGCCAGGCGGAGGACTGGCCGAGGAAAATGACGCCATTGTCGGGCGTGAAGCGGATTTCCCGAATATCGAGCGCAGGATCGGCGCGGCGCGCGACGGCGACCAGCCGGTCCAGCGCGGCCCCGGTTGGCATCGCACCAGCCGCCACTTCCGGTAATTTGGGCACCTTGGCGTTCCCGCCCAATGTCTCGACCAGATACCATAGGCCCGTCAGCGTGATCAGCGCCACGAACCACAAGCTCCACAGGCCCATCAGGCGATGCAGGTCGCCCGTCATCCGCCGCCCGTCCCCGCCGCGCGGCGCGCGAAAGAAGCCGCGCCACCATTTCTTGTAGGTGACGATGCCCGACACCAAAGAGGCCGCCAGCAGCAGGGCGAGCGAACAGACGATCGGTATGCCGATCTTCGTCGGCAGCATCAGGTGGCGATGGGCCTGCCGCAGGAAGCGGTGGACATTGGCCCAGCCATGCCGGCCGGTGACCTCCGCCGTCCACGGGTCGACATAGACCCGCTCCGGCGCCCCCTTGCCGCGACTGACCCAGGCCTCGACCGCGAACCAGGGGTCGATCGGCGCATAGAGCGTCTGGAGCCGGGCGTCGGGCGCGGCGCGGGCCGCCGCCTGCGCCAACGCTCCCCAGGATGCGACCGGTTCCGACCGAGGCGATACCCGCATGGCGGGCGTCGCCAGCCAGTCGATTTCATGCGCGAACACGGCAAAAGTGCCCGTCGCCAGGATGAAGGTCAGGAAGATCGACAGTTTGAGGCCGATCCAGCTATGCACCACCCACCAGAGCGACCGACCCTTTTTTACGCGCAGCTGATCCATGGTCAGAATTGAAAGCGCAGTTCGGCCAGGAATGTTCGCGGCTCACCGGGAAAATGCCCGCTTTGTGCCGAAAAACCCGATGCCGCATAGACCTTGTCGAACATATTATCGACCCGCAGCATCAGTTCGGCAAAGCCAAGCCCCTTGGTGATCGATGCATCGAAGATCGTATAGGGTTTGACGGTCTGCCCCGACAGGCTGATGCGCTTCGACACATGCTCACCCCCGACTGCAAAGGCGGCGTCGATCGCTGGCACCTGATAGCGGGTCCAGAAGCCTACCTTATGCTTGGGCGCATTGGCGAAGCGATTGCCGACGGCGTTGGTGATCGCCTGGCCCGCGATCGTGCCGGTGATCTTCGTGTCGTTATAGCCATAATTGACCAGCGCGACCCAATTGGCGGTGATGTCGGTCGACAGGTCGATCTCGAACCCCTTGCTCGTCACCTCGCCGATCGGACGCAACTGGTCCTGGCCGTTGACGGGCGGCAGGCTGGTATCGGCCTGGAGGATATTCTTGCGGACGATGCGATAGGCAGCCAGATTGGCCTGGAGCCTGCCGTCGAACAGGTCGGTCTTGATGCCGCCTTCGAACTGGTCGCCGGTGACGGGCGCGAAGGGACCACCGACATCGCCATTCTGGCTGGCGGCCGTCTGCGGCTCGAAACTTTGCGACCAACTCAGATAGATGGAGACGTCCTTACGCGGCTTGTAGATCGCGCCCGTGCGGAAGGTGATGTCGTCATCTTCATAAGAGCCAGCGTTGACAACGGCATCCTCGAACTTGTCGTAACGCACGCCACCGACCAGCATGAAGGCATCGCTCAGGCTGATCTGGTCCTGCAGATAGGCGCCCTGACGCTTCGTGCGTGTATCCGTGACGGTGAAGGGCAGCAAAGCGGCCCGCACCACGTCGCGCGCGCTGTTGGTATAGACGGGATTGCTGAGGCTGAGCGGCGTCACGCCCGCCCGCAGGATGCGCGAATTAAGCACGCTCGTTTCGTCATACCAGTCCGCGCCGGTTTGGAACTTATGCTCCATGCCGAGCAGATCGACCCGCGCCGTCAGATTGGCCGAAAAGGATAGGCCATCGACGTCACGGATCTGATCGCGAAACTCGCGCGCGACCAGATCGTCGCTACCCGCGACCAGTCCGCGCGGCTCATGATATTGCTGCGTTTCGGTCGCCTTGAAATAGCGCACCCCCGCGTCGAACGTGACCCGCTCCCCGATCGCCGTCGCATAACGCGCCTGATAGCCTGCGACTTCAAATGTAGAAAATCGGTAGGTTCGTTGGCATTCCAGCGAATGTCGGTCAGGAAATTGCCGTCATCGTCGGTCAATATGCCGCGCAGGCGGTTGGCCTGGAGATCATTGTCATAGACCGTCGCCTGAAGCGTCAGCTTGCCGCCCTCATTGGTCTTGATCGCCAGGCCGCCATCACCGATCAGCGACACATTCTTGGTATTGCGCCGATAGGGGTTCATCGCCTCGTAAAAGCCGCCGAGGCGGTAGGTGACGATCCCGTCCTTGTCGATCGGGCCGGTCGCTTCGGCTGATATGCCGCGACGATCATAATTGCCCGCCGTCGCGACTAGGCGCATGGCGCTGATATCGCCGGGCACCTTCGACACATAGTTGATGATGCCGCCGGGCGAACCAGGGCCGAAGAAAAGCCCTGCCGGTCCCTTCAACACTTCCACCCGTTCGATATTGAAAAGCTGGGGCACGGAAAAACCGATGAACGGATTGCCGCGCATCCCGTCGTAGAAGGACTGGTCCTGGCGAAAGCCGCGGAAGGTGACGCCTGCATAGCTAAAGAAGCTGACACCCGAAATATTGCGATAGATGTCGGTCGCGTCGCGCGCGCCTTGATCGGCAAACAGATCCTTGTTGATCACCTGCAAGGCTTGCGGAATGTCGAGCGGATCTTCGGCGCTTTTGCCGACGGTCGTGGTTTCGGTGCGGTAAAGGCGCTGCGCGCGGCCCGTCACGATGATCTGATCGCTATCAGCCATGGCGGCATCGGGTGCCGCCGCAGGAACCTCCTGCGCAGAAGCCACCGCCGCCCAAGCCGACAAGGAAACAGACGCAAACAGCGCCGCGCGGAAAATGGACAAGACAAACCCCCATATCGTTCATCGCTAATGATAGTGATTCGCGATAGTGAGTTTGAAGGGTCAGGGCAAGCCGCCCTGTCTCATTTTATGACCTTAACCCAACCGGAAGAGCGCGCTCGCATGCGGCCTCAGCGGGATGGCGACATGCTTGGCGACCGGCGCGAGGTCGCGGCGCGCCCACAGGTCGCGCAGCGTCATGGGCTGCCTCACGCCGATCGTTTCGAGGGGGATGGAAACGTCCCGCGTCTTGGTCCCAAGGTTGAACAGCGCAAGATAGCGCGCCTTCCCGTCCTCGGACGCCGCCGACCAGACCCGCAATCCGTCTTCAAGGAAGTGCGGGCGGTTGTCCTGGCTCGCCTGGTTGACCGCCAGCACTTCGGGGTTGGTCAGCAGCGCCACCGTGGCCGCATCAAGGTGGCGCAGGTCGCCGCCCATGATCAACGGCGATCGGGTGATCGACCATAAAGTCATCAATGTCTGCTGTTCGTCGGGCGTGAACCGCGACACCCGCTCGCCCAAGGCGATGCGGCCGAGCGGCAGCATGTCCGCATCGGGCCAGGCGCCGGGACCACGAAACGGGGTCCAATTCTCCAGCCGCGTGAACTGCGCTTCCAATTGCGCCCATTCGTCCCAGAAATCATCGGAAATGCGCCACATCTGCGCATGACGGCGGACATGGTCGCCGCGCAACAGCGGTGTCTCGCCGGGGGACAGGCTCAGGATCATCGGCCGCCCGCAGCGGGCAATGGCCGTCGCCGCCGCTTCGATCTCCGGCGCGCGGCTGTCATAGGGACGGCTCATATCGTCCATTTTGATGAAATCGACACCCCATGAAGCGTAGAGTTTGAACAGCCCGTCATAATAGGCCTGCGCGCCGGGCTTCGTCATGTCCACGCCATACATGTCCGGGTTCCACGCGCAGATGGAAGTCGTGTCGGCAATATCCTGCGCGCGGACATTCGTACCCAGGATCGGCAGGTTCAGCTTCACCGCATGGCGCGAAATGCCGCGCATGACATGAATGCCAAATTGCAGCCCCATCGCATGGACCTTGGCGGCAATCGGCGCGAAGCCCGCACCACCCTTGGCCGATGGAAAGCGATTGGGCGCGGGCACCAGCCGCCCATAGGCGTCCAGCGCCGGAACCGGGTTGGCATTATAGGTGTAGCTGCTCGCTTCCGGCTCATACCACTGAATGTCGATCGTGAAGACATTATAGCCCGATGGCAGCAAGGCGTCCCGCATGATCGCAGCGGTCTCCAGCGCCTGATCCTCAGTGATGGTGCCCGCAAAACTGTTCCAGCTGTTCCAACCCATGGGCGGGTGCGGGGCGAGGGGGGAGGCAGGCGGCGGCAGACTGGGCGAGGACGCGGGGGCATTGGCCACCGCCTGTTGCGCAACGCCCGCAAGCGATGCGGCGGTCGCGGCGAACATGGTCCGGCGGGAGATATCCATAATGATGCTGTCCTCTGCCCAATAGAGTTTTGCTCTATTTGTCAGACTAATTGCCGCCCCGCAACCGGGGACGGAAAGGGACAAGGCCGCAATGAAAGACCGCCCTATCGGTCCGGGTCGCTTGCCTGCCAGCGCAGATGCACCGGCGCATCCCCCGGCCGCCACGGCGAAACGCGCCCCATGATCGCGCTGAACAGGTCCGACGTCAGATAGCGCGACAGCCAGTTTTGAAGGTTGGGCAGCGGCTGCATGGCAAACCAGGTTGGATCGACAGCGGCGAATTGCCGCACGAACGGGATGATCGCGGCATCGGCGAACCCGCGGGCCGGGCCGCATAGATAAATCGACTCTGCCAACCGTTGTTCGATCTCCAGCAGAAAGGCCAAGCCGCTTGCGCGATGCGTTTCGGCGTGCGTGCCATGACGGTCGGGATATTTGTAGAGATCCAGATCATGTTTGAACGCGCCATCATTGGCCGCCACGAGCGCGGGATCGTCACGGCTCAGCCAGTCCTCTGGATCATGCTGCGCCAAAGCCCATCGCATGATGTCGATGCTCTGGTCGATGACGGTGCCATTGGGCAGGACCAGCACAGGGACGGTGCCCTTGGGCGAGGCGGCCAACATCGCGTCGGGCTTGGCCGACAGCTTCACCTCGCGCAGTTCGACGGCCATGCCACCCACCGCCAGCGCCAGCCGCGCCCGCATCGCATAGGGACAGCGGCGAAAGCTGTAGAGAATCGGTGCTGGCATGCTGCGGTCACTCATGTTGGAGCCAAGGATAGGCACGGCATCAAAACCCCTTCCAATGTAGGAATTCCTCTGATCTATCCTGATAGATGGAACAGTCCCCCAAGCCACACCAGACGCACGCCATGGCCAGGCAGATCCGGTGTCGCGCCACTGGCGCGTTGCCGTCGCATCACTATGACCCAATAGTGACTTCAGCCTTACCTGGACAGTACGTCTCGGGACTATTGACGCACCATTGGGCCTTTTCACCCGACGACATCGTGAACTTCGCCCTGTGACGCTTGTGTCGCTACACCGGCGGTGCCTCAGCGGCGGTGAAGAGCGCGACCGCCTGTTCCAGCCGGGCGACGGCGCGGGTTTCCAGGTCGGGGGTGAAGCGGGGCAGGGGGATCGCCACGGCGAATGCGCCGACCGCGACGCCATCGACCACCGCCGCCATGCCCAGGCCACAGATGCCCGGCGTATATTCCTCGCGCGTGCGCCCCACGCCCGACACACGGATCGCCGCCAGCTCGGCGCGCAACGCGCCCTCATCGGTCACGCTTTGCGGGGTGAACGGCTCCAGCGGCACCTGCGCGAAATAGGCGTCGATCTCCTCGTCGCCCAGACTCGCCAGCAACGCCTTGCCCGCCGCCAGGCTATGCATCGGGATGCGCGTGCCCACGCTGATCGAATAGCGCAGCGACTGTTCCGCCGTCTCGGTGACGATCGCCACCAATTGCCACCCATCGCGCACGAAGAAGGAAGCGGTTTCGTTGGTCTGCGTCCGCAGCGACCGGACCAGCGGCCGCACCTTGTCCGCCAGCGACAGCGCGACGCGCGGCGACCCCAGCCGCGCCAGCGCCGGGCCGGGCAGGTAGCGCCGCCCCTCCCGCGCCAGATAGTGCCGCTCCACCAATGTCGCGAGCAGATAGGACAGGCTGCTGACCGGAATGGCGAGGCCCGCCGCAATCTCCTGCGCCACCACGCCCGCCGGGCGCGCCACGACATATTCGATGATGTCGATGGTCCGCATCGCCGATTTGACGGTGGATGGCGTGGTGGCATTCATGATGGTCGCCCTCCGTTAAAAGGTCAGGCTACCGCGCCGTTCGGCAAAGCGCCATCCCGCTGCAGTCAGGACGAAGCGGTCGTGGAAAGACCCGACCTTGGGCGCGCCTTCGCCGGTGAACAGCAGCATCGCGCTTTCCCCAACGGCCTGCGTCGGGCTGATCACGTCGATCACGACGTTGGAACAGACATGCCGCGTGGTGCGCGCCGGTCGGGCGAGGAAGGCGGCGAGGATCGCTGCGCGCCCCTGCGTCCAGTCGTCCGGCGCGGTCGGGCGCGCCATCCGTCCATCCTCGGCATAGAGGTCAGCCACGCCCTGCCAGTCGGCCGCGTCGTTGAGATTGGCGTAGCGGGCGATCAGTCTGGCGCAATCCGCCTCGATCGCGCGGCGCTCCTCCTCGCTCACAGTCGCGCGTCCGCCAGGTCCGCACCGGCACGGAGCGAACGCAGCTTCTTCCACGTCACCGCCGGGTCGATCTTGCCATATCCGGCAAAGGTGCCAAACCCGCAATCGGTGCTGGCGATGACCCGATCCTTGCCGACGATCCCAGCAAAGCGCTCGATCCGCTGGGCGATCAGTTCGGGATGTTCGACATAGTTGGAGCAGGTATCGATCAGGCCGGGGGCCAGGATCTTGTGATCGGGTATGGTCGCGTCGCGCCACACCGACCATTCATGTTCGTGGCACGGATTGGCGGCTTCGAACAGGACGGTGGCCGGGCGCGCGGGCAGGATGATGTCGATGACCTTTTCCAGCGGAATGTCATGATCATGCGGGCCTTCATAATTGCCCCAGCAGATATGCATCCGCATCCGTTCGGGCGGAATATTGGCGGTGGCGGCGTTGAGCGCATCGACATTGGCGGACGCGATCTTGAGGAACTCCTCGTCGCTGGCGTCCTGATAGCCGGTGTGGCGCGACATCGCCAAATCGGGGCAATCGAGTTGCAGGTCGAAGCCCGCCGCCACGATCGTCTCATATTCTTCACGCATCGCATCGACCAGATCGGCCAGATAGGCTTCGTGGCTGGGATAATGGCGGTTGACCTGGAAGGCGGTGATCAGGCCGGGCGACGCCGCATTCATGAAGGCGCGCACGCCCTCGCCATGGGGCGCGAGCGCCGTTTTGAACCGGCGGATATCGTCATGCAGCGGCTCCAACGTCACCAGTCGCACCGGGCCGATGCAGGAGGCGCGGGTAAATTCCTGGGAACCCATGATCCCAGCCAGCTTCTGCCGCAATTCGGGCAGCGGGGCGAGGTCGGCGGCGGGCCTGCGGTCGATATGGCCGCCAAAGCCGGTCAGCCGCTCGATCATATAGGTGGAATAGCCGACCTTGCCCAATTCGCCGTCGCTGACGATGGTGACGCCGGCGTCGATCTGGGCGGTTACCGCGTCTGTAACGGCGGCCTGGACTTGCGTGTCAAAGGCGTGCGCGTCATAGGGTTCACCCTTGTCGCGGGCCAGCAACAGTGGCGTCAGGGCGTCGCCGCGCGGCAGGCTGCCGACATGGGTCGTGGCTATGGGCATGAAAATCCTCCTCCAGTTGAAGGACATTCTGCCACAAATTCATGGATGTGGATATATCGCAAACATGAAAATACGCACCGGGGCGAACCCCGGTGCGTTGCACGGCGATCGGACCATTCAGCCCTCGGTCGGTGCCTTCGCCTTGGTCAGGTCATAGGCGCCCAGACCCGGCTTGTAGCTCTTTTCGTCGATGAACTGGCGGATGCCTTCCTTGCGGCCTTCGCTCTTGTCATGGAAATTGGCCGCTTCCTGCATACGGACCAGATAATCCTCCGCCTCGTCATAGGTCATGGTGCTGACGCGGCGCACCGCATCCTTGGCGAATTTGAGCGCAACCGGGTTCTTGGCCAGCAGCTTGTTGGCAACCTCGCGGGTGCGCTCCTTGAGCTGGTCGAGCGGCACGCTTTCATTGACCAGCCGCATCGCCGACGCCTGCTTGCCGTCGATCAGGTCGCCGGTCAGCGTCAGCCACATGGCGTCGCGCATCGGCAGCAGGTCGACAACCACCTTGGTCACGCCACCGCCGGGCAGGATGCCCCAGTTGATTTCGGACAGGCCGAACTGCGCTTCATCGGCGCAGATGGCGAGGTCGCAGGCAAACAGGGGGCCGAAACCGCCGCCAAAGCACCAGCCATTGACCATGGCGATGGTGAGCTTTTGATACCAGCGCAGGCGGCGGAACCAGCCATAGCTTTCGCGCTGCGACTTGCGCACGCCGCGCAGGCCGTCGGCTTCGGTCTCACGGAAATATTCCTTCAGGTCCATGCCCGCCGACCAGGCCGTGCCTTCGCCGCTCAGCACCAGCACGCCGACATCGTCACGAAATTCCAGCTCGTCCAGAACCTCCATCATGCGACGGTTGAGCGTTGGGCTCATCGCGTTGCGCTTGGCGGGGCGATTGAAATTCACCCAGGCGATGCCGTCCTCGACCGCAAAGGAAACGACGTCTTCTTGGTTTTCCATGATCCTGCTCCCGATAGAATGTATGCTTGGGATACAGTAAGCGGGGGTCGGGTTGCAAGTGAATAATGCATCGCGCCTTTCCGCACACACCAAGGCGGATGATCTATCGCGATCGAATATGCTAGGTCGCGCTGCATGAGCAGGACAGACGCACAGGCCAAGGGTGAAGACACGGACGGCGCGGGCACGCGGCGGGGCCAGATATTGGCGATCGCCGCGCAGCTCTTCGCGCGCAAGGGCTATCGCGGCACATCAATGCGCGACATCGGCGAAGCGGCGGGCGTGTTGGGCGGCTCACTCTACCATCATATCAAATCGAAGGACGCGCTGTTCGTCGAACTGCATCACGCCGCGCTGGATGGGGCCGAGGCACGGATCGCAGCGGCCGTGGCGGCGCAGAGCGACCCATGGGCGCAGCTGGAAGCGGCCTGCGCTGCGCTGCTGGAAGTCCAGCTCGATCCCGATTCGCTGACGATGCCGATGATGAATGATTTTCGCGAAGTGCCCGACGCCGTGCGCGTGGCGCTGGTCGAACGGCGCGACCGGTTCGAACAATTGTTCCGCGCTATCGTCGCCGCGCTGCCGCTACCGGCTAAGATCGACCGGTCGCTCTATCGCAACCTGCTGCTGTCGCAGCTCAACAGTGTGGCGGACTGGTATCGGCCAGGGCGGCTGACGCCACGCGACATCGCCGCGCAGATCGCCCGCCTTTACCGCCATGACTGACGCTGGACGTTATTTCGTAGCGCTCTTGAGATATGCGATGAGATTGGCGCGATCCGCAGCCTGCGGCACACCGGCAAAGGCCATGCGATTGCCCGGAACGACCGCGCTCGGTTTGGCGAGGAAGGCATCCAATGTCTTGGCATCCCACCGTATCTTCGCCTTTTGCATGGCGGGCGAGTAAGTGAAGCCTGCGATGGTTCCTGACGTCCGCCCAAACAGGCCGTTGAGCGCCGGACCCATTTTCTTGGGGCCTGGCTTCACGTCATGGCAGAGCGCGCAGCGGGCAAATACCACCTTGCCCTTCACGGCATCGCCTGCCTGCGCGAGGGCCGTAGCAGGCGTGATTGTCGCCAAGGCAAGCAAAGATCCGGCAAAAATACGCGCTATCGTCATTGTCAGGTCTCTGTCCTTCTACCCGGATTCGCAGGCTGCATGCCCAGCGTTATCGAACATGCAGCCTGAACGGTAGTGGAAGATTGACGCAGAGCGTAGGTGAATGAATAGGCCTAGCGCGTGAGCGCGCCGTGCGTCCCGATCCAGCGCACGAAGGCGTCGAACCAGCCGGTGCTGGTCGTGTCCTTCTGATACATGCCAAAGCCATGACCGCCCCGTTCGTAGAGATGGAATTCGGCCGGGCGCTTGGCGGCGCGCCAGTCGTCGATGAGCGCGATGCCGCCATTGGCGAAGAACGGGTCGTCAGCGGCCAGAGCGACGAATAGCGGCGGCGCGTCGGCCGGGACTTTCATGGAGGATAGCGGCCCATAGATATTGCCGATGAAGGCGGGCTTGGCATCCTGGCCCGCAAGCGCCGTCGCCATGGTCAGCATGGCACCGGCGGAAAAGCCGACCATGCCGATCCGATCGGCATCGACGCCCCATTCGGCCTTGCGCTGACGGATCAGCGCGAAGGCGGCGCGGGCATCGGCGATCTGGGGCGAGAGGTCACCGAAATTGGGGTCGGGGGCTGGGCGGGGTGGTCGAGCGGTAGTGGAAAACATCTCCTGCATCGACTTTTCAAAGGCCGGCATGTCCGCTGGCGTCTGGCGCAGGCGATATTTCAGGACGAAAGCGGCAACGCCGCGATCGGCCAGCGCCTTGGCCACGTCCCAGCCTTCATTGTTCATCGACAGGGTTCGAAATCCGCCGCCTGGTGCCACAACGATGGCCGCGCCGGTCGCCTTGGCAGGATCGGGCAGGAAGGGAGTGAGCGTTGCGACCGTGACGTTGCGCGCAAACAGGCTGCCATATTGGCTGTGCCAGGATTCCTTGGCCGTCGCACCGGGGAGGGCGGGCGTTCCCAGTTCAATGGCGGTCGGCTGCGCGGGGATGGCGATCGGCACCATCTTGTCGTCCTGAGCCTGGGCCGCGATCGGCGCTGTGATGAGCCAAGTGGCTGCTCCGATCATTGTGGCGAAACCAACTATGCGTTTCATCTGCATCTCTCCTTTGCCTTTTATCTATTTAGCTGTCCCAAATGGCCGCCTGTCATTTTGGCAGGTCGACCCTCTCGCGGATGGTGTAGCCGACGGTCTGGACCGGACTGCCGGTGCCCGGCTGCCCGCCGCCGATGCTCAATTGATAGTCGCCGGGGATGAGCGCGCGCACGCCGTCCCGCGTCACGAAGCTCAGGTCACGGGGCGACAGGGTGAAGGCGACTTCCTTCCCTTCGCCCGGCTTGAGCGATACGCGGGCAAAGCCACGCAGGGCGGTGCGGGGTGCGCCATCGAAGCCGGGGGGCGTCACGTAAAGCTGGACGACATCATCGCCCGCCCGTGCGCCGCTATTGGTGACGACCGTCCGTACGGTCAGGCCGTCCTTGGCAATGGCGTCGGTCGCGCCCAGCGTGGGCGCTGCATAGCTGAACTGCGTGTAGCTGAGCCCATGGCCGAACGGATAGACGGGCGTACCCTTGAAATAGCGATAGGTGCGCCCGTCCATGCCATAATCGGTAAAGGGCGGAAGATCATCGACGCTCTTGTAGAAAGTGACGGGCAGGCGTCCGGCCGGATTGGTCTTTCCCGACAGGACATTGGCGACCGCCAACCCGCCCGACTGGCCGGGATACCAGGCCTCCACGATGGCCGAGGCATGGTCCTTGGCCCAGGATAGATCGACCGCGCTGCCGTTCATGACAACCACGACCAGCGGTTTACCCAGCGCCTTGGCCTTTTCCAGAAAGGCGCGCTGATCGCGGGGCAGGTCGAGCGATGTCTTGTCGCCGCCGATAAAGCCCTCGATCTTGACCGGCATTTCCTCGCCCTCGATATCGGACGTCAGGCCGACGACGGCGACGATCACATCGGCATCCTTCGCGCCGTCCGCCAGGTCGCGATCGACATTGTCGGAAATGCGTTTCCAGAAGATGGTAGGGCTGGGCGCGATGCTGCTCTCCCCCTGGAGACGGATGGCATAGCGCTGGCCCTTGGTCATGCGAACATCGGTCAGATCGAGCGGTTCGGCCCAGCGCGAATAGTCTTCGGCGCTGACCACGGCTTTGCCCTCGAGCGAGACGGTGCCTTTGACGCCCGTCAGCGCGACGCGATACAGCCCCGTTTCCGGCGCGACCAGATAGCCGGTCCAGACGACCTTATAGCGTTTCGACACCTGCTGAAATTCACTCGCGCGGGAAACGAGGCTGGTTTCCACGCGGGTCAGCACGGGCTTGGCTTCGAAACCGTCATCCCCGCTGGCATTGAAATATTCGGCGCGCAGGCCGGGCTTGCCGTCCGGGGTCAACAGCGCGGTGCCGGGAACCGGATCGCCATCGGTAATGGAGGGGCCAAAGGGGATGAGGGTGAGCGCGGAGCCGGGCATCGCCTGCCGGATGCCATCGGCCACCGAAATGGGTGGGGCGCTGCGGGGCGATGAATAATTGCCGCGCAAGACGCGGGTGGCGTCGGCGAGCGGGCCGGTCAATGCAATCTTGGTTCCGGCCTTCAGCGGCAGGATGCCGTCATTCTTGAGCAGGACCAGGCTCTTTTCCGCCGAGGTCAGGGCAAGCACCTGGTGCTCCGCCGTCCCAATCCGACTGACCGGCATGGCATTGGGCTTGCGACTCGACAGGCCGGGGAGGTCGCCATTGCGATAGCGCGCGGAAAACAGCCGGACGAGCGCGGTGTCGATGTCGCTCATGCCGATATAGCCGCGCGCGAGCGAGGCTTTATAGCGATCGCCCAGACCTGTCTGGCCATTGAGCGTCGCATTATTGCATTCGCTATCGACACCCTGGCGCAGCGCGACCGCGACACCGGTAGCGGCGTCGGGCGCAAATTTATGGTTGTCATATATGTCAACGACGGCGTCGCAATCGGACACGACATAGCCGGTAAAGCCCCATGCATCGCGCAGATAATCCTGCAGCAACATAGGACTCCCGCAGGCGGGTTGGCCATCGACCCGGTTATAGGCGCACATGATCGACCCGGCCTTGCCCTCGACGATGGCGGCGCGGAAGGCGGGCAGGTAGCTGTCCTCCAGATCGCGCTTGGTTGCGAAGATATTGTCGGTGTGGCGGCTTGGTTCCGGCCCGCTGTGGACAGCGAAATGCTTGGGTGTGGCGACTATGTCGGGCAGATCGGGATTATCGCCCTGCATCCCCTGGATGAAGGCCACGCCGATCCGGGCCGTGAGGAACGGGTCTTCGCCATAGGTCTCCTGGCCGCGGCCCCATCGGGGATCGCGGAAGAGATTGATGTTGGGCGACCAGGTGTTGAGGCCCGTGCCGATCTTGCCGAGATGCCCAGTCTGGCGACCGAGTGTGTGAAGCGCCTGCACCTCTGTACTGATGGTGGCCGCGACCGTCTTGATCAGCGGCGCATCGAATGTCGCGGCGAGCCCGATCGGTTCTGGGAAATTGGTGGTCGGAACTGCGCCGATCGCGCCATGCAGCGATTCGGTCCACCAGTTATAGGCCGGGATTTTGAGCCGGGGGATGGCCGGTGCCACGTTGAGGAGTTGTTCGACTTTTTCGTCCAGCGTCAATTGATCAACGATGGCCCGCGCCTTGGCATCCGCCTCTTTCCAACTGTCATTGGCAAGCGCAACGCTATGCACAGTCAAGCCGGCCAGGATCATCGCGCCCGCAGCACAGCGTAGGAAAGATGCCTTCATCCTCATGTCTCCCTGAATGCGTCGTTGCGACGTTGGTCTTGGCTAAGGTCACTTCACCCTTGGGGCCGTGCCGTAATTATTATGTCCGCACAAAAACGGCGGCCGAGGAAGCGATGGCTTCCCCGGCGGTGTAGTGTCACTGGGCAGCGCTCTTCGTCGCTGCGCCGCTCAGGATCGGGTTGATCGTGCGGATGCTGCCATCGTCATTATGATGGAGTTCGGTAACCTTGACATTGCGTAACCGGGTCTGTCCCGACAGCTGCGTGTCGGCATAGAAAAGCCACCAGCGGCCATCCCATTCGGCGATTGAATGGTGGGTGGTCCAGCCTTCCACCGGTTCAAGGATGCGGCCCTTATAGGTGAAGGGACCATAGGGCGAATCGCCTACCGCATAGACCAGATAATGGGTGTCGCCGGTCGAATAGCTGAAATAATATTTGCCGTTAAATTTGTGCATCCACGATGCTTCGAAGAAACGGCGATCATGGTCGCCGCCCAACAGGGGCTTGCCCTGTTCATCGACGATCTGCAACGGTCGGGGCGTTTCGGCGAATTCCAGCATGTCGCCGGTCATCTTGGCCACGCGGGGCAGTAGCGCGGGCTTGTCATCCTGCTCCAGGTCGGTCTTCGACCCGTTCGGATCATATTTGCCGTTGGCATAACGCTGCAACTGGCCGCCCCAGATGCCGCCGAAATACATATAGCTTGCGCCATCATCATCGGTGAAGACGGCGGGATCAATCGAATAGCTGCCCTTGATCGGCTGCGGCTGCGCCTTGAACGGCCCCATCGGATCCTTCGACGTTGCAACGCCGATGCGGAACACGCCTTCCTTGTCCTTGGCCGGGAAGTAGAGATAATAAGTGCCATTCTTGCGCGCGGCGTCGGGTGCCCACATCTGGCGATCCGCCCACGGCACATCCTTGACGTCTAGCGCTACCGGTCCGACCGTTACCGGCCCGCCGATCTTGTCCATCGACAGCACGCGATAGTCGCGCATCTCGAAATGGCTGCCAAGATCATCCTCGGCGGTTGGTCCGTCGATATCATGGCTGGGGTAAACATAGATTTTGCCGTCCCAGACATGAGCGGACGGGTCGGCGGTATAGATGTCCTTGACCAGCGGCTGGGACAGATATTTCGAAGCGTCTGCGGCATTGGCGGCTGGCGCCTGCGCATTGTCCGCGCTCTGCTGGCACCCGGCGGTCAACAAGGCCATCGCCAAGGGCAGGGTTCCGAGCAATATCCGTCGCGTCCGGGGCATCAGTCTCTCCTTCATGTTTCGATCATGAATAGCGCTATCATAAGCCTATGGCAATCAGCCTATTGGATATTGTGCCCATCTATAATCGCTGCGATATAAGGCGTGAGAATTGCGGCTCGGATGATGGTAGCGCAATCAAGGGAGAGAGACATGAAGCGTTTACGAGCCTCCTGTGTCGGGATTGCGCTGCTGCTGAGCAGCACGGCGGCAATCGCGCAGACGCCGAGCGAACCCGCCTTGCAGTTGAACGAAAAGGGCTATTTCGAAGGCCCAGCGGTCAATGTGCTAGCCTTTTCCAACTGGTATGACGGCCTGTTTGCGGATGCAAAGATCAGCGGTATCGAAATCATCCAGCAGGGTATGCGCAGCGCGACCAACGGTGATGTGCGATTGTCCGCGACTCCCGGACAATGGGATGCGATCGGTGCGCTGGTGGAGCGAAAGGTGGACGCCCAGACCGGCGTCATCGAAACGACGCTGCGTTATGCCGCCCATGACTGGCAATATGTCATTCGTGCCGAGCGGCGCGGGGGCGCGGTCGAACTGAGCATCATTCTCGACAAACCCGTGCCGCAGGCCTTGGCGGGCAAGGCCGGGTTCAACCTGGAATTGCTGCGTCGGCCTATTTCCACCATGCCTATATGGCGGATGAGCGTACCGGCACCTTCCCGATCTATCCTGCAAGCGCCATGGAGCGGACAGCGGAGCGCAATGCGGCCAGCGGGCGGAGCGAAGGGCCGGGTGCCGAACCCCTGCCGATGGCCAGCGGTCGCCGCTTCGTCCTGGCACCGGAAGACCCAGCGCGCCGGATCAGCGTGAGCAGCGATCAGCCGATCGCGCTCTATGATGGGCGTAATCAGGCGCAAAATGCTGGTTCGTGCTGCGCTCGATCCTGCCGGCAAACAAGACCGGTACCGTGCTGCAATGGACGGTGAAGCCGCAGGCCGACCCCGATTGGGTGCGCACGCCGGTCATTGCCCATTCTCAGTTGGGTTATGCGCCCGATGGACCCAAGATCGCCACGGTCGAACTGGATCGCAACGACAAGCGTCGGCCACCGCTCAAATTGCTGCGCGTGGACGCCAACGGCGCGGCGGTGCCGGTGGCGACCGGGCCGGTGAAACCGTGGGGTGACTATCTGCGTTATCTTTATCTGCAACTCGATTTCAGTGCCGTTAAGCAACCGGGCCTCTACATGCTCGAATATGGCGATGTCCGCACCGCGCCGTTTCGCATCGCGCAGGATGTCTATGCCGACGCCTGGCACCCGACCAACGATGTCTATTTCCCCGTTGCGATGGACCATATGTCGGTCAACGAAGCCTATCGCAGCTGGCACGGTGATTCCCATCGCGACGATGCGCGTCAGGCACCGCTGAACCATGAACATATCGACCTGTACCGGCAGGGACCGACGACCGATACGCGCTTCAAGCCGGGCGAGCATATTCCGGGCCTCAACGTCGGCGGCTGGTATGATGCCGGCGATTTCGATATCCGCACCCAATCCCAATATCAGGTGGTGCGCTCGCTTGCCGATGCGGCGGAGCGCTATCGGCTGGACCGCGATACGGTAAGCGTCGATCAAGCGCGGCGGCATGTCGAAATGCATGTGCCCGACGGAAAGCCCGACATGGCGCAGCAGGTGGCGCATGGCACCCTGCAATTGCTCGCCCAATTCAACGCCGTTGGCCGCGCCATTCACGGCATCGTGGAGCCCGATGTTGCCCAATATACGCATTTGGGCGATGCGGTGAACAAGACCGATGGACTGCCCTATGATCCGACCCTCAAACAGGGCGAGGTTCGCAATGGACGGAGTGGAACGCCGGACGATCGCTGGGCCTTCACCAGCAAGTCATCGGCGCTCAACTATGGATCGATCGCCGGGCTGGCGGCCGCCGTGCGGGTGTTGCGCGGGCAGGATGATACGCTGGCGCAGCGCGCGTTGGCAACCGCCGAGCGGGTCTGGCAGCAGGAACAGGGGCAGGCTCCGGATATGTTCAGCCACGGCAACACCACAGGCGGGCCGCTTGATGCGGAGATGTTCGCGGCGGCGGTGGAATTGCTGCGCACCACGCGCAAGCCGGTCTATGCCGCGAAGGTACAGGCGCTATGGCCCGCCATCGAAAAGGGTTTTGGCTTCAACGCGCAGACCGCCGTGGCGGCGATCCCCTTCATGCCTGCTTCCTATCGCACCGGGATGATCCCGGCGGTGCGCCGTTGGCAGGCGAACAGCGTGGAGATGGCGCGCGCCAATCCTTTCGCCGTTCCGATCACGACTGGCGGCTGGGCGGGGTCAGGGACGGTCCTTGGCTATGCATTGACGGCCGAGGCGTTGCATCGTGCTTTCCCCGATATTGTCGGGCGGGACGCGCTATTTCATGGCATGGCGTTCCTGACCGGGCACCATCCTGGGTCGGATATCTCTTTCGTATCGGGCGTGGGAACGGTGTCGAAGGAAGTCGCCTATGGCAATAATCGGGCTGATTTTTCCTTCATCGCCGGGGGCGTCGTGCCCGGCATATTGGTGATCAAGCCGGACTTCCCCGAAAATCACGAAGATTGGCCCTATTTCTGGGGCCAGAATGAATATGTCATTCCCGAAGGCGCAGCGTGGATCGAACTGGCCAATGCGGCCAACCATCTGAGCAAGGGGACGCAGTAAGCGGTAACGGTTGCCGCCGGTCAGACCGGCGGCAATCCGTGCGCGACGATCTTGTTGATCAGATCCCGGTGGCGGGGTAGCCCGGCGCATAATTTGTCGGTCAGCGCGGCATTTTCGCGGCGGGCGCGATCGGCCAGGCGGTGATCCCGACTGAGCGAGGCGGGATCGACTTCGGTATGATAGCCCATGCCGTACAGGACATATTGATAGCTGGCGGCCGGGAAGACCTCCTCCGCGCGGTCGAACTCGTCGTGGAACCAGGGGGACTGGTAGCGCCAGAGCAGCAGCAATTCCTTCAAGCGATCCGGGATGGTTTCATCGCGCACATTGTCGCGCCAGAAATCGCTGTCGGTGCGCTTTGTCAGCACATAATGGAGCTTGAGGAAGTCGATGATGCGGCCCCAGCGATAGTGGGTCGTCGCGTTGAAGCGCGAGGAGATGATGTCCATCACCTCGCGGCAGGCGGGCATTTGTTCGGCAATGATCTTGGCCGACAATTCGATCAGCACGATCGCGGAGGCTTCGAGCGGTTCGAGGAAACCGGCGGCCAAGCCCACGGCCACGCAATTGCCTTTCCAGAAGGTTTCGCGATGGCCGGACCGGATCTTGATCTTGCGGGCGTTCAGCCCATCGGCCGCCGGGCCGATATAGGCGCGCAGTTCGCGCTCGGCTTCTTCGTCCGAAATATGGCTGCTGGAAAAAACATGGCCGACGCCGCGGCGCGTCTGGATGCCGATGTCCCAGATCCAGCCTGATGTCTGCGCTGTCGAGATGGTGTGGGATGCCATCGGACTGTCCGGCCGCTCATAGGGCACTTGCATGGCCAGTGCCGTATCGCAGAACAGGATATCGTTGCAGTCCTTGAACGGCACATGCATCGCGCCTTCGATCAACAGCGCCTTGAAACCGGTACAATCGACAAACAGGTCGCCTTCGATCTCGCCTGCTTGCGCGGTCTGGATCGCGCGAATGTCGCCATTCTCGTGCATGAGCACCTGTTCGACATCCGCCAGCACATGGCGCACGCCCAGCTTTTCACAACAATGACGTTGGATGAAGGGCGCGAATTTGCCTGCGTCCAGATGATAGGCATAGTTGGCGAGGGCATCATATTCGGCTGTCGCTATCGTCTTGGGCGCCAGGCCGTCGTCGCAGATGCGACCCTGCGCGCTGACGCTGTCGCAGAAACTTTCGCCCTGATTGCTTGCCAGCCAATGCGGGGCAAGGTTCACCTGCCCGAAATTCTGCGGGAGCATCAGGGGATGATAATAGCCGTCATCGACCGCGCCAGTGGTCCAGCGGTCGAAGCGTGCGCCCTGTTTGAACGCCGCGTCACATTCGCGGAAGAAATCGGACTCCGACACGCCCATGCGCGATAGCGTGGTGCGGAGCGTCGGCCATGTTCCCTCTCCCACGCCGATGATCGGGGTGTTGGGGGATTCGACCAAAGTGACGCTGAAACCCTGGCCAATGCGGGTGCGATGGCGGGCCGCGATGATGCCAGCGGTCAACCAGCCGGCAGTCCCGCCGCCGACGATCACGATGTTGCGGACAGGATGAACCATAAGAGAGAAATCACCATTAAAAAGAAGGGGATGTCAATCGACATCCCCTCCAGGGCGAGAACCGTTAGAAGCGGTAGCGTGCGCCCGCCGTGAAACGGCGGCCATAAGCATACACATCAAGCAACTGGTTGGAGAAGCGGCCATGGGTGCTGACCGTTTCGTTGGTGATGTTGAGCGCTTCGCCGAACAGGCTGAACCGTTCGGTTAGCTGGTAGCTGGTGCTCAAATCGATCTGCAGGCTGGAATTGACGAAGGTCGGTTCCGCGCCAAAGGCCGAGTTGTTCTGGGCCTGACCAAAGACCTGCAGATATTTGTCGCGCCAGTTGACGGCGGTACGGAACTGGAAGCCTTCCTTGTCATAGAAGGCGACAAGGTTGGCCGAGTTGGCAAGCCCGGTCACGGCAAAGCCGCTCTGCGACAAATTGGTTTCGTCATAGGGCTTGTTGGTTTCGACGAAGGTGGCGTTGGCGTTGAAGCCAAAGCCGCTGTCACCGAAAACATGCTGCCATGCCAATTCGACACCCTTGATCGTCGCGGACGGTCCATTGACCCGCTGCGACACAGCAAAGTTCGCCTCCGCACCGGTCGTAGGATCAATGACGCCGTTGATCGCCTGGCGCTGGACGCCCTGCACAACGAAGTTCGTCACATCCTTGAGGAAGAAATTGACGGAGGCGTAGGAATTGCGCTGGTAATACCATTCCATCGCCAGGTCGAAGTTATCGGCCAGATAGGGCTTCAGGTTCGGGTTGCCGCCCGTTGCTGTCAGGGCTCCGACGCGCTGGCCGACGCCGACGTTAAGAACCGGCGTAAGCGTGTTGAGTGCTGGGCGCGTCAGCGTGCGCGAAGCGTCGAAACGCAGGTGCAGGCTGTCGGTCAGTTCCAGCTTCATGTCGAGGCTCGGCAGGAAGTAGGAATAGCTGCTCTTCGTAGAGATAGGCTGCGATTCGCCAAAGGCCACAGTGAGCAACGTTGGATCGGCTTCGCTTCCGACAATGGAAACAGGCAGTCGTCCGATACCGGCTGATACCAATTTCGTGATTTCTTCGCGCGCGCCGGCGTTGAAGTAGAAAGGCATCCCGGCAACATCGGCTTCGAAATTCACCCGAACATAGGCCGACCAGGTCTTTTCACGCACATTCTGAACGCTGCCCGGATCGAGCAACAGATCAAACGCGCCGGTAAAGGCGGTGCCGCAGCAGCCAGCGTTATAGCCCGGAATGGTCTGCGCCTGGGGATTGCCGAGGCCTTCCAGATAGCGCTGATATTCCTTGGCGTCATATTTCAGCAGACCGGGTGGCAGGACGCCGGAGAAGCCGGGGATGAAGTTATTGGTGCCGATCACGCCCTGAATCAGGCTGGCAGGCATCAGGACACCGCTGCCCTGGCCGGATGGCGGACCGTAACCCGCATAAGCCTGCCAGAAGTTGTTGGTGAAGGTGCTGCTGTTCTGGAGTTTGAATTCATCCTCCATATAGCGGCCACCGAACTTGATGGTCAGATTATCCTGTTCCCAGGTTGCGCCGAGGCGGAATTGCTTGATCTCGTCGCTGTTGACCTGCTGCTGCCGCACGGTGACGTGCGAGCCGATAATGGTCTGGTCCAGCCAACGCGAGGCATCGCCATTGGGACCATAGGCCGTCAGTTCCGGGAAAGCCTTGCTGCTGTTACCGGACACGCGAATGCCGTTTGCGGTGCCCAACGCGCCACCATATCCGATATCGCCATTTTCGCTGCTGATTTCACCATCGGGGTTCTGACGGCTCTTCGAATAGCTGGCATCCGCCTCGATCTTGAGGTTTGACGTGGCGTCCCACACCATGTTCAAACCGATTTGGTTGGTTTCCAGCACGCGAGTATCCGTGCCAGCGGTGAAATCGGTTGGCGATCCCTGCTGCACGAAGTCGATCGTCGTGCCGTTTTCATCCTGTTCGACATCGCGCATCGAGCCCTGGTTGAACCAGACGCCGAAACCGGCAATGTCGGTGACAATCTTCTGTCGCGAATAATTGTCGTCGAGCGTCAGGACGATGTCGTCGGACGGTGCCCATTGCAGGGCGATGCGGCCGTCGATACGCTCATCCTTGGTATAGCGCTGATCGGCGCCATATTGCTGGCCATACCAGCCGACGACGCTCTTGCGGTCACTCGGCGCTGCGTCGACATCATCGGATGGCGCACAGCTTGCCGCATTGCTGCCTGCCAACTGACATGGGGCGAAAAGGCCGCCCTGCCAACCGGATACATAGACGCGGTTCACCTGCGTATCGCGACGGGTGTAGATGCCGTCGATCAGGATACCGAGCGTGTCATCGGCAAAGGTCTTGCTGAACAGGGCACCGACGGTCGGCACCACCTTGCCCGCATCGTCCTGGATCGAACCAGCGGCGCTGAACGCGACGCGCGTGCCGGGGCTGTCGAACGGCTTGGGGTAGGAGATGTTGACGGTCGCACCGATCGAGCTGCTCGACAGCGAAACATCTGGCGTCTTGAGTACGGCGAGCTGGCCGACGAAATCGGCACCGACCGAGGAGAAGTCGACCGAACGGCCACCGGTCGCGGTGGAGATGCGGCGACCATCGATCAGCGTTTCGTTGAAGTCGCCGCCGAAGCCGCGCACGGTGATGCCATCGGGCTCGCCGCGCGAACCGGACCGGTTGATCGATACGCCCGGAAGGCGCTGCAGCGATGCCGCGACGTTGGAATCCGGGAATTTGCCGATATCTTCCGCCGAAATGACGTCGACGACACCAGCCGAATTGCGCTTGATGTCTAGGTTGCGTTGCAGCGACCCACGGATGCCGGTGACGACGATGTCCGCTTCGCTGGCAGGGTTCGTGATGGTGGCCTGTTCGGCCACTTGCGCAACGGCCGGAAAGGCGATTGCCAGGGCCAGGCCGCTGGCTGTCGCCGCCAGGCTCTTGCGGCTGCGCTTCGCCAAACGAGCGCGATCGAAATCTATCTTCATGATCCTCCCCTTACTCCCACTTCTTCTCGCCCGAACGTCGCGACACTATTGTCACGCACGATCACAGTTTCAGGCTTTGGGGGGAGGGGCCGTCGCACGAACGGATTTGATCCTCACCCAAGCCTTTTCTTTTCTAGGCGTAAATGGTAGCGCTATCGAAACGGGCAATCAAGCGAAATTGTATGTGTAAATATCGCCCCGTGTGATTAGGCTGTCGGAGACGAAAAATTCGTCCAGACAGGGCGGCGGCAGCGTGAGAATGTGCCGCAGGAGGAGAGGGTATGAAATCGCTTCAGTTGCTCAATAATGTGGCGCATGCCGGTTTGCGGATGCGGGCACCGGACCATGGATCTGGTCCGTTCGTGCGAATCGTCATTGGTGAAATCCTGGCCGCTGCCGCTGCCTGCCCGATTCTTTTTTCCAAACATGCCGAGACGGGCCGATTCTATCTGGGGGCGCTAACCGGGTTGAAGCCTGGCGAGCATCTGGTGGATTCGCCCGATGATCGTCCCGCCTTTCGGGCGCTGGAGGCGGATCGCGAAGGCTTCTTTACGGCCGAGGAGAATATCGCCTTCGACCCGGACCATCTCCGCTTTGCATCCGGCGATGGTGACCCGTTGTTCGATGCGGAAGGGAAGCCCACCCTACAATTGCGCGTCGTCCAACAGGCGCTAAGCCGCCTGGTTGCGGGGATGGAGGCGACCGAAGCCTTCATCGCCGCCTTGCTTGCGCACCGGCTGATCGAGCCGATCGACATCGCGCTCAGCTTTGATGATGGGGAGACGGTGCGGCTGGATGGGCTCTATACGGTGAGCCTCGATAGTCTCGATGATCTGGACGATGCGGCCGTCATGATGCTGTTTCGATCCGGGCATCTGCGCCTTGCCTACGCCATCGCCGGATCGTTGCAGCATATAAGCCTGATGGCGCGTCGGCGGAACGACAGGCTTGGACGGTTCGGCTGACCGATGGCCAGTGCCGCTGTCCCTATCCTGGAACGAACCGTTGCCGAAGTCGGAGGTGTCGAAGGTTTGCGACATTTGGCGCAGGCGTGCCGCCCCGTTGTGATTCGGGGTGTCTGTAGCGACTGGCCTGCGATGCAGATGAGCGTACAAAGCAATGACGCCGTGCTTGCCTATCTGGCGCGATTCGACAGCGGATCGACAGCGGAATATTTCGCTGGTCCGCCAAATTTATGTGGGCGCTATCATTATGGCGATGGGCCTGGCGGCTTCAACTTTGCCAGGGAAACCATCGCCGTTCGGCAAGCGATCGCGCGGATCGCCGCCAATGCGCAGGATGCGGGCGAGACCGGCTATCTGGGTTCGCTGCCGACCGATCATCATTTCCCCGGCTTTGCCGAGGCGAATCCATGCGCGTTGTTGCCGCCGAACGTCCGCCCCCGGATATGGCTGGGCAATGCCTCGACCGTTGCCTGCCATTATGACACCTATGATAATCTGGCCTGCGCAGTAGCCGGGCGGCGACGCTTCACCCTCTATCCGCCCGATGCGATCGGCGATCTCTATGTCGGGCCGATCGACCATACCTTGTCGGGGCAGCCGATATCGCTGGCCGCGGGGGCGGCGAGCAACGATCCGCAATATCCTCGCTTTGCGGCCGCGCGAGCGAGGGCCGTTATGGTGGACCTCGCCCCCGGAGACGCGCTCTACCTCCCCAAATTATGGTGGCATCAGGTCGAGGCGCTCGATCCCGTCAACATTCTGGTCAATTATTGGTGGGATGGTTTCAGCGCCGGGCCGGATGCGCCGCACACCGCCATGCTGCTCGCCATGATCGCCATTGCCGAACGGCCAGCGGCCGAGCGGGACGCCTGGCGCGCCTATTTCGACCATTATGTCTTTCGCCCCGATGGCCATCCTTTGGCCCATATGCCGGACGCGCAGCATCGGGTGTTGGGGCCGCTCGGCCAAGGAAATTATGGGCGGATACGCGCTCTGGTGATGCGCCTGTTGCGCGGACAATGACGACGAAAATGGAGGGGTTGGCATGACGTTCAAGACACGGATGATAGTCGTTACGGCGTTGGCGATGGCCGGGGCGTCGATGCCTGCCTTGGCGCAGGTTGCGACGGGTGCGCCGCCAGCTGTCGCCGGGGCAAAGCCGGTGACGATCGAGCGCATCAAGGTGCATGCCCCGACGATCGAGGGCAATCTGGAAGGCGAAGCGGCCGACCGCGATGTGCTGGTGATCCTTCCGCCCAGCTATGGTCGCGAACCATCACCGCGTTATCCGGTCGTGTATGCGCTGCACGGCTATTCGATCGGCGCGGAGGAATGGGCGAAGGAAATCCACATTCCCCGGACCGTGGAAGGCGCCTTTGCCAAAGGCGCGCAGGAGATGATCCTGGTGCTGCCCGATTCCAAGACGGTCCATAATGGGTCGATGTATTCCAGTTCGGTGACGACCGGCGATTTCGAAAGTTTCGTGGCGCGCGATCTGGTCCGGTATATCGACAGCCACTATCGGACGATCGCGCAGCGCGAAAGCCGGGGGCTGGCCGGGCATAGCATGGGCGGCTACGGGACCAGCCGCATCGGCATGAAACATACCGATATCTTCGGTGCGCTTTATATGATGAGCCCCTGCTGCCTGTCGCCGCGCGATCCGGCGCAGATCGATCCGGCCGTGTTCAAACAGCTCGAATCGGTGAAGTCGCCCGCCGATTCTGCTGGGCTATCCTTCATGTTGCGCGCGCAATTGGCGACGGCTGCCGCCTGGTCGCCCAACCCGCAAAAGCCGCCGCTTTATCTGGACATGCCGGTCAAGGACGGGGTGGTGCAACCCGATGTCGTGGCCAAATGGGCAGCGAATGCGCCGCTGGCGTTCGTCGATCAATATATCGGCAATCTCCGCCGCTATCGCGCGATCGCCATCGATGTCGGCGACAAGGATGGATTGAAGGCAGACGCGCAGACGCTGCATGGCGTGCTTGATCGCTATGGCATTCCCAACAGTTTCGAAATCTATGAGGGTGATCATACCAATCGGGTGGCCTGGCGTTTTCAGGATAAGTTGTTGCCCTTCTTCAGCGCGCATCTCGCCTTTCAGCGCGCGCGATAAGGGGGCGGGTCAGACCTTCAGGTTGTCAAACGAATGAAAATGACGGCACCAAAAGGTAGCGTTAACATTAATGGCCTGATCGGCGCTTCTAAGCGGCGCTGTTCGGACATTCTGCAAGCGCGGAACGGCATAATTTGCATAGCGGGAGGATCACATATGAAGCGCTCAAATTGGTATATCACGGCCGTAGCTATGGGATTCCTCCCGGTGACGGCTATGCCTGCGGCTGCAGCACCTGTGTTCGATGCGCTATCTGGTGACCATTCGGTTATCCAGCGCGATCGTCCGGCCCTGATCCGTGGGAGGGCTGATCCGGGCGAGATGATCACGATAACATTGGGTGCGGCGACCCAGGTCGTGACGGCGGATGCGCAGGGGCGGTTCCAAGCGGGGTTTGCCGCGCTTGCCAAGGCTGGGCCGATCGCACTGTCGGCGCGCAGCGACAAGGGGCAGGCAACTGCGCGGGACGTGGTCGTGGGCGACGTCTTCCTATGTTCAGGCCAGTCGAACATGGAATTGGAAGTGCGCAATGCGCAGGATGCCATGGGGCAGATCCGCAATTCGTCGGACGAGCAACTGCGCCTGATTACGGTTCCGCGCGAAGCGGCGGACCAGGCACGGCAGGACTTTGCCAGTGCGGTGTCGTGGAAGACGGCCAGCCCGGAAAGCGTGCCCGATTTTTCCGCTGCCTGCTATTATATGGCGCGAGACCTGCGCAAGACGGCGGGCATTCCGATCGGCGCCATCTCCAGCAGTTGGGGCGGATCGCAGATCAGCCCCTGGATGGGGGAAGTGGCCCAGGCCGCGATCGGTCGCGCCGATCGCTCCGCGATGGTGACGTTGCACGCCAGCGATCCCATCGCAGCCGAACGGGCGGCGAGCGCCGAATGGGAAGGTTGGTGGCGCGCAGCCACCGGCGATGCAGTCGGCCAAGAGCCTTGGCAGCCCGGCAGTACCCTTGGCTGGGCAGATGTGCCGAAATTGGGGCCATGGGAAGAATGGGGCGTCAGTGCCCTCTCCGAATTCAACGGCATGGTCTGGTTCCGGCGGGAATTCATTTTGACGGCTGCGCAGGCAGCCGAGGCGGCGACCCTGTCCTTGGGCACCATGGATGATGTCGGCCGGGTCTGGATCAATGGCAGTCCCGTGGGGATGAGCGCCAAGGCATGGCAGCCCACCAGCCTGACCGTGCCACCGGGTCTGTTGAAGGCGGGTCGCAATGTCCTGATCATCAATGTGATGGATAATTATGCCAATGGTGGGCTGCTGGGACCGGCGAGCGACATGGCCTTGCGGTTTGCCGATGGGGGCGATGTGCCGTTGGGCGACAAGTGGCGCTATGCCGTGGCAGCCAAATCGCCCCCCGGCGCGCCGCGTGTGCCATGGGCTGATGTGACCGGCGCGGGCACGCTCTTTAATGGCATGATCGCGCCGCTGGGTGCGATCGGCTTGAAGGGTGTTGCCTGGTATCAGGGCGAGTCCGATGTCGACCTGCCTGGCTATGCCGATCGGCTGGCGGCAATGATGGCCGAATGGCGCGAACAATTTCGCGCGCCCGACCTGCCCTTCGTCATCGTGCAGCTCGCCGCCTATGGCAAGCCGACGACGAAACCGTCGGAGAGCGGCTGGGCACGGATGCGCGATACGCAATATCGGGCCGTTGCAGCGGACCCCCATGCGGCGTTGGCCACGGCGATCGATCTGGGCGATCCGTTCGATATTCATCCCGGAGAGAAGCAGGAATTGGGTCGCCGCCTCGCGCGGTCGATGCGGGCGGTTGCCTATGGCGAACGGCATTCCGCTAGCGGTCCGCAGGCGGCAAAGGCCATTGCTACGCCGGACGGCGGGGCCATGATCGAATTTTTAGGGCTAACGGGCGCCCTTCAGACGCGTAGCGCCGCGCAGGCGATCGGCTTTGAGCTGTGCGGGCAAGCGGCGGATAGCTGTCGCTATGTCGGCGGCGAGGTGGAAGGATTGCGCATCCATCTTGCAGGTGATGGTCAGCCAGCCGTGCGGGTCCGATATGGCTGGGCGGATTCGCCGGTCATCAACCTCTATGACGAGGCCCCTATACCGGTCGGTTCGTTCGAGCTGCCGATAGGTACAGGTCGTTAGGGAATGAGGCTATGTTGGGCGGGCGGATTACTACACCGCCCACCCATCATGGCGATCAGCGTAGTAGGGCCGCGTCACCCCAACTGACGGGCAGCATTTCGCCCGGAACCCCGTCATCGGCTTGCGCGACCATCTCGATGAGGCGACGCCTTTTACATCGACGGCAATCGGCGTTGGCGTTTCGCCGCGGCGAACTACCGGCGTGCGCGTCAGCAGCTTGCCGTCGCCATAGACAGCGAAGCGGACGCCATGGCGCGAGTCCGCTGCACTGTCATCCACCCCAACCATGGCAGTCAGGCGGCCATAGCCCTTGTTCCGAATTTCCAGTCGTGAATTCGCAAGCACGCCAATGCCGGACGCATAGGTCTTGCCAGCGATCGCGAGCGGCTGGTTATAGGGGGTCGCATCGGGCTGCGCGCCGCCCCAACCCGCATAGATGGGACGTTCGCCCAGCCCGCGCGTGCTGCGCCAGCCGGGAATGGAGCGGAAGATCGTGGGATCAGGCGCAGGGGCGGTAACCCCATCGACGGCCGGGTTGATATTGCCAGGTTGCTCCGAAAGATAAAGACCGTCCGCTAGGGTCCGATCGCCCTTGGCCATGAAGACAAGCGTCTGTCGTGGCGCAACCTTCAAGGCTTGCTCCCCGGTAAAGCGGCTCTGTTCGCCCGTCCAAAGGTCGGTCAAAGCCACGGCCTGGTCTTCGCGGAATTTGAGATGACCGGCCGTCAGCATGGCATCGACCGGCGCGAGGCCCCGGTTGAACAGCGCGACCGCCTTGTCGCCATTGGCCAATGTCTTGACCAATATCTGCAGTGAATCGCTGTCGAAGGCGACAATGGCCTGATGACCCGCGGGATCCTGATTGATGGCGATCAGGTTAGCATTGCCGAAAATATCCATCAAGGATTGCGGGGTCTTGCGTAGGTCCGCGCCGATCAGCAGCGGGGCGTTCATCATCGCCCAGAGCGCAAAATGCGATCGCGCATCGGTCAGATGCTCGGCGTCGAAATCGCCCTGACCGATGAACAGCATGTCGGGATCGTTCCAAGACCCCGGATGGGCATAGAGCGCTCGGCGTACTGCGCTGTCATAGTTCGTCAGCATCCGCGCCCAATGGGGCGTAATATCGTCGCTGGTGCGGGAGCTATTGCCATAATCCTTGCCCCAGGCGCGCACATTGGCGCTACCCCACACGCAGAGCGAGAGCAGATAGTCATTGTCCGGGTTATGACGGGTAAGCGACTGGTTGATCTGGCTGAACAGTCCCTGCACCGCGGGAACATCCGAGCGGGTGACCGACGCCTGGTCGATCAGGGGCGCGAGCATGCGATATTTACCGGATTTCACTGGTGCGCTGCCCTCGCCGAAGGCCCGGATGCCGCATCCGTCCACTTTGATGAGATCGAAACCCCAATCGGCGAAGAAGAGGCGAATATCCTGATCGATATGGCCATAAAGACCGACCTCGCGTTCAGCGATCGATCCTTCGGGCAATTGGGCTTCGCCGGTCGAATAGGCCTGCGAACAGCTATTGCGGCCAAGGTCCGAATAGATGCCTGCCTTGAACCCCATGGCATGGAGCTTGTCGGTCAGGGGACGGAAAGACGGGTCGCCCTTGCCCGCGCGCAAGGACGATGGGAATTTCTCCGAACGGATCAGCAATTTGCCGTCATTCGTCCGGCGCTTGAGCCACCAACCGTCGTCGATATTGATATATTGATAGCCCTTCTTGGCGAGGCCGCTGTCGATGATCCGCTGCGCTGATCCGAGCAGCTTTTCCTCATCGATCTCGGTGAAGAAGGCGTTCCAGCTGTTCCACCCCATGGGCGGCAGGGCGGCGCTGCCTCCCTGATAGGCGCTCCAACGGCCTTGCGGCGCGAGCGGATCGGCGGTCTGGGCAGACAGGCTGGTGCTGGCCGCCAGGGCAGTGAGGCCGAGCAGCAAGCCCCGGACGTAAACCTTCGTCATCAGGCAAAATCTCCATCTTCAAGCATGAGGGCGCGTCCGGCCTTGAGCGATACCGTCGCACGACGACCACCGACCCTTATGGTCCTTTGGCCGTCCATGTCGGGGTGCAGCGTGACGCGCGTGAGCCGCCCATCGCGCCAGGCGAGATCGACGCCGCACCGTCCGCGCGCGCGCAGTCCGGTGACACGTCCTTCCGGCCATGCGCTTGGCAAAGCGGGCAGCAGGTCGATGACGTCGTCACGGCTATGGAGCAGCATTTCGACGATCCCGGCCGTTCCGCCGAAATTACCGTCGATCTGAAAGGGCGGGTGGGCGTCGAACATATTGGGATAGCTGTGATCGGGGCCGAGCAGGTAGCCCAATATGCGATGGGCATGATCGCCATCGCGCAACCGCGCCCATAGGGTGATACGCCATGCCGTTGCCCAGCCGGTCGCCCGATCGCCCCGAATTTCCAGCGTCCGGCGCGCCGCGGCGGCCAATTCTGGTGTATCCTCAACGCTGATCTGGTGCGAGGGATAAAGCCCATAGAGATGAGAGACATGGCGATGATCCTGTTCGGGCGCATCGACGTCCCAATCCTCCCGCCATTCCTGCAACTGTCCTTGTCGGCCAACCTGATAAGGCGCAAGGCGCGATCGGGCCGCCTCCAGTTCCTCCACGAAGCTAGCATCCACATTCAGAATTTGCGCGGCCGCGATCGTCTGACTGAACAGGTCGCGCAGGATCGCCATGTCCATGGTCGGCCCGGCGCAGAGGGTGCCGCCATGACCATGCGGATTTTCCGGGCTCATCGACGGGTTGGTGACGAGGTAGCCGGTCTTTGGTTCTGGCTGCAACGTATCGAGGAAGAAGCGGGCGGCTCCGGCCATCAGCGGATAGATGGAGGTCAGGAATGCGCGATCCCGGCCATAATCATAATGATCCCACAAATGTGTGCAGAGCCATGCGCCGCCCGTCGGCCATAGCCCGAACTGCGCGCCGTCGATCGGCGCGCTGGCGCGCCAGATGTCGGTATTATGATGCGCGACCCAGCCGCGGGCGCCATACATGGTCGCCGCGGTGCGCGCGCCGGTGACAGCGAGGTCGCGGACCATATCGACCAGCGGTGTGACGCACTCACCCAGATGCGTGGTCTCGGCAGGCCAATGATTCATCTCGGTATTGACGTTGATCGTATATTTCGACCCCCAGGGCGGGCTGAGGCTATCGTTCCACAGGCCTTGCAGATTGGCAGGCTGGCCACCCGGCCGTGACGAAGAGATCAGCAGGTAGCGACCATATTGGAAATAGAGCGCTGCAAGCGCCGGGTCGTCCTGGGTCGGCGACGCGGCAATGCGCTTGTCGGTCGGCAGGTCTGCGGCGGCCGATCGGCCAAGGTCGATCGACACGCGGCGAAAGAGCCGCCGATGCGCGTCGGTTGTATCCGCCGCGACCCGCGCAAAGGAATAGCCGCGCACGCGACCCAGCGTGGCTTGGGTCGCGGCGACGGGATCGCCGCTGACATCGTCGAAGCGGCGATAGCTGGTCGCCATGGCGATCATCAGCGTGACCGCATCGGCACCGCGCACCAGCAATTTGCCGCCTGCACCTGGCTCGATCCGCCCGCCCTCTACCGAAGCGGACAAGCGGGCGGCGAACTGCAAGCCGCCCTTTATGCCTGCGGCATCGCTATTGCGGCCGGTCATCAACAGGCTTGCCGATCCATCGGCCTCAACCGCGACGATTTTGTGCGGGGACGCCAGGCCGATATCGACGTTGAGCTGTCCTTCGCCCGATGCCGTCAGACGCATTACGATGACCTGATCGCCTGCCGACGCAATCACCTGGCGCTGATGATCGATGCCATCGGCGGTAAATCGGGTGGTTGCCATGGCGCTGTCCAGATCCAGGCTGCGCCGATAGTTAGACGTCTGCCCCAGGCTGGGAAATCGAGCATGAGATCGCAAAAGGCTGATAGGGCATTTGCGTGGATGGTCTGGCGAGGACGGCGTCGTTCGCCAGGGCTTCGGCCTCGGCAATCTTGCCTTCGAAGATCAACGCGCGGACTTTGGATAGCGCGGCCCGCGCCGCAGGGTTGACAGGGTCATAGGGCTGGCCCGCCCATAGGGTGGACTCGTTGAGTTGCAATCGTTCCTGGCGGATACCACCAAAGACCATCGCGCCCATTCGTCCGTTGCCGACAGGCAGCGCCTCCGTCCACACCGATGCGGGCTGTTCATACCAGAGCATAAGAGGTGAGGGCGGGCGAGCGACTGCCCACGCGCGCGCGCGGTTGAGAGGGCAGCGGTGCCCGCTGCTATCGCCGCAACGCTCTCGCGACGGCTGAATTTCATGGCCTTGCTTCCTCCACCGTTTCGGGCAAGGGCGACAGGGTGAAGCTGTCGATATCGATATAGCCGCCGTCCGGCCGCGCATTATAGCAGGAAAGGGCGAATTGCTGCCCCTGGAACGTGCCGGTGCGCCAGTCGAATTTCAGCGGGAAATGATCCCCTACGCCAATCCATTTTCTTCCGTCCCGGCTGTAGGCGACGCGGCCCTCGTCACGGACGAAGTCCATGTCGGTGCGCAGCCAGAGCGTCTGGCCTGACACGGGCACGGATGCGACGCGGGTTTCGGTGCGGGGGCCATCCTCCGTGGAATCGGTCACCATCATCGTCAGGGCGCGGCGACCCTTGTCGCTTCCGACGATCGACAATTGCGCGCTGATCTTGCCGAAGGTGCCAACACCGCACATATCGCCTGGGCGCAACCCGCGCACGTCCACTTTGACGATAGCGCGGCTGCCCGGCCCCTGCCCCTTTTGCGTCAGCGTATTGCGTGCCGTCCACAGCCGGTCGGCCTGGGTTGCGTGAAGCCGCAGGAAGCCGGGCCGTTCGCGCAAAGACCAGCGGCGGTCATCGGGATTATGGTTCCATTGCCATTGCAGGCCCAATGTCGATGCGGAAAAATCATCCGATGCGGGCGGTTCGGCAAAGGGGTGGCCCATGATCGGCTTGGGCGCGCGGTCGGGTACGCGGCCCGGTGCGTCGGGCGTGCCCCATATCGGCCAGTCGTCCTGCCAATATACCGGGCTGATATTGGTCATCCGGCCGATCGATCCGGCATCGACCATGACAAAGCCGGCCCATTCGCCATTGGCCAGATCAACCAATGCGCCCTGATGGCCGCCGCTGGTGTCGTCGATCTGCGGACGGGTCTCCCACGGTCCCTGCAAGCTGCGCGCCCGCGAGACGCTCAGCGCCAGTTTGGAAGGGAGCGCGTTGAAAAGATAATACCAGCCCGCGCGCTTGATGATCTTCGATCCTTCCGCGCCTTTGTTATAATGGATGACCTTGGACGCCGTAATCTTGGTGACGTCCTCGTTCATCGTCAGCAATGTCACTGTGCCGTCCGTCCCGATCGACGTCATCAGATAGGCTTGGCCATCATCCTCGAAGAACAGCGCCGGGTCGAAAGCGTGGCGATCCAGTTCGGTATAGGTCCAGGGGCCGGTCGGGCTGTTCGCGCGATAAATGCGCGTGTTGAGCCCGATCGGACTGACGGCCACATAAAAAGTGCCTTTGTGATGGCGCATGCTGGCCGCGAAGAAGCCCCGGCGATAATCGCCGCCATCGCTCAGATCATAGCGGGGGTTGCCCTCTAGCCGGTCCATGAGATGGCCGGCAATCTGCCAGTTCACCAGATCCTTCGAATGAAGGATGGTCATGCCCGGCGCATTGGCGAAGGTCGTGGTGATGAAGTAGAAATCCTCGCCGACGCGAATGATGTCGGGATCGGGATAGTCGGCGAAGAGGACGGGATTGCGATAGGTGCCATCGCCCTGGTCCGCGCGCCAGACTTGCGCGGGCAGGGTGGTGGCGGCCAGCGACAGTCCCAGCAGGGCGATGGATGACTTGATGGTCATGAGACGCCCTTTTCAGGATGCAGGGGTGTAGCGATAGGGACCGACGACAGTCCCGACGAACCCCCCTGCTTTGCGCGTGCTCAGTAGCGTCGCGTCCAGATCGGACTTGAGCGTCGCCCGTTTTCCGTCCACTTCATAGTCGAACGCCATCTTGCCACCATCGGCGCGGATGGTGAGCGTTATCGGGCCGGGGGCGGTCAGCGGTGCGGAGGCGACCAGCATATCGGTATCGGCATTGTCGCGGGACGTCAGCGCGATCATCTTTTTACCGCCAACCTGAGTAATGCCGAACACTATATGGCTGCGGTCGCTCTGGATTGCGGCCAGCCCGGCGGTGTCGCCATCCTTTTCCGGGGTAAAGCGAAGGGTCGTGGACATAGTGGCGATAGCATGCTGCTGCCGCCGTCCGACGAAGGCCGGAACTCCGTTCAGATCGCCGAGCGGTGTGCTACTTTCCAATTCCAGTGCGCCGTTGGTCACGCGATAGAAGGGTTGGTGGGGCGTGCGGATGCCGATCCACTGCATCGCCAGACGATCGCCGTCGAAATCATCGGTGTAGGTGAAGTTGCCGCTCATCGGCAGCGCAGGGCGAGGCTGGGCGGGCAGGTCAGGCACCTTGCCGACATGGGGTATCTTTTCGCCACGGGGCAGAATGATCGGCCAGCCATTTTTCCATGTTACGGGCAGCAGGAAGGTTTCACGCCCGATATTGTAGAAGTCGCCCTCATAGGGGCGCACCGCCAGGAAGGTCGCCCACCAGTCCCCCTTTTGCGTCTGGATCAACTTGGCGTGGCCGGCGGACCCAATCGGATTGGGCCGGTTGGGGTCCATATCCCGCTGGGTGAGAATGGGATTGTCCGCATAGGGGAGATAGGGGCCGCGCAGTTTCTTCGATCGCAGCACGACCTGGGAATGATTGACGCTGGTGCCGCCCTCGGCTGCAGTCAGATAATAATAGCCATCCTTGCGGAAAATATGCGGCCCTTCGATCCAGACTGGCTTCTTGCTGATGTCGACGCCGCCATTCACGAGCTGGGTGCTGGGGCCAACCATCTTGCCAGCGCGCCAGTCATATTCCTGAATCCAGATGGCGCGATGCCCGTCATAGCGGGGCGGTTCATCGGGCGCGCGGTTGTTGACGATATAAGCCTTGTCGCCCTCCCAATAGATGGACGGGTCGATCCCCTCGAAGGGCAACCAGATGGGGTCGGACCACGGACCGGCCGGATCAGTGGCAGTGATGACGAAGTTGTTGCGGCAAGCGACGCAGGTATTGACGATGTAGAAGACGCCATCATGCCAACTGATGTCTGGCGCAAAGACGGCTTCCGACGTGCGGCGGCCGGTAAAATCGAGCTGGCTCGGCCGGACAATCGCATTGCCGATCTGGACCCAGTTCACCAGATCCTTCGACTTGAAGATCGGCAGGCCGGGGAAATGGGCGAAGGAGGAATTGACGAGATAATAGTCGTCGCCCACGCGGGTAATGGTCGGATCGGGATAATAGCCCGACAATATGGGATTGATATATTCGCCTGGTCCGGCCTTCACTTGCTCGATCGACTGGCCGTCATAGGTGAAGCGCTCGAAGCGTGCTGGCTCGGCCTGCGCCGCCGTGCTGGATAGTGCCAATGCGGCAAATGGCAGCAGCCGACCCATTATTCCCAGGCCAATATGCATCAATCCCTCTCCTCATTCTATCCAACGCGGCATGACGGAGTGGACGCCTTGAAACGTCTCACGCCATCGCTTCGATATGTGATAGCGCTAACATATGTCGTTGTCGACCCGCTTGCGCGAGACGGTTTGACCCGGTGAGCCGACCGCAGGCGCCGGGTTTTCGCGTGCCCAACATCAAATATCAAAAAAGGCCCGCCTCCTGGTGAAGAAGCGGGCCATTTCGCGATGCCGTTTACGGCTTCAGCGTCTCGCGGCGATTCGCAGCCTCAGGGGAGGGCTGGCGGACAGGGAACAGGCGTGCCGATGCCCTCGATCCGCACATTGCGCAGGCTGACCGTCATCGGCGCATCCGCTCCCATGCGGAACGGCGTTCCGATCGCCTTGAAATCGGCACCCTTATCCTTGAAACATTGGAGCGGGATTTGGATACTGCTTTCCTGGCCCAGCGGCGCTGCCGCCGCCAGTGCGCTGACATCTAGCCGCGCATTGCCCATCGCGATCGAGACGGGGCCGGTGCCACGGGCATCCATCCGCCAGTCGATGCGCAGGGCAAAGCCGCCATTGAGTTGCCGCAACATGTCAACGGCCGGGCCGTCAATGGCGATATCGCCCTTGCCGCTCCACTTGAACTGGCGCGCATCTTCCTGCGCGGCGATATCGACGGCGCGCATGGACACGCTGCTGTCGAGACCCAGCCGCCATGGATCGAGCACCCGCCCGGTGCGCAGGAACAGGCTGTCGCTGACCGCTGGCCCCTGCTCGACGCGGGGGTCTTCATTCACTGGGCCTTGGGCATGGGGATGCGCATAATCCAGGCCATAGCCAACCGGGAAAAGGGGCGCGGTGACCGGAGAGCGGGCGTCCGCTGGCCAGGCAAAGGGCAGCCGACCGGTGAAGTCGCGTGGCGGTTTGCCGTCCTTGCCCGCCACCAGTACATCGGCAACGCCCTGACCCTGCGATCCGGGGAGCCAGCCGGCCACGAAGGCATCGGCAAGGTTGAACGCCGGGCCGACGAACAAGGGGCGGCCCGACAGGAAAAGCGCGACCGTCGGAATGCCCTGCGCCTTCAATTTGGCGAGCAGTTCGCGTTCCCCATCCTGGCTTTGGAAGATGAGGTTCGACACGTCACCCTGAAATTCGGCATAGGGCTGTTCGCCGAAGACGACGATCGCGACGTCCGGCTTGTCGGTAAAATCGCCGGTGGGTGCCAGTTGCCCGCTACCGCCAGCCTGCTTGACGGCATCGACGATGGCACGGCCGATCGTGCTGCCTTTGGGGAAATCCGCAGCGCTTGTGTCCGTGCCCTGCCAGGTGATGGTCCAACCGCCGGCCTGCATCGCCATATTGTCGGCGCCGGGGCCGGTGACCAGCACCTTCGCTCCCGGACGAATGGGGAGCAATGAGCCTTCATTCTTGAGGAGAACGAGCGACTTGGCGACAGCTTCGCGGGCGATCGCCAGATGGGCGTCGGCCCCGACCAGTGCCGGATCACCGCGCGCGATCCGGTTCGGCCCCATCAGGCCGAGCTTATATTTGACCCGCAAATTGCGCCGCACGGCGTCGTCCAGTCGGGCCATCGGAATGGTGCCGTTGCGCACATCCCGCAGCGTGGCGTCGAACAATCCCTTCCAGCTATCGGGAGCCATGAACAGGTCCAGCCCTGCATTGATCGAGGTTGCGCAATCCGTGACGGTGCAGCCGGGGATCTGTCCGTGACCGTTCCAATCGCCGACGATCAGCCCTTCAAACCCCATTCGCTTTTTCAGCACATCAGTCAGCAACGTCGGATTGCCGTGGTTCTTAGCGCCGTTCCAACTGGAAAAGCTGGCCATGACGGTAAGTGCTCCGGCGTCGATGGCGGCGGGATAGCCCTGCGCATGGATGCGGATCAACTCTGCTTCGGGCAATCGAGCATCGCCTTGATCCTTGCCATTTTCGGTCCCGCCGTCGGCCAGAAAATGCTTGGCGGTTGCCGCGACCTGGACCGAACCGAGCGGCTTGCCGGGCAGCAGGTCGCCCTGCAGACCCTCCACCATCGCCTTGGAATAGGCTTTCACCAGCGCCGGGTCGGCGGCATAGCCTTCATAGCTGCGGCCCCAGCGCAGATCCTGCGGCACCGCCAATGTCGGGGCAAAGGTCCATTCTATCCCGGACCCGGCAATTTCCGCTGCGGTGGCAACGCCGATGCGCTGGATCAGTTCGGGATCATGCGCGGCACCAAGGCCGATATTGTGCGGAAAGATGGTCGCGCCCGGCAGGTTGGAATGACCATGAACAGCGTCGACGCCGAACAGGATGGGGACACCCGCCCCCGCCTTTTCGGACGCGGCGCGATAGTCGCTGACCAGCTTGATCCAGGTCGCGGCGTCGGCGCGCTCATTGCCGAATGGGCCGGAGTTGCCGCCCGCCAGGATCGATCCTAAGGGATAGCGCGCCAGTTCCGCCGGCGTAATCGCGCTGATGTCGGCCTGGATCGTCTGTCCGACCTTCTGCTCCACCGTCATGCGCGCGATCAGGCGGTCGATGGCCGCTTCGGTCTGGCGATCGGTAATGGCGGCCGGGCTGTGGGCCGCGGGCCAGACCGACGGGTCTGCCTTCGCTTCCGGTGGCACAACGACGGGATCGGCGGATGTCCGCGGTTGCCCCGACGCCTGCACAGTGCCGCCAATGGCCAGCGCCATGATCATGATTCCCGCTGCTGAGCGCATCGGCATCCTTCCTCGCAATTTTCTGCGAACGTTCTCAACGCCTGTTTGTCATGGCTTGCGAGCAGGATCAAGCCTTTTGCGTCGATTGGTCATCAGTGCCGTTTTGTATCGCGCAGCAGGATGGCTGCGATGGCGGACAGCAAAGCCAGAACCGCAAATAATCCTGAAAAGCCGAGCGTCGGCACCAGCACAAGCGTCAGCGATGGATGATGAGCGAGGGGACGGTGTTGGTGAGGTTGAACAGGCCAAGATTGCGGCCCCGTCGTCCATCGTCGGGCAGCACCCGCAATGTCTGCGCGCTATGCAGCGCCAGGAAGATGTTGGTGGAAAGGCCAAACAGCATGAATCCGGCGATCGCCGCCACCGGCCCACGCGCCAGGGCCATGGCGGTGAGGCCGATTGCGGCAATCAGGGCAGCGATGCAGAGCGGGGCTATCGGCCGATCGCGGCGGTCGGCCCAGCGTCCGGCGATCAAGGCGCAGGGTGCCGCCAGGAACAGGACCATGGTCAGGATGCGGGCCGTAATGGCGTCGTCGAAGCGTGTGTCGATCGTCTGAAACCAGAAATAAAGATAGGCAAATAGGGCGGCCTCCGCGATCTGGACCAGCAGGCGGGCGCACCACATGCGCGTGATCATCGCGCGCAACCAGGGCAGCGGCGCTATGGCCGCGCCGTGCGAGCGCTGTGTGGCGACCGCGCCCGACGGCCCTAGCAACAGCAGCGGCAGGACGCAGGCCATCGCCATCATGCCCACCATCGCAAAGCGCCAAGGCGGATCGGCGAGGCCAGGCATTGTAACCAACGCCCCGGCCAGCGCCCCGGACGCTGGCGCAAAGGCGAGTAGCCCGCCCAGCCGTCCTTTTTGCCTGTCGGGCACGCAATCGCCCGCCCAGGCGGCCAATGGACCCAACATCATGTTGAGCGCCATTTGCCACAGCAGGATGAGCAGAATCAGTGGCTCCAACCGCTCAATATGCGGGAACAGGCAAAGTATCCCGCTGGACAAGAGCAAGCCGGTTGCGACCCAGAGGCGGCGATGACGTGTCACGTCGCTGAGCCAGCCGAACAGGATATTGGCGAGACTGGCGGCGATGGCACCAAGGAAGGTGGTCGCAGCCAGCCACCGCACATTGTCCGTCCCCGCGAGCAGATCGACGCGCACCGGCAGCAGGATGGTCAAAAAGGGCGTGTAGGCGATCGCGGCACCCGCCCAAGCGAGCGCATAGAGGAGCAGGAAGCAGCGATCGCTGCCAGCTGCTGCGTCCTTAGACGTCATCTGGCGGCGGCGCGGTCGAAGCTCGTTCGACCAGCCCCATGGGAATGATGACGGGCGCAGGCGGATCGAGCGTCACACTGGGCGCGGTGATCAGCAGGCGCACGGCCATCGCCGTCGTTTCGGCGATCGGCTGGTCCACCGCGGTCAGCGGTGGCGTGGTGAAGCGGACCAGTGGCGTGTTATCGAAACTGACCAGCGACAGGTCGGCGGGGATGGCGAGGCCTGCGTCGCGCGCCGCCTCGATCGTGGCGAGCGCCATCTGGTCGTTGCTGGCGATGATAGCCGTTGGTCGATCCACCCGCGCCAGCAACGCCTGCGCCGCGCGCAGGCCCGACGCATAACCGAAATCGCCGGTTTCCAGCAGGGCTTCGGTAGGCAGGCCCGCCGTCGCCATTTCTGCCTGCCAGCCATCGACGCGCCAGCCCGACAGCCGATATTCGGCGGGCCCTGAAATGAAGCCGATGCGTCGATGGCCGAGGTCCAGCAAATGCCGTGTCGCGCGTCGCGCCGCGCCCTCGTCATCCATCGACACGCGGATGCCCGCAGGCAGAGCGCCATCGTCCCGCCCTTGCGCCCCGATACGCGCATAAGGGACATGGTGGCGCTTGAGCGTCGCCAATATGCGCGGGTTGTCCGAATGGGGCGGGGTCAGGATCGCCCCATCGGGTTGCAGCGCCGACAGGGCGGCACCCAGTTCGCGCTCCAGATGATCGGCATGGGTATCGACCAGCTCGAAGATCAACCGATAGCCATGTTCGGCACATTCCAGCATGCCGCCCAGCAACATCTGGTCGACCCAGTCCGTACCCTGCCGCGCGCGCCAGTCCGCGATCGTGCGTTCGCGGTCATTGAGCGCCAGAATGAGGTAGGAGCGCGATCCGCTCATCCGTTGCGCCGCTATCGACGGCACATAGCCCAGCCGATCGATCGACGCCTGTACCCGGTCGCGCATTTCCGGGCGGACATTGGGTTCGCTGTTGATGACGCGGCTCACCGTCTGCAGGGATACGCCCGCATCTGCCGCAACATGTTTGATCGTGACTGCCAGCCGCCGTCGCGCCATTTACTGCCCATTCTCCGTCGGGGGAGTGGCGTCTTTCTGCCAGACACGCACCCAATCGATCTGCATCGTCTTGGGAAAGCCGGTGGGATCGACGCCCTTGCTGTTGCGTCCTTCGGGCAAGTGGCCGCCGATGGCAAGGTTGAGGATGAGATGGAAGGGGCGGTCGAACGGCGCGCCTGGCTTGTCGGACCCCAGGCTGTGCCATTCATGCGGCGCGCGCCGTGCAAAATCCACGCCGTCCACTCGCCAGACGATGCCGGTGGCGTCCCACTCGATTTCATAGACGTGGAAGCCATCAAGCGGGGGCGGCATGGGCGTTTCGTCGCCGATATAGCGGTTGCGCGGCGGGAGGCCGCCGAAATGGATTGTCCCTAGGACACGATTTTCTGTCTGTCCTGCGCAGGTGTCACAGGGCGTTCCTAGATTGACCGCTTCCATGATGTCGATCTCGCCGGACTGCGCCCAGCCGCCATAATCCCATCCTTCGGGCAGCATCCATATGGCAGGCCAGGTTCCCTGGCCCTGCGGCAGTTTCGCGCGAACCTGCACCTTGCCATAGAGCCACGATGCCTTGCCATCGGTCGAGAGGCGCGCCGATGTGAAGGGCTTGGTGCGGGTGGCGCGCGCCTTGTCCGGCGTCGTGCGCTGGTCTGGCGGGAAAGCGGGGCCTTCATGCGTTTCCTGCCGCGCGATGATGTCCAATAGGCTATTGGCGACCCGGTGGTTGGCCGCAGAGATTGTGTAGCATTGCCGCTCTTCATTGCCGCCGCCCCAGCAATTGTCGGCAAGGTTCCATTTGCGCGGGTCGAGTGCCGGACCATCAAATTCATCCGCCCAGACCTTGTGCCAGCCCGGCTGTTCCGGCGCGGCAGCAGCCACATCGGCACTGGCGCACAGCAGCGTCGCGATGAGGAAACGCGCGATCATGCCGCCACCGGCTCCTGCGCGCTGCAATAGCGCGCAATATAGGCCGCATGATCCGGCAGGTTCGCCACGGTACGGGACACCTGGTCCTTGAGCGACGCCAGAAGATGGGTCAGTTCGTCGGGCCGCAGCTTGCTGGCTATGGGGTGATGGCTTTGCGGGGTGATGCCCTGTCCCATCATGACCTGGACCCAGCTATTTTCGGCAAACAATTCTTCATTCTTGCGGAAGACGCGGCCGGTCTGCCGGAATAATTCCATGCGGTGGGCGAGGCTGTCAGGCACCGCCATGGCCGCGCAATGGCGCCAAAAGGGGGTATCGCGCCGATCGGTCGCCTTATAATGCAGGATCAGGAAATCACGGATCTGCTCCATGTCCGTCATCTGTTGATCGTTGAACTCTGCGATGTCGAGAGGGCTGACGGTGCCCGCGGGCAGCATCCGCAAGATCCGCAGCACGGCGCGCTGGATCAGATGGATGGATGTGGACTCCAGCGGTTCCATGAATCCGCCAGACAGGCCGACGGCCACGCAGTTGCGATGCCATTGCCGCCGTCGCGCCCCGGTGCGGAACCGGATCGGGTTTGGTTGCACCAGCTTGTCGCCTTCGACCGAGGCCAGCAGTTTTTCGAGCGCAGCGTCCGGGTCCAGGAAGCTGCTGCAATAGACGATGCCATTGCCCTGCCGATGCTGCAACGGAATGCGCCACTGCCAGCCCGCCTCATGTGCGATGGCGCGGGTATAGGGGACGGGCGGCCGCACGCTGCTGGTCTGGATGGCCACCGCGCCATCACAAGGCAGCCAGTGGGTCCAGTCGTCATAGCCGACATGCAGGGCACCTTCGATCAGCAATGCGCGAAAGCCGGTGCAGTCGATGAACAGATCGCCTTCGATCCGCCGATCGCCGTCCAGTAGCAGCGCGGCAATGTCGCCGCTTTCGCTGTCGAGTTCGACTTGGGTGATGCGCCCTTCGATCCGCTGGGCGCCATCCGCTTCCGCCATCCTCCGCAGGAAGCGGGCATAAAGCCCCGAATCAAGCTGATAGGCATAGTTCATCCGGTCGTCGGGCAGATGCGCAAAGCGGCCTGCCTCCGCCGCCTTTAACTCCAGGCAATAGTCGCCATAGGGCGCATCATGGCCTTGGGCTTGTCCGTGCATCCAGAAATGCTGGAAGCCCGCCGACCAATGATCTTTGCCGGTCCCGCCGAAACTGTGGAAATAGCTTTCGCCCGGTACGCGCCAATTCTCGAAATTGATCCCCAGCTTGAACGTCGCCTGGGTCGCGCGCATGAAGTCGGCTTCGTTGATGCCCAATATGCGATTATAGGCGACCAGCGGTGGTATGGTGCTTTCGCCCACGCCGATCGTCCCGATCTGCTCGCTTTCGACCAAGGTGACTTGCGCCACCGGCCCCAGCGTGCGGGCGAGGGCGGCGGCCGTCATCCAACCGGCCGTGCCGCCACCAGCGACGACGATGCGACGAGGCGGGGGTAGCGTGCTCATAGCGACAGGCTCCTCAACAGGAAATGATGCATGCGTTGGGCGGCTTCCGCGTCGAGCGGGGCCAGCACGCCATGGCCCTTTTCCGGCAGATGGGCGCGGGCTGCCTCACCGCCCGAAAAGACATAATGGTCGAACATGGCTTGCCAGATCGCGCGCTCCCCCTGGGGCAGGTCGCGGATGGTCATGATCGCATGGTGCAGCGCATTATAGGGCTGGCCCAGATAACGCGGCGTGTCGCGCCACCAATAGTTCACCAATATGTTGAAATCGGCCAGCCCTTCGACATGATGATACCAGAGCGAGGGTATGAAAAGTGCATCCCCCCGGCTCCAGTTCGGCAACCTGGGCGGTCGCAAGCGCATCGCGGAAACGCGGATAGGTTGCAAAATCAGGGGCCGCGAAATCGACCATGGAGATCGGCCGTCCCGCTGGGGTAATGTCGATCGGGCCAAGATAGAGATTGGCGAACTGGTCTGGCGGGAACAGGGTGAAGCGGCGACGCCCCACGGCGCAGCAGGCCAGATTATCGGGAAAGTCGTTATGCGCCGCGATGCGGCTGGCATTGCTGATCCACAGGGATGTCAATGGGGTGCGCGAACCCAGTGGCATGGGGTGTGCGTCGGCTAGTCCGTCAAAAAACTCATGGATATCAACGGAACCGAGATAGACGGTGGGGACTTGCGCCACATCCCGTCCTTCGGCCGCATCTAATTGTGCAAAAATGTCGGACAACCTGCCTTTGCCCATGCGGAAATTGACCGCCATGGCGTCATCGTAGAACAGGCGTCCTTTGGCATCCGGCTCGGCCATCGACACCACAAAATCGCGGTCACGCGCATGGGCCAGCAAAAAGGCGCGGGCGGCGCTATCGGATTCCAGACCGGCCTGCACCAGCGGCCAGTCGCGCACCAGTCCCCGCACGACAAAAGGCGTATCTTCTTCCCGCAGCAAAGCATCCAGCGTTGCATCGTCGGTGGCTTGTAGCACCCTGACCGAAGGCAGGCCGACCGGAGCCGCCTCAGCCACCGGCCACTCTACGATTCTTGCGCGCGACCAGCTCGTTGAACTGCGCGATCGACGCCACCGCCATGAACAATGGCATCAAATGTCCGGCCCGGTGCAGCTCATCCAACGCGACGGCATCCAGCGCGCGCAACCGCTCCTCGTCGATGATGTGAAAGCCGACCAGGCTGTTCCGCATCCCATCGACCAATGGCACGTCCAGCGTGAAGGGTTCGAGCAGCGCATGACGTTCCAGCGCAGCAAAGAAATCGGCGCTGGCCTGAAAGGCGGCATCCAGGTCGCCGAGCCGTTGCGCAATGCTGTCCAGCCAGGGGGAGGGCTGCCCTGCCTCGTCAAACAGGGCAACGCCTTCGTTCCCTTCATGGATGAGTCGGGGGCTGCCCATATCGACATGGACCTGCGGCGGCCTGCTGCCATCGGATGAACGACCGATCAGGAAGGGTTGCACCGCCTGAGCCAGCGGCTTGTAGGCAGCATCCCAATGACCTGCTTCCAGAAAGAGATTTTCGCCATTGGCAAAGCCGAACAACGCCACCGCCGAGAGGGTGCCGCTTTCCAGGTCGCGCCGGAACAATATGGGGAAATGCGCCTGCGCCTGGCGGAATTCTGCGGGCATCAACAGGCAGGCCATGACGGCATCGCCCAATGCCGCTCCGCTGTCGGTCCGAACACGCAGAGCGCGATGGGTCAGGGAATCAAGTATCTGGTGCTGGGTCATGACGCTCTAATGGCTCCCTTGACGGTGGTGCCGGTGCCCCGTCACACCACCGCTGCCTCTCCGCCTGATTGATGCGGGACAAGGCCGCACCAGTTCAGGTGCGGCCTTGTCCCATCGTGCCAGACTTCAATCAAGTCATCCCGTCAAAAGTTGACGCGAAGGCCCGCGCCATATCGGGCATAGCCGGGCGAAGCGAAGAAGGCGTTGTTTTCGCTACGCAGATGGCCACGGCGGCTGGCACCGTTTAGATTGATGGCTTCGACAAAGGCGGTATAGCCCTTCTTGAACTCCCAGCTCGCGCTGGCATCCACCTGGCCATAGGCTTCGATATAGAAGGGGTTGGGGCCTGTTCCGCCCAGGAACTTGTCGCGCCAGTTATAGGCGATACGCGCCTGAATACCCTTTTTGTCGTAGAAGAGGACGGCGTTGGCGCTGTCTGAGAGGCCCGTCAGCGCAAATTGCGGAACGCTGGACGGCTGACTGTTGTCGTATGTCGCGTCGCCACGAACGATCGTGTAGTTCAGGATCGTGCCAAATCCCGTGTCCCAGAAATTATGCTGGATGGCGAATTCAAAGCCATAGAGATGCGCGCTCTGATCCGAGTTGATCGGGGTCGACACCTGGAAATTCACCGCACCATCTTCGGGCAGCCCCAATATCTTGCCGGTATAATTGCCAGTCGCCGGATCGAAGCTGTCGACGATGACCGAGGCCGGATAATTGGCGAAGATATAGTTGCGCAGATCGGTTGTGCTGGCATTGGCGCCCAATGCCGCGACGGCCGCCTGATAGCGTGGGCCATCCGCCGGGTTAGTCAGGCCGAACGCATCGGTGTCGATCCGGGTGCTCGAAATGAAGTTGCGCACCCGCTTGTCGAAAAATCCGACCGACAGATAGCTGGATGGCGCATAATACCATTCGGCCGACAGATCGATATTCTTCGCTTTATAAGGAAGCAGGCCCGGATTGCCCTGGCTGCCGGTGCCGCCGCCGATGCGGAACAGCTGATCGACGGTACGACCACCCTGCATCGATGCATAGTCCGGGCGGGTAATGGTATGGCTATAGCTTGCGCGCAGCTTCACATTCTCGATCGGTTCGAAATCGACGTCGATGGCGGGTAGCCAATTGTCATAATCACCCCGGAATGTGGTGAAGTCGCTGCCAGTGCCATAGGTGAGGTTGAACTCGTTGGCGGACACCCATTGCGTGCCGGTCGGGATCGGCACCAGCGCGGACGAACGGACCTTGGTCTTTTCATAGCGCACGCCCGCACGGAAATGAGCCGGACGGTTGGCAACGTCGAAGGCCAGGTTGGCCTGCAGATAAGGCGCGATGGTGCGTTCGCGGATTCGGCGATCGACCGTAAAGCTCGACAGGCAATTGCCGTCACCACCGCAGATGCCGTTCAGATCGTCGAGGAAACCGACCATCTTCTCGAAATCGAACGTATAGAATTGCTGGAGCATCGCCGGGTCGCCCGCGCCCGACAAGCCCTTGAACTTGTCCGGAAGGGTTTCGAGCGTGAAGAGGTCGTCGGACAGCTGATCCTTGGTGGTCGATCCGCCCCATGTGTCGTTCTGGATGAAGCCGTAGGCCGACCGCACCTTGTTTTCGACATAGGTCACGCCGAAGTCGAGGCTGTCGAGGATCGAGCCTTCGAAATCATAGCTGCCACGCAGCTGGCCTTCGTTGATGCGATCCTTGAAATAGGCATTGCGGAACGCATTGCCGGTTGCCTGGATGTTCCCGGCGTCCAACGCGTTGATGCCCGGATGCATCTCGACCGAAATGATGGGCAGATCGTTAGTGTAATCGACCGTCTGGCTACGCACGCCGAACACAGCCGTGCCGACCGAGGTGCTGGTGCCATAGGGATTGTTTGCGCCCGACTCTGCCGTAGAATGATGCGCGTCGAGTTCCAGGCGCAATCCGCCCGGCCCATCCCATGCCAGGTTTCCGCCCAGCGACTTGTTGGTCGACTGGTTTTCCACCAGCGAACCGGAATAGGACAGATCCTTGCCTTCATTGGCACCGAACTGTTCGGAATAGAATTTCGGACCGGCGACTGGACCGTCGGTCCAGGCGCTCGACACATCATTGAAGTTGAACCAGATGCCGACGTTGGAATTGCGCACCTGCACGGTGTTGCGCGAATAGGTATAGTCGAACGTCGCGGTCAAATTGTCAGCGGGACGAACCTGCAATACGATCTGGCCGTTCAGCCGTTCGCGCTCAATGTCGTTAAGGTCGTAGCTGGCATTTTGCTGGACCTGATAGACGTCATTGGGGCCGGGGCGGTTTTCAATATTGGCAAAACGTGGATCGCCTGCCTGGGGCAGTGATCCCCAATTATTTTCGGAGCCAAGATATCCGTCGCGCCAGCCGACATTGGCCTGGTTGACGCTGGCCTTCCGCTTCTGCCACGATCCGCTGACCGCAATGCCGAACAGACCGTCGGCAAAGGTGTCGGAAATGATGCCGGATATTTCAGGCGTGATCGGGTCACCCTCATTGCGCGAGCTGTCATAGACACCCTTGACCGCGACGCTGCCTTTGAGGCCCGGCCGATCGAGAGGGCGGGGCGTCTTGATATTGATGGTCGATCCGATGCCGCCGGTGGGCAGGGTAGCCCGCCCCGACTTATAGACCTCGACGCCTGCAACGCCTTCCGATGCCAGATTGGCAAAGTCGAAGGAACGGCTGGCGGGCGCGCTCGCTCCATCGCCCAAGGTCGATGTCGGCATCTGGCGGCCATTGAGCAGCACCAGGTTGAATTCAGGACCGAAGCCGCGGACGGTCACGGTCGAGCCTTCCCCGTTCGAACGGTCGATCGACACGCCGGTGATACGCTGCAGCGATTCTGCCAAGTTGGTGTCGGGGAACTTGCCGATATCCTCGGCGGAGATGGCATCCACCACACCCTGAGCGTTGCGCTTGATGTCGCTGGCGGCGTTCAAGCTCGCGCGAATGCCCGTCACCACGATTTCAGCGGGCTGTTCGTCGGCGGTGCTATCCTGCGCAAAGGCTGGCTGCAGGCCCATGCTCAGCGCCAGAGCAGACGCGCCCGACACATAAGCAGATAGAATCCGAGTCTTGGAAATCGTCATTTTTATCCTCCCCGCGCCGCGAATCGGCGTCTGACGTCCTTGTTGTGAACGTTCACCTAATTGATAACGTTCACTTGGTCAACTGCTCTGAGCAGTCCACGACGATGATTTCGCGCCGTGGCCAAGGTGTGGCAGCGGAGCCGCGGCATGCCGTTTCAAGGCTCGCATATATAGAGTGGGGCCACTTGGTCGCTTGGACGGGTTGGCGCGGCAAATTCAGGGCAGTGTCGTTTCTTTGTCATTTTCCTGTTGACCGACTCAGTTGGCCCCCTTAGAGGCGTGTTCACCGGACGGGGCGCTGCCTTATGGAAGCGCTCTGGAAGGTTGCCACTATGGCGGGACGCTGGTTCACCTGGACCGTAAGGATCAGGTGGGGTTTGCTGTCCGGTTTTAGTTTGGCGGGTTCTTTGACATTGTTGGTTTAGATGAAGGGACATGTGGGCGGCGGCTCCGGTCTGTGGCGGCTTTCAGGCGTCATATGATCGGTTAAATTTAGGCCGTTCCTTATTGGAGCTTACTGAGATTTCGGTCTTGGTGGGTTGTCTATATGTCTCAATATATA
>NZ_JEMV01000005.1 GCF_000588875.1 Sphingobium sp. Ant17
ATACTCCCTGATCGTCAGTGATCATCTGATGATAGGCATAATCCTCAGGGTGCTGTAATGGTGCCTTCGTGAGTGGATGAATGCCCAGCACGAACAGCTTGTAATCCCAGTCATCAAACGTGTCTGGGTTACAGTCGAAGAGCATACGATGCTTGAGTGGTATGCCGGTGGTTTGTGGTGGTRTCTCGCCATAGAGACGACCTCTAAGGAACTCTACGTCCTGATATTCGAACTCACTGACTTCGTTCATCCATATTGACTGATATTCACTTCCCAGTTCACGATCTCGGTTGTGTTCATCAAGGCCACCAAAGGATATCACAGAGCCGTTGGGGAACGTCACAGACAGCGCAGACTTGTCGATGCTCTTGCTGAGATAGCCCGATAGCCCAAGGGCATTCATGGCTTGGAATAGCGTCAGCTTGAACAGGTTACGTTCGCAGGCATTTCGATTGCGACGGAAAACGCCATGGCGGCTACCCGGATATTCCTCGCAGAGCAGCAAGATATAGATCATGTAGAGCCACGATTTGCCTACACGACTGGACCCGGCGGCAAGCACATTCGGGACGTTGCTCTGTAGCAGTTTGAGCAAACCCTCTTGAGGCTTTCTCAGTGTGAATGTCGGTGCCGCTGGTGCGGATGATGTCGCGGGCTTCGCGGTCTTTGTCGTTCTTGCCATCGGGTATTTACCGAGAGCAATGTGTCGTTCTGGATGCCTCCAAAGACTGTTAGTCTGTCAACATCAAAGAGGTGATATGTCTGGCGATAAATTGGATGATTGCCGCGTCAGACGACGCAATACAGTGTGGGCAGCGAGGTGCTGCTACACATTGGAGTAGATCAAATGACCAACTGGAAGCAGATCGTTAAGGCGGTAGATGGTTCGGACTTTTCCTCGTCGAACAAGGCCACACCCCGCGAACGCTTTATCGGCAATCTGCGCTCACAGCTTGCCCTCTTCAAAGATAGCGCGAAGGCCGGTAAGCGGCATTTCGATATCAAGGGCGAGAAGATCAAGTTCAGCGCTCGTATGGGAAACATGGCCGTCGAATTGCTGCCCGGCAAGCGCGAGGTCGTGATGGAGAAGAAGGAATTTGCCGCAGTGATCGAGGCGGTCATTGCCGATGTCGAGAAGGGAGATTTCGACACCCAGTTAAATCGCATTGCTGAGAATTATGCGGGGCGGCGTAAAGCGGCCAAATAAGCCCGCTAGACCACCAACCTACACGAGGGCGCCAACGTGCGCCCTCCTTTGTGACTACGCGACACGGGCATCAGAGGGGCGCTGTCGGCCCTGTAAATATGCGATGACCAAATATCGAAACACCTATGAGGCGCGCTGCGCTGCCCAGCTTGGCCCGGAATTCGCTTATGAGCCGTTGAAGCTGACCTACACGATCACCCATACCTATTTGCCGGATTTCGTCCATGTTGAAGACAAGCGCATCGTGGAAGCGAAGGGTTATTGGGACGCCGATGGCAGGCGGCTCATTCGCGCAGTCATGGCGCAGAACCCCGATTATAATCTGGAAATGTGGTTTCAGAACCCCGACCTGAAAATCAGCAAGGGCAGCGCCACGACATACGGGGATTGGTGCGACCGGCACGGCATCGCTTGGCGGAAAGGACCGGCCAAGTAGAGTAAAGCATCAGTCCATATTATGTGGAGTGGCACGATGCCGATATCTATTGGTAGAACGCAGCGCGGCATCTTGTCGTGTTAACCATAGATATTTGAAATCAGCAGTATTTCGTCATTTTTCCTGTTGACATGGGCGGTCTATTAGGTCATATGCCCCTTCACCGCAGAAACAGCGGCGCTCTTTTACATCGTCAGATAAGAAACAGCCGACTTACACAACCTGTAAGTCATGGCGTCGCGGCCTCGCGGGACTTTTTGCGGTCACTCCATCGCATCAGTCTAAACGGTTGAACTCCGTTTCTCGCCACCGATCGGCAAAAGTGCCGACATTCGGGTTTAGCAGAGCCTTATCTGCCGGAGTTCATGTTCAAATGCGTATTTGTAATCTCGCACAGGCAAGTCAGGCTGTTTCTTCCGCCCACCAATCCTATCTCGATTATCTGAGCAACGAGGAGGGGCATAGCAAGACATGGGCAGATGATAGCCGCACTCGGCGGTTTGCCATGCTCGGCGCACTTTATGCGACTTGCCTTGCGCTGGTCGATGATCGCGATTTGCTTGCCCAGTTGTGCGTCAAGGAAGGCGTTCAGGTTCCAGACGCGACGGAAAATCCGTTTGCGCCCACGATCCGTCTCGTTTGCCGCACCAAGGATAAAAAGGGAAAGCTCGTAGCTGCGAAAAACAGCACTTGGATCTATTCCAAGTATTTTCGTGCCGCGCAGTTTTTGGGTTGGGCATCTGATGAATTCGCTACCAACGTGGCGACCTACGAATTCGATGGCAAAGCGAAAAAGCAAAAGTGGTTGGCGGGCCTTGCTGCGCTCGACACGAAGGAATTTCCATCGCCCACATTCGATTTCGAAGCCCGAAAGGTCGAAGCCGCACGTATCTGGACTTCGCAGCTCGCCCCACATGACGGCACGGTCCAAGGCTTAAAGAGCGTCGAGGCACCGAAGCACGGTCAGATGATCGGCTTGATTGCCGAATGGAACGCCAAGTTATCTGTCTGGATCGTTCGTGGCGTCCATCAGGCCGACGACAAAAAAGCCTTTGCGCTGATCTCCAAAGTCCTCACCAAGGATTTCGAGAAGCATATCGCGGATGAAGCGGTGCTTGAGCAAGAAGCCTATTTGGCCAATAATCCGATTTTCACGGATGAAGCCGCACTACTCGATGCTGTCGCGGAACAGAACCGTGAGCAAGGCTTGGCCAATGACGGCACTAACGATCCTCACTTCCAGCGGATCGTCGTCGCCAAAGCCGGTCAGTCGAGTGCTGACACCTTCAACGCCGTTCAGGCAGCACAGTAAGGCTTGAGGCGCTGGGCAGGATAATTTCTGCCCAGCTTGCCCTTGGAGATATCCATGACATCGAAAAACAAAGACGCGGGGCTGCTGGCCCTGCTTGACCTCGCTCGTGCCAATAAGGTCCGACAGAGCCATGACGCCTTGCTGAAATCGAGCCTGAGCGTCGATGCGTTCGCGCGATACCGTGTTTTGCTTTCCAGTATCGCAGAAACGCAATTCAACCCGCGATACACCGAAGCGGTTAAGAAGGTGCCTGTTCCAAAAGAGGTGGACGCCTATGGCGCAGCGTTGGGGCGGGCTATGAAGGCCTATGACAAGGCTAAAGGCAAACGCGGCGTTCTACGGAAGCGACTGGAAAAAGCGGAAGCTATGGTGCGGTACGCCCAAGAGGAAATCGACAGCAACGACGCGGTGATCACCAGAGGCAAGCAACCCATGTGGGATCAGTTCGCGGCGCTCTCGCCGGAAGCTGTTGAATGGATCGTTCCCGGTTCTGGTGAGACAGGCTGGCCCGACAAGCGCATGGAGAAGCCTCCGATTGAGCAGGTTTTCCCCGGCGAGATGCTGCCGTGGTCACTAGCCCTCGCTGTCGTGGTCGAAGAGCTGCTCGGCGAACGCTGATCCACTCCACATCATGTGGAGTGGCCAAATGATCAATTTGAATATCGGAGCCGGGGCGACGCGTGTCGTCCTGGCCCTAAGGGCGTAGGAATATGAAGAAGAGCAATCTGCTACCCGGCACCTATCATGTCCACCTTAAGGGTCTTGATGAAAACACTGAAAATCCTTTGGTTTGGATCAAGGAAAATATCGATGGGCGGGTTGATGTATTCTGGCACCAGTCTGACGATCCGACCGAACACGTTCATTTCAGAGCAGTGGTGAGGGGCAATATCTCAGCGAACGCATTTTACTCCCTGTCAGACGACAACATGTTTGATTGGGAGGACGACCGAGACGATCCGGCATCCAACTGTACCGACCTCTATGCGTTCGAAAATCGCACGGAAGCCCTCCGGTTTAAGGTGATATTCGGCGGGGTCTAGGACGCCCGTGGAAGCCCTCTCAGCAGTTCCGTATCTCAGGGTTAGCTTGAGTGCGAAGATGTCGGGGTGGGCTTCCATGGGGCTGTGCGGGCAGGGCAGGGCGGGCCTCCCTCGGCGCAGCCAGTCCACTTCTTCATTTGTCCTGAGCGAAGCGAAGGGGACGAGCGGAGCGCTGGCTGTCGCAGACATCTGGGCCGACGGAGGCATCTGGGCCGTCGGAGACATCTGACTGAAAGAGCGGAGCGACCTGACTTCATGGAACTCGTCAGAGCAGATCATGTCGCTCATGATTTCATTTCATTTCCATTCATTTCATTGCGTCTCTGAGGCGCGCTCTCAGAGCGACTTACAAGGGTCTAGAGTGTGAAAACGGGATGAAAACGGGATGAAACAGGGATGAAAACGGGATGAAACAGGGATGAAAAATCTCTGTCACTTTCATCCCTTTTTCACACCCTGAATAATGACGCGGCCTTATCAGGGCTGTTATTACAGTATTTGATAAATAGGTATGAAGCATAGGCAGGGTTCGCAAGCTGCCGCTTCGGCAGTGGAATCCTGAATGCTTCGCTCCAACGCGAAAGAACTTGAACCCGCTGTCCAATGCGAACCCGGACAGCGGGTTCTTTCGTATATGGAGATTTAAATTATGTGGTTCAAAAAGATCAATGCGGTCCTCGCCACCATCGGCGGCGAATACGGCAAGGTGCCGGACAAGATGACCTACAACGTCATGGCGCGTGTCGTGAAGGACTTGATGGCAGGTAAAAGCATCGGCGGCACCCTTGCTACCAGCCTCGTCCAGAACATCGCAATCAGGGTCGGCCCCAGTGACTTCGCTTTTGAAGGCCCGATCAGCATCACCAAAAATCAGCGCAAATATGCCCGTAAGATGGGTTGGGGGACAATCGCTCCCTTCGAAGCCCTATACGGCCAGCCACAGTCTTCTGAGACGCATGATGCCGACTTTGCCCTACATGGCTTCTCCGACGACGACAGCGCGGTTGTGAGGGGCTTCCTCACCAAAGCGACAGCGGCGCAGCGCCAGCAACTTGTCGCGTGGATCAAGGCTCAGGACGAAGCGCCAACTGAGGAACTGGTCGAAACAGCGCCCGCGCCGGTGGCCACTGGGAAAGCGCCACGGATGCAGGACGCACTCACGATCTGGGTCAAGGAGAAGGCAGGCAAGATCAGGCAACCGGCAATCTCGACATTGCTGGCCAGAAGTTCAGCCTCATTTTCTCAGACTTCCATAGCGCGCTAGATCGCATCCCAGATACAGAGGACAGCAGGTCATGGCGCGCAATCATGGCGGGCGAGGTCGCAAACACGATCTTGCCCGTTGAACGAAATTCTGAGGGGATTGCTGCGCGTTCGACAATGAGCGGCCTTTTCGCAGCCGATGACACCAACGGATATAAGTCGCCGATCCGTTCCAGCACGGCGGTCATTCTGGAATGGGACGGCGCGAAACCAGTTTGCGCGCATGTCTATGACGGGTCAGACTACACCGCCGTTTCCATGGATCAGCAGACAAACGACCGCTTCAAGGGCGTGGTGAGGTTCGCAGCATGAAGCCCGCGAAGCCACGCCGACGCTTTACCGAGACCGAGGATGCCCAGTTGGAGAAATTGCGTGTAGCGGGGCTGTCCTTGGCCCAAATCGCCAATCAGATGGGCAGGGCCAGGTCGAGCATACAGATGCGGCTCGTCACGCTGGCCAGGTACGACGACGATGACGATGAGCGCTTTCCAATATGACGCTCAGGGGAATAGACCGGCTTTTCGGTCCATTCCTTTATTAATTTGCGGGCTGTCACTCATCTCGAATTTCGAGAGCACCAGATCCGAGGATCAGCATATTCCGCCGCATTGTCCGCACTTTCTATTTCCTCAAAGCCCGCACGAACGCACGATTGATAAGGCGAAAAATATAGGTGAACACCGAATATGAATATGATCGCACCAGCGAAAATAAGCGCGATCTTGACGCTATCCCTCATGTCTAAGTTCTCCAGCATCGTATCTTATCGACAGCCAAGGAAGCGATGCGATGATGACGTGCGCTTTCTAATATGACGCCCATGAAAATGGCCCGGAACGATGCTTCCGGGCCATTTTCCTTTATAGCGAGATTGCGTCCGCCTTGGTGTAGCTGAGTTCCCAACTGGACTTGCCCAGACCGCCGCCGCCGAACGCGCCGTTCTCGAACTTCTTAAAACGCATCGACACACCATCGGGGCGACCCCATACGGCGACCTTGCCCTGACGAGCCAATATGCTGCCGCCACTGCTATCCCAATTTGCGGGCTGGCCATACTTGGCAGACAGCGAGGTCAGGACATCATTGGAGCAGCGGCCACCCATTGAGGGGTTCCCAGCGATCATGACTTCCCGAACCAGCCCGGCATCATCGAACCGGATATTCGCTTCGGCGGCACATTTCTCGGTGATCTGAATGTCGCTGATTTCGATATTCTTGGGCTGATGGCTTACGCCTTTGCCCTTGGGATACAAGGCTTCAACTTGTGCGCGGGTCATGCCGAATTCGATGTTCTTCCAAACCGGTTCCGCGTTGGCCTGAGTTGCGATGCCCATCAAGAGCGCCGCCGCAATATACTTCTTCATTATTTCCTCCCTGTGGATGGAACCACGGCATAAAGTCGTTGGCCCTAACAGTCATCCTTATAAGCGACTGACAATGAGGAATTCTGAAACAGTAATTCCGGCACTGGACCACTCATGGGAATGGACCGACAAGCCGGTCCATTCCTTTTTCAGTTTGAGGGTAGGCCAGCCCGTTCAAGCAATTCGGGCGTTGCCCCTTCAAGCATTAGCGCAGCGGTGCGCAAGCAAGACAACATACCCTCTTGCTCATGCTCAGAGAGCGCGTCGAACGCCTCTACATCATCCTCCATCGAACCGATACACTGGTTCATGTCCTGTGCGGTGTTTTCCCACTTACAGTAGCTCATGTTTGCCATTCTCTAAACTCCTTCTGCGTTGTTCGCACAATCACAGTGCTGCCATTCAACTAGGCAGTCATCCAATCAATGACGCCTAGAGCGCCTTTCTGAACTTGACAGTCGAAGGCAGTGGATGGGCAGTTCTATAAATATGAGAAACATAAAAAGAGGCTGGATAGCGGCCCATAGGAGTAGCAGTGGCGAGAACAGTGAATGGCGTATGCCGAGATAACAAACCGGAATGGCAGGCTTGGAACAACGCGCGTCATCGCTGCCTGAGCACTAATAACCCGTTCTATCCCAAGTATGGCGGTCAGGGCATCACGATCTGTAACGAGTGGGCAGATGACTTTGCGACATTTCTCACGGATATGGGCAAGCGTCCTAGCCCCAAGCATGAACTTGGCCGCCTTGATAGCAAGCTGGGATATAACCCCTCCAATTGCGCTTGGATGACCCGTCAACAGATCATGCTGCGTCAACCACCTAGAACGAAACCCAATAGGCCCAATCGACCTCCCATCACATACAAGGGAGTGACCCGCAGTTTGAGGGACTGGGCAAAGCATCTGGGCATTGGCGAGACGGCTCTAGGGCATCGACTGTCAACTTACGGATGGACACTAGATGAGGCACTGGGTGGACAGCCGCGTTCGGTCAGTCGTGGATATCCCAAGAAGCACTACGTGGAGTGGAAGGGTGAGACACGGCATGTCAGTGAATGGGCAGAGCAAGCCGGTATATCGCGCTGTTGTCTCTTAGGTCGCATATTTCGTCTGGGTTGGACGATGGATCGAGCAATGACTGAACCCAAAGGGCAATACCACAGAAAGGCAAAGCCAGAAAAGTCACCAGAAGATCAATGAGTGGATGACGCGGCAGTCAGATGGCTATTGATAGAGCGGCACGAACTTGATGGAGTAAGTGCTATGTTTGTTGCCCTAGATGATCTCGTAGATGACCTGACCCGCTTTGTTGAACTCGACGCAGATCATTGGAGATCGCAAGAGGGCAGTTTCCAGTTCAATGACCTCGCGCTCTTCTACCGCAAGTTCGATGATGTCATTGAGTTTGAATGCGAGGGTGTCGTGATCGAAGCAGAGCGCTATGTTCTCATGCTTTGCTAGAGTGACACAGATTCCCTATTTCCGTCTTGATCCACCACCTCAACAAATCTCATTAACTCCCTCACGCGGTTACGGTATTCCGACCACGTTGGTAGCTGTTCTGTCGATCCGATACGATGGCTGCGATTGAAGCGAACTTGATACTCGTCTCCCAGAGTACGCGTCATGTAACCGTATAAGCCGTGATCTTCATTGTTACGGGATATCTGGTCAAGCGAGTTCTTAAACCCACGCTGATAAATTGGGAATAGCTCAGTGGATGTATGCTTGGTCACATTCCCTTCCCCGTCGCTGTCATACATTAAGAAGCGCAATTCAGGTGGGCCTAGGGTATCAACATGCGGTTCAAGCTCGTTGCCTCTGACGAGATTCAAAAGGAGGGCGAGAAGGAGGGGAAGTTCAATAGGAACTCGACCGTGATCCCAATTTGAGATAAAAAGTCGTAACGCATCTACTACAGCCTGCGCCTCTCTCGGCGTAGCCCTCCATTCGGACAGCAATAGCCCAGTGGCCTGCTCTGGTGTCAAAATCACGTGCTTGCCATCGACTTCAACGTCAGGGAAACTGAACTTAACCTCACTTGGAGGTATGTCGCCAAATAGGCCAATGACCAGTTCCGAAATCGACAGCCGCCTCAGTTCATAGTGTCTAGTAAAAAACCTGCGAAGGTATGCGGTGGCATCGAATTTAGCACCATATACTGCTTCAATGCTGGCCGTGAGTTGCCGTCCATGAAGGGCGATGACGAACACCACGCCGGGAACATCAAAAAGGTGCTTAATGCTTTCTAGCAGGGCTATGGCGTAATCAGGACGGCAGCGATCAAGTTCATCGACCACGACAAATATCGGTGCCTGGCGAGGGTCAACATCAGATTTCTCAATAGATGCTGCTAGTTTTTCGAGACTATCTTTGAACGACCTGCGAGAATTCTGGCGAACACGATATTGCTCAAGAAGGGCTTTTCCAGCGCTATCTACTACTTCGCTTACCTCTTCGGTCAGCTTATCGAATCCCGCTTCTATTACTTCCTCATTTCGTTTGGTTCTCGCAGCATCAATCGCAGCTTTTGCTTCCTTACCAATTTGATCACCAATGTAACGGGCAGCTAATCTGCCACCAGCCGATATGGCAGCTTTGCCGAGAATGGGGAGGGCGGCCCGTGTCAGATCACCAAGTCTGTTCTTGACCTTTTCAGACTTCAGAAATGGTTGAAGAGCCTCATCAAGAGCCGACATAATGGATACGAGAGGTTCATTGTTGGCGTCGTCAATCCAAGCGTCAACGAATGCGACAGGATGATTGATCGCCAACTGCTTCGCAAAACGGTCGAGAAACCAGCTTTTCCCTTCACCGTATTGGGCGTCGAGGGCTAATACGAATGACTGGGACCGACCTAATCGCTTTAAAGTGTCGGTCTCGTTCAGCAAAAATCGTTCGAGCAGGCGAGCTTCGGATCGGCGATCTAGCTTATCGCCTTCCCAGATTTGATCCAAATTCCGCATCTTGCCACCTCATTTCCGAGTTTGGATTTTCGGCCAAACTATACGCTCTGTTAACCGTCGACACATTAATCCGGCAATACATTTCATTACGGGGCCATGGTTTTGTCGAGCAAATTCAATATCCAGATCAACGTCGATCTCAAAGATATCGCGCCGGAACGCAAAGGCGAGTTCAACCCTGAAATCGCGGCAGCCGTTTTTCAAGACCTCATCTTGAGGGCGGCTCGGCTCCAGATGAAAACTCAAGTCGAGGCGACGAGAGCGCGGCCTGACCTTGATAGCGACGTGAAGACGATCAAGATGGCGGAAAACCTGCGCGGTATGATGCTGGGGATCATGGCAGAAGCCAATATGACAGTCACGGAACTCCCCGCAGATACGATCATCAGTACCGAGTTGCCTTTCGAGCGGAAATACGGGGACGGCGAAGCGGCATGATCGACAAAGAAGTTCAAAAGATCGTCAAACAGGCGACCTTACCCGCTCTTGTCAAACAGGGGCTTTTGGCAGAGTTTAACTCTCACTGGATCAAGGTAGAAGCAGCCAAGCAGAACGAAGGTGGCTTTGATGTCGATCTCGCGCCTACAAAAAGAACCCGGACGCTATGAGGTCAATCTAGGTGGACGAAATGGCGACCTGATAGTCGGTTTTATGGATGCTATCTATGTCGTCGCCGATGAATTGAAAAATGATGATACCGATGGGTTTCGCTCTTACAACGAGACGGTATCCGTCGCAGGAGCAATGATTGAACTGTTCATTGAAGGGGTAATGCCCTACTCGGCAGAAAAGCAATGGGCCACGGCAAATGGATATTCCTTCACGACATCGAGAGATGCGTTTGGCACTGTTTGGTATGTGGAGTTCACTGATCCCAAAGCGATATCGTTTGCGAAAATATCAGGTAACTTCAAAGCGCGGCAGGCAGTAACGGTCGATGAATAGGCGACTGAAAAATATCTCAGAGACGGTTGGTTTCTAAAACGTAGGAATAAAAATCTGGTCAGCAGATTGGTTTCTAGAACTGAGGAATTTAGTTTCTTACCCATGTAGCGCCTCAGCAGCAGGTCGATATACACCCCCAAGGGTCCGACCGCTTGCCCCCCTTGCTATCACTGATGCCCGTAGAAGCCCGCTCGCAGACCATCGGGATCGGCGGGGCAGTAGGTTAGCTCTACGGGGCCGCGGTGCTTATAGGTCGTCTGAGGGCATCAACCGATAAACGGACTGCCGAGAGATACCCATCGTTCGGGCTACCACGCTGGGGTTCATCCCCTCCAATAGCATCGTCCTTACCCGATGGGCGTCAATGCGGGTCTTTCCGCCCTTATACGCGCCAGCGGACTTCGCTTTGTCGATGCCCTCTCGTTGACGCTCTGCGCGCAGTCCAGTTTCGAACTCCGCGACACTGCCGAGGACACCCAGCATGAGCTTGCCGTGTGGGGTAGTGGTATCGACGCCAGCCTGATCGACGCATCGAAAGCCCACACCGCGACTGGCTAGCCGGGAGAGCATGTTATGGAGATCGACCATCGACCGAGCGAAGCGGTCAAGCCGGGTGACGAGCAGAACGTCGCCCTCACGCACAAAGTCCAAACAGTTCTGTAGCTCTGGACGATCAGCAGTTGTGCCTGACCTCTTTTCACTGAACACGCGCTCACACCCTTGGGAGGCGAGGCGTTCAAGCTGTATGGTCAGGTCTTGGTCAGTAGTGGATACGCGGGCATAGCCGACAAGCATGATGTGTCACCTCAGGTTCTAGACCCCAAGGGTATGTTGTCACATGACTGGGAGAGCAACCTATATGTGACACTCAGCCTGTCATACGCAGGTGTAGCCTCAGGGTTTAGTCTGTCGCTACAGCTAAGCCGAGCGCACGAGGCCGGAAGGAACTGCCCTTCGCGCCAGATGGGGTTGATTCAGCACGGCTTCATACTGCTTTGCGTGGCTGAGGTGAATGTCACGCACAGACGGCATCGTAGCAGAAGATGCCATTTCCAAAGACTTAGCGAGACGGGCTTCGTAGTAGGAGCGATCAAAGCTCTCATTCATTGTTGCCTCCCAATTTATCGAGTCGATTGGCTTTACAAGGATGCCAGCTTTACCCTGAGAGTCCAATACGATTTCGATACTTCATACCTGCCGTCAAATTAAGTAACTGATATTCCACAAGCTATTGATTTCCCGGCTAACTTCTCGATGCTAGAGTTTGTCTTCGTCCTTACCCTCCGGCTCCACATCGCTTATCTCACCCTCAATCACTGGCAAGCCGAACCCCTGAAACTGAGCAGGCAGGTTGATGACCGGCCTAGTGTCCGTGACCTCTATCTGCTGGCTGTCACCAAAGACCTTGCGGTTGTATTTTCCGGCAAGCCACATGAGCGCCTTGACCTTCAGTTCATCACGGCGAATGTCACCCGTGCTGAGACTGCCCCCTGATGCGATATTCTCGATGGCTTCACCGAAATAGCGCGCCTTCCATTTGTAGGCATCGTCTATGAACTTCTCGAACTCTGGATCGGCGGCCATCCACTTGGATATCGTGCCACGACCGGGCATCTTGGGGTCTTCGCATATCTCAATGAGTGAATAACCGGCAGCAAGCCTAGCCCAAATCTCTTCGGTCAGTTTCTCAGTTCGCTTATATGGCTGCTTCCTTGTGCGTTTAGCCTTAGCCTGTATCTCTCTACCGGCCGTCATCGCATTCACACTAAGGCTTTCGCACCATTCGGTTTTGGTGTTTTCGCCATTGTTTCTCCCGTTGTCGTCTGCTTCTCCATACGGCTATTTACCCACATGTGGGTTATCTCTTGGCTCTTTGCCTCTTTCTTGGCACCCAGTGGTAGTCAGCATTAATGCCGTTTTCTGACGGTTCTCATGCTATTGTGCTGCGTCTGTCGTGCTTTAACGGCTTATAGGTCTAATGAAGGATATCTCTCAGCGCATCTTTCAGCTTTAAGTCACACACGTAGATAGCCGCTATGTGTCGATAAGCCTTTATGTTGCCAGACGATACTTCGTCTCGTAGATGTCGTGTGACCACTTTTGTCATGTCTGGGTCATCAAGTTCTCTATCTAGGAACTTCCACTCGTATCCGCTCTTATGCTCTACTAGTATGTCCATTATGTCGCTTAGACGTTCTGTGTCATCTTCATCGTCTGTGGCTTGTATTACGAGCTTTAACGTGTCGAATGTCGAGGAGGGTTTGATGTCGATCCAGTCAGACATCTTGAGGATCAGTAGGGGTAGGGGATTGTCGCTCTGGACTTTCTTGAGGTTCTGGGTCATCAGGTATTTACAGAACCATCAGATGACATGTTGTGGAGGTCGTTATGCCTGTTGATTTTTCCGAGTTCGAAGTCTCCCCGGAAGAGGATGCGCTCTTCGATGTGGCCCCCTTCAACGTCGATGCTGGCCGTAAGAAGTTCATCAAGCGGATCGAACGGGCGATCAAGCACGTCGCTGGTGAGAAGGCAGGGCCGGGTGCTAAGGATTTTGAACGCGGCTACCACGACCTCATTCGCTACATGCCAACGCTCGACGACCAGCGCATTTATGTGAAGACCCAAGGGGAGGATTATTTCGGTGTCAAAGCCGGCAAGTTCCCTGCGTTCGCGGCTAAGTTGATCTCTGCTGTGGAAGCTGGTGAATTTGACGATCAGATCGAGGAAGCGTTGAGCGGGCCGTCAATCCCTCAGATGCCGTCGGTTCTTCGTTTTCGTGAGGGAACAAAGAAGGCTAAGGGATCAGGCAAAGCCCCTCCGGCTGATCTCGCGGCTATGAAGAAGAGTGTTGGTCGCTACATAGATGTCAACGGCTTGTCGGTCGAAGATACCCGTGCGACCCTTCTGGCTCGTGGGGCGGATGTCAAGCTGGTCGATACTGCTATTGCTGCTCGCGCGGCTCTGTAGGCTAGTGGGAGCGCAGGCTAGTGGTTGTTTGCGCTCCCTAGAGGCTTGTCCGCCGATCACTTTGCCCATGCGATCAAACTCCCAAACGGCAACGTCCATCACGAGCAGGGCCACACTACCATCCCGTGAGACGGTCAAGCTATCTATGAGGCGTCGGAAGGCAGCATTGGCACGAACACGGGCTTCAACTCTGGTGTCGCGATCCTCGCTGTTCAAGGCCGCATTTAAGGACCGTAATTCCTCCAGGTCATCAAAAGCACTAGGTTGCGCGGTTTGAACGAGAAGCCGCTTTTTCAAGATATCCAGTTCAACAAGCAAGCCCTCGTTATCGGCCTCCAATTTGGCGGCGCGTTCGGCACCTGATTTGCTACTGACCTTCTCCATGCTCTCCCAGATATTCGCAATCGTCATATTGTTCATTTCAATGCGATGTTCGACTGCGCTCATATCGGCTTTTAGCGCCTCCGCTTTGGGGTCGAATGTCGTCTCTTGAATTGTTGCCCACAAAAGCCGTTCGATCACTGCGCTTTCGAGCGTGTCGTAGCGCAGATGTAGTTTGTTATCGCAGCCGTTTTTGCGGCGGGCGTTATCGCAGATCAGGTAGGGTTTTACCGGGTTGTCATAGACGATCTTTTCACCGGCTTTGTTTACGTAGGTGGAGTTGCCACCAGTCCGTATGAAGCCCATCACACCTTCACAATGCTCACAACGTGCGATACCAGCAAACAGGTTATTGCCGATGTATTTTGACGAAACACCTATTCTGGTCTTCGTCAGTCGGATAGCTTCTGCGAGTTTGAACGTCTCAGGGTCGATGATCTGTGGATAGTAGAGTGTTGGGATATGTTTCCCGTTCTGGGTATAGAATTCACCCAGCACCGACCGATTAGACAGTATGTGGTTGACCGCGCTTTTGCTCCAACCCTTTGCGTTATCTCTGCCTGAGAATGTGGGTTCTTTACGATCGTTTAGGCGGCGAATGATGGTGTGAAGACCATCGCCCGCATTATACCAATCGAATATCTCACGGACGACCAGCTTGCGCCTTTCGTTTACGATGAACTCTTTGCGCCGGTTGACGGTCAGCCAAGCGGGGACCATTTTTGTTATCGCTTTGGTTGTCCCTGCTTCGATGGCGGCATACTTGGCTTCCCAGCTTGACAGCGCATAGGTTCGTTTTCGATCACTTTCGGATTTACCTCGATCACCGTTAAGCGATCCCGTGACCGTATTGGCGAGGTCGTTTGCGTCATCGAGCCGATAGATGCGCTGATCATCGAGCGTCGCAACGTCCACTCCCCAATCGTTCAGTTCCCATATGAGGCGCAAAGCTGCCCGTGCGCCCTGTCTCGTCAGTCGGTCGATATTTTCGACCACCAGCACGGCACCATTCAGGAAATGTCCTGCTTTCGCTTTCTCCTCGAATTCGTAAAGCGCGCCTCCCTCTTTACGATTTGTCCCATGGAAGCCTGACTTGCCTGCGTCGAGCAGTTCGCCAGCCAGCGTCCAGCCTTGTTCCTCGATGAATTTCCGGGCTGGGTTCGTTTGGCGCTCGTAAGAGCTGCCGTCAGCTTGCTGCGGGGTCGAGTATCTGATGTAGAGATATGCGGGCTTGCTGCCCGGTAAGATACGTTCCTGTTTCATGCCATTTCCCCTAACTTCTAAAGTGTTAGGAATTTGCTATACAGATGCGCGGACTAGCTTCCTGCTGTGGACGACCGGCGGGGCGCTGATCTGGAACATCATCCTGGCCTATGCGGGTTTCGTACTGGGTAAGAATTTCAGCGAGATCGACAAATATATCGGCCCGGCCGCGACAATCTGCGTCGTTGGGGCGGTAATCCTTTATCTGTGGCGTCTAGCAACATGGAAGCCCAAGGCGCCTGTTTGCGAGGATCGATAGCCAAAGCGCTTCGTTCGTCGGTCAGGCGCCTAAACCCGGCTGACTATCGGAGTTTGTTTTGATGTTGATAAAAACCGCGACACTATTGAGTGCCCTCTTTCTGGTGTTCACGCCTGCCGCCCTTCTGGCCCAGCAGGGTCCGCAATCGGGCAGCCATGCGACGCGGAAAGGCGATGATCGCGGAGCTCAGAAACAGGGTAGCGCAAAACGGGATGACCGTCGGACGCCCGGTGCTGGCCGAAACGACAAGGCACCATCGGTTGCTAAAAGCCGCCACGGCAATTGGGACAGTAAATGGGGCAGCCGCCCGTCTGACCCGCCGCGCAGTTGGGGCAATCGCAGCAACTGGTATCAGCATGTGCGCGCCTGCCAGCAGCGTTATCGCAGCTATAATTCGCGTACCGACCAATATGTCGTGCGTCGGGGCGTGAACCGCACCTGCACGCTCTGACGCCGCGTCAAGCCCGCGGATGCGCGTTGCGATAAACGTCCATCAAATGCGCTGCATCGACCTGGGTATAAACCTGGGTCGATGACAGGCTGGCATGGCCGAGCAATTCCTGCAAACTGCGCAGGTCCGCGCCGCGCCCCAGCAAATGGGTCGCGAAACTGTGGCGCAGCGCATGGGGCGTCGTGCGGTCCGACAGGCCCAGCCGGCCGCGCGCGCCCTGCACTGCCCGGCGAATGAGCGCAGGCGAGAGCGGCCCGCCGCGCGCGCCGCGGAACAGCGCTTCGTCGCGGGTCATTGGGAAAGGGCATTGGTCGACATAGGTCTCGATCGCCTGGCGCACCTGCGGCAGCAGGGGAACTTGACGGGTCTTGTTGCGCTTGCCGGTGACGCGCAACGTATCGGCGAGCGGCAGTGCCGCACCGGTCAGCCCCATGGCCTCGCCAATGCGCAGGCCGGCCCCATAAAGCAGCAGCAGCACCGCCCAGTCGCGCGCGCCGATCCAGGGCAGGCGCGCGGTTTCCGCTATGTCCTGCGCCAGCGCGACGGCTTCGTCGGGCGAGATGGGGCGGGGCAGGCCGCGCTTGACCCGTGGTCCCTTGAGCAGAGGTACGCGGGCATCTTCGCCGCCTGTAAAGCGCAGAAAGCCGCGCACGGCGGAGAGTTCGCGCGCCGCCGACAGATTGCCGATCCCATCCATCCGCCGCACCGTCAGGAAGGCGCGCAGGTCCGCCTGGTCGATCCGCGCCAGGCTGGCAGCGGTCACCGCCGCGCCATGATGGCCCTCCAGAAAGGCGACTAAACGCTCGGCCGTCGCAACATAGGCGCGTACCGTATGGGTCGATCGGCGGCGGTCGAGCGCAAGATGATGACGCCAGTGTTCGATGAGGTCGGGGGAGGGCATGGGGAAAGGATAGGGCAGGTTGGGGAAAATGGGAAATGCGGGATCGACTTCGCCAAAACGCAACAATTTTCGCCAATGCACAACCATCCTCCGTTCGCCCTGAGCCTGTCGAAGGGCTTTTCTTCGGGAAGAAAGGGGGGCTTCGACAGGCTCAGCCCGAACGGATGGAGATGGAGCAGCCCCCACCTTGAAATCTGGCCGGAAATGGGCACATGGGAGGTATGGCACCTCCTTTCGATCCGGCCGACCTGCCGACCGGCGTTCAGATGCCGCTATCCCCTCTGGTGGCGCGGGTGTTGGCACCCAATCCGTCGCCCTTCACCTTTACCGGCACCCAGACCTATGTGGTGGGATCGAACGACGTCGCGGTGATCGATCCCGGCCCGGACGCGCCCGATCATCTGGCGGCGCTGACGGCGGCGGTTGCGGGGCGGCCTGTCGTGGCGATCCTTTGCACCCACACGCACCGCGATCATAGCCCGGCGGCGCGACCGCTGAGCGAGGCAACAGGCGCGCCCGTGATCGGCTGCGCGCCGCTGACGCTGGAGGATGACGGGCCGCGCGCCGATGCCGCGTTCGATGCGGCCTATCGCCCCGACCGGGTGCTGGCGGATGGCGAGCGGGTCGCGGGCACCGGTTGGACATTGGAAGCGGTGGCAACGCCGGGGCACACCTCCAACCATCTCTGCTTCGCGCTGGCCGAGGAAGGCGCATTGTTCACCGGCGATCATGTCATGGGTTGGTCCACCAGCGTGATCTCCCCGCCCGATGGCGACATGGCGGCCTATATGCGATCGATGCAGCGGTTGCTGGAGCGCGAGGATGCGATCTACTATCCCGCCCATGGCGACCCTATCGACAATCCGCAGCGGCTGGTGCGCGGCATGATGGGCCATCGCAAGCAGCGCGAGGGGCAGATTTTGCGCTTTCTCGCGCGCAATGGCGACAGCCTCATCCCGGACATGGTGCTGGAAATGTACAAGGGCGTCGACCCGCGCCTGCATCCCGCCGCCGGGCGATCGGTGCTCGCGCATCTGATCGACCTGGATCAGCGTGGGTTGGTGACGGCGATGGAGGACCGATGGCAGATGCGCTGAAACGCTATGCCGGGCCGATTGCGGCGGCGGTCATCCTGTTGCTGGTCGGCGCGGCGATGCTGATCGGCTGGCAGCGCTACGACCGTGACTATGTGGTCGCGGTGGAGGAAGATGGCGTCGCCGTGACGAAGGTGATCGCGGCTAAGATCGCCGGGGTGAGCAGCCTCAAAGTCTCCGAACTGTCCGGCACGGTGCAGAGCACGGCGCAGGATGTGCGCGGTTTCGGCTTCCTCAAGTCCGATCAGGTGGTCAAAATGCCCTTCTCGGTCGATTATTTCGTCGATGTCGGCGGCCTTGGCGAAGGCGATCTGGAATGGAACGAGGCGACCCGCACGCTGATCGTCAATGCGCCCGACGTGAAGCCGGGCAAGCCCAATGTCGATGAAAGCCGCCGCACGCTGGTCCGCACCCAGGGCGTGTTCGTGACGCGGCAGGCCGGCGAAGAATTGAGCCGCCGCGTGTCCGCCCATGCGCAGAGCCGCGCCCAGCGGGAGGCGCAGGCACCCGAACGCATGGCACAGGCGCGCGATTATGGCCGCACGGCGCTGACCAAGCTGATGGCTGCGCCCCTGGCGGCGGCTGGCTATGGCGATGCGCGGGTGATCGTGACCTTTCCGCCCGAACGGGCCGGGCGCAACCAGGAACAGTGGGACGTGACCACGCCCGTCAACGAGGTACTGGCCAACCGACAGCGTCAGCGCTAGGGCGCGCGTGAGGACGAGGAGTTACAGGGTATGAACGCTTTTACCAGCATTCCGCAGGGCATCGACCTGCGCGGCGAGATCGAGCGGCTGCGCAAGGAGCGCAATGCCGTGATCCTGGGCCATTATTATCAGTCGCCCGAAATTCAGGACTTGTCCGATTTCGTCGGCGATTCGCTGGAATTGTCGCGCAAGGCGGCGGAGACGGACGCGGACGTGATCGCCTTTTGCGGCGTGCGATTCATGGCCGAAACGGCCAAGATCCTGTCGCCCGACAAGATCGTCGTGCTGCCCGACATGGATGCGGGTTGCAGCCTGGAAGACTCTTGCCCTCCTGCCCAGTTCAAGGCGTTTCGCGAAGCCCATCCCGACCATATCGCGCTTAGCTACATCAACTGCTCGGCCGAGGTGAAGGCGCTGTCCGACATCATCGTGACGTCCTCCTCCGCCGAGAAGATCCTGTCGCAAATTCCGCTGGACCAGAAGATCATCTTTGGCCCCGACAAGCATCTGGGCGGCTATCTCGCGCGCAAGCTTGGCCGTGACATGCTGCTGTGGCCGGGCGTGTGCATCGTGCATGAGGCGTTCAGCGAAACCGAATTGCTCAAGCTCAAGGCGCAGCACCCGGACGCGCCGGTCGCCGCGCACCCCGAATGCCCGCCCTATATCATCGACCACGCCGACTATGTCGGGTCGACCAGCGGCATCCTGGATTTCGCCAAGACGATGCCCGGCGACACGCTGATCGTCGCGACCGAACCGCATATCATCCACCAGATGGAAAAGGCGGTGCCGGACAAGCAGTTCATCGGCGCGCCGGGCGCGGACGGCAACTGCAACTGCAATATCTGTCCCTATATGGCGCTAAACACGATGGAGAAGCTGTACCTCGCGCTGCGCGACCTGCAACCGCGCATCGAAATGGACGAAACGCTGCGCCTGGGCGCGAAGAAGAGCCTGGACAAGATGCTGGAAATGGCGAGCGCCACGGTGGGGCTGGGCGACGTAGGTCCGCGGTGAAAAGGCCTGGGGTGAAGGCCGCACGGCAATGATCGCCCGGCTGCGCGCGCGCTGGCAGGAAACACGGGCCAGCTACTGGTTCTATCCGGCCTTGTTCACAACGCTGGCGACGCTGCTGGCCTTTGCCACGGTATGGGTCGATCGCCAGGGTGGGTCGGTCTGGCTGGCGCAGCACGACTGGATCGATATCGTCCGACCCGAAGGCGCGCGCACCATTCTCAACGTCATAGCCGGGTCGATGATCGGCGTGGCGTCCACCGTATTTTCGATCACGATCGCAGCCGTCGTCTATGCGTCGGGCAGCTATGGGCCGCGCCTCCTCTCCAATTTCATGGAAGATCGCGGCAACCAATTGTCGCTGGCAACCTTTATCGCGACCTTTGTCTATGCGGTGTTGGTGTTGCGCGTGGTGCGCGATGTGAAGGAGAGCATGGGCGACCCCGGTTTCGTGCCGCAATTGTCGCTGGTGATCGCGACGCTGCTGATGGGCGTATCGATTGCCATCCTGGTCTATTTCCTCAACCATGTGCCATCGAGCATCCGCATCAATGCGGTTCTGGAGGGGATTGGCGCGCGCTTGCTGCGCGAAGTACACGAACGTTTCCCCGATGATTGTATCGAGGAAAGCGTCGGAGACGCACCGCAGGGCGAACAGATCAAAGCCCATGGCACAGGCTATATCCAGATTGTCGATTTTGCCGGGCTGGACGAGATTGCGCGCGATGCCGGATGCCGGCTCGAACTGCGCCTGCGGCCGGGCGATTTCGTGCATCCCGGTATCGCGCTGGTAGGGGTCGTCGGTGCGAAGATCGACGATGCGATGCGCGAGGCTGTGCAGGACTGCTTTTCGACGGGGGTTATGCGCTCGCCTGCGCAGGACATAGAATTTCTGATCGACGAACTGGTCGAGATCGCCCTGCGCGCCTTGTCGCCGGGCATCAACGATCCGTTCACGGCGGTGACGGCCATGCATTGGCTGGGCGCGGCGACGGCGGCGATCGGTCAGCGCGACTTGCGCGGCGGGCCGGACCGGGGCGATTATGACTGGAACCGGGTCGTGCCGCTCAACGATGATTTCGATCATTTCGTGACACGCGGCTTTGGCGGCATCATGTCGGCCGCCGCAACCAGCCCGATCGCAGCGGCGCAGTTCCTCAATTGCCTGAAGGGTGCAGCCACGGCCGTGGCCCTGGACACCCGGCGTGCGCGGCTGCGCATGGAAGGCGCCCGGTTGATCGAGCAGGCGCGTTTGGCGCTGGACGGCCCGGCGCTGGGGGAACTGGAAGCCCACTATTGCGATTTTGATCGAGCCATGAAAGACGACGCGGATGAACGACTTTGCTCTTGATGGTTTCGACCTGAACGCCTTTGTGGCCACCACGCTGGCCGAAGACCTCGGCCCGGACGCCCGCGACGTCACTAGCGAGGCAGTGATCCCCGCCGACGCTATCTTCGACGGGGTCATGGATGCGCGCGATCCGGTGACGCTGGCAGGTCTGCCGATTGCGATCGCCTTTTTCCGGGCGCTCGACCCCGATGTCGAGATCGAACAATTGCGCCAGGATGGCGAACAGGTCGCGGCGGGGACCGACCTGTTGCGCCTTCGGGGACGGGCGCGGGCGATGCTGACGGCTGAGCGCTCGGCGCTCAACACGGTGCAGCATCTCAGTGGCATCGCGACGATGACACGAACCTATGTCGATGCGATCGAAGGCACCGGGGCGATCCTGCTCGACACCCGCAAGACCATTCCTGGCCTGCGCGTGCTGGAAAAATATGCGACGCGCATGGGCGGGGCGACCAACCATCGCATGGGGCTGTGGGATGCCGCGATGATCAAGGATAATCATGTCGCGGTGGCCGGGTCGGTCGAGCAAGCGGTGCGCCGCGCGGTCGATGCCGGGGTCGAACGGATCATCGTCGAGGTCGACCGGATCGACCAGATCGAACCGGCTTTGCGCGCAGGCGGCACCCATCTGCTGTTCGATAACATGGATGCCGCGATGCTGCGCGAAGCGGCTGCCTTGGTAGCCAATCGCGTCCCGACCGAGGCTTCGGGCGGCGTGACGCTCGACACGATCCGCGCGAAGGCGAGCACAGGCGTCACCTATATCAGCGTCGGGCGGCTGACCCAGTCGGCCCCGGCGGCGGATATCGGGCTGGACTTCGCTTATGCTTAAGGCGGCCGCCGCGTTGGCGTTGATTGCGCTGCCGGGAACCGCGCTGGCGCAGGCGGCGCAATGCCGACCGCCCGCGCAGATCGCCCGGCCCGTCATCGACGGGCCAAGCGACAAGCAGCCCAAGCGCGTTCTGCCGATCGGCAGTTATACGTTGGCGCTCAGTTGGTCGCCGCAATATTGTGCGAGCGCGCGGGGCGGGAAACAGACGCTGCAGTGTGGCGGCAAGACCGGGCGCTTTGGTTTTACCCTCCACGGCCTATGGCCTGACGGGTTCGGCAAGGAATGGCCGCAATATTGCCGCCCCGCCGATCTGCTGCCGCGAAAAGTGATTCGCGACAATCTCTGCACGACGCCGTCGGTGCAACTGATCCAGCATGAATGGGCCAAACATGGCACCTGCATGACGACCCGGCCGGAGCGATATTTCAACCTGTCGCGCACGCTCTACCAGTCGATACGCTATCCCGACATGACCGCGCTGGCGGCGACCGAAAATCTGACGGTGGCGAAATTTGCCGACGCTTTTGCGCGCGCCAACAAGGGGTTGCGGCCCGACATGCTACGCGTGACGACGACGCGCGGCGACTGGCTGAGCGAAGTGTGGCTGTGCATGGACCGGGCGATGCAGTTCACCCGCTGCCCAGTGCATCAGGGCGGAGCCGCCCCGGCCAGCTACCTGCGGATCGCACCGGGGCCGCGGATCGCCGATAGCCGACCCAGCCAGGCCCGTCCCGCCACCGCTGCGCTCCTGCGCCAGATGCAGCCGGAACGCGACGCCAGCGCGCCTTGAGGATCAGGCGTCGATCGTCGCAGTCGAGGGGTGATGCTTGTCCATATGCTTGCGGATGATCCGCAGATTCTTGGTGTTCGACTTATAGAGGAAATCGAACAGGTCGCCTGCAAAAGGGATGGCACCGATCAGCGTATCGACGCCGATATTGCCCGCCATGCGCGTCAACTGCCATTTCGACATGCCAAGGTTGCGGGCTTCCCACACGATCCAGGCACCCATTGCGGCGGTGGCAAGGTCGCCGACGACCGGGATCAGGCCCACAAGACTATCGAGGCCGACCCGGCGGTTGGTGCCGGGAATGACGAACAAGCCTTCCAGCATCGCTTCCATCGCCTCGATCCGGCGGCGTACCGATGCGGGATCGCGGCCAAAGCCGGGCATGTCCCGCACCACACGATCGAACTGGTCCTGCGATAACGCCATCTGCCTGTCTCCTTTCCCTTTAATTGGGGCGGCGGAACAGATGGTTCAATGGGTGGCGCGCACGGCGCGAGGATTGAAAGCCGTTCAAGCGTTTGGAGACCAACGACCAGCGGATCGGCGCGCCCAGCGCGATATAGCCATTATGGGCCTGCATCAGCGCTTCGGCCTGGGCGATATGGGCGATCCGGTTGGCGCTGTCGCTGGCGAGGCTGGCGGCCTGTAGCTCGGCATCGGCGGCGTCGCTGCAATGGACCGCACGGGCGCAACCGATGCGCCCCAGATACCAGAGCGCACTGTCATAGGGTGCAACCTCGTCGATCAGGCGCAGGTCCGCGTCCTTCTGTTTCATCGGCACGCGCTGTGCGGTCAGGCCGATCGCGGCAAGGTCGCGGCGCAGCAGGCCGAAGATCAGCGTCGCGCCCGGCCCCTGTGGCAAGGCGATGCGGAGCGGTGCCGGATCGCCATTGTCGGCGCGCCAACGGGTCATGGTGGCGTTGCCCAGCGCGCGACGCTCGTCGATCGTCTGCCCAGCCCAGGCGGGGGCGGTCGGCGACCGACCCAGATCGAGCGCGGAGGGCAGGATCTGCTCGCTCGTCGCCCAGCCGCCGAGCGGAAATAGCGCGGACAAGGCGCTCCGGTCGATCGTCATGTTGATGGCCGCACGAACATAGTCGTCGTTGAGCAGCTTGCCCCGCCCGGTGACGGCAAGCCCCAGCATGCCCTGGACCGGATCGGTCCTGACCGCGTCGCGCTCCACCCCGGCGGGCAGGAGCAGCGGCAGGTCGACAAAGCGACCGCCCAGGACCAGCGCGGCCCGTTCCTCGCGGAAGCGGATGATGGCGAGCGCGGCATTTTCGGCGCGCAGCACCCGCGTTTGCGACGGCGGGATCGGCTCGTCCTCATCGACATCCTCGTCGCTCGTCGCGCGGTCGATGGGGGTCAGGAAGAGGGCCTCGCCCTGTTGCGCCCGCCGATAGGGGCCGGTCCCGCCCTCGCGCGAGAGGATCGCCATTTGCGGCTGGGCGAGCATCTGGAGAAGGAAGGGGCGTGCGACGGCCAGTTTGATTTCGATCACTTCGCCGGTCATCGGCACCACGCTCTGCACCGCATCAAGCGGTCCGTCGGGATCAAGCCGCCGCTGCGCAACGATTCGCGAGAGCAGCATCCGGGCCACATCGCGCGCGGTAACGCGCGTACCGTCGGGCCAAAAGGCGCGGCGCAGACGGAAGATATAGCTGCGCCCGTCATCCTCGACGATCCAACGCTGGGCCAGCGCCGGCAGGATTTCGCCGCTGGCGTCGAAGGCGACCAGCCCCTGCGCGGTGGCTTCCAGGATCAGCTTGGCCGCCGGGTCGGGCAATTGCTGCAGCGGCTTGGTGACATCTTCGCGGTCGCCAACGACGCTGACGACGACCGGGCCGCTGCTTTTGCTGGAACAACCGCCAATCGCCAGGAGCGCAGCAAGGGCAGCGATCAGGGAGCGGTGGCGACGCAGCGGGGCGGGGCGGGCGGACATGGCCCTACAGACCTAGCCCGCTATCGCCCCGCCGCCAACCGTCATGGCGGCTGAGGGGAACGGTGGCGCGATTTTTCATAGGGGTAGAGATGGCTAGATGTGGGGGGCATGGTAACATGTGGTCATGCTAGCCATCATCGTCGCCCTATCCGCTGTCATCGCTCCGCCTGTTTCGCAGCCCTGCCGAGCCTGTAAGATCATAGCGGGGAAGCAGGTTTGTTCCAATGTGGGTATAGCCTGCCAACCGCCCGTGCTGGAAAACAAGATCGCAAAAGGCGGCTTGAAGAAGTCCGACCCCAAAGCCAAACGGCGTTAGGCATCCGTCACCTTACGACCATTTCCGCCGTTCAGGCAGAGCGACCGCGCGCTGCAAGCCAGCCTGTCAGCGCCGACAATGCTATGGTGGGAACCGCTAACATGCTCAGGAACAGCAACCCGACCGCCATCAACGGACCTGTTCCGCTGTTAAGCCATAGGATCGGAAGTTGCGAAAACGTGATTATGCCGCCCGCAAGCCAGCCGGTCTTCCTGAACGAAACCCCGGCAATCGCCGACAACAGGCAGGAAATGGGATACCAAAGATACCAGTAGGCATCGGCATCCCAGGGCTCGCGCGCGCCTGTCACCTGACACACCGCCTGCCAATATAGTCCGCCGACGATGAGCAGAATAAAAGCCCGCAAGGCCACCGCGTTCATACCCTGTGTTCTCCTATCGTGGCTCTTGGGCCAACACCTGCTGCCCATCCACGAAACGGCGCGCCTCCGTCCACGAAAAAGGGCGACCCCATAAGGAGCCGCCCGATATCGTCCGGTCGAAACCGGAGCGCTGTGCCCCGCATGTCCCGGATGGTCCGGGGCGGGGCACATCGATTACTTGAGTTCGACGGTCGCGCCAGCGGCTTCCAGCTGAGCCTTGACCTTGTTGGCCTCGTCCTTGTTGACGCCTTCCTTGACGGCCTTGGGAGCCGATTCGACCAGCGTCTTGGCTTCGGTCAGACCCAGGCCGGTGATGGCGCGGACTTCCTTGATGACGTTGATCTTCTTGCCACCGTCGCCGGTCAGGATGACGTCGAATTCGGTCTGCTCTTCAGCAGCCGGGGCAGCGGCAGCGGCCGGGCCAGCGACGGCGACGGCAGCAGCGGCGCTAACGCCCCACTTTTCTTCCAGAGCCTTCGACAGGTCGGCGGCTTCGAGGACGGTGAGGGCCGAAAGCTGTTCGACCAGTGCGTTGATGTCTGCCATGTGCAATATTTCCTTACTTTGGGGCCGTTTGCCCCGTCAGATTGTGAGTCAAACGAAAAGGGGTCGGGGGCAGCCCTTAGGCTGCGTCCTTCTCCGCATAGGCGTTGAAGACCCGCGCGAGCTGCGAAGCCGGTGTCTGAATGACGGTAGCGAGCTTGGTTGCCGGCGCCTGGATGAGGCCGATAATCTTTGCACGCAGTTCGTCCAGCGACGGCATCGATGCGAGCGCCTTGACGCCCTCTGCATCGAGCAGCATTCCGCCCATCGCGCCGCCAACGATTTCGATCTTGTCGTTGGTCTTGGCGAATTCGACTGCAACCTTGGCAGCTGCAACCGGATCGGCCGAGGTGGCAAGGCCGACAGGACCGGTCAGCATGTCGCTGAGGCCGGCATAGTCGGTGCCATCAAGGGCGATACGAGCGAGGCGGTTCTTCGTAACCTTATAGGTCGCGCCCGCTTCACGCATCTTCTGGCGCAGGACCGTCGACTGGGCGACGGTCATGCCAAGGTTGCGGGTCACGACGACCACGCCAACTTCTGCCAGCTCTGCGTTCAGCGCGGAAACGACCTCAGCTTTCTGATTACGATCCATGCCATTCTCCACTTTCTGTTCGCCGGAAATCCGACGAACGCTTAAAACCCGTGGGATAAGCCACGGGGCACTAAGTCCGAAGGGGAGAGATCGACTGGCCCGCATCCGTTTGACTGGAACAGGCAGACCCGAATCGGGCGCACGGCCCGTTCGGTAAAGAACTTTTCCCCGTCTAGGCTGGACATTAAGAAGGGCATATTCCCTTCACCAACTGTCTCGGACGGTGAACCCCGAAGGGTTCGCTACCGGGCCGTTAGCGGAAGGGGCGCACTTTGTCACGTGGAAACTGTACGACGGCGGTCTGATCATACCGTGCCTTCATGATGACGAAGCAGGGAGAGCCTGCGGAATGGCCAGGGCATTGACCAGCCTTGCCGCGATGGCCAAACGGAGACGAACGACCTGGATCGTAAGGGAGAGGCATGATGCGGACGAAGATGAAGCGGGCTGCGCGCGCGTTCCTGTGTGGCGGGCTGGCTATGGCTATGCCCATCCACGCCGCACCCGCCGCGCGATCGGCCCAGGATATCGCACGGCCCCGGTTGATCGTGCTGACCGATATCGGCAACGAGCCCGACGATTCGGAATCGATGGTCCGGTTGTTGACCTATGCCAATGAAATGCAGATCGAAGGACTGGTGGCTTCGACATCGCGCCATCTGCCGACCGGCCCGAATAAGGGTATGATCGAGGAAAGGTTGGCCGCCTATGGTCAATCTCTAACCAATCTGAAGATCCATGATGATCGCTATCCCAGCGTCGAGCGGTTGCGAGCAGTCACATTGTCGGGGAGCGCAGTCTACGGAATGCTCGGCGTAGGACCGGGCAAGGACAGCGCAGCATCGCGCCTGATCATCGAGGCGGTGGATCGGCCTGACCCGCGCCCGCTATGGATCGCCATTTGGGGTGGCGCTGCGGATCTCGCCCAAGCGCTCTGGACCGTGCGCGCAACGCGGACGCAGGCGGAACTCGACCGGTTCGTCGCCAAGCTGCGCGTTTATTCGATTTCCGACCAGGATGATGCTGGGCCATGGGCGCGGGCCTATTTTCCCAAATTATTCTGGGTCGCCAATATTCATGGCTTCACGCGCTATCGGCTGGCGACCTGGACCGGCATTTCAGCACCAGCGCCAGGTGCTGATCCAGAGCCGGTCAGCAAGGCATGGCTGAGCGCGAATATCGTCGCCAAAGGCCCGTTGGGGGCCAGCTACCCGCTGCCCGCCTACATCATGGAAGGGGACACCCCGTCTTTCCTGAACCTGATTTCCAATGGCCTTTCGGTTCAGGAACGGCCCGATTGGGGTGGTTGGGGCGGGCGCTACGAACGGCTATCGACCGATCTGGGGCTATGGACGACGACGGCGGACACGGTCGTCGGCACGGACGGGGCGTCTCATTCAACGCCGCAGGCAACGGTCTGGCGCTGGCGCGCGGCTTTCCAGAATGATTTCGCCGCGCGAATGGCTTGGTCCGTGTCGCCGCGCTATGCCGATGCCAACCATGCGCCAACGGTTATGGTGAATGGCCAGGAAGGCTTGGCCCCCGTCGAAATGACCGGGTGCGCGGGGGTGCCCGTGAGCCTCTCGGCCATCGGGTCGCGCGATCCCGACGGCGACGCACTGACATATCGCTGGTTCTGGTATCGTGAAGCGACAGGCCTATTTGCGCCAGACGTCACGCTGTCCACGCAAACAGGGACTGAGACGAAGGTTGAGGTCGGCAAGACCGTTCAGCTTGACCAGTTCACGCCGCCATCGACCTACAAGATTCACGTCATATTGGAGGTGCAGGATTCCGGCACGCCAAAGCTGACGCGTTATCGGCGGGCGATCATCACGGTTCCGGGTGCCAACCATGGCGACAAGGGCAATCCCTGCGCGGTGACGCCTAACCCGCCCGGCCATTAATCGCTACGGAAGGGGCTAAACCCTATCCGCCTGCACCACCACGTCGATCGCGCGCAGCGCTGACAATATCCGCATCAGATGCTGCGCGTCGGCGACTTCCAGGTCGATGACGTCGGTGTGGAACGGGCCTTCGCGGTTGACCAGTTGCAGGTTGAGGATATTCGCCTTGGTCGCGCCGAACACGTTGGCGACGGCGGCCAGCGCGCCGGGCTGGTTCTTGACGATGACCGAAAGGCGCGCGGTGCCGCCCTTGGACTTGCTGTCCCAGCTCAAATCGATCCAGTCGTCATCCTGCCCCGCTTCGAGCGCGCGGCAATCGATGGTGTGGACCTCGATCGGCTCGCCCGTCCGGCGAACGCCGACGATGCGGTCGCCTGGCACCGGGTGGCAGCAATCGCTAAGGTTATAGGCGATGCCCGGCGTCAGGCCGCGGATCGACACCGGGGCATGCTGGCGCGGATGGGTTTCCTCCATGCCGACCGCGCTGGTGGAGCCGGGGACGAGCGCTTCCATGACTTCGGAATCGAGCAGGCGATGCGTGGCGATCGCCACCATCAGCGCGGCGCGATCGTCGAGCTTCAGCCGCTTGAGCGCGCCCGTCAGTGCCTTGTTCCCCAATTCCTTAGCCAGGTCAGGCGAGAAGCGGCCGAGAATCTCGTCATAGAGTTTCTCGCCCAGCTTGATTTCCTCGCCGCGCTGCTTCTGGCGGATATAGCGGCGTATGGCGGCGCGCGCCTTGCCGGTGATGGCGAAGGTCAGCCAGCCGGGCTGCGGCTCCTGCCCGCCGGATTTGAGGATTTCGACCTGATCGCCATTTTCGAGGGACGTGCGCAACGGCACGACGCGGCCATTGACCTTCGCGCCCACGGTCTGGTTGCCGAGCGAGGTGTGGACGGCATAGGCGAAGTCGACTGGCGTCGATCCCTTGGGCAACTGATGCAGTTCGCCCTTGGGGGAGAAGGCGAAGATGCGATCCTGATACATCGCCATGCGCGTATGTTCGAGCAGTTCGTCGGCATCCTGGCTCTGTTCAAGGATTTCGACCAGGTCGCGCAGCCACGCGGCCTGTTGGTCGGTGGCGTCGCCCTTCTGCTTATAGGCCCAATGCGCCGCCAGGCCGAGTTCGGCGTGATTATGCATGTCACGGCTGCGGATCTGCACCTCGATCCGGGCATTGTCCTGATGGATGACCGTGGTGTGGATCGACCGATAGCCGTTGCGCTTGGGGGTGGAGATATAATCCTTGAAGCGGCCGGGCACCATTTTGTAGGTCTGGTGGATGACGCCGAGCGCGCGATAGCAATCTTCCGGGCTGTCGGTGATGACGCGAAACGCCATGACGTCGGTCAGCTGCTCGAAGCTGATGTGGCGCTCCTGCATCTTGCGCCAGATCGAATAGGGATGCTTCTCGCGCCCCGACACGGTGACCGGCAGGTCGCGGCTGCCCAGCAGCAATTGCAATTCCGCGCCGATGCGGTCGACCTTGTCATGGCCGCCTTCCTTCAACTGCTCCAGCCGCCTGGTGATGCTGTCATAGGCGTCCGGCTCCAACTCGCGGAACGACAGAAGCTGCATCTCGCGCATGAAGTCATACATGCCGATCCGCTCGGCGAGCGGGGCATAGATGTCCATCGTCTCCTTGGCGATGCGGCGGCGCTTGGTTTCATTCTTGATGAAATGCAGCGTGCGCATATTGTGCAGCCGGTCGGCGAGCTTGACCAGCAGCACGCGGATATCGTCCGACATGGCGAGCAGGAATTTGCGCAGATTTTCCGCCGCCCGCTCATTTTCGGACATGGCCTCGATCTTCGACAGCTTGGTCACGCCATCGACCATGCGGGCGACATCCTTGCCGAACGCGGCCTCTATCTCTTCATAAGTGACCAGCGTGTCTTCGATCGTGTCGTGCAGCAATGCGGTGACGATGGTCTGGTCGTCGAGATGAAAGTCGGTCAATATTCCCGCGACTTCAATCGGATGGCTGAAATAGGGGTCGCCGCTGGCGCGTTTCTGGCTCCCATGTTTCTGGACCGAAAACACATAGGCGCGGTTGATCATCGCTTCGTCCGCATCCGGATCGTAGCGCTTTACCCGTTCGACAAGTTCATACTGGCGTAACATCGTTTCCCGATTGTGTGGGAAGTGCCTTGTTACGCAACAAAAAAATCCCATTTGCCCGAATAAGGCTGCACTTTTGCAACGCCTGTGGCTTTGCGCTATATATATGATGATGACACAAAATCTGGCCCAGGATCTGGAACAATGCGCGCTGCCGAGCGCGCTGGAGATGATGGGCGAACGCTGGTCGTTCCTTATTCTGCGCGGCGCGCTGTCGGGTATCCGCCATTTCGAAGAGTTTCAGTCGACGCTGGGCATCGCCCGCAACATCCTGGCCAACCGCCTGTCGCGGTTGGTGGAAAATGGCATCATGCTGCGCCAGCCGATGCAGTGCGACCGGCGCAAGGTCGAATATCGTTTGACGCAAAAGGGCGAGGATCTGGCCCCTGCGATGATTGCGCTGCGTCAATGGGGCGAACGCTGGGGCTGTGGCACCGTGTCGTGCCAGGTGCTGGCCGACAGGCGCGATGGCCAGCCGATCCGCCGCATCGCCATACAGGCGCATGACGGGCGGGCGCTGGACCTGACCGATCTGATCTGGCTGTGCCCCGACGAAATCACGCCAATGGGCGAAGAACCGGCAGCGGCGGCCTGAACCCGGCTTCACCCCCGCGCGGAAATCGCCTAGTCTCGCGGGCAATGTCCGTACCTCGCATCCAGCCTCAGCCCTTTTTCGCTGACAAGAACCGCGCTTTTTGGAACCTGCAATCGCTCGGATGGGCTGGTGCCTTCCTGCTGCGCGGGTCGTCCACGATCGCCAATGGCCAGTCCTTCTCCAGCCTGGTGCCGGTGATGATCTCCACGGCGACCGGCTATTCGGTCACGCTGCTGATCGCGGTGATGTTCCGCTTCCTGCTGAAACAACGGCCGATCATCACCTGGGGCGTATCGATCGTCACCGTCCTGATCGCGGCGGGACTGGTCGCCTTCATCGACGCCTGGGTCTTTTCGACGCAGAATAAGGGCAGCGAGACGGCGGGCGTGCAATTGTTCCTGGGCGCCTTCTACCTGTCGGTGACGTTGATCGGGGCCTGGTCGGCGCTCTATTATGCGATCAACTTCTATCTGACGGTGGAGGAACAGGCCGACCAGCTGCTCCGGCTGGAGGCGCAGGCCGCGAACGCGCAACTGGCGATGCTGCGCTATCAGCTCAACCCGCATTTCCTGTTCAACACGCTCAACTCCATCTCGACGCTGGTGCTGCTCAAACAGACCGACCGCGCCAATGCGATGCTGTCGCGGCTGTCCTCCTTCCTGCGCTATACCCTGGTCAACGAACCGACTGCGCAGGTGACGATCGAACAGGAGATCGAGACGCTCAAACTCTATCTGGAGATTGAGAAGATGCGGTTCGAGGAACGGTTGCGACCGGTCTTCATCATCGATCCGGCGGTCGGCCATGCGCGCTTGCCGTCGCTGCTGCTGCAGCCGCTGGTCGAAAATGCCATCAAATATGCGGTCACGCCCAAGGAGGAGGGGGCGGAAATATCGGTCAGCGCGCAGCCTGCCGGTGAAAATGTGCGGATCGTCGTATCGGACACCGGTCCGGGATTGAACGAAGGTGGAATGAAGCCGCACATGATGATCAGCGAGGGCATGGGCGTGGGCCTGCCGAACATCCGGGACCGGTTAATTCAGGCTTTCGGGGAACGACAGCGCTTTGAAACACGTTCCAGCCCGAGCGGATTTTCGGTTATCATCGAAATTCCGCTGAACATGGAAGAAACATCGAAAGTGGCCGCATGACCATCAGAACAATCCTCGTCGATGACGAAAGCCTGGCCATTCAAGGCCTTGCCCTGCGTCTCCAAGCGCATGAGGATGTCGACATCATCGAGACCTGCACCAACGGCCGCGAGGCCATTCGTGCGATCAAGACGCACAAGCCCGATCTCGTGTTCCTCGACATTCAAATGCCTGGATTCGATGGATTTTCCGTCGTGCAGGGGATGATGGAGGTTGAGCCGCCGCTGTTCATCTTCGTGACCGCCTATAGCGACCATGCCATCCGCGCGTTCGAGGCGCAGGCGATCGATTATCTGATGAAGCCTGTTGAAGAAGGCCGCTTGGCCGACGCGCTCGACCGGGTGCGGCTGCGGCTGTCGGACAAGCGGCAAGTGCAGGAAGTGGAAAAGCTGCGCGGCGTGCTGGCCGAAGTCGCGCCCCAGGCGATGAGCGATTTTGCTGCGGGTGAAGAGGATGGGCCAGCGTCCAACCGCTTCGAAAAGCTCATCAACATCAAGGATCGCGGTCAGATTTTCCGGGTCGATGTCGATTCGATCGAACGGATCGACGCGGCGGGCGATTATATGTGCATCTACACCGCCGACAACAGCTTGATCCTGCGCGAAACGATGAAGGACTTGGAAAAGCGCCTCGACCCCCGCAATTTCCAGCGCGTCCACCGCTCCACCATCGTCAACCTGAGCCAGGTGAAGCAGGTCAAGCCGCACACCAATGGCGAATGTTTCCTGGTGCTGGAATCGGGTGCCCAGGTGAAGGTCAGCCGCTCCTACCGGGATGTGGTGGCGCGCTTCGTGCATTGAGGTGAGGCAGCTTTGGGCTGACGTGCAACATTGCCCTCTCCCGCCTTCGCGGGAGAGGCTACGAAGACTTGGCAGCTTGCTGCCTAGTCGCAGTCGGTGAGGGTCTTTCTTGCAGCAATCGGCAAGACCCTCACCCTCCCGCCGCAACCTCTTCCGCCGCCGCCATCACGCGCAGCACATTCTCACCCGCCAGCTTCGCGATATCCCTGTCGCTCCAGCCGCGCCGCATCAGTTCGGACAAGAGGGCCGGGTAGGTTTCGACGCCGCCCAACCCTTGTGGCAACGCACCCACGCCATCGAAATCGCTGCCGATGCCGACATGGTCGAAGCCTGCCACCCTGACGATATGGTCGATATGGTCGGCGACCTGCGCGATCGTCGTGACGGGTTCGGGATGCGCCTTTTCCCAGTCCGCCAGTGCCAGCGCCGCGCCCTCGGGGTCGCCGATGTGGAGGCCGCCAAAGGGCGGGGCGTTGTTGCGGGTGATTTCCGCGCTGCGGTCCGCGCCCCAGATGCGCCGGGCTTCGGAAACATATTGAGCGGCGAAATTGACCATCACCACGCCGCCATTGGCCGCGACCTCTCGCAGCACCGCGTCCGACACGTTGCGCGGCGTGTCGCACAGAGCGCGGGCGTTGGAGTGGGAGAAGATGACCGGCGCTTTCGTGACGCGCAATGCATCCATCATCGTCGCTTCGCTGACATGGCTGAGGTCCACCAACATGCCCAGCCGATTAAGTTCGCGCACCACATCTTCCCCGAACGGGGTGAGGCCGTCATGCTGCGGATTGTCGGTCGCGCTGTCGGCCCAGGCGATGGTCCGGCTGTGGGTGAGGGTGAGATAGGCCGCGCCAAGCTGGCGATAGCGCGCAGCACCGCAAGGCTGCCGTCGATCTGGCCACCGCCCTCCACCCCGATCAGCGATCCGATCCGCCCGGCCTTGTGCGCCGCGCGCAGTTGCGCTGCCGTGCGCACCAGCGTGATATGTTGGGGATAGCGGGCCGCGAGGTTGTGGACCATGCCGATCTGGTCGAGCGTATCCTTGACCTGTTGCACCTGCGGCAGGTCGGCCGAGACCCAGACCGACCAGAACTGCCCGCCGACACCGCCCGCGCGCAGTCGATCGAAATCGGTATGATAGGTGGCCGGATCGAGCCGGGTCAGGTCCATCGTCCAGCGGGTCTCCCTGGCCCTTTCCGCCAGCGCTTCGGGCCAATCATTATGGCCGTCGATCAGCGGGGTCGCCTTCAGGATGCGGGCAATGCGCGCCGCATGGGGATCGGGCGCGGCGTGGACGGGCAATGGGGTGAGCAGCAGCGATAGGGCCGCAAGGCGAAGGATGTTCATGGCATCGAGCCTATGGCGGCATGCCACAAGGTCAATCACGAAAAATCGCCCGCACCGCCCAAAGCGCTTTCGCGCGGTGTCGATTGTGCGCCATAAGGTCCGGTAATGATGATCGATCCGTTGATTTTGCTCCAAGCCTATTCGATCGGCGTCTTTCCCATGGCGGATGATCGCGACGCCGCCGAAGTCTATTGGGTCGAACCCAAGCAGCGCGCCATTCTGCCACTGGATGGCTTCCACCTGTCGAAATCGCTCGCGAAAACCATCCGCCGCGACCAGTTCCGCGTCACCGCCAATCGCGCTTTTCCCGCCATCCTGGCTCTGTGTGCGCAGCCCGCGCCGGATCGGCCCTCGACCTGGATCAACCGCGCGATCGAGGGGGCTTATCGCCACCTCCATGCGATTGGCTACGCCCATTCGGTGGAGGTGTGGGAGGGGGAGGAACTGGTCGGCGGCCTCTATGGCGTCGCACTCGGCCAGGCCTTTTTCGGCGAATCGATGGTGTCGCGGCGCACCAATGCGTCGAAGGTCGCACTGGCCTGGCTGGTGGCGCGGTTGCGCTTCGGCGGTTTCACCCTGCTAGACTGCCAGTTCATGACCGACCATCTCCATTCGATGGGTGCGGTCGAGATCAGCCAGCGGGACTATCTTCAGTTGTTGGGTGCGGCCGTCGGCGAACTGGCGCTGGGCTCCGGGGCCGGTGTGCTGGGGTCGGGGTCCGGCGTCGCGGCGGAACTGGCATTCGCCCCGCTGGCCGGACGCGCCGATGCCGGTTCGCCCTTGCCACCCAGCGTAACGGTCTCCGGCCCACTTTCGGGCCAGGCCATCGCGCAGCTTCTGACCCATATGTCATAGATCGGGTGCTGGACGACATTGCGGTCGGGCCGATCGCGGAACAGCCAGCCGGAAAAAGCGCGCCGCCATTTGCCATCGGCGCTGCTGCGCACGTCGAGCTGCACGAAGGCGCCGGTGTCCTGCACATTTTCCCACGGCGCGCTGGTTTCGCAGGCCTGCAGGCGCACGATGGCGTCGCCCACCCGCACGGCCTCGCCAGGTTTCAGGGTCAGGTCGCGGGTCAGGCCGTTGCGTTTATTGAGCAGGCCGATGACCGCGCTACGATCCGCCATCGGCGTACCCGGCAGGCTCGCTGCGTCACTCGACCGGATTGGCGCACTTTGCACCTTGACCGGCCCGGTCTCGTTCGCGACCGGCACTTCGCCATCGCTGCAGGCGGCGAGCGCGAGCAACGAGGCGCTGATCAGGATCGACGGGGCCAGGCCCGCCGCACGGCAGATCATGATGCGTCGGGGCTCCACGCCTCATAATCGCCGGTCGCCTTCTGGCGCTGGCCACCCTTTTCGAGCGCGCCGGACGGGCGATAGGCGTTGATCGTGCCGGTGGCATTGGGGGTGAATTCACGTTCCCAGATGCGCGGCGGCGGCAGGAAACTTTCGGGCGCACCCTCGATCGAATGGTGCAGCCAGCCATGCCATTCGGCCGGCACGCGGCTGGCGTCATTGGCACCATTATAGATGACCCAGCGGCGCGTCAGGCCATTGGGATCGACCCCGCCCTGATAATAGACATTGCCTGATGATCCTCGCCCACTTTGCTGCCCTTGCGAGCGGTGAAGAGCGAAGTGCCGATGGTCGCGCCATCCCACCAGGTGAAGATCTTGCCGAGGATTCCCATAGGCCAAGCGCTTAGCCGCTGGAACGGGGCGTTGGCAAGGCGGATATGCGAGAATCGCAAGCCTGATCGGGATGCTTCGCGACGGATACGTTACCCCCACCGCCGTTCGTTTCGAGCGAAGTCGAGAAACGCATGGCACAGCGCCAGGTGCTTCTCGACCACGCGCGAAGCGAACGGGCAGGAGGCGTGGTCTCGTCCTTAGGGCGCGGAAGGACAGAAATTGAGGCGGCTCGCCACCGCCTCCTGCGGCACGGCGCAACCGCCCCACGCGACGCGGTCGCCTTCCGCGATGCCCAGCGCCGCCGCGCGTCCCCCCGCCAGTTCCAGTACCGCTGCCACCGGTACGCCGGCCGACACCGGCACGCGCGAATAGGGTTCGGTCTCGGCCTGCAGGAAGGCGATCGTCCCGTCGGTGCGGATGAAGAGCATGTCGAGCGGGATCAACGTATCCTTCATCCAGAAACTGGCGGTGCGCGGCGGGTCCATCGGAAACAACATGCCGGTCGTGGGGCCAAGTTCCCGGCGGAACATCAACCCCTTGGCCTGCTCGTCCCGCGTGATTGCAACCTCCACATCGAAGCGATGCGCGCCCTTGGCCGTGCGAATGACGACCGGCAGCAGCGCGGGCGCGGCCTGCACCTGCGCGCTATTGTCGGGTGCGGCTTGCGGGCTGGAACAGGCGGCGAGCAGGCCAAGGGCGAGGAGCGTGGTAATGCGGATCATGGCACCGTGCCTAAAGCGTTTCGTGGAAGATGGGGAGGGGCATTGACCGTCTTTTTGGAGGAGACGACGATGACTCACGCCGCCCGGACCCCATATGCCAGTCCCTTCTCCCCATCGGGGGAGAAGGATACGAAGCCTTACCGAACGCAGTGAGGATAGGCGCAGTTGGATGAGGGGCTCGATGCCAATGCTGCGCGCTTCCGGTAGGCTCCGTTTTGCGTCGCCCCAGCGAAAGCGGGGGTCTCAGGCGATGGCGCGATAGGCTTGAAACAAGCGCCACGGACTCCCGCCGCCCGCCGCCGCCGGAGATGCCAGCCTGCGCTGGCACGACGCGAGAAGTTGCAGTCGGTCTTTGATGCACCCGACCGAGACAGCAGCAAAGGCGGAGGAAAAGGACAGACCGTTAACGACCAAAAGGTGTTACTCAACGCCTACTTGTTGCCCCCCAATAGCGGCCGTTGTTAGGACGGTTCTCAGCCGTGTATGGTCGATACTCCTCTTTCGCCGCCCAATTCCTGCCATTGCGGGAACAGAGCTTGGCGACCAATTTTCGAAACTAATGCAGAGAAATCCGACGAGGCAGGATGTAGCAAGCCTGCAAGATCGTCGAACTTTTCAATCGGCATTTCCAATCCACCCGCATGGACCACGCCGCCCTTGTGATCATAGAGCCGGAACGCGATGATCCGCTTTCCTTGATTGTTCAACTTGGTCGCCATCAAACCGTGCGCAAGAAAGTGCCGATCTTCTTCAAGCTGGACAAACAGACTCACCATGGACCGAAGTTCGCCTGCGAATGCTTTCACCGGGCCGTCCATGTCGAGAATCGTTTCCAGCCGCTTCAGCTTGGAAGGTAGCTTGAAAGGCAGATTACCTAATGAATTATAGTCGGGATGTTGGCGGCACATCATTAAGAGGTGAGTGACTGAAAACTCCACTGCCGCGTAACGCTGTATGAACAGGCCACGAAGATAGATGCCTCGTTCATACAGAGCAATATGCTCATCCTCGGAAGGTTCGGTTCGGTCCATAGATGTCAGCCTACCAGGCAAAATCCGCTGGCGCGAGCTATGGCCAAATTTTACTCATAAGTCTGCTACTCCAGTTTCGCCGTCCGAAACCCGACCTTCCCCTTCTCACCCCTCTTCGTCATTCCCGCGAGCCGAAGCGCGGCCGCAGGCCGACGCGGGAACCCATCTCCTGCACCCACCCCACGCACAAGGCTGTTGAGATGTCGTCCACGTCGCCCTGCCGTTCGAGGGCATGGCGGGATAGATGGCGCATGCCCGCCCACCCAAAACCCTCTTCCAAAATAGGATTTCGTCTGGTCTATCCTTGCCGATGGAACCCCGATCCCGCCGCCGATCCGCCCGCGCCACCCTCCCGTCCCACGACCCGGCAGCCGCGTCACTGATGCGCGGGTGGCGCGTCCCTGTGACCCGACAGGCGCCGCATTGTGACCCAACAGGCGCGTCGCCAAGGCTTCGGCGTTACTTTCCGCGCGCTTATGCCCCATTTTTCCGCGCAAAATCATGCCAGCGACGGTGTGAACTTGCAGGCTGTGACCCTGCCGCGACCCTGATCCCCTATTCCTCCTCCTCCGCCAACGCCTCCCCCGGCGCGGCATTCACCCAGCGTCGCGCGAGCGCATAATCATGGCCTGCCCGCAAAAAGGCGGCGATCGCCTTCTCCCGCTGCTTGGGGTCGAGCGGGCCGGCGGCATAGGGGCCGACCCGCTTGCGCCGGGCAAAGCGATCCGCCGCTGCCCAAGCTGCGGACGCGGTCTGCGCGTCCGCTTGCACCCGGTCTTCTTCGCCGATCCCGGCCGCGCGCAAATCCTGGTCGATCCGCCGCGCGCCATAGCCGCGGTTGGCCAGCGCCGCGCTCTTCATCACCGCATAGCCCGCATCGTCGATATAGCCCAGATCCACGAACCGGTCGGCGAGCGCTTCGGGGTCGGCGGGCTGTTCGCCACCCCAGCCGCGCTCGCGCAATTTGCGGCGCAGATAGGTGAGCAGCTTGCCCCGGCTGGTCGCGAAGCGGGCGACATGGCGTAACGCCATGTCGCGCATCATTGCCTCATCGAGCGGGGGAGGGAGGCGTTTGCCGGACATATTCGCTTTCATGGGCCATGCGCCATGTTTATGCCACAGTCGGGCCGGAATTTTACCGTTCCTCGTCCGCTAAGAGGGAAAGCTGGAATGCAATATCCGGTGCATGTCGCAGTCAAAGATGATAGCGGCCGCGCTTTCACGATTTTTAGGCCATATGGTCAGACAATATGACGGGTTCGCAACAGATGATGGCACCAACGCCGACCACCGATGACCTGCCGCGCCGCTTCTCGGATTTCGAGACGCTGGGCGAGGCGCTGGACTATGCGGCGCGGGGTAAGCGAGGCCTGAATTTCCATGATGCGCGCGGCAATCTGGCGCGGCCCTATCCGTTCAGCGCACTACGCGCCGATGCTATCGCCTGCGCGCATCGCCTGATCGCCCATGGTGTCAAGCCGACCGATCGCGTCGCACTGGTCGCCGAAACCGGGGCGGATTTCGCACAGCTTTTCTTCGGCATCGTCTATGCCGGGGCGTGGCCGGTGCCACTGCCGCTGCCAACCAGCTTCGGCGGCAAGGACAGCTATATCGACCAGCTCAATGTCCAGCTGACCAGTTGCGACCCGATGCTGTTCCTCTTTCCCCGTGAACTGGCCGACATGGCGGGTGAGTCCGGTCGGCAGATGGCGGTGGAGAGCATCGCGTTCGAGGATTTCATCGCGCGCGACGCCATGCCCTGCGCCCTGCCGCAGGCGCAGAGCGACGAGATCGCCTATCTGCAATATTCGAGCGGATCGACCCGCTTCCCCCATGGCGTCGCGGTGACGCATCATGCCCTGCTGTCCAACCTGTCGGCGCACAGCCATGGGATGCAGGTGCAGGACAGCGACCGCTGCATCAGCTGGCTGCCCTGGTATCATGACATGGGCCTTGTCGGCTGCTTCCTGTCGGTCGTCGCCAACCAGGTGTCGACCGATTATATGAAGACCGAGGATTTCGCCCGCCGTCCGCTGGCCTGGCTCGACCTCATCAGCCGCAATGACGGCACCTCGATCAGCTATTCGCCGACCTTCGGCTACGATATTTGCGCGCGCCGCATGTCGAGCCAGACGAAGGCGCAGGATCGCTTCGACCTGTCGCGCTGGCGGCTGGCGGGCAATGGCGCGGACATGATCCGCCCCGATGTGATGCAGAGTTTTGTCGATGCCTTTGCCGATGCGGGCTTTTCGCCCAGTGCCTTCCTGCCGAGCTATGGCTTGGCCGAAGCGACGCTGGCGGTGACGATCATGCCGCCGGGCGAAGGGATCATCGTCGAGCTGGTCGAGGAAACCGACCTGTCCGGCGGCGCCGCGACCGAAGGCCGGCCGCAGCGCTTCCGTTCGATCGTCAATTGCGGCAAGCCCGCCAAGGATATGGTCGTGGAAATCCGCGACGAAGATGGCGGTCTGCTGCGCGAGCGGCAGATCGGCAAGGTCTGGACCACCGGGCCGAGCCTGATGGTCGGCTATTTCCGCGATCAGGCGGCGACCGATGCCTGCATGGCCCCCGATGCATCTGGCCGCGTCTGGCTCGATACCGGCGACATGGGCTATTTAAGCGACGGCTATCTCTACATTGTCGGCCGCGCCAAGGACATGATCATCATCAACGGCAAGAATCATTGGCCGCAGGATATCGAATGGGCGGTCGAACAATTGCCCGGCTTCAAGCAGGGCGACATCGCCGCCTTCGCGATCACCACGCCGGGCGGCGAGGAAGCCCCCGCCGTGCTGGTCCATTGCCGCACGTCGGACAATGAGGAACGCTCGCGCCTGCGCGACCAGATCCGCGAACGGGTCCGCGCCATCACCGGCATGAACTGCGTCGTCGAACTGGTCCCGCCGCGCACCCTGCCGCGCACCAGTTCGGGCAAGCTCAGCCGTTCCAAGGCGCGCAACCTCTATCTGACCGGGGAAATCCGCCCCTACGACATCGCCGCCTGAGTCTTCTGAAACCAGAGTTACCGAATGATAACGCATTGCCGCTATCGCGGCAGTGTGGGCAAGAGGGATCATCAGACAAGCGAACCGGAGCGCCGGGAACGGACCTATCTCCGGGCGATGACGGGTTTCGGCGATATCGCCGACGACGCCCAGCATCGCGTGCTGGAAGCGCAGTTTCAGGCGGCCGATGGCGTCGCGCTGTTGCGCCATGTGATGAATCTTCTGGGTCTGATCTTCGTCTGGCAGGTCTTTGCCCATTGTTGCTCACCCGTCTTGTTGGGGGCGTGGAGCGCCGCGCTGCTTTGCAGCATGCTGCTTGGCTGGTGGCTGGCCCGGCCCCGTCGCCGCGCCGACAATGCTGGCTTGTCGGCACGGGATTTGCGTCGCCACGGGATAGGAGCCTTTGTGCTCGGCCTATCCTGGGCGGGATGTATGATGATCGTGTCCCATGCGGGCGAAACCGAGGAACTGGTCGCGCTCTGGACGCTGGTCAGTTGCATGATGGTCTGCGGTGCAATCAGCTATGCCGCCACCCCGCTGGCCGCCGCCGCCTTCCTGCTGCCCTGCATCGGAGGTCTGTTCGCGATGTTCGGCGATGGCCTGCAATTGCCGCTGCATGGTCTTGCGACGAGCTATGCCCTGTCGCTGCTCGCAGGATGCATCATCTATGCGCGGACCTTCGCCCATCAGCATAGCAGCACCGCGCAACTCGCGGAGAAATCCGAAGTGGTGAGCCTGCTGCTGCGCGAATATGAGGAGGGTGGCTCCGACTGGTTGTGGCAAACCGACAGGCTGCGCCGTATCAATGGCGCATCCAAGCGGTTTGCCGAGACGATGGGACTGACACTAAGCGAGCTGGAAGGCGCGCCGCTGGTGCAGATTTTGGCGGGTAGCGCTTGGGAAGGCGGGCGGTTCGCCGCCGGCTTGCACAGTCTGGCCGATCACCTCAAGCGGCGCGAGAGTTTCTCCAACCTCGTGCTGCCGGTCGAGGTGGCGGGCAAGACGCGCTGGTGGGAATTGTCCGCTTCGCCTCGGCATGACGATAATGGCGCGTTTCTGGGTTTTCGCGGGGTAGCATCTGACGTCACGCTGCAACGCGAATCCGCGGATAAGATCGCGCAACTCGCCCGTTTCGATCCGCTGACCGGCCTACCCAACCGCAGCCATTTGCGCGAAGTCCTGGATCAGGCGGTGGCGGCCGCAGGGGTGCGCAGACCTGGCTGCGCTTTTCTGATGGTCGATCTCGATCGGTTCAAATCGATCAACGATACGCTGGGCCATCAAATTGGCGACAAATTGCTGAGCGAAGTCGCACGTCGGTTGAGCCAGGCTTGCCGGGGCCAGGAATTTTGCGGACGGATTGGCGGTGACGAATTTGCGGTCGTCGTCCCGGCTGCGCTCGACAATCATGCCATCGCCCAATTGGCCGACAGCATCATCGCCATATTGTCGGCCTCCTATCAGATTGACGGCCATATCCTCTATATTGGCGCATCGATCGGATCGGCGCTGTCGCCGGTCGATGGCCGCGACTCCGAATCCCTGATCCGCAGCGCTGACCTGGCGCTATACCGCGCCAAGGACGATGGCGGTGGGGTGCATCGCGCGTATGAACCGCAACTCCATGCCAAGGCTGAAGAGCGCCGCCTGCTGGAACTGGCGTTGCGCGAGGCGTTGGAAAAGGACCAGATGCACGTCCTCTATCAGCCGGTCGTGCAGGCCGATAGCGGCCGGGTTGTCGGATTCGAGGCTTTGGCGCGCTGGACTCATCCTGAAATGGGGCCAATTTCACCCGCGAAATTCGTACCGGTGGCTGAAGAAGCACGGCTGATTGCGCCCATTGGCGAATGGGTGTTGCGCACCGCCTGCATGGAAGCGCTGAACTGGCCCGACGACGTGCGTGTCGCCGTCAATGTTTCGGCGGAGCAGCTTACCCATCCCAGCTTCGTCGCGACCGTGATGTCGGCGCTGGCCCAGAGCGGGCTGGACGCCCGGCGGTTGGAATTGGAAGTCACCGAAAGCGTGTTCATGAACGAGGATGCCGGTGCGTTGCGCGTGCTGGATCAGTTGCTGGGGCTGGGCATCCAGCTTTCGCTGGATGATTTCGGCACCGGCTATAGTTCGCTGGGCTATCTCAGCCGCACGCGCTTCACCACGATCAAGATCGATCGCAGCTTCGTAGTCGGCGCGTCGAAGGATGTGGCGGAAAGCCTGGCGATCATTCGTGCCGTTGTTACGCTGGCCAATAGCCTGGGCATGGCAACGACCGCCGAAGGCGTGGAGACCGAAGCGGAACTGGCAATGGTGTTGGAATTGGGTTGCAAGAAGGTGCAGGGCTTCTATTTCGGGCGGCCCATGGCCGCTGGCGACGCCACCGCTCTGTTCCCGGCGGCACCCGAACGGCTGATCGCCTGATCAGCCGCCTCGGAGCAATCGTTCAACCGTAGTCCACAGCGCAGCAAAATCCTTGGCGGGCGGCGAATTCGGCGCAAAGGCACCAAGCGGTTTGCGGCGCACTGTCATCTGCTCGATCATGCTTGCCATGGGGATGGCGGGCCAGCCGGGCTGTTCGTCCAATGCTTTGCGGTGCAGGCTGCGCCGGCGATCGACCATCGAATAGACCGGCAAAATCGGCGCATGCGCCCCGCCGCGTTCGACCAGATAGCGCGCGACTTCGCCCATGGCCCGCTGCGACAAGGGGGAGGGGATGACCGGAATGACGATGAGGTCGGCGGCGCGCAGCACTTGTTCGCTGGTTTCGGTCAGACCCGGCGGGCAATCGAGAATGATGCGGTCATAATCCTTGCCCAGGCTTTCGATCAGTTTGGACAGCCGCTTCTTCTTGTCCATCTCCCGGAAGAGATGATCGAGACTGCGCAACGATGTGTCCGCCGCGATCAGGTCCAGTCCCGGCACGGTCGATGGCTGAATCAGCTTCTTGACCTCGACATCCTTGCTGAAGATCGCCTGCGCGGCATCGCGGCTCTTGCTGTCGGTGGACACGAGCCAACTGGACGCCGCCTGTGGATCGAGATCCCACAATAATGTGCGCCGCTTCGATATACTTGCCGACGCCCAGGCGAGATTGATTGCGAATGTGGTTTTGCCCACGCCCCCTTTGAGGCTGTAGACAGCGATGGTCGCCAATGCCGGTTCCTTTGCCATGATGCGCGAAGCTACGGCTTCCGGCCGCCAAAGCAAGCGCTCAAATCATCCCATCGGTACGCCATGGTGCCAGTGACGCAGTCCGAGCCGATTGACAGTCCTGGCCGAGAAACGCATATGGCTATCGCGAATCATTCGCAATATCAATATAACTAAGTCATCGGGGGGCATCACCATGCCAAAGTCGCACGCCATTCTTTTGTCCATCACGGCATCGCCGCTTGCGCTGCTGCTCGTTGCGCCCGCGCAGGCGCAGGCGCAGGCCACCGCACCGGTCGATGCGACGGAAACGGACCAGATCATCGTGACGGGTTCCTACACCACCAATGAAAAACTGGGTTCAGCGACGGGACTGGGCCTGAGCATTCAAGAGACGCCCCAGTCCGTGACCGTTATGACGGCGCAGCGCATGGAGGATCAGGCGATCCGAACGCTCAGCGATGTGATGAACAATGCGGCGGGTGTTTCGGTCAAGGCGCTGGACAGTTCACGCAACGGTTTTTCGGCGCGGGGCTTCGACATCAATATCTATCCGATCGACGGCATTCCTGTGCAGTGGGACCAGGGATTCAGCGCGGGCGAATCCAATCTGGACGTGATCATCTATGAACAGGTCGAAATCGTGCGCGGGGCCACCGGCCTGCTAACGGGCGTGGGCAACCCGTCGGCCTCGGTCAATCTGGTGCGTAAACATGCCGACAGCGACCATCTGACCGGAACGCTGACCGCATCGGTTGGGCGGTGGAACAATATCTTCGTCATGGGCGATATCAGCACCCCGATCACCGCCAACGGGGCGGTGCGCGGTCGCGTGGTGGCCAAATATGAGGAGGGCGACAGTTTCATCGACCGCCTGCATAATAAAAAGCTGGTGCTTTATGGTGTGATCGACGCCGATGTCACGACGGACACACATGTGCGTCTGGGCGCGAGCTATCAGGATCATGGGGCTAGCGGCACGCAATGGGGCGGCTTGCGACCTGGTTTGCCGATGGGTCGCGCACCAATTGGAGCCGGTCCAAGAGCATCGGGGCTGACTGGACGACCTGGCCGGCGAAAAATACGACCTTCTTCGCCGATGCGACGCAACAACTGGGCGAGCGGTGGCAGCTGCGCGTCTATGGCAATTATACGATCAACAGCAGCGACATGCGGCTGCTGTTCCTGTCGGGGCAGCCCGACGCGGACACAGGCCTTGGCATGTCGGCCTCCCCCAGTCGATTTGATGCCCGACGCAAACAGTTCGACGCGGGCATCCGGTTGAACGGCAGCTATACGCTGCTGGGCCGTGATCATGAACTGATGCTGGGGGCCAGTTATGCCAAGCAGGATATGGACTTTTTCGGCTATGCGCGCAGCAATGTCGCGACGCCGGGTAATTTCCTGACCTGGGATGGCAGCTATGCCGAACCGACCTGGGGTGCGCGCAGCCATCAAGTGGACCTGGCCACCAAGCAATGGGGTTATTTTGCATCGACGCGGGTCAATCTCGCGGATTCGCTCAAGCTGATTCTGGGCGGGCGACTGAACAGCTGGGATCGCACCGGCGGCTATTATGGCATGGCAATCGATTACGGCATCCGGTAGTGTCTCAGTTTGAAATTTAGCGCTTATGCGCCTCCAGCATTTTCTCGATTGATCTTGATGTTAGATTGCGAGAGGAAGTGTCTAGGGGGAAGCCAGCATGGATGGAACAGGTGTAGCTGGCGAGGTCGTCACAGCCGGAACGGCATTGGCTGGTCTCATTCTGATATACATCGGCAGTCTAGTTACCGCGTACGGTGGATATGCCGCGACAGAGCAAAAATCGGTAAAATTGCGGTTTCTAGGGCGCGCATGGGTTTCGTTCGTCGGATTTTTTCTGGCGTTGCTCGCTGCCGGTTTGGGAGTGCTAGGTAAGTGGATCGCAAGCCCATGCACGGGAAACGTGTCAGTCTGGGTTCTCCTTCTAGCCTTCGGTTGGGCGATTTTTGCAACCGTTCAGGCGATACGGGAGATTAAATAGTGGCACTGACTCTTGAAGCCGAGCAAAGCATGCGCGATGTTGGCCTCATCGGATTCTACGAGGAGGATCAGGATGGATGGCTTGCGACGGTTAGGGACACCAAAGCGTTTTTGAAGGCCAAGTTTCCGCCCAACTCGCCCATAAGGCGAGATGATGTTTCCAAGGGGCTTGTGACGGTTCTGGAAGTCCACGAGGATTTCAAAGACTATCGGAACGAAAAGAAGCTTCGAGCAAAATACTGGATCAAGCATTTTGCCGATCTACTCGTGGACCGCGCATGGGACACGATTGAGCAGGAGGAAGTAAATGGCTAAAACTGAAGAAAATATCAAAAGTAGCGAGGATTTCATCCGGGGCGTCCTCGAGCGGAATTTCAAGCAAAGCGTTGATCCAGAGGCCCTACGCGCGGCAGCCGAAAAGCTTTGCGCTGCCCTGCCGGAACGCCAGCGCGAAGCAGCTTAGGCCACCCGCTTCTTGTACGGCCCCCGCTTCGCGGGCGCGGGGGCCATCTCATCAATTTTAGCAACAACATCATCCAGCGACCAAAGGCGGTCAGTGATGCCAGCGGCCATCGCGGGCGACATGCGCAGCGTTTTGTGAATGCGCGTGAAGTTGTAGAACACGAAGTAGAGCGCCAGCGCGTGAATGTGGTTGTCCAGTTTCTTTGAGAATGCGTTGGTGAGGCGAGTGAAGCGGCGCATGGACATGCGCATGGTGAGGTTCTGGCGCTCCACATAGCTGGTCGAGACATGTTTGATGTCAGGGTTTCCTTCCACGCGGATTTTCTTGATCCCGGTGCATTCAGCAGGGCTGTAACGGCCCGGCGCGGTGATCGTGGGGCCATACAGCTTCACAAGCTGGGCGAAGTCCACGTCTGCGCCGAAAGCGCCTTCTACGGCCTCCAGATAAGCCTTGTGGCCATCGGTCGTTAGCTGAACGCGGTTGGCAAGGCGGCTGCGCAGATCGTCCATAAGGTCCATGGCATCTTCGCCCGAACGACCGCCAACATTGAACGCGACGATCAGCTTAGTATCGGCGTCGATCGCGGTCCACGTCCACACGTCGCCAGCGCCTTCCGGTGCAGCCTTGGCCGTCGCGACGTTTTTTTGTTTGGCATGGCAGAACGACCAGATTTCATCGCACTGGATACGCGACGCCTTCACGTTGCGGACCATTTCGTCATGGATGGCAAGAGCTGCTTCCCCTGCCTGTTCAAGAAGCTTCGTAACCGTGTTGATCGACACGTCTGCAACGCGGCTGATCGAACGCATGGACGACCCTTCGCAGAGCATTGCGAGGATTTGGATGCGCTTGGCGTGAGGAAGCTTGTTCATACTCATTTAATATGAACTTTTATGCTTAGTGTCAAGAAAATAGTTCAGTTTACAAGGCGGAGCGATGGCCTCGCTACAGTTTCAAAAGCGTACATCCTTTGAAATTCCGGTACAGTCATGCAGAGCAAGTTGGCGAGATCACTGTCGCTATAGCCCAGAGATTTGCGATGGAATTCGACCATGCGTTTAAGCATCTGCGGCGTCTCACGCGGAGGCTCATTCGGTTCACGCTTGCGATAACCCAATTTCCCCATCTCAATCCAAAACATCTTGTTCTGATAATCAGAGATAAGCTTCAGTCTATGAGCGCGAACTGCAATAGACGCCATAGAAACCTTCCAATAAGCTTTCATATTAGCAAGATGCGGTAGATCAAATCTCCGTAGCTGCTTGCGCACTTCATCAGATGGAAGCAGAAACGCCCCAGCGAATTCATCTGCCTCACGCTCCATTTCCTCGTCACCTTTAAAGGCCGTAGTATGCAGCACCATATGCGCCAATTCATGACATAATGTGTGACGAATACGGTCGCTTGGAGCATTTGTATTTATGAAGAACAAGACTGGAAGCCCATCTACGCGCTGACTCATTGCGTCCAACAGATCGGTGCCAAAATCGCATGGCACAACGATTCCGCCATTCTCCTCAATGATCTCCACCACGCTTTCAATTGGTCCATTAGGAAGCATCCAGCTTTCACGAAGGGAGCGTGCTAAATCATCGATCGTCACAGGAGCCTTCGTTCGGCCCTGAAATTCATCGACATCGATTTCAGGGATGAACCGGTTGGATTGCAATTGAAACGAGGTCGTGAACTTGCGGACGTGCATCCTGCGGATATTCATTTCCGCAACGATCTTGCCCAATGCTTTTGCGGATAGCTTTTTGCGACGGCGGTAATGAAAGGGAGGAAAGCCGTAAGGTTGCCCCGCCTGAAAGAAGAATGACGCTGGATAGTTTAGAGCGCGCCCAGCCTCATCTGCAAATTCATCTGGCGCAACCAAGACGCCGGTTTCATATTTGGAGAGGGTGCCTTGACCCATGCTCAGAAGGCCAGCCAACTGGGCTTGCGTAACGCCTCGGGAATCCCGGGCGAGAATCAGCATATGGTGATTAAACCGTTGCACGTTGCACCAAAATTTAGAGGGCGCGGGCCTGCCGCGTCACATCAACCCAGCCATAGCTGCGGTCGATATCATCTGTCGTCGGAACGATGGCGGCGCACCAATCAATCATGCGACCCATCGGCTTTGATACTTGGACTCTGTCCACCACTGTACCGGTAGGATCAGGGAGATAGCCCACAACCAAATTCAAAGGTGGATAGGGAATACCCGGCAACGCAATCTGCCGATCAAAATCGCGCTGTTGTTCTGTCGGATTATTCGTCCAGCGCCCGTCTTCGTCCATTTTCTTGAAACGGATGGTGGCGCGTTCGCCTAGAATCCATACCTTAAGACCACGGATATTCTTGAATACGACGCCGGGTCTATCAGTCAGTTCAGCATCAGCCAGAGCGACCATGTGGGCATAAATGCAATTGGCTGCGGCGCGGCCATCATGATCAATCAGGAACTGCGGAGGATATTCACGATACCGAGCCAAGCCGCCGCGACAGATAAGGTCCAGAGTCTCGAAATGTGGTTCGAGTTGGCTCATTGCCTCAACTTGCGTCCACTCGGTCATATCACACCCTTAATTCCGTGTTTAAGCAGGTTAGCAAAATTCGACCAACAATCAAGAAAAATATTCCCAAAATTATTCCTCGCCTTTCCCCCACCGTTTAGCCGCCGCTTTCTGCGCAATCTCCTTGCGCCGCTCTGGCGTCATATTCTCAGCCCGCTTCTTGCCACCTGCCCGGCCCATTTCCGCCGCCGCGCTGGACAGCTTCTCGTCGCGCTCGTCCTCGACCTCGCCAGTGGCGATCTTGCCGATAAGGACGGCCAAGCCGATCGCGTCGGCTGGGCGCTTCTCTCCGCGTGGTCCTTTAGGCACGAGGTGTCTCAAACATGCGATCGACTAAAGACATTAAAGCGCGATGCGACGCCAGTCCTCCAGCCGCCAAAAACTCGTTGATGGGCTTCCGCCAGGTTTCTCCTCTGTCCATCTCATCCTCATACCGGACGTGAAGCGAACCATCGTCATCTTGCTCTAGAATCCAGATCGCGTCGCGCTTGCTTGACTCGTGCTGGTAAAATACATTGACCCGACCCATACAACCTCCATGCTTTCCGCTAAGCATATAGGAAGCGGCAGCCGGATGCGACAGGCGATCGGCTAAATTTCAAACTGAGACACTACCGGCATCCGCGACAAGTTGACGCCCTATGCCGGGTTGCTGTACGATATCGCACCGGGCCATACGCTTTATGCCAGCTATACCGACATTTTCCAGCCGCAGCAGATACGGAACCGTAACGGCCAGTTCCTCGATCCGCTATCGGGCAGCACCTATGAGGCCGGGCTCAAGAGCAGCTTCTTTGGCGGGCGACTGAACACCGCGCTGTCGGTTTTCCGCATCGAGCAGGATAATTTCGGCGTGTTGGACGGCGATATCCGGGTGCCGGGTACGGAAAATGAACAAGCCTATCGGGCGATCAAGGGCGCCAGAAGCACCGGATTCGAAGTCGAGGCGAATGGCGAAGTGCTGCCCGGCTGGTCGGTCAGCGGCAACTACACCCAGTTTCGCGCCAAAGATGCGAACGGCGCGCGTATCAACACGCTTTATGCGCAGAAGTTGTTGCGGCTATTCACCACCTATAAGCTGAACAGCCTGACCGTAGGCGGCGGGGTCAATTGGGAAGGATTGAGCTATACCGACGCGGTCAATCCGGTGACGGGCGTGGCGGAACGGTTGGAGGTCAAGCCCTATGCGCTGGTCAACCTGATGGGCCGATATGAGTTCAAGCTCGGCCTTTCGGCTCAGGTCAATGTCGAAAATCTGTTCGACAAACATTATTATTCGCAGATTGGTTTCTACAACCAACATGCCTTCGGCGAGCCACGCAACGTCACGCTGACGCTGCAATATCGCTTTTGAGAAGGCGGAGGGCAGGCACATCGCCTGCCCTCCGCTCCAGCGTCACAGAACGTCACGCGCCTTTTCGGGCGGCCGCGCAATGACCGCGCCCTTTTCCGTGATCACAATCGGGCGCTCGATCAGGATCGGGTGCGATGCCATTGCATGAAGTATGTCCGAATCGCTGTCCGTATTGAGGCCAATATCCTTGACCGCGGCCTCGCCCTTGCGCAGCGCCTGCGCAGGGGTGACGCCAGCCTTGGCGAACAGCGCTTCGAGTTCGGCACGGCTCGGAGGGGTCTTGAGATAGTCGACGATCTCAACCTCCAAGCCCGGCGTTGCTTGCAGGATGGCGAGCGCCTCGCGCGATTTTGAACAGCGGGGATTATGCCAGATGCTTGCCTTCATGGCTGGCCGTCTCGCGCCAGCCACTCCTCCAGCCACTTGATGGTATAGTCGCCATTGAGGAATTCAGGGTCGCGCAGCAGCTTCTGGTGCAGCGGGATGGTGGTTTTCATCCCTTCGATCACATATTCCTCCAGCGCGCGCTTCAGGCGCATGATCGCGCCTTCGCGGGTGCGGCCATAGACGATCAGCTTGCCGATCATGGAGTCGTAATAAGGCGGCACCTTATAGCCCTGATACAGGCCGCTATCGACGCGCACGTGCATGCCGCCGGGGACGTGATAGCTGGTCACCGTGCCGGGCGAGGGGGCGAATGTGCGGGGATCTTCGGCATTGATGCGGCATTCGATCGCATGGCCCGAAAAGACGACATCCTCCTGCGCGACTGAAAGCGGCCTGCCTTCGGCAATGCGGATCTGTTCACGCACCAGGTCGATGCCGGTGATCATCTCGGTCACGGGATGTTCGACCTGAAGCCGGGTGTTCATCTCGATGAAGTAGAATTCTCCATCTTCCCAAAGAAACTCGATCGTGCCCGCGCCGCGATAGGCCATGTCGGCCATCGCCTTGGCGCAGATGCCGCCGATGCGTTCGCGATCGGCTTGGCCCAGCACCGGGGAGGGGGCTTCCTCCAGCACCTTCTGGTGACGGCGCTGGAGCGAACAGTCGCGCTCGCCCAGATGGATGGCATTGCCCTTGCCGTCGCCGAACACCTGGATTTCGATATGGCGGGGATTAGCGAGATATTTTTCGAGATAGACGGTCGCATCGCCAAACGCGGCTTTTGCTTCGGATCCGGCCTGCTGCATCAGCGTTTCCAGATCGTCGGGCGAGGTGCAGACTTTCATGCCGCGACCACCGCCGCCTGACGCCGCCTTGATGATGACAGGATAACCGGCCTTTTCCGCGATCGCCTTGGCTTCCTCCAGGTCGCTGATCGCGCCATCGGAGCCGGGGACAAGTGGCAGGCCGAGCGCGCCAGCGGTACGCTTCGCCTCGATCTTATCGCCCATGGTGCGGATATGTTCGGGCTTTGGCCCGACGAAGGCGATGCCATGCGCTTCCACGATCTCGGCGAATTTGGCGTTTTCGCTCAGGAAACCATAGCGGGATGGATCGCGTCCGCGCCGGAGATTTCGGCGGCCGAGATGATCGCTGCGACGTTCAGATAGCTGTCGCGCGCGGCGGGCGGCCCGATGCAGATCGCCTCGTCGGCGAGCCGCACGTGCATGGCGTCGGCGTCGGCGGTGGAATGGACCGCGACCGTCTTGATGCCCATTTCATGGCAGGCGCGATGGATGCGGAGCGCGATTTCGCCGCGATTGGCGATGAGCAGCTTTTCAATGGCCATGGGGTATAGCGGCCTTATTCGATCACGATGAGCGGCTGGTCGAACTCGACCGGCTGGCCATTGTCGACGAATACCGCCTTGACCGTGCCCGATATCGGGGCGGAGATCGCGTTCATGACCTTCATGGCTTCGACAATCAGCACGGTTTCGCCAGCGGAGACTTGCGAACCGATGCGGGCAAAAGGCGCAGCACCCGGTTCGGCAGACAGATAGGCAGTGCCGACAATCGGCGAGCGGACCAGCGTTCCGGCAGGCATCGCGGGTTCAGCGGCTGCCGATGCGACCGGTGCGGAAACCGGTGCCGCTGCAACAGGCGCGGCGGGGGGGGCTGCATAGACGGGGGCCATGGCTCCGGCCTTGCGCGCGACGCGGATCTTGCGGTCGCCATCCTCCACTTCGATTTCAGTCAGGTTGGTGTCGTCCAGCAGCGCGGCCAGTTCGCGCACCAGGGTAACGTCCACCTGCATCGCGCCCTTGTCTTGCTTGTCGTTCATGGTTGACCCTTATTTGCCATTCTAACATGTCTGTGGCGGCCAGCGCCTATGCCGGTTTGCGCCAAAGCGCAACTTTGTAACGTCCAGCCGATCCGGCGCAACGCCACATTGTGGACGCTATAGTTCCAGCGCCGCTTCGAGTGCGAGCATGTAGGAGAGGGGCCCAAAGCCTGCGATCGTTCCCTTCGCCGCCATGCCGACATAGCTTTTGTGGCGGAAAGGTTCACGCGCGTGGGGGTTGGACAGGTGAATTTCGATCACCGGCACGCTGATCGCCTTGATTGCGTCATGCAGGGCGACCGACGTGTGGGTCAGGCCGCCAGGATTGATGATGACTGCATGCGCGCCTTCGCCATGGGCCTCTTGCAGCCAGTCGATCAGATGACCTTCATGGTTGGACTGGCGGAAATCCAGGACGACATGGGCGCGGGTGGCGGCGTCCTCCATCCGTTCGGCAATGTCGTCGAGCGTGTCATAGCCGTAGATTTCGGGCTCGCGCGTCCCCAGCATGTTGAGGTTGGGACCGTTCAGAACATAGATTTTGCGACTATCCGCCATAGCGATCCCCCTTGCATGTTGCGGCTGGGGCGATGCGACCCCTATATGCGGCATGATCCTTAGCCCCTCGTGTCGCGCCAAGTCGAGACACGTTTCCTTTTTGCAAGAACGGGACCGCATATCGTGAGCGTCGACGGCACCATATCCATCCACATCAATGGCGAGCATAAGCGCGTGCGCGAAGGGCTGACTCTGGCCACGCTGGCGAGCGAACTGGGCTTCGTGCCGGAAAAGGTGGCGGTGGAACGCAATCTGGAAGTGGTGCCGCGCTCGACGCTTAAAGACGTGCTAGTCGAGGATGGCGACGAGCTGGAAATCGTGCATTTCGTTGGCGGTGGTGACATTGCTTCGGCAGCGGACGATAGTTGGAGCGTTGCTGGAAAGGCATTCCGCTCGCGGCTGATCGTCGGCACGGGCAAATATAAGAGTTTCGAACAGAATGCAGCGGCGGTCGCGGCGTCGGGGGCAGAGATCGTCACCGTCGCCGTGCGCCGCGTCAATGTGTCGGACCCCAAGGCACCGATGCTGACCGACTATATCGACCCCAAGGTCATTACCTATCTTCCCAATACGGCCGGCTGTTTCACGGGAGAGGACGCCATCCGCACGCTGCGCCTGGCGCGTGAGGCGGGCGGCTGGGAGTTGGTGAAGCTCGAAGTCCTGGGCGAGGCACGGACGCTGTATCCCGATATGGTCGAAACGCTGCGCGCGACCGAAATATTGGCCAAGGAAGGCTTCAAGCCGATGGTCTATTGCGTCGATGATCCGATCGCGGCCAAGCGGCTGGAAGATGTCGGCGCGGTGGCGATCATGCCGTTGGGTGCGCCGATCGGGTCGGGGCTGGGCATCCAGAACCGGGTGACGATCCGACTGATCGTGGAGGGCACCAAGCTGCCAGTGCTGGTCGATGCTGGGGTCGGCACCGCGTCGGAAGCGGCGCAGGCGATGGAATTGGGCTGTACCGGCGTGCTGATGAACACGGCGATCGCCGAGGCGAAAGACCCGGTGTTAATGGCGGCGGCGATGAAGGCAGGCGTCGAGGCGGGGCGCATGGCCTATCGCGCAGGGCGCATGGGCAAGCGTATGTATGCCGACCCGTCCAGCCCACTCGCCGGGCTGATCTGACGCGTTTTCGCGATCGCAGTAAATTGACCGGCGGCCCGCTTGTCCCCTATGGGCAGGATCAAGTTGAGGAGGAGAATAAGCGATGGTGAACAAGCTCTACCCTGATGCGGCATCGGCTCTGGAAGGCCTCCTCTTCGACGGGATGCAGCTATGTGCGGGCGGGTTTGGCCTGTGCGGCATTCCCGAAAGGCTGATCGATGCTATCCGCGATTCGGGCGTCAGGGATTTGACCATCGCCTCCAACAATGCCGGGATCGACGGCGAGGGGCTGGGCAAGCTGTTGCGTACCCGCCAGGTCAAGAAGATGATCTCCTCCTATGTCGGCGAGAATAAGGAATTTGAGCGGCAATATCTGGCAGGCGAGTTGGCGGTGGAGTTCTGCCCTCAGGGGACGCTGGCCGAACGTTGTCGCGCAGGGGGCGCTGGCATTCCCGGCTTCTATACCAAGACCGGCGTCGGGACGGCCGTTGCCGAGGGCAAGGAAGTCAAGAGTTTCGACGGGCAGGATTATATATTGGAACGCGGCATCTTCGCCGACGTGGCAATCATCAAGGGCTGGAAGGCCGACGAGAGCGGCAACTTGGTCTTCCGCAAAACCGCGCGCAATTTCAACCATCCGATGGCGACAGCCGCAAAGATCTGCATCGCCGAGGTTGAGGAAGTGGTGCCGGTAGGCAGCCTGGACCCCGATACGATCCATCTGCCGGGCGTTTATGTGAAGCGGATGATCGTCGCGCGCCCTACGACAAGAAGATCGAATTTCGCACCGTAAGGCAGCGGGAAGCGGCGTGAGGTTTTTGGCTCCCCTCCCATTCAGGGGAGGGGCCGGGGGTGGGGGCGTGCAGCCCGTGCCTTCGATGGCCCCCACCCCAACCCTTCAAACGAGTCACGTGCCTCGTTTGAACCTGAAGGGGAGGGGCTCTAGCTTGTGCATGGTGTTAGCATTGCTCGCCGCCTGTGCGCCCAGCCCGCAGACAGTAAACCCGCCGCCCGCCAATCCGCCCGCCGGGATGCAATATCTTTACGGGTCGGGTGAGGCGGCGGCCCTGTCGGTGCAGGCCTTCGCCATGCTGGCATCCCATGCCACCGCGACCGCGAAGGCACGCCCAGTGCAGTCCGTCGTGCTGGCATCGGGTGCGTCGCTCGACCAGCCGCGCTTCGTGCCGTGCGGGGACAAGCCCTTGGCCGCCGTGTTCGATGTCGATGAAACCGTGCTGCTCAATATCGGCTATGAATATCATGATGCGCGGTCGGGCAAAGGCTTTGACGAAGCGGCATGGGATGCGTGGGAGCGCACCGGCGCAGGCGCGGTCAGCCCGGTGCCTGGCGCGGTCGCGGCGCTGGCGCAATTGCGGGCGGCGGGCGTGACCGTGGTCTTCAACACCAATCGTTCTGCCGCCAACGCAGCGGCAACGGCGCAGGCGATCCGCACGGCTGGCCTTGGCGAGGCGGTGCATGGCGAGACGCTTTTTCTCAAAGGCGACGATGCGATGGGATCGGGCAAGGATGCCCGCCGCGCGACGATCGCGGCACGCTATTGCGTTATAGCGCTGGGCGGCGACCAACTCGGCGATTTTTCCGACTTGTTCAACGCCGGCCAGCAGGTCGCTGCCCGACGTGCGGCGACGGAAGCCACTTCGATTGCGGCCTTGTGGGGCAGGGGCTGGTTCGTCCTGCCGAACCCCGTCTATGGCAGCGGTCTCAAAGGCGGATTTGACGATGTTTTTCCAATGGATAAAAGGTGGGCCTTGCCCATCGATGGGGAGAAGAACTGATGCCCTGGACTCGTGACGAAATGGCCGCGCGCGCGGCGAAGGAACTCAAGGACGGCTTTTACGTCAACCTTGGCATCGGCATTCCGACGCTGGTGGCCAATCATATCCCCGTTGGCGTGGAAGTAACGCTCCAGTCCGAAAATGGCATGCTAGGAATCGGTCCCTTCCCGTTCGAGGGTGAGGAGGATGCGACCTGATCAACGCAGGTAAGCAGACGATCAGCGAATTGCCTCAGACCGCTTATTTCTCTTCTGCCGATAGTTTTGCGATGATCCGTGGCGGGCATATCGACTTGACCGTGCTGGGCGCGATGGAGGTTGCGGAAAACGGCGACATCGCTAACTGGATGATTCCGGGCAAGATGATCAAGGGCATGGGCGGCGCGATGGACCTGGTCGCTGGCGTCAAGAAGATCATCGTGGTCATGGAGCATACGTCCAAGAATGGTGATCCTAAGTTCATCCCGTCCTGTACCCTGCCGCTGACCGGCAAGAATGTGGTCGACATGATCGTGACGGATTTGTGCGTGTTCCGTCGTCGTGATCATGACAGCCCGTTCAAGCTCGTTGAACTGGCCCCGGGTGTTACGGCGGAGGACATCGCCGCCAAGACAACCGCGCATTTTATACAGTAAGGACGCCAGATGAGCCTGGATGGAACTTATGATGCAGGCAATCCCTTCGCCCTCATCATTGCGGGAAAAATCCCGGCGACCAAGCTGTATGAGGATGAGCATGTGCTTGCTTTCCTGGATATACAGCCGCAGTCAAAGGGGCATGCCTTGGTGATTTCCAAATGGTCCAAGGCGCGCAACATCTTGGAAATCGAACCTGATGCCTTGGCGCAGGTAATGGCAACGGTGCAGAATGTGGCTGTCGCCATCCGCAAGGCGTTCAATCCCGACGGCTTGCATATCGCCCAGTTCAATGGCGCTTCAGCCGGGCAGACGGTGTTCCATCTGCATGTCCATATCGTGCCGCGCTGGAATGGGCAGGCCGCCCGGTTTGCGGCTCATGGGCAGGGTGCGTTCGCCGATGGGCACGCGCTGGGAGCGCTTGCGGATGAGATTCGCGCGCAGCTTTGATGGCCAAGCCCTTGATCATTGGCGCGCGCTGATATGGTGCTGCGCCCCTTCAATGCACCTGGCGCGCGTCTAGCGCTGCGGTCGAAGCGTGCCAGCCCCAACCTTGTGGGCGGGGCGGGCGATAGCGAGATCATCCTTGATCTGTCGCGGTTGCTCTCGCGCTCCTTTCACCCAGCGCCGACCGGCATCGACCGGGTCGAATATGTGTATGCGCGTGAATTGCTGGAGCGGATGCCAGACCGGCTCTGCTTTGCCGCGGTGCATCCGGCGGGTGGCTATTATGGGCGGCTGAACAGCGCGGCGGTGCGCCAGTTCCTGGCCTCTACGGCGGCCAAATGGCGTAACCCCGGCTCATATGATGCGGCCGAGGGCAAGGCGGCCGCAATCCGCCATATGTTCGCCACGCGGCCACGCGCTGTACCCCGAGCGACCCGGCCGCGGATATACCTGCAGGTATCTCCGCATCATCTGGATGACCCGGCGCAGGTGGGCGCGATCTTGCGGGCCGAGGGCGCGAAATTCGTGACGCTTGTGCATGACGTGATCCCGCTCAGCCACCCCGAATTCGCCCGGCCGCAGGGCGCTGCCGAGCATTTGCGGCGGGTGCGGTCGATCGATGCCTTCGCGCATGGCATCATCGGCAACAGCCAAGCGACGATCGATGCATTGGCCCCGCACATGCGCAGGGGGCTGGAAGGACGGGCAATCCGTGTCGCGCATTTTGGCGCGGACAAGCCTGATGTTTTCGGAGCTTCATCGGAGGAGGTGCCAGACCGGCCCTATTTCGTCTATATTGCTACCATCGAGCCGCGTAAAAACCACTTGCTGCTGCTCAATATTTGGCGGCGGCTGATCGAGACGTTGGGCGACGAGGCACCCATGCTGGTACTGATCGGTCGGCGCGGCTGGGAAAATGAGAATGTCATCGACATGCTGGAGCGGGGCGAAGTGCTGCGCGGCCATGTCATCGAGGCGGGTGAGGTCTCCGACAATCGCATGCAGGCGTTGCTTGGCCATGCCCGCGCGATGTTGATGCCGTCCTTCATCGAGGGGTTCGGCATGCCGGTGGTCGAAGCGCTGGCGGCGGGCGTACCGGTGATCTGCAGCGACATCATCGCCCATCGGGAGGTGGGTGGTGATGCGCCCGATTATCTCGACCCCCTCGACGGGCTGGGCTGGATGCGGATGATCCGCGCCTATGGTGCCGAAAATTCGCCCGAACGCGCGGCGCAATGCGCACGCATCGCGCAATGGCGTGCGCCGACATGGCGCGACTATTTCGACGTGATTACGGGGCTGCTGGAAGAAGTGACAGAGTCTGTTTCTTGACCTTGGGTTGACCGCCGCGCATGGGTGAGCCGGTGAAGCCATCGCCATCGGATATGATAGAAGAAAACGGGACCCCGCCCTTTGGTTCGCCGCCATTCCTGCGGTCGCCGCCTTTTCCTGGCATTGCGCCATCGGTCGCTGCGATCAGCGAGCCGGCGACGCACGTTGATAGGGATATTTCCGATGATCTGTTCGACCTGATCCGCGATGCGCGCGTGGTGGGGCTTTCTGGGCGGGCTCTGAGGACCCCTGGACGCGGTTGGCACAGGCGCAGAGCGTCGAGGCGGGGATCGAGGACGAACTGGCGCTGGTCGCGGGGTTGCTTGAGGTGCCGGTGATTGGCCCGGACGGTGTGCGGATCAATCCCGACTTGCTTCGTGCAACTCTCAAGCACCGTATTGGCGCTGCGCATTATCGGGACTGTTTCACCGGCGAGCCGGTTGGCGCTGAGCATGCCGTTGCCCAGCTTGCCGATTGGCGACGGCATCTGGACGGCAATCAGGGTATTGCCGCTGCGACCGGTATGGCTTTTTGGAAGCGCGAGGCAATCCGCCATTTCTTATGGGACGGGCAGCGTTCGCCGCCTTTCCTGTCCCCACGGAGAGGGTTGCGACGCGCCCGCTATGGGCAGGGTGCATTGGCCATCTGGCCTTCGCGCGTGCCGCCGACGTTGGTGGCCCAAGCGCAGGCGCAGGGCGTGGCGCTGGCGCGCGTGGAGGATGGCTTTCTGCGCTCGCGCGGGCTGGGAGCGGCGCTACATCCGCCCGGGTCGATCGTCGTGGACCGCAGTGGCATCTATTATAATGCACTGGCTGCCAATGATTTGGAGACATTGCTGGCAACACAGGATTTCCCACCTGCTTTAGTGGAGCGTGCCGCGCGCCTGCGCGGGCGCATCTGTGCAAGTGGGGTGACGAAATATGGGCAGGACGCTGGGCAGATGCTCGACCTGCCTACCGGGCGACGCACGGTGTTGGCCATCGGCCAGGTCGATGATGACCTTTCGGTGCAGCTGGGCGGGGCGGGGGTGGCGGATAACCTCGATTTTCTCGCGCGAGTGCGGCGCGCCGAGCCGGATGCTTGGATCATCTATCGCCCGCATCCCGATGTGCAGGCCGGGCACCGCAAGGGGCATCTGGCCGATGCTACGGTGCTTGCCCATGCCAATGCCATCGATAGCGGCTCGCCGCTGATGGCGCTGGTGCAAGCGGTCGATGAAGTGCATGTGCTATCATCGCTGACCGGGTTCGAAGCGCTGATGCGTGGCTGCCGGGTGACGGTCCATGGGATGCCCTTTTATGCAGGATGGGGCTTGACCCGTGACCTTGCGGAGCCGGTTGGGCGGCGTGGTCGGCGATTGTTGCTGGACGAACTTGTGGCAGCCGCCCTGATTCTCTATCCACGCTATCTGGATCCGGTCACCCGGCTGCCTTGCGGACCCGAAGTGATGACGGATCGCCTGGCGAGCGGCACCATGGAACCAACGACATGGCTTATCAGGTTGCGTTCAGTGCAAGGGAAGTTGCGACGTTTTATGACTTTGACGGCTGAGTATGTCCATGGCTGACGCGCCGACCAAAACTTTCCTGTTTCTGCAAGGACCACATGGCCCCTATTTCGCGATGCTGGCCGAGGCCTTGCGGACGCGGGGCCATCATGCCTTGCGGATCAACATCAACGGTGGCGATAAGATCGACTGGCCGGGCGACGCGACGGACTATCGCGGTACATTTCGCAACTGGCCGCTATTCTTTGACGATTTTGTCGTCAATAATGGTGTCACGGATTTGATCCTCTATGGCGACTGCCGTCCTTATCATGCGTCAGCCCATGGCATGGCGCGGTTACGCGGGTTGCGCGTCCATGTCATGGAAGAGGGGTATATTCGGCCTGACTTCCTGACCCTGCAGGATGACGGGGTGAATGGCAATTCGACCCTGCCGCTCGACCCGCAATGGTATCTGGCCGAGGCGGAGCGCCTGTCGCCATATGAAGACGATCAGCAGTCGATCCCAGCGACCTTTAGGGTTCGTGCGCGCAATACCATGCGTAACGGAATCGCTTCAGCTTTGATGCGGCCCTATTTCCCTTATTATCAAACGCATCGTCCCCACAGCTTCCTGCTTGAGTCCATAGCCTGGTGCTATAAATTGTTGACGCGGCAGACCGAGACAAAGCGGTCGCTGTCGGTTTGGGAAGAGATTAAGGGCAAGCCCTATTTCACACTGCCGCTCCAACTCAATTCCGATTATCAGATCCGCATCCACTCGCCTTTCGGAAATATGCGGGCTGCGCTGCGCTTCGTGATCAAGAGTTTTGCACGGCATGCGCCCGAAGGCGTTTTCCTACTCGTGAAGCGTCATCCGCTGGACCCCGGCCTTGTCGCATGGCGGCAACTGACCCGCAGGATCGCCGCGCATTATGGCGTTGGAGACCGGGTATTATATCTGCCAGACTGGGACATTGCCGAGGTGGTCAGCAAGTCGCTGGGCGTCGTGACGGTGAATAGTACGGTGGGGACTTTAGCGCTCAACAGCGGCAAACCGGTCGTCGTGCTGGGCCATGCTGTGTATAAGGTGCCAGGCGTCGTCCACCAGAGCAGCCTGGATGATTTTTGGGCCGCCCCGCGTCAGCCGGACCTGAAGCTCTATGCGGCGTTCCGCCGCGTGTTGGTGGACCGCTGCCTAATTCGTGGCGGGTTGCTGAGCGATGAGGGGTTGGCACTGCTCGTGGCCAATGCGGTCGAGCGGCTGGAGAAGGATCCGTCCGAAGTCCTCGCTCTTCCGCGCTCGCCCCGCCGCCGTCAGCGCGCAATGAAAATAGTGCGCGGTGACGCCGCCTGATCTGAAGCAGCGGCGCTGCCGGCCAGTTAAACGCTGGAGAAGGGAAGTGTGGATGCCCGACGAGGATTCGAACCTCGATTAACGGAGTCAGAGTCCGTTGTCTTACCTTTAGACGATCGGGCATCAGGGAGGCCGTCAGGCCGCCGGAGACGCGCAGATAGGCGGGGTTTTTCGCGCGGTCAAGAGCTTCTCGATCGGACACGTCTACTTTTTGGGGGGGCGGTTGAAACCGCCAAAACCAGATGTTCAGGTCAAAGATGCGACATATATTGCCATTCGTCCCAAGCTGACTTCCGCTAAAAACTGCATGCCACGCACCGCTAACCAGCGGCAAATGGACCAATGCGTCAAGTAGCAGCGGTCCAGTACATCGCCGGCGCGCCCATACCCATGTCAGAGCGAAGGTAATTGGCAAATGGAGTGGACCAGGACTGCGCTTACCAAGAGCGAGAGGATGATGACCGACCAGTCGTCCGGCGACAGGGAGGCATCGACGCGGCCGCTTGATGCGGGATAGGGAGGCTGACATCGATGGGCCCGACGCCGTTGATGAACCCTGTCTTCCAGCGTTAGGATTTGCCCTTGAGTGCGGCAGCCAACGAGACCGTGGCGCTGCCACGTCGGGCAGGGGCGGCCTGGCTGGGGTCGGGTTTCCAGCCGGACAGATAGACGATCGCCATTTGTTCGGCCGTTCGTCCATCCGAGTCCGCCGCTTGCGCAAAATGGGCACCCGCGCGCATCAGCGTTTCGCGCGTCAGCACGGGCGGTGGCTCTGCCAATCGGTTGCCTGCGCCCATGCCGCGCAGATCATGCATCAGTCGCATCACGTCCCCATAGCGGACGTCGAGCGTCTCGCCATCGGCCACCGGCATCGCAAAGCCTGCGCGGCTGAGCAGATCACCCGCCGCGCGGACGTCGACCTGGGGATGGATGTGCTGACCGGGGCGGTCGCCTTCGCCCGCCAGTAGCGCGGCCTTTAGTCGGGGCAGACTTCCCGCGCCGGTGAGGGCGGCGAGCATCAGGCCGTCGGGCCTGAGGATGCGGCGCATCAGGATCAAGGCGCCGGGCAGGTCGTTGACGCTGTCGAGCGTACCGCAGGCGATGATGAGGTCGAAACTGTCATCGGCAAAGGGCAGGGCATCCTCGTCGCCCTGCACCCCGCTTGCGCCTCGTGCAGCAAGGAAGCCCGGATCCGCGCAGGCGACGCGCCTGCCCATCGCTTCCAGCGCCGCCTTCGCGCTACCGTCAGGGCAGCCGATCACCAGCGCTTCGGGCAGGTCGCGCTGCACGTCGGCCAGCCGGTCGAGCAATTCATCCAGCATGGCGCGATACAGAAAGTCGTGATCGGCAAAGCGAGCGATCATGCGGTCGCGGCCATGGGCACGGCGCGATCGGTCGAATATGTCGGGGGCGGTCATGGTGGGCCTTGTGCATCGGGCGGCGAGCGGGGACAAGCAGATGATGTCCGTCTTGCCGCTTCTCAAGGGCGCGATCCGTCCGTTAGTCGATTATGCGCTGCCACCCCGCTGCCCCGGCTGTGGCGCGATCGTGCAGGAGGATTTTGCCTTTTGCCTCGATTGCTGGGGCGGGATGGAATTGTTGGGCGAACCGTGTTGCGCGCGCTGCGGCCTGCCCTTTCCCCATGACATGGGGGAGGGAGCGGAGTGCGCGCGGTGCCTTGCCGATCCACCGCCCTTCGACAGCGCGCGGGCGGTGCTGGCCTATGGCGATGTCGCGCGCACCGTTGCGCTGCGACTCAAATATGGGCGGCGTATCGGCCTGGCGCGGCTGATTGCGCGACAGATGGTACGCCATGTGCCCGATAGTGGCGATGATCCGCCGCTGATCGTGCCAGTACCGCTGCATCGCTGGCGATTATGGGGGCGGGGGTTTAACCAGTCGGCGCTGATCGCCGATCATCTGGGCCGCCTAACCGGGTTGCAGGTCGAAAAACATCTGCTGCTGCGGACCCGGCGGACCCAGCCTTTGCGGGGCATGAACCCGGCGGCGCGGGCGAAGACGGTGCGTGGTGCTTTTGCGCTGACGGATGGGCATGGGGTGAAGGGCCAGCGCATCTTGTTGATCGACGATGTTCACACCAGCGGCGCGACAGCTGGAGCCTGCGCAAGGGTTCTACATCGTGGCGGGGCGAGTCATGTGCGTTTATTGTGCTGGGCACGGGCCTTGCCGCGCGACGCTGCGGATTGACAAAGCGGCGCGCACGCCCAATTTCGAACGCTAAGGAGTATGACAGGCATATGGCGAAGGTCGAAATCTATACCAAGGCATTTTGTGGCTATTGCGCGCGCGCCAAGGCGTTGTTCCGCGACAAGGGCGTCACGTTCGAAGAATATGATATCAGCATGGGCGGCCCCAAGCGCGAGGAAATGCTTGCGCGTAGCAATGGCGGGATGACCGTGCCGCAAATCTTCATCGACGGCGCGCATATTGGTGGCAGCGACGACATGGCGGCGCTCAACCGACAGGGCAAGCTCGACGCTTTGCTCGGCCTCTGACCGAAATGCGCGCCGCGCTGTTCCAGATGACCAGCGGGATCGACCCCGCCGCCAATGCTGCCGCGATCGTGGAGATGATCGCGCGCGCCAAGGGTGAGGGGGCAGACATGCTTTTCACGCCCGAAATGGCGGGCTATCTCGACCGCGATCGGACGCGCGCAGCGGCGACGTTGCGCTGTCAGGCGGACGATGGCGTGCTGGCAGCGGTCCGAGATGCTGCGGCGCGCGAAGGGCTGTGGGTGCATATCGGCTCGCTGCCGCTCAAGGACGAGCGCGCCGACGGCCGCTGGGCCAATCGTAGTTTCTTGATCGACGATACAGGTGCGATCCGCGCGACCTATGACAAGATCCATTTGTTCGATGTCGATCTGGCGACCGGGGAAAGCTGGCGCGAATCGTCGGTCTATGGGCCGGGGGAGCAAGTGGTCGCGGCCGATACGCCCTGGGGACGGATGGGCTTTTCGATCTGCTATGACATGCGCTTTCCAGATTTGTATCGCGCGCTTACCAATGCAGGGGCGACGATCCTGCTGGCACCGGCCGCCTTTACCGTGCCGACGGGACAGGCGCATTGGCATGTACTGTTGCGCGCGCGCGCGATTGAGGCGGGTTGTTTCATGATCGCGACAGCGCAGGTGGGGGACCATGCGGATGGCCGGACGACCTATGGCCATAGTCTGGTGGTTGATCCCTGGGGCGATGTGCTGCTCGACATGGGCGAGACGTCTGGGCTGGCGCTCGTCGATCTGGATCTGTCGCGGATCGAGGCGATGCGGGGGCGGGTGCCCGCCATTGCCAACCGCCGCCCGATCCCGGCGCAGGTGACGCTCGCATGATCGTGTTCGACCTCAAATGCGAAGGGCAGGGCCATGTATTCGAAGCCTGGTTCGGTTCCAGCGACGACTATGCCGACCAACAGGCGCGCGGCCTGATCGCCTGCCCGCTCTGCGGCGATGCGCGCGTGATGAAAGCGGTGATGGCCCCCGCCGTCGCGGCCAAGGGCAATAGCCGCGCCGTGATGGCGTCCGCCGAAGCCACGATCCCGGTGGTCGCCAACGGCGGCGACGAGGCCAAGATGCGGGCATTGGTCGATGCACTGGCCAAGGCGCAAAGCAAGGCGCTGGAGGGATCAACCTGGGTCGGCCGCGGCTTTGCCGAACAGGCGCGCGCCATGCATTATGGCGAGCAGGATCGCGCCAGCATCCATGGCGAAGTCGCGCCGCAGGAGGCCAAGGCGCTCATCGCCGAGGGCGTGGAGGTGGCGCCGCTACCCTTCCCCGTCATCCCGCCCGAAGCGAAGAATTGACCGCACCGTTCGCGCATAATAGAGCGACTTTGGTGTGCACCCGTAGCTCAGCAGGATAGAGCATTAGATTCCTAATCTAAGGGCCATGGGTTCGAATCCCGTCGGGTGCACCATATTGCTACAGCCATTTAAGTTTACGGAAGCGGGTGTAGAGCAGGCTGCAGATGACCGTGATCACCCCCAGCACGACAAAATACCCGTAGCGGGTTCGCAGTTCGGGCATATTGTTGAAATTCATGCCGTATATGCCCGCGATGGCGGTTGGTACTGCCAGGATCGCCGCCCAGGCGGCCAGTTGGCGCGTGATCGCACCGGTGCGTTGTTGTTCCAGTAAGTTGCTGAATTCAAACACCGACATTAAAATTTCGCGCAGGTCATCGACCATTGTCTGTACCCGGCGGACATGGTCGCGCACATCGCTGAAATATGGTTTCGCGTCCACATCAATACAGGGCAGGTCCAGCTTCACCAGCTTGTTCGCGACTTCATGCATCGGCGTCAGAATGCGTTGAAACCGCAATACCTGACGACGCAGGTTGAATATCCGAGTGATATCTTCGCGGCCAAGGAACTGATCGACGGTCTGCTGTTCCATCGCCAATACTTCGTCCTCAATGCCTTCGATGACCGGCAGATAGCCGTCGACGATGAAGTCGAGTACGGCATGCAGCACATAGTCCACGCCCTGGGCCAACCGGTCGGGCACCGCCTCCAGTTCCTGCCGCAGGGCACGATGGGCGCGGGCCGATCCATGGCGCACGCTGATGATATGGCTATGCCCTACGAAGATCGCGGTTTCGCCGTAGCAGATGCTGCCTTCCTCCACATGGGCGGTGCGTGCGACGATAAACAATTGGTCCCCATAGATGTCGATCTTGGGCAACTGGTTTGCCTTGATCGCATCTTCGATCGCTAGCGGGTGGAGATCGTAGCTGTGCCGGAGTGTTTCCATCTCCGCGGTTGTCGGTTCGGCCATGCCGATCCAGACAAATTCCGATTTGTCGTGCGCACAATCGATCTTTTCGTCGATCGTTACCGGGCGGACGCGGGCACCGTTGCGATACAGATAGGCGGCGATGACGGTCATGGTTGATCCTGCGTGTGGAGTCGGACTTGCCGATTAGCAGATGGCTATATTGCCGTCCTCCACGCAGCCTAAACCGTTCGTCGTTCGAGAGCCTCACTCGGTGCAATATTCTGCGGAACTATCGGCATCTGACTTCGCTCTGACACAGTCGAACGCGAAAGGAATGTATCGATGCGGGCGGCCAGGCCGGAATCATCGGGGCCATGCGCAGAGCGGAGCCACACCCTTGTCTATCCTGACTATTGATTTTGAAGCCTCCTGTCTGCCGCGCCATGGCCGTTCTTTCCCGATCGAGGTTGGCGTGGCGGTGGAAGGCTGGTCATGCAGTTGGCTGATTCGCCCCCATAATGATTGGGCCGATTGGACCTGGACGCAGGAAGCGCAGGCATTGCATGGCCTTGACCGGACGGCGATCGCGCAAAAGGGACTGGACGCCGATATCGTGCTGGCACTGCTAAGCGATGCGGCAGTCGGGCGGCGTGTGGTAGCTGACAGCCGAATCGATCAGCAATGGCTGGATACGCTAGCGGCCGCTGCGGGGCGGCCCACGCCTTTCGTAATCGAGCATGTCTCGACGATTGTGACGGAGCGGGGAACGACTGATATGCAGATACGTCAGGCTATGGCGGTGGCTGATCGCCGGTGTCCTACGCGCCATCGGGCAGGGACAGATGCCTTGTGGCTGGCAACAATGTTGGCGCACTTGCCCCTTGATGCCTCTGGGCGGCTGGAGCCAGTTTTGTCCGAATTATTGTCGGTCTGAGGCTGCGATGTCGCCTGCGCAATAATTTGTAACATTCGGCAAATTTCGGAGACATTCAGGCGATCTAAGCCCGGCGCTGATATACGGCTCTTGGGCGCGCCTGCCTGTTCGAGGAGATGCGCGAATGACGATCAACCAGGACTATCTTGGATGGTATGCTCCTTGAGCATGACCCCACCGCTGGTCCTGGTGACCGAAACGGAAGCTGCGCAGCAGCACGCAATCCGCATGCATTTGGAGGAGAGCGGTTTTCGCGTTGTGCCAAGTGGTGGTGCCACACAGATTTTTCATGCACTGGCGACCATGCCGGTCGGCGTGATCGTTCTGGATGCAGCGCTGCGTGGGCCGGACGGTATGGACCTGTGCCGCGACGTGCGCGCGCGAAGCGAAGTGCCGGTCATATTGGTGGGTGCCAATAGTTCGGAGGTTGATCGCGTCGTCGCCCTGGAACTTGGTGCCGACGATTATATCAACAAGCCCTATTCAGCGAGGGAATTAGCCGCCCGCCTGCGCGCCGTGCTCCGTAGGGGGCGGGGCGAGCGCGCCGTTGCTGCCGCGTCAGGCCAAGGTCTTTTTTCGACGGATGGACAGCGGACTTTGCCCGTCGGTCCCTGGTGAACCCGGCCGGGGAATCGATCGATCTGACGGCGGCGGAGTTCGCACTCCTTGGCGTATTGTTAGATCATCCTCAGATTGTGATCGCGCGGGGACGGTTGATGGAATTGGCGGGCGTACGCAACGCGCCCTCGTCCGATCGCAGCATCGACGTGCTGATCAGCCGTCTGCGCCGCAAGCTGCGTCATGGGTCCGAACCAGCACCAATTGTTACAGTGCGCCGCGTCGGATATATGTTCAGTTCGGCGGTAGAGCGGCGCTAAACATAAGAAATATAGTGATTTATTGCTATTATGACTGCATCGTAACGATTATGCTGTTCAGACATGTTTTTTAACAAAGCCGCTGCGACGCAGCAAAACGCGATCTCTATTGTGGGAAATGAGCCGGTCCGCCCCCCGACTGGCATAGCAATAGAAGGATAGTCCCTATGAACGAGCTTCTAGGTCGCGTCTTCAGCTTCGAAAAGCATGTGTTTCCTAACGAAAGCGCGCTTTACAATCGGCTGGCCAGCGACGGGCAAAGCCCCAAGGCACTGATGATTTCCTGCGCCGACTCGCGGATCGTGCCCGAACACATCATGCAAGCGCAGCCCGGTGACCTGTTCGTATGTCGCAATGCGGGCAACATCGTGCCTCCGCATGCAACGCAGAATGGCGGCGTAACTTCGACCGTCGAATATGCCGTGATGGTTCTGGGCGTGCGCGACATCATCGTGTGCGGCCATAGCGATTGCGGGGCGATGAAGGCGATGTCGACCAATGCCGACCTGACCAAGATGCCCAACGTTGCAGCTTGGCTTCGTCACGCTCACGCCGCGCAGCAGGTGTGCAGTGAAAGCTATCCCGATACGCTGACGGACGCGGAAAAGCTGCGGAACATGGCGCTCGAAAATGTCGTCGTTCAGTTGGCCCATCTGCGCACCCATCCGTCGGTTGCTTCGGGCATCGCGCGTGGCGACATCGCGCTGCATGGCTGGTATGTCGACATCCATGCCGGGCAGGTCCTGGGCCTTGACGGTGAGACCGGCCGCTTCCTGCCGCTCCGCGAGGATCAGCCGATGCCGATCGCGCTTCCCCATGCGCGTCGCCTGGCCGGTGATAGCGAATTTGCCCTGGCGGCGGAGTAAATCATGCTGAAAGCCTTTTCCGGCGGCACATTCGGCCGCGACTTCACGGCGTCCATCGTCGTCTTTCTGGTGGCAATGCCGCTTTGTATGGGCATTGCCATTGCATCCGGGGTTCCGCCGGAAAAGGGTCTGATTACCGGCATTATCGGCGGCATCGTCGTTGGCATGCTGGCGGGTTCCCCGCTCCAGGTCAGTGGTCCAGCCGCTGGCCTTGCTGTTATCGTCTTTGAAATTGTTCGCGAACAAGGCTTGTCCGCATTGGGGCCAATCCTCATTCTTGCCGGCGCAATTCAGGTCATTGCTGGTTTGATGCGCGTGGGAGGATGGTTTCGGGCGATCTCCCCGGCGGTCGTTCACGGTATGTTGGCCGGTATCGGCGTGCTGATCGTCGTCGGCCAGTTCCATGTTTTGTTCGATGATACGCCGCTTTCAAGCGGCCTAGCCAACCTGCTGGCGATGCCCGCGCAACTGTTTGGCCTGTCCACCGGAGACACGGTAACGGCCTTTACGGTCGGCATGGTCACGATCGGCGGCATGCTCGGCTGGGAAAAGTTCCGCCCGGCGTCGCTGAAGCTGGTTCCAGGTGCGCTTGTCGGAGTGCTGTTGGCAACATTGGTTGCCTTCTTCCTCGCCCTTCCTGTTGCGCGTGTCGTGGTGCCTGAATCAATTGTGGCGGCTGTGACATTGCCGGAGGCGGGACTGTTCGCAACGATGATGGATCCAGCGGTCATCACCATCGCCATTGCCATCGCCTTTATCGCCAGCGCCGAAACGCTGCTGTCGGCCGCTGCCGTGGACCGGATGCATGACGGTGTCCGCACCGACTATAACCGGGAACTCAGCGCTCAGGGTGTCGGCAACCTGCTTTGCGGCTTTGCCGGTGCGTTGCCCATGACCGGTGTTATCGTCCGCAGTTCGGCAAACGTACAGGCAGGCGCCAAGACTCGCATGTCGGCTGTGCTTCATGGCGTCTGGATCTTGGGCTTTGTGGCGTTGCTCCCTTGGTTGTTGCGGGAAATCCCGATGGCGGCCTTGGCTGGCATTCTGGTCGTGACCGGTGTGCGGTTGGTCAGCGTCGATCATGTCCGACACTTGCTTAATCGCTACGGCCCACTACCCGCCATTGTTTGGGCTGCGACGCTGATCTGTGTCGTGACTACCGATCTGCTGACCGGCGTCCTGGTTGGTATTGGCCTTTCGATGCTGGAACTCATCCCTCACCTCAGCCGTCTGCGCCTGAAGCTTGAAGATGAAAGCCGAGGCGACGCGCATGAAGTGGCGTTGCGTGGGAGTGCGACTTTCCTGACCCTGCCAAAATTGTCGGCCAAGCTCGATTCGCTGCCGAGTGGTGGACTGGTGATCCTTAACGTCGAGCGTTTGGGCCATATCGACCATACGACGGCGGAAATGGTTCGCGAATGGGTGGAACGGCGCCGTGGCAATGGTTCGCCCGTCGAATTGTTCGGCGCAACCGGACGGATGCGCCAACTGGTCGCCTGACCCCCCAAAAAATCAGGCGACACAAGGTGCCGTCGTGCCATTTCCCCCGGCACGGCGGCATTTTTCTGTCTTTTTATTGACATAATTCAGCAATAAACTGTGGTTCTGATGTCACGGTCTACGTCAGTATCTCGCATCTGCGAACAAAAGCTGTTTGACTGGCGAGCCAATATGAATAGGCAAAGGGCATCCGCCGACACTGGAAGCGCCAGCAACAGACTTTCGGGTTGCGTGGAAGCAGGACGGAACATTCTTTCGTAAAGGGGAATGTTCATGAAGTATAAGATCGCCTGTGCCGCCCTCGCGCTGATGACCAGCGTTCCGGCCTTTGCACAGGAAGCACCCACCAGCCCTGTCACCGTTTCCGGCAGCGTCGCGATGGTTTCTGACTATCGTTTCCGCGGTGTCTCCATGACGGACAAAGGTATGGCCATTCAAGGTGGCCTGACCGTGGCCCATGAATCTGGCGCTTATGCCGGTGCCTGGGGTTCCAATCTTTCGGGTTGGGGCACATTTGGCGGCGCGAACATGGAACTCGACCTGTTCGCCGGCTACGCTATTCCGCTCAATGAAACGACGACGCTCGATGTCGGTCTGACCTGGTATATGTATCCCAGCGGTCTCGACATCACTGATTTTGCGGAGCCCTATGTCAAGCTTTCGAGCCAACTCGGTCCAGTGAAAGGTTTGGTTGGCGTCGCTTATGCTCCCAAGCAGGAAGCGCTGGGCAACTGGTCTAATACGCCGCAGAGCCGTGTCGGCGACAAGGAAGACAATCTTTACGTCTGGGCCGATGTAAGCGGTTCGGTGCCGAATACGCCAGTCACCCTGAAAGCGCATTTGGGATATTCCAACGGTAACCCTGGCCTTGGCCCGAATGGCACGTCTCTGGCTCCGACCGGCAAATATATCGACTGGCTGGTCGGCGCAGATGTCGCCGTACCGGGCACGCCGCTAACCGTTGGTATTGCCTATGTCGATACCGACATTGCGCGCGTCGAGGAAAATTATCTTCGCCCGAATTTCTCGGATGCCGATGGTTCGTCGATTGCCCGCAGCCAGGTCGTTTTCTCGATTTCGGCCGCCTTCTAATACCGTCAAAGACACCGGGGCCAGTAATCGGTCCCGGTGTTTTCGCATCTGCGTACAGCGCATTTGCGCATGACAAATTGTTGCTGATGCGCTGGCGCGCGCCCAGCCCGTGCGATCCGGTTGACCCTAGAAACGGTCGGCCCTATCTCATCGCCATGACATCACGCGCATTGCAGCATTCATGACCGCTCCGTCGATCATTCTCGTCGAAGACGACCCGCCGCTCCGCACGCTGACCGCTCGCGCCTTGCAAGAGCACGGATATGAGGTGCGACCTGCCTCGTCCGGGCCGGAAATGTGGGTAGCGTTCGATGCTGGCCCCGTGGACCTGGTCGTGCTCGACGTCATGCTGCCTGGCACCAACGGCATCGATCTGTGCCGCCAGATCCGGCGGAAGAGCGATGTGCCCATTATCTTCATTAGCGCCAAGGGCAGCGAGACCGACCGGATCGTGGGCCTGGAATTGGGCGCGGACGATTATCTGCCCAAGCCTTTTGGTACTCGAGAACTGATTGCCCGCATCCGTGCTATCCTGCGCCGCGTAGGGCTTGAGCGTGGTCCCGACGAACATCGCGAGAATGAAGCCCGTTTCGACGGCTGGGTCGTCAATTTTCCACGTCGGGAGCTTCGCTCTCCTACCGGCGGGCTGGTGGATCTGACGGGTGCGGAATTCGACCTGCTCGGCAGTTTCCTTAGTCATCCCCAGCGCGTCATCGCCCGCGAACGTCTCATCGAACTGTCCCGCACGCGGATGGGTGACAGCAGCGATCGGAGTATTGATGTGCTGGTAAGCCGACTGCGCCGCAAATTATCGACGGAGGAGCGCGGCGCACCAATTACGACTGTGCGCGGCGTTGGCTATATGTTCAATGCAGAGGTCAGCCGCGCTTGAAGCGGCATATGCACGGATCGCTGGGGCTGGTTGGTCGCCTCTTCGCGATCCTGCTGCTGACAGTTACGCTGGAATTTGCTGTTGGTACGCTCATTTACGAGCGGGCCAGCCAGATATCGCTTCAGGATGACGAGGCGCGTCGGCTGGCCGAACATCTTGTTATTGCTCGCAAATTGCTGACCGAACAGCCGCCTGGTGAGCGTCGCGCCATGGGCGTTCGATTGACCACGGATCGCTACGACGTTCACTGGTCGGCCGCCTCGCCGCCGCCACCGCCACTGTCACCCGAACTGGAGCGTATGCGGCAGCAGATCGTTGCGTGGGAACCTACGCTGGAACGATCGCGTCTGTGGCTGCGCCTAACATCGCCCAGCCGTCATTCGGAAATCAACGGTGGATTGCAGCTGCCCGATGGCAGCTGGCTTTATTTCGGTATGCATCATAGCGGCGGCAAATGGGCCTTCACCATTGGTCGGATGGGCCTTGCGCTAATCCCCGTGCTGGCGCTGTTGATTGCAGGGTGGATATTGATCCGACGCACATTGGCACCCTTGCGTGAACTGACGCGCGCGACCGAGAAGATCGGCCTGGGTGCCGAAGTCATCTTGCCTGAAGCGGGGACCAGCGATGTCCGTGACCTGATCCGCGCATTCAATGCGATGCAGACCCGGATCCATCGCTTGATCAACGAACGCACTGAAACGCTGGCAGCGGTTGGCCATGACCTGCGCACCCCTCTTTCCCGCCTGCAACTGCGGTTGGAAACGGTACAACAAGACGATGTCCGTGAAGCTATGGACGGGGATCTGGAAGAGATGGGGGCTATGATCGAGTCGCTGCTCGATTTTCTGGGCGGTGAGAAAAATCCAGAACCCCTAGTGCGTGCGGATTTGGCGGTTACGATCACCACTGTGGTTGATGCGTTTCAGGATCATGGGCAGAATGTCGACTATCGCGGGCCGGATCATCTGGAGATGGAAATCCATGCGCTTTCGCTGCGTCGCGCCATCCGCAACCTTATAGAAAATGCGCTACACTATGGCCAGCGTGCCCGCGTCTCGCTGCTGCGGGTGGGGGACGAAGTGCTGATCCGTATCGACGATGACGGGCCGGGCATTCCGCGCGACCAGATCGGCGAAGTGCTCAAGCCGTTCGCCCGGCTCGATACCGCACGGCAACGCAATACCCGCGGACTGGGTCTAGGGCTGGCCATCGTCCAAAAAGCGGTGGAATTGGAGCGCGCGCAACTGACCCTTGTCAATCGACCCGAAGGAGGGTTGCGCGCGGAAATCTGTCTGCCCCGGCCAAAAAGTTCGCGACGCTAGCGCTGCTTTATCGTCCCGCGCAGCTATCTCCGTCGCCCGCGACCAGATCAAGACAGCGGCCGTCGATCTGATCTTTCCCGATTGATAGGCCGATCAATGCGGCCAGACTGGGCATGATGTCCACGGTTTCGACACCCGATGGTTGTTCGAAGCCCCGGATGCCTTTGCGCCAGAACAGGATAGGGACGCGGCGGTCGCTATCCCAGGGGCTGCCATGGGTAGCGACATATCCCATCACCGCCTGTTCGGGAATCGACATGACCCGTGGCTTGAGCAGGAGGAGCAGATCGCCCGACCGCGTCGGATCGAAGCTGGCACGTGCCTTCTGTATCAAAGTCCAGTTTTCGGGTGGACCGATAGGGGAAGGCGTGGCTGCGATTTCGGCCTTGGTAAAGGCAGCGGCGACCTGTGGATGTGCGCGCAACAGCCTGAGCGTTTCGTTCTCTACCTTGGCGCGCTGGGTAGGCGTCAGTCCCTTGTCGAAATAAAGGTCGCCCGATGGGCCATCGCCCCAGATTAGTGTCTGGCCTGCCAAGCCAGTGCGTTGCGCTATGGCGGCGTCGAGCGCCTTGGGCGTGAGCGCCATATCGACCCGGCTTTCCATCGGCATGGCGTTTAGACGATGTCGTTCGGGCAGGTCATGCCCGCCATGATCCGCTGTCAGCACCACGACATAGTCGATGCCATCCTTGTCCAGCCGGTCGAAAAACGCACCCAGTTCACGGTCCAGACGATCGACCTGGATACAGCTTTCCGTGCCTTCGGTGCCGTAGCTGTGGCCGATATAGTCGGTGGCCGACAGGCCAATGGATATGATGTCTGTCTGCGCCTGTTGGCCCAGTGCCATCGTCTCGATCGCAGCGGCGGCAAAGGCGAGCGTCATCGCATCCTGTTCTGGTGAGACACGGAAGCTCTTATAATCACCTGCGGCGCGCGCGAAACGGCCGGTACCCAAAGTACGGTTACCCGCGCGCACCGCAAAATCCTTGGCCACGCATTGGGCGGGCAGATCGAAACCGGGATTGGGTTGCGCCAGTTGCCGCACCATCGCCGCATTGACCTTGGCGACGAGCGGCGGGTTGGCGACGCCCTTGTAACTGACATAGCCCTGCGGTCCACCGAGCCACCAGACCTGGTCGGCGGTTGCCCCACCCATCATGATCGCGGCCCGATCCTTGCCTGAAATCGACACAACGCGCGTCGCGGGATTGGCGACCTTCATTCGTCCGCCCAATGTGGGCACCTTGAGATGCACCGGGGACGCGAGATAGGCGTCGCTGCTGCTGCCGGGCTGTGTTTCATCCTCGGCGCAGTAGATCGCCTTGTCCGGGCGGGCTGTGGTCAGGTCGAACCAGCTATTGGCGATGATGCCGGTGCGCGACGGGCGGCTGCCGGTCAGGATGGTGCTGTGGCCGGGGCACGTTTCCGTTGCGGCATGGCTTTGAAAGCCGTTGGGGAAGACTGCGCCTTGGGTCAGGCGCTTAAGGCCGCCGCTGTAATATTGGCGATATTCGCTGAACAGATCGGCGGAAAATTGATCGACGCTGATCGCGACGATCAGCTTTGGCGGCGCGGCGGGGGCAGCTAGTGCTGGCGTCTGCGCCGCAATCGGCATGGCGGTGGCCAACAGCAGGGCGGCGGCGACGTGTCTCAACATTTCCTGTACCTTCTCCAGCCTTGACGGCGAACCCCGCCGGACCTAGCCCGCTGTCACTCACTCGACCAGAGGCCCGATGCGGATTTTTCATGCCATATTGATGACGTTGGCGTTGCTGTTCGCCGCACCCGTCGCGCTGGCCCAGGGCGCATTCGGGAGCGGGGCACCGCATATCGCCGCGCGTCTTGTGGCCGAAAGCGCCGCGCCGGAGCCCGGCAAGGGCACGACCATCGCTTTTGCCATGACCCCGGAGGCGGGCTGGCACGGCTATTGGGAAAATCCGGGCGACGCCGGACTGGGGATGAGCGTCGAATGGACGCTGCCCAAGGGCGTCAGCGTCGGTGCGCTGCGCTATCCGGTGCCAGAAACATTGTTGATCTCCGGCCTGATGAACCATGTTTATGAAGGCCCCTATGGCCTATTGGCGAACCTGACCGTCGCGCCCGATGTCGCACGCGGCACACGCCTGCCGGTGCGGGTGAAGGCGCAATGGCTTGCCTGTACCGACAAGGTATGTGTGCCTGAAAGCGGCGAAATGGCGCTCGACCTGGTGGCGGGCGAGGGACAAGCCAGCGCTGCCGATCGCGCTCGGTTCGATGCCTGGCGCACGCATCTGCCCCGGCCTTTGGGCAGTATGGCGACCTATGCCATCGCCGACGGCAAGTTGCGCCTTTCGGTGCCCTTTCCGGCGGATGCGCAGGCGCGTGATGTCCATCTTTTTCCGCTGGCAGAAGGTCTTACCCGCTACGCCGCACCGCAGAGCGTTGCTCGTGATGGTGACAGACTGCTCATCGAGACCGATGCGGGCGAAGGCGGCAAGGGCGGGAACGTGCAGGCCGTGCTGAGAACCGGCGATCATGTCGGCTTCCTGTTGACGGCACAGCCCGGCGCGGTTGCCGCATCGCCGGGCGGGGAGCAGGCGGGGGCGATCCTTGCCGCACTCGGTGGGGCCTTGCTCGGCGGCTTGTTGCTTAACATCATGCCCTGCGTCTTTCCGATCCTGGGCCTCAAGGTCATGAAGCTGGCCAAGGCAGGGGGTGATGAGCGCGTGGTCCGGCGGGAGGCGTTGGCCTATACGGCGGGTGTGATCATGACCTGTCTTGCTCTGGGCGGAGCTTTGCTCGCCTTGCGTGCAGCGGGAACGGCGGCGGGCTGGGCGTTCCAGCTGCAGGATCCGCGTATCATCCTCGGCCTGTTGCTGCTGGTGACGCTGATCGCCTTCAATCTGGCGGGCCTGTTCGATTTCCGCGCCATTGGTGGCGGCGATCAGCTGGCGGGCAAAGGGGGCTTGGTTGGCTCGTTCTGGACCGGCGCGCTGGTGGCCTTCGTCGCGACGCCGTGCACCGGCCCGTTCATGGCGGCTGCCATGGGCGCGGCGCTGTTGCTGCCGCTAGCCGCCGCGCTGGCGGTTTTCGCCGGGTTGGGACTAGGGCTGGCGCTGCCCTTCCTGCTGCTCGCCTATCTTCCCGCCCTGCGACGGCGTTTGCCCAAGCCCGGCGCATGGATGGGCCGCCTGCAGAAAACCCTCGCCATCCCGATGTTTTTGACCGCGCTTGGCCTCGCCTGGCTTTTGGGCCAACAGCGTGGCGTTTCGGGTATGACCATTGGGTTGGGGGCGGCGCTCACATTGGCGCTGTTACTCTGGTGGCTTGGCATGCGGCAGCGCGCCGGCCGGGGCGGTGGACTGGTTACCGCCTTGCTCGGCGTGGGATTGCTCGTCGGCGCGGTGTTCACCTTGCCAACGCAGGCCCCTGCCGCAGTAGCAAGTTCCAATCATATCGCCTTCGATGCGGCAAAACTCGCTAGCCTGCGCGCAGCTAACAAGCCGGTCTTCCTCTATTTCACCGCTGATTGGTGCCTGACCTGTAAGGCGAATGAAGCCGCAGCCATCGACCGGGCCGAAACCCGCGGCGCGTTCGAGCAGGCCGACGTAACGGTGATGGTCGGCGACTGGACCAATGCCGATCCCGCCATAACCCGTTTCCTTGAAGCGCAAGGCCGTTCGGGCGTGCCGCTCTACCTTTGGTATGCGCCGGGGCGGGAGGCGCGAATACTACCGCAATTGCTGAGCGTCGCGACGCTAACCGACTTGGTACGGTGATGGCCAAGATGCGCGCCGACCAATTGCTCGTCGATCTGGGCCTGGCCGAAAGCCGTGCCCGCGCGCAGGCGCTGATCCTGGCAGGCCATGTCTTTTTAGGTGATCGCAAAGTCGAGAAGGCAGGCCAGCAAGTCGCCCCCGACGCTGCGATCGACGTGCGCGGTCGAGACCATCCCTGGGTGTCGCGCGGGGGGATCAAGCTTGCCCATGCGCTTGACGCATTCGGTATCGATGTGACGGGGCAGGTCGCGATGGATGTCGGCAGTTCGACTGGCGGCTTTACCGATGTGCTGCTGACTCATGGCGCAGCAAGGGTTTATGCGGTCGATAGCGGCACCAACCAGCTTGCCTGGAAATTACGCTCGGACGATCGCGTGATCGTTCATGAGCAGACCAGCGCGCGCATCCTGACCGAGACGCATATCCCCGAGCCTGTCGATTGCATCGTCTGCGACGCGAGCTTCATAGCCTTGTCCAAGGTGCTGGAACGGCCAATGACCTTCGCCCGCCACGGCGCGTTGCTGGTGGCGCTGATTAAGCCCCAGTTCGAGGCTGGCCGTGCCGAAGTGGGCAAGGGGGGTGTGGTGCGTGACCCGGCCATTCATGATCGGGTGTGCGCGGAGGTTCGCACATGGATTGATGCGCAGGGCTGGACTGTTATCGGCCTGACACAAAGCCCGATTACGGGGCCTCAAGGCAATATCGAATTTCTGATCTACGCCCGGCTTGGTGGATAAACGCCCCATGTTCGTTTCTCGCCAGTAAGTTCATTCAGCGGCAAAAGGTCATGTTGTGCCGCTTGCAAAGGCCCGTTAGCCCCCCGTCATGCGAATTTTCCTTCCCCTTGTCTTTACAGCGCTTTGCTTGGCCGGTTGCGGCGGGGAAAAGGCGCAGGCACCCCGCGCGGTCCCGTTGATCGAGGCGGCACCGGTTGCCACGGCGACCTTTACCGATCGGCTGGAGGCAGTCGGGACCGCGCTTGCCAATGAACAGGTGGTCCTGTCCGCGCCCGTCACGGAGCGGATCACATCGATCAATTTTGCCGATGGCGAATATGTCAAAAATGGGCAGGTGATTGCGACATTGGCAGTCGGCCAGGAGAAGGCCGAACTGGCCGCTGCCGAGGCGCAGGCATTGCAGGCGCGGCAGCAACTTGATCGCGTCCAATCGCTCAAGACGCGCGGCTTTGCGACGGCGTCCTCGCTGGACCAGCAACTCGCTCTCGCCAATGCCGCCCGCGCCAGCGCCGATCAGGCACGCGCATCGATCGGCGACCGGGTGATCCGCGCGCCTTTCGCTGGATGGGCAAGTTTGCGGACGGTTTCGCCCGGGTCGATCGTATCGGCGGGCACGGCCATCGCTACGGTTAGTGATGTATCGCGCATCAAACTGGATTTCACCATACCAGAAACGCGCTTGTCTTCGATCCAGGCCGGACAGCCGATCAAAGCCATATCCGCGGCTTGGCCCGACCGGCCCTATAATGGCACGATCGCGACGATCGATCCGGTCATCGACCCGGCGACCCGCGCAGTGCGGGTCCGCGCCATATTGCCCAATCCCGATCGGACGCTGAAACCCGGCATGCTGCTGACCGTCAGCGTCGCGTCGCGCCAGCGCCAGTCGCTCGCGTTGCCGGAACTGGCGATCGTCGGCGATGGCGAAGACCGTTTCGTCTTTGTCTTGGGTGATCGCAAAGTGAAGCGGATTAAGGTTGAAACCGGCATTCGCCAGGATGGCAAGGTTGAGATATTGAGCGGCCTCAAAGCCGGGCAGCAGGTGGTGACCGAAGGTGTCGTGAAGTTGAGCGACGGGATCACGGTCCGTCTGGCCGGCGATAAGCCAGCGCCTTCGTCCAAACGCGCAGGCTAACGCCAGTCATGCAACTGTCCGACCTGTCCGTCCGCCGCCCGGTTTTCGCCGCCGTTATCGCGATATTGCTCTGCATCGTCGGGGTCGTTGGTTATCTTAGCCTGTCGGTGCGCGAATATCCCGACACTGATCCACCGATCGTTTCAGTGGAAACCGCCTATACTGGTGCCGCCGCTTCGGTCGTCGAAACCCGTATAACCCAATTGATCGAGGATGCGGTTGCGGGCGTGCAGGGGATCAGGACGATCACCTCTCGGTCGCAGGACGGCACGTCGGACATCAGTATCGAATTTGATCCGTCGCGCGATATCGATACGGCAGCGAACGACGTTCGGGATCGCGTTGGATCGGTGGTGGAGGATCTGCCTGAAGATGCGCTGGCCCCAGAAATCCGCAAGGTCGATGCTGATGCCCGACCGATTCTGTATCTCGCTTTCTCCCGCCCCGGATGGACGTCGATTCAGCTAAGCGATTATATCGACCGCAACGTCGCGGACCGATTTTCCGCCATTGACGGCGTTGCGCGCGTCACCATCGGTGGCGAAGCGCGTCCTTCGACCCGCGTATGGTTGGATGCCGAACGGCTTGCGGCTTTCAGCCTCACCCCCGCTGACATCGAAAACGCGCTGCGTGCGCAGAATGTCGAGCTACCGGCGGGACGATTCGAATCCAAGGATCAGAACCAGACTTTGCGGGTCGAACGTGCCTTTGCCACGGCAGAAGAGTTCGACCGGCTTGTGGTTGGGCGGGGTGCTGATGGGTATCAGGTCAAGCTAGGGGATGTCGCGCGGATCGAGGAAAGCGCCGAAAATCCCTATAATAGTTTTCGCTCAAATGCGGGCACGGCGGTTGGTCTGGGAATCGTGCGCCAGTCGGGAGCCAACACGCTGGACGTCGCCGATAAGGCCAAGGCGCTGGTGGAGCAATTGCGGCCGACCTTGCCCGAAGGGATGCGCGTTGCCATCGGATCGGACGAGTCGCTTTTCATCAGCCGAGCGATCGAGAATGTCTATGACACGCTGATCGAAGCCGCCTTGCTCGTCATCCTGGTAATCTTCCTGTTTTTGGGGTCGGTCCGGGCGACGATCATACCAGCCATCACCGTGCCGATCTGCTTGCTATCAACGTGCGCGGTGATGTGGCTGTTGGGCCTGTCGATCAACCTGTTGACGCTGCTTGCCTTTGTGTTGGCGATCGGCTTGGTCGTTGACGACGCGATCGTCGTGCTGGAAAATGTGTATCACCGTATCGAGCAGGGTGAGGATCCGCTCGTCGCGGCTTATCTTGGCACACGGCAGGTCGGCTTTGCCATTATTTCAACGACGCTGGTCGTTTGCGCCGTGTTCGTCCCGGTTATGTTCCTCGCGGGGCAGACTGGCCTCCTGTTTCGCGAACTGGCGGTTGCGATGGTCGCCGCGATCGCTTTTTCCGGCTTCATATCGCTCAGCCTTGCACCGATGCTTTGCTCCAAATTGCTCAACAATGCGGAACGCGGGCGCTTGGCACGCTGGATCGACGCCCGTTTCCAGCGGTTAGAAAATGGCTATAGCAAATCGCTGGACCGGGTGTTGAACAAGCCGTTGATCCCACTGATCGGGGTCGGCTTGTTTCTCGCCTGTGCGGCATTTTTCTTTACCTTATTGCCCAGCGAACTTGCCCCGGCCGAAGATACCGGCGTCGTCGAAAGCCAGATCAGCGCGCCAGAAGGCACCGGCTATGAGCGAATGCTAAGCTATATGCGCAAGATCGAGGACGAATTGGCCCCGCTGCGCGAGGATGGTACGCTTCAGAACCTTATTATCCGCACTCCCAGCGGCTTTGGCACGACCGACGATTTTAACGGCGGCAACGTCATTGCCTTTCTGCGCCCCTGGGAAGATCGCACGATTACGACGGCGGAGGTTGCGACGATCATCAATAAGGTGATCGCCAACCAGTCCGGTGTGCGCGGAAACGCCTCGCCACGGTCCGGCCTGGGGAGAGGGCGTGGCCTGCCTGTCAATCTCGTGCTCGCCGGGTCGACCTATGAGGGGCTTGTTGCGGCCCGCGACCGGATCACCGCGGCGGCTGACAACTATCCCGGTCTCATCAATCTCGACAGCGACTATAAAGAAACAAAGCCGCAGATGCGGATCGAGACCAATTTGCAACGGGCGGGCGATCTGGGCATTTCAGTCAACGACATCAGCCAGGCTTTGCAAAGCCTGCTCGGATCGCGCCGCGTGACGACCTATGTCGATCGCGGTGAAGAGTATCGAGTTATCGTTCAGGCAGAGGATGAGGGGCGAGAATCCCTGGCCGATCTTGAGCGCATCAATGTCCGCACCCGTACCGGCGCGCTGGTGCCTTTATCGTCCGTAGTGACGGTGCGGGAAGTCGCTGGACCACGCCAGCTCAACCGCTTCAACAAGCTGCGCGCCATCACTCTGACCGCAGCGCTCGCACCCGGAACATCGCTCGGCGACGCGCTGGCATTCCTGGAAAATGAAGCACGGCAGGCACCTGAAGTGCTGGCCATCGGCTATCGCGGCGAAAGCCAGTCGTTGCGCGAGACGGGTGGGTCCATCTGGCTGATCTTCGGGCTTACCATCGTGATCGTCTTTCTGTTGCTTGCAGCCCAGTTTGAAAGTTTCATCCATCCCGGCGTGATCATCGCCACCGTGCCTTTGGCGGTGGCAGGCGGGGTGATCGGGCTGATCCTCACGGGCGGCACGATCAATCTCTATAGCCAGATCGGAATTGTCATGCTGGTGGGGCTGGCCGCAAAGAATGGCATTCTGATCGTCGAATTCGCCAATCAGTTGCGCGATGAAGGCATGGAGGTGGGGCAGGCTATTCGGGAGGCGGCGACCCGCCGTCTGCGGCCCATTCTGATGACCTCGATCGCGACGGTCATTGGCGCAGTGCCGCTGGTCATCCGCGGCGGGGCAGGGGCGGCGGCGCGCCAGTCGATCGGCGTCGTGATCGTATCGGGTGTCAGCCTGGCCACCCTAATCACATTGTTCTTGATTCCGATCTTCTATTCGCGCGTTGCCAAGCGCACGGTTTCCCCGCAAACCGTCGGCCGCAAGCTGGATTCGGCGCTGAAGGATTCGCCTGAACCGGCGGAATGACGTTTTTTTATGGAGAAGCGTTGCCGATGAACGAGATCGCGTCCCCAGGCCAGTTGCGCCTCGCTTATCTGCGTTGGGCATTGCTTACCGTTCCAGTCATCGTAGTTTTGGGCTTTCTGTCGGGGCGGCTGGCCAATAGCGGCTATGGCAACCGGTGGTTCGACGCGCTCGAAAAGCCCGCGCTTATGCCGCCGGGGTGGCTGTTCGGCGTTGCCTGGACGATCCTCTACGTGCTGATGGCCCTGGCGCTGGCGATTGTTCTCCATGCGCGCGGTGCCAAGGGGCGTGGACCGGCAATTGCGTTGTTCCTGCTTCAATTGCTCATGAACCTCGCTTGGTCACCGCTGTTTTTTCGCGCACATCAGGTCGGCAGCGCGCTTATGCTGATAGTGGCGCTTATCATCGTCGTGGCGATAACGACCTGGCTGTTCGGCCGGGTACGGCGTATCGCAGGCCTGCTCCTGCTGCCCTATCTTGCCTGGCTCGCCTTCGCCTCATTCCTCAATTATGAGATTGGGCGGCTCAATCCCGACGCCGAGACCCTTGTCGCACCGGCGCTCAGCACCCAGATATGATTTTTGGCGCGGGTTCCATCGCGCGCCGCAAAGGACATGAGCAATGCAGAGCGAAAACCGCTTTTTCGACGATCTGGCCAAGCTGGTGAACGGCGCTGCCGGGACGGTGGCGGGCATGAGCCGCGAGTTCGAGACCAACGCTCGCGAAAAGGCGAAGGAATGGATCGGCGGCATGGAGTTCGTGTCGCGCGAGGAATTTGATGCGGTCAAGGCCATGGCCGCCGCCGCGCGCGAAGAGGTCGAATTGCTGAAAGCCCGGCTCGACGCGCTGGAGGGGCGGACGTCTGAACCCGTTACCAAGACAGTCAAGGCGAGCAAGCCCAAGGGAAGCGACGCGAACTGATCCTGTCTGTCCTTTCGCCGCATGCGGTGATAAGGCGCGCCGATGATGGATAGTGACGAGTTTGAACATGGCGGTCAGGAGGCCGCCCCGATCGATATGCTGGCGGCCTTTTATGAGGCCCATGGCTGGAGCTACGAGCAGGTTAGCGAGGATGAGATCGTCGCCAATACCCAAGGGTCGTGGGCGCAATATGAACTGCGTGGCATCTGGCGCGACGAGGACCAGGTCTTGCAGTTGCTGGCTATGCCTGACATCCGCGTTACCGATGAGAAGCGCGGCGTCATTTATGAAACGCTGGGCCTGATCAACGAACAGCTCTGGCTCGGCCATTTCGAACTCTGGTCGTCCAGCGGAATCATTCTCTTCCGCCATGGTGCGTTGCTAGGGGCGGGTGGAACGCTCACGCTCGATCAAGCACAATTGCTGGTTGAAACCGCTATCGACGAATGCGAGCGCTTCTATCCGGTGTTTCAGTTCGTATTATGGGGCGGAAAATCGCCGTCGGAGGCGATATCCGCCAGCCTGATCGAAACCCGCGGCGAAGCCTGAGTTATCACCAATGACGATTTGGCCTGACCATCTCTTTCTCGTTGGCTGCGGCAATATGGCGGGGCAGATGCTGTCGCGCTGGCTCGTTTGCGGGCTCGATCCGGCAAAGGTCATGGTGCTGCGGCCGAGCGGCAAGCCGGTCGCCGACGGTGTGCGCGTGGTGACCGACTATCCGGCCGCACTGCCCGCCGGGACGACTGTGTTGCTGGGCATGAAGCCCTATCAGATTGGCGATGTGGCGGCAGCGCTTGCACCGCTTTGCAAGGGTGACACGAGGATCATGTCGATTCTGGCGGGGACGCTTTTGGGAGACCTGCGCGCGCGTTTTCCGCAGGTTCGGGATGTGGTGCGCGCGATGCCCAATCTGCCGGTGGGGTTGGGTAAGGGCGTGACCGCGCTTTTTACGGATGCCCGGACTGAACCGGCCGCAAGAGACGCCGTCAATGGGTTGATCTGTCCGCTGGGCCTTGCTGAATGGGTGGAGGACGAAGCGCTATTCAATCAAGTAACGGCCCTGTCCGGCTGTGGCCCTGCGTTCGTTTTCCGCTTCATCGATGCACTGGCACGCGCCGGGGAGACACTGGGCATTCCCGCTGATCAGGCAGCGCGGATGGCTCTGGCGACGGTACAGGGGGCAGCGAGCATGGCCGCGGGCGCAAGCGACAGCCCGGCCCTGCTGGCCGATCGGGTGGCCAGTCCCGGCGGCATGACGCGGGAGGGGATGAACGTCCTCGATGCTGACGATCGGCTGCTCAGTCTGCTAATCGACACATTGACGGCAGCACGGGATCGCGGCGAAGCGATGGCGCGGGGGGAATAGGCCGGTTCCGGCACGGGATGATTTGCGCTAGGAGCGTGCCTTCCCTGTCTGGAGCCTTGCCATGTTGTCCGCCGATACCCCGATCCTGCTGCTGACCACCGGCGGCACGATCGACAAAGTCTATTTCGACGCGCTGTCCGACTATCAGGTGGGCGAGACTGTGATGGCCAAGCTGCTGGACGTGGCACGGGTCAAGCGACCCTTTCGTATCGAGGAGGTTACCCGCAAGGACAGCCTGGAACTGGATGATCGCGATCGGGCGCTGATCTACGCCCGGGTGGCGGCTGCCGCGGAAAAGCATATCATTATTACGCATGGCACCGACACGATGACGGATACGGCCAAGGCGCTGGCGGGCATCGAAGGCAAGACGATCGTGCTCGTCGGCGCGCTCGCGCCCGCGCGCTTTGGCGAGAGCGATGCGAGCTTCAATCTCGGCATGGCTTTTGCCACGGCGCAGGTGGCGGAAGCGGGCGTCTATATCACCATGAGCGGTTCGGTGTTCCGGGCCGACCATGTGATAAAGGACCGGGCGAAGGGCGCGTTCGTGCCGCTACCATGAAAAAGGGGCGCTCCGGCCATGCCGAGCGCCCCTTTTTACTTTAGGCCTATGCTTGCCGGACGAAGGCGCGTCAGCCTTCGACCTTGACATATTTGGGCGCGGCTTCGTTGAGGATCGCGAGGATCTTCTTGAGCGCGGTGGGCTCGTCGGTTTCTTCCATCGCAGCCAGTTCGCGGGCGAGGCGGCTGGAGGCGGCTTCGAAAATCTGACGCTCGGAATAGCTTTGTTCGGGCTGGTCATCGGCGCGGAACAGGTCGCGGGTCACTTCGGCGATCGACACCAGGTCACCCGAATTGATCTTCGCTTCATATTCCTGGGCACGGCGCGACCACATGGTGCGCTTGACTTTGGGCTTGCCCTTGAGGGTTTCCATCGACTCTTCGAGCGTCTTGTTCGAAGACAGCTTGCGCATACCGACGCCTTCGGCCTTGTTGGTCGGTACGCGGAGCGTCATGCGCTCTTTTTCGAAACGGAGCACATAGAGCTCCAAATCCATACCGGCGATCTGCTCTTTTTGCAGTTCAATTACACGACCGACACCGTGCTTGGGATAAACGACATAATCACCAACGTCAAAGGACAGCGCTTTGGCAGCCATTTGCAACCTTTCCAATTCAACCGGGGAACGGGGCCGACGCAGGACGCATGCGATAGGGGTCACATGCCGGGAGGACCGCGGCGTCACCGTCAAGACATGAAGCAATTACTCCAGGGGCGAGCGCATATGCCCGTCCGTTACGATGCTATTTAGCAGATTCGTAACAAAATTACCACCCCCGGACATAAACGCCGGGCGCGCGGTGTAAAATGGGATGGTTAGCAGCGCCGAATGGGCGCTGCCATCAGCTGCCTGTACCAGGTTCGGGCGAAAAGAACTGCTCCAGCTTTTTCTCGACGCCCTTCATCGCGTCTGCGTCGGTAGGGGCATCGCCCTTGACGGTAATGTTGGGCCATTCGGCCGAATATTTGGTATTCAGCTCCAGCCATTTTTCCAGGCCATTTTCGGTATCGGGCAGGATCGCTTCGGCTGGGCATTCGGGCTCGCACACGCCGCAATCGATACATTCGCTCGGGTTGATGACCAGCATATTCTCACCCTCGTAGAAACAATCCACGGGGCAGACCTCGACGCAATCCATATATTTGCAGCGGATGCAGTTGTCGGTCACGACATAGGTCATTGTCTGGTCACTCTTGGTTGGAAAAGCGCGGTCCTGCTATGCGCAGGCACGTCCAAGGTCAATGAGGATAATGTTGCCGGGGGTTTAGGGCCGGTTTGCAGCGGCGCGTCTGGAAAGTTCACACCGTCGCTGAGATGGATTGGGCAGGAATGCATGCGGCGAAGTTCACACCGTTGCAGAGGTTCGAAAATCAGGGCGCACCGTCGGCTTCTGCCGGTGGCTCCGTGGGAGTTATGCGGGGTGGAGGGATGTCAGCTGGCGCGGGTTCATCAATCGGAAGGCGGATCTGGCTGCCGCCGATATTGACGGTCATCCCGCCATCATCGACGCCCACCCCGACATTGCCAAGGCCGGTTTCCACCGTGATGTTGGCGATGGCGTTGACGAGATCGGCGTCCTGGGTTTCTTCCGGCGCATCTTCGACGGGTTCGTTGATCGCGCCGCTCATGAAATTGCGCCAGATGCGCGCAGGCATGCCACCGCCCGCCGCGCCGCCGGGGAGCGGTTTGTTGTCGTCATTGCCGACCCAGACAGCGGTGACCAAGCCGCCCGCATAGCCCACGAAAATGGCGTCGCGACTGTCCTGCGTCGTGCCCGTCTTGCCGAAGGTGCTGGTACGCAGCGCCGCCGCGCTGCCCGTGCCGCGATTGGCGGCGGAGGAGAGGAGATCACGGATCATCGCCAGTTCGTCGTCATCGAAGGACCGCTGGCGCTCCATGATCCGGTCGAACCAGCCCCGTTCTTCGGGCGGCAGGCCATGGGCGAGGACGGGATAGGCTCCGGCTGCGACCGCCGCATAGGCTTCGGCCAGTTCGATCAGCGGAATTTCGGACGTGCCGAGCGCGAGGCTGAGATCCTCGGTCAAGGGCGCGGTGATACCCAGGTCGCGCGCGACCTTGATGACGGCATCGACGCCGACCTTTTGCGTCAGGCGGATGGCGGCGACATTGCTCGACGCGGCGAAGGCCTGGCGCAGGCTGATGCGGCCGCGATATTTGCCACCATGGTTGGCCGGGCGATAGCTGCCGGTGGTGATCGGCGTGTCGTCAATCATGTCCTCGGGCGTCATCCCGGCGCGGAAAGCCGCGAGATAGACGAACAGCTTGAAGGTCGATCCGGGCTGGCGCTTGGCCTGCACCGCGCGGTTGAAGGCGCTTTTGCCGTAATTTTTGCCGCCCACCATAGCGACGACGCTGCCGTCGGGCTTCATCGCGACGAGTGCGGCCTGCGCGCCGCCCAGGGGCGCACGGCGGACAGCGGCTTCGGCGAGGCGCTGGATACGCCAGTCGAGCGTCGTTTCGATCTTTTGCTCGCCATAGACGGCACCGGCCCGATCGCGCGCCTGGGGCAGCACCCAGTCGGCGAAATAGGTGCCGGTGGTGGCGTCGGGCACATCGTGGACATTGAGGCGGGCGGGGGGCAGGGCGTTGCGCTCGCCCTGGGTCAGATAGCCCGCATCGACCATCGCCTGCGTGACCAAGGCGGCGCGGGCGCGAGCGCCTTTGAGGTTGCTGGTAGGGGCAAGGCGCGAGGGTGCCTTGAGCAGGCCCGCCAGCATCGCGGCCTGCGGGACAGTGAGGCGGTCGGGCGAGCGGTTGAAATAATGGCGGGCGGCACCGCGCAGGCCATAGACATTATCGCCGAAATAGACGTTCGACAGATAGCGTTCCATGATCTGATCCTTGGTCAGCCAGGCCTCCAGCCAGAGCGCGATCATGGCCTCGCGCGCCTTGCGCCCCATGGTGCGGTCGCTGGACAGGAAGACGCCTTTGGCGAGTTGCTGGGTGATCGTGCTGCCCCCCTGCGACGAGCCGTCCGACCAGAGATTATGCCAAGCCGCGCGCGCGATGCCGCGTGGATCGATGCCCCAATGGCTGGCGAAGCGGCGATCCTCAATCGCCATGAAGGCCTGGGGCACGTGGGCGGGGAGCTCTGCCATCGTCACCGGCGTGTCGATCACCGCGCCGCGCCGGGCGATGAGGTGGCCGTCTGCCGACATCAGGCTGAGGCTGGGCGGAGCGATCGGCTTGAGCGATTGCGACAGCGGGGCAGTGACCGCGAGCCAGGCGATAGCGATCATCAGCAGGGCGAGGCCCGCTGCCATGATCCAGCCCATGATCTGCAGCCGCCGTCGCCAAGGCGTGGGTGGCGCAAAGGCGCTGGGCGGGCCGGCACCGAATTCGCGGGGCGGCGCTGGCGGATCGGCAGGGGCGGACTCGGTCATCGGTGCAGCCATGCTGTGTTATTAAAGTGATACAGTCAAGTCTGTCCCGTGGCGGGACAGGCGGAAATCAGCGCGCAAAAGCGATAGCCCAAAAGGTAAATAATGCGTTAACTTGCCATCATGAGAAACCGAATCCTCGTCCTCACCACCGAATCGGCCCGCCATCCCTTTCGCCAGCGGCTGCCCGCCCATGTGCTGCGCGTCATGGACAAAGCACCCAAGACGAAGGCGCGGGCGGTGGACGATGACAGCGACTGGAAGCTGTTCGGTTTGAGCTTCTGCGCCTTCTTCACCGCTTTCTATAGCTTCATTTCCTGAGCCGCTGAAGGCCATGCCAGGCTGGACACCGGCGTGTGCCGGTGTTCCGCCTTGGTCAATGGCACAACGGGCCGTCGCAGGCCTTGTGCAGTTTCCACGCCATCGCCGCGCAAGGCAGGGTGAGAACCGCGACGAGCAGCAATTGCATCACCACCGACATGCCAGCGATGCTGAGGCCGATCGCGCACAGCGATCCGATCACCATCGCGCCGGAATTGACGATATTATTGGCTGCTACGGTACGCGCGGCTTCGCATTTTTCCACCGTGGTGGTGAGGAAAGCGTAGAGCGGCACGACGAACATGCCCCCGAAGGTCGCAACGCCGAGCAGGCAAAGCGAAAGCGGAATGGCCAATTGATGCGCCATGAAGTCGCTCAACGAGAGCATCTGGCCATCGGGCGCGGGTGGCCACATGGCGCAGACAAAGTGGAAGGCCACGATGCACAGCCCCATGCCGATAACCGAGGCAGGCGCATATTTGGCCGAAACATGCCCCTGAAGCAGGCGGTTGATCGCGATCGAGCCGATGGCGATGCCGATCGAGAAGATGGCGAGGAACAGGCTGGCGACTGATTTGTCGGCGGTCAGGACATTCTTCACCAGTGGCGGAAACTGGATGAACAGGATCGAGCCGACCGCCCAGAAAAGGCTGATCGACATGATCGCCAGGAAGAGCCGACGGATATGCATCGTCCCGCGCACCAGCGCGATCGAGGAGCGAAGGATATGATAGTCGATCGGCTGCGCCTGAAGCATTGACGGCGCCGAGGGGACGGCGCGTCCGGCGATATAACCAATTAGCGCGGTGATGATGATGCAGACGGCCGCGACCTCCACCGGGATGAGGCCCGCGAGAATCGTGCCAGCGAGAATCGCGATATAGGTGCCCGCTTCGACCAGGCCGGTGCCGCCCAGCACTTCGTCGTCATGAAGATGTTGAGGCAGGATCGCATATTTGATCGGGCCGAAGAAGGTGGAGTGGATACCCATGGCAAACAAGGCGGCGAGCAGCAGCGGTATGGCGAGCGTATGGACGCCTATGCCGCTCCAGATCAGGCCCAGGCCAACGGCACCGACGAGCATGATGAGGATTTCAGCCGCTTTGACGTAGCGGATGATGACCGCCTTGTCGCGCTGATCGGCCAGTTGCCCCGAGAGCGCGGAGAGCAGGAAAAAGGGCAGGATGAACAGCCCCGTCGCCAACGCGCTGAACCAGGTTTCGGACCGTTCGTCATTATAGACTGATAGACGACGAACAGCACCATCGCGTTCTTGAACAGATTGTCGTTGAACGCGCCGAGGAGCTGGGTGACGAACAGCGGCAGGAAGCGGCGCTTGTTCAAGAGCCTGAGAGAGGCTTGCATGGATAGGGGCGTCTTCTTTCCCGTTAGCGACCGGGGCGGGGTCTAGCCGTTGGCGACGTCCCTGTCCAATGCCCCTTGCGTGGAGATCGACATGCCGTCTCGCTTGTGCGTCGCGTCCGACTGTGGCAGGCGGCAGCTATGCTGACGCTGCCCAATCTGCTCACGCTTTCGCGTATCGTCACGGTGCCGTTGCTCGTCGCGCTGCTTTGGCCAGCGGAAATGGGCGCGCGCTGGACTACCGGCTATGCACTGGCCTTCGTGCTCTACTGTCTGATGGGCGTAACCGACTATTTCGACGGCTATCTGGCGCGCGCGCAGGGCACGGTATCGAAACTGGGCGTGTTCCTCGATCCCATCGCCGACAAGATCATGGTCGCCGCCGTCATCCTGATGCTGAGCGCGACGCGCGACATCACCGGGCCGCATATCATTGCCGCGATGGTCATTTTGCTGCGCGAGATCGCGGTGTCGGGGTTGCGCGAATTTCTGGCCGGGTTGCAAGTGTCGATGCCGGTGTCGCAGCTCGCCAAGTGGAAGACGACCTGTCAGATCGTGGCGCTGGGCGCGCTGATCCTGGCGGGGGCGGTGCCGCATTTCGCCTTTGTGCAGATGGTCGGCATCGTAACCTTGTGGGCGGCCGCCATTTTGACGCTGATCACGGGTTGGGATTATCTGCGCGTCGGCATTCGGCATATGGACTGAGGCGATGGCGATGCTGACCATCGTCTACTTTGCCTGGGTGCGCGAGGCCATCGGGCGTGATGAGGAGCAGGTCGATCGACCGGGGCCGGCTATGACGGTTGCAGGTTTGGTGGCGACATTGGCGGCGAGGGGCGGCGGCTACGCCGAAGCGCTGGGCGATCCGGCGCGGCTGCGCGCGGCGGTCGATCAGCGATTCGTGCCGATGGACACTATGATCGGTGACGCGAAGGAAGTGGCGCTGTTCCCGCCAGTGACCGGCGGATGAAGCGGGTCGCGATCCAGGCGGACGATTTCGATGTGGGCTGCGAACTGGCGGCGCTCGAAGCCTTGGGCGGCGGCGGGGTGGCGAGCTTTACCGGCGTGGTGCGCGGCGGCGACGGGCTGGTCGCGCTGGAACTGGAACATTATCCGGCAATGACGCAGGCGCAGGTTGGGCGGATCGTCGATGAGGCGATGGGGCGCTGGCCGCTGCTGGGCGTGAGCGTCATCCACCGCTACGGACGGCTGGAGCCGGGCGCGCGGATCGTGTTCGTCGGCACGGCGTCGCGCCATCGCACCGCGGCGCTGGAAAGCTGCGCCTTCCTGATCGACTGGATGAAGTCCGATGCGCCCTTCTGGAAGAAGGAGCATTTTGCGGGCGGTGCGACGCAATGGGTGGCAGCGCGCGACGAGGATGCGGTGAAAGCGCAGGGCTGGGACAGTTAGGCGGCTTCGGGCAGGCGGCAGTTGAGTGCGGCGGCGTCGCGGAGGATTTCGGAAAGCAAGTGAAATTCCTTTTCGCGCGGGCTGTTCTTGCGCCAGACCAAGGCGATGTCGCGCCAGGCGCGTTCGGATTTGAGCGGGCGGGCGGCGATGCGGGTATGTTCCAATATGCCCGCCGCGATCGCCATTTCGGGGATCATGGTGACGCCCAGGCCATTATCGACCATCTGGATGAGGGTGTGGAGCGAAGTGCCCATCATCGTCGCGCTGGCGCGCAGTTCGGGGCGGTTGCAGGCGGCGAGCGCATGATCCTTGAGGCAATGGCCATCTTCCAGCAGCAATAATTTGCTTTCGTCGATCATGTCCGGGCCGATCCAGTCCGGCGGATCGATCGGTTCGTCATGCGGGAAGGCGACATAGAGCCGGTCCTGGAACAGGATTTCGCTGTCGAGTTCGCCGGTCGGAAAGGGCAACGCCATCAGCACGCAATCGACATTGCCGTGGCGCAGCGATTCGATGCCGGCCTGGGTCGTTTCCTCGCGCAGATAGAGTTTGAGTTCGGGCCGGTCGGCGCGCAGCCGAGGGAGGAGGCGGGGGAGCAGGAAGGGAGCGATGGTGGGAATGACGCTCATGCGCAATTCGCCAGTCAGCGGCTTGCCCGATGCCTCGGCGATGGCGGAGAGTTCCTCCGCCTCCCGCAGGACGCGGTGGGCTTTGGCGACGATGCGGTCGCCCAGCGCCGTGAAGCGGACGACGCGGCGGGTGCGCTCCACCAAGGTCACGCCGACCAACGATTCCAGTTCCCGGATGCCTGCCGACAGGGTGGATTGGGTGACGTAGCAGCTTTCGGCGGCCTTGCCGAAATGCCCCTGTTCCTTGAGCGCGACAAGATATTGCAGCTGTTTGAGGGTGGGCAGGTAACTGGACATTTATCGGCTTCCTCGATCAGAAACCCGAATATAAGTTCCTTAGCCGATAAATCCAAGCCATTTGGCGACGCCAAAGAGCGACGTCAGGGTCAGAATGATCCCTACCGCCGTGAAGAGGACGCGGGGGGCGACGCGGCGAGCGAGGATCGCGCCGAAGGGAGCCGCCACCACGCCGCCGATCAGCAATCCGACCGTATAGGTGGTGAAGGTTTCCCAGCCGAGATGGAATAGGAAGGTGATGCTGATCGAGAGAGTCAGGATGAATTCGACGCTGTTCACCGTGCCGATGGTATGGCGCGGGCTGGCCCCTTGCAGCAGCAAGTTGGACGTGACGACCGGCCCCCAGCCACCGCCACCGGTCGCGTCCATGAAGCCGCCGACCAGACCCAGCGGGGCTACCCATTTGGGATCGCGCGCCTTGGGCGGCAGGTGAAAGCCCCGCCAGATAAGATAGACGCCGATCGATGCGAGATAGACCTGGACGAAGGGCTTGATAATCGCCCCGTCGATATTGGAGAGGAGATAGGCACCGGCCACGCCGCCGACGATGCCAGGAATGATGAGGCGTGCGAACAATCGCCAATCGACATTCTTGTGCAGGATATGGCTGATCGCCGACACGCCGGTCGTGAAGGTTTCGGCGGCGTGGACGCTGGCCGAGGCACGGCTGGGGGGCACGCCAAGCGCCAGCAGCAGGGTGCTGGAAATCACGCCATAGGCCATGCCGAGCGCGCCATCGATCATCTGCGCGCCGAATCCGATCAGGATGAAGGGCAAAATGTCGCCGAAATTGGCGATGAAGGCGTCGATCATCTCTGTCCCCTGATCCTATTCTCTACCATAATGATAGGCATATCGGCGGAGGTAAAGCAAGTTCCCGTTTGGCGGCCGATACCGGCTCTTTCGGGCGTCACTGGAAAAAAGGGTGGCCCTCCTCTATATTGGGGAAAGACTAGTTTTTATCAGGCAGGGGCGCGTCGATGCTGCGCAATCTTATTTCCTATCTGGATTCGGTGAAAAGCCGCGATCCTGCGCCCCGCTCCCGCGCGGAAATCCTGCTCTATCCGGGCGTCTGGTCGCTGGCCTATCATCGCGTGGCGCATCGCCTCTATGGTGCGCGACTCTATTTTCTCGCGCGCCTGGTCAACCATCTGTCGCGCTTCCTGACGGGTAACGACATTCACCCCGGCGCGAAGATCGGCAAACGCTTCTTCATCGACCATGGTTTTACCGTGATCGGCGAGACGGCGGAGATCGGCGACGATGTGACGCTTTACCAGAATGTGACGTTGGGCGGGACCGATCCTGCCAACGGCATTGCGGGCAAGCGGCACCCGACGCTGGGCGACGGCGTGATCATCGGATCGGGCGCGCAGGTGTTGGGGCCGGTGACCGTCGGCGCGCGGGCGCGCGTCGGCGCCAATGCCGTTGTCACCAAGAATGTGGCCGAAGGCGCGACCATGGTCGGCATTCCGGCGCGTGCCATGTTGGTGGATGTCACGGCCTATCAGCGCGATTTCATGCCCTATGGCACGCCCTGTTCCGACTGTTTCGATCCGGAAAAGCAGAAATTGGAACTGCTTCAGTGCGAAGTCGAACAGTTGCAGAAGCGGTTGGCCGAATTGATGGTCGAAAAGCAGCGGCCGTCCCTGCCGGATGAAGCCACGCTGTTTCAGGAGCGCGACCGGGCCTGATGACCAATGTGACGCCGTTTCCCCATCCAGGAACGGGGCCGGGCGAGCGCCAGATAGGGTTCGAACGGCTGGAGTTGCAGCGGATCATGGATCTGTACGGCCGAATGGTCGCGGCCGGGCATTGGCGCGACTATGCGATGGACATGGGGCGGGACGCCGCCATCTTCAGCGCCTTTCGTCGTACCGCCGAGCGACCCGAATATCGCATCGAGAAACACCCCGCGCTGCGCCATCGCCAAGGCATGTGGGTGCTGGTGGGAGAGGGCGGCCAAATCCTCAAGCGCGGACAGGATTTGCAGAATGTGCTGGCCCCGGTCGAGCGGAAATTGCTGCGGGTCGTGGAGGGGTAAGGCGGAAGTCAGTGGAGCGCCCGCCCGTTGCGCTGGCCCACCCCGCTGGCGGGAGGGGGATGGATTAAGCGTAGGGGAGGCGGTTGGTCAGGGACGGCGGCAAGGCGCCCACCACCAGCATGCGGGCATGGTGCCAGAGCGCCGAGAGCAGCAGCAGCGACGAACCGATCACCAGCGCCGTGAAGGCGGCTGATAGTTCGACCGCGCCAGCCTGCTTGAACAGGGCGTAGAGGGCGAAGAGGACATAGGCGAGGCTGGACACAAGCAGCGCGCGCCGGTCGACCGCCAGGCCGACCAGACCGAAGGCGATGTAGAGCAGGATCACCACGACCGCTTTGCCGATGCTGATGTCGTCGCCCCGGAACACGCCGAGTAGGTTGAACAGCGAATGGGCGATCATCGGCGCGGCGGTCAGGTGCAGCCAGAAGGCTACATCGGCGCGGCGCGTGGTGCGTGTTCGATCGCTCATGTCCCAGCGCATGGCGAGCGCGAAGATGGCAAGGCCACCGACCAGCAGCAGCAGATAGGCCAGCCTGATATCGCCGGGGAAGGCAGCAAGGACGAGGCCTGCGACGACGCCAGCGGCGGAGGCCGCGCCCGCCGCGACCGTGATCGGCACCATGAAGCGCCGCCAGTGCATCCAGGCGGCCAGCGCGCTGAAGGCCGCGACGCCCGATATGATCAGCGAAGTCTCTCGGTCACCGGCGTCAGGAAATAGCTGTCCCGCCAAAGCGCCCAGCGCGAAGGCACCCCGCCGACAAAGCCCGCGAGCAGGAGAATGGAGGGCAGCGCCATGCGCCGTTGCCGGGTGAAATATTCCGCGAGACCCCAACTGACCGCCGCGACCAGCGCGCCCGACATGACGGAAGGGTGGTGTTCCGCCGCGCCGAGTCGCACGCTGTTGCCGAGCCAGCCGACCGCGACGAGCAGGATGATACCGGCTATGGCGACGAAGATGTCGTTGAAGCCGGTCAGCAGGCGGAAATTTTCTTCATCGACAACGGGGCTGGCGCGCAACTGTGCGACATGATCGCGCAGCGCCTGTGCAGCCTGCGGAGACAGGACGCCTGCCGTAACGGCATCCTGCAAGTCGCCTTCGCTATACATCGTCCAGTTCCCACATCGGTTTCTGAGCGATGGACCTACCACAACTGTATTATTCTATCAACACAGTTCCTTTTGCGCTTTTTCGGGACGCTGCGCGATGATAGCGCGGTGGGGTAAAACAGAGAGGAAAGCCCGTCCATGTCCCTGCCGTCTGCGCTCGAAGGCCGCCTGTCGCTGCCCCTGATCGGATCGCCGATGTTCATCATATCGCAGCCCGAACTGGTGATCGCCCAGTGTCGTGCTGGAATTGTCGGCGCTTTCCCTTCGCTTAACGCGCGACCTTCTGGTGTATTCGAAAGCTGGTTGCAGCGGTTGGGTACGGAACTGACGGCGGCAGATGCGCCGTTCGCGGTCAATCTGATTGTCCACAAGAGCAATAGCCGATTGGACGAAGATCTGGACCTGTGCGTCAAATATCAGGTGCCGGTCATCATCACGTCGCTCGGCGCGCAGGAGCGGGTGAATGCGGCGGTGCATAGCTATGGCGGTATCGTGCTGCACGATGTCATCAACAACCGGTTCGCAAGGAAGGCGATCGAGAAGGGCGCTGACGGCCTGATCGCGGTCGCGGCGGGGGCAGGCGGCCATGCCGGTACGCTATCGCCCTTTGCCCTGGTGCAGGAAATCCGCGCCTGGTTCGACGGGCCGCTGGCGCTGTCGGGGTCGATCGCGACTGGACGCGCGATCGCGGCGGCGCGGATGATGGGGGCGGATCTTGGCTATATGGGGTCGCCCTTCATCGCCACGACCGAGGCCAATGCGGAGGCGGGCTATAAGCAGATGATCGTGGACAGCAGCGCAGGCGACATCGTTTATTCCGACGTGTTCACCGGCGTCCATGGCAATTATCTGCGGCCCAGCATCGTCGCATCGGGCATGGACCCCGACAATCTGCCCAAGGCGACCGACATGGACTTTGCCAGCATGACCGGTGGCGGCAAGAAGGCGTGGCGTGACGTATGGGGGTGTGGCCAGGGGATCGGCGCGATCGACCAGGTGCAGCCCGCCGCCGACTTCATCGCGCAGTTGAAGACGCAATATCGGTCGGCGATCGATGGTTTTACCTCATAGGAAGGCGCGCAGCTCTTCGATGAAGCGGTTGAACTGGTCATGATGCAGCCAGTGGCCGGCATCAGGAAATTTGACCAGGCGGGCATCGGCGAAATGCGCCATCCGGCCGTCCTTTGCCGGATTGGAGGCCCAGCTATCCTGCCCCAGGCACAGGAGGGTCGGACAGGTGATGCGCGACCAGAAATCGGGCAGGTCCGCGTCCGAGCCAGCCTGCGGCGCGGCGCTGCTGAGATAAGGGTCGAACTTCCAGCTGAAGCTGCCATCCTCATTCCGGTTGACGCCATGGATGGTGAGGTGAAGCGCCTGTTCGACCGAGAGTTGCTCGTTGCGTTCGCGCATACGGCCGATCGCGGCCTCGATCGTGGGATAGCGTCTGGGTGTGCGGCGGGCGTTGGCGCGGCGCGTGTCGATCCATTGCCGCCAGATGTCGAGGGCAGGCTCCTCGGCCTTCTCCTTCAGCCGGTCAGGCGACAGGCCAAGCCCTTCGATCGCAACGACGCGCTGCACCTTGTCCGGGAACAGTCCGGCGTAGCGCAGGGCGATCGACCCGCCGAGCGAATGACCAACGATGGTGACGGGCGCACGATCGAGCAGATCGACGAGTTGGGCCAGGTCATAGACAAAATTAGCCATCATATAGGAGGCGTCCAGCGACCAGGCGCTATCGCCATGGCCGCGCAGGTCCGGCGCGATGACATGATAATCCTTCGCCAGCGCGCGCGCTGTCCAGTCCCAGCTGCGTCCATGATCGAAGCCGCCATGGACCAGGATCACCACCGGCGCGGCGCTATTGCCCCAATCCAGATAGTGGAGCCGGGTACGCAGCGATGTGAAGAAATGCGAAGTCGGGGTCAGGGCGGTGGGCGTGTCCATGCAGTCCTGCTGGCCGGAGGGGAAGGTTGGGCGTTTGCCACCCCCCTTTGGCGAACTCCATCCTGCTTGCAAGGGCGGAGCGACTAAACTCTTGTGATTTTCCCATGTTTCGGCGCTGTTGGTGGTAGGCCGGCCGGTTACAGATCGCTTATTCGCCCTCCGTCGGCGGCACGACGTGGGCAATGCGCGCAAGGGCGGCCGCGTGACCTGCCGTGGCCACGATCCGTGCCAGTTCGGCCTGACGGAAGGGTTTGTCGAGGCGGGGGCGGCGGCTGGCATGGGGCGGTAGTTCGGCAAAGCCGGTGATGATGATGACCGGAAGTGCCGGCCGTATCCGGTCGATCGTGTCGGCAAGCTGCGCGCCCGTCATGCCCGGCATCGCATGATCCGTCACCACCAGATCCACATCCCCCTGTTCGAGCATGCGCAAGGCTTCGGCGGCGTTGCACGCTTGAAAGACGGTATGGCCCAGATCCTCCAACATGCCCGCCGTGTTCGTCAGCACCAGTGCGTCATCGTCCACAGCGAGGATGACCAGTGGGACGCTTAGGCTATCGCTGTAATCGACGGGGGCCATGGCTTGGGCGGCGGGGCTGGCCTGCGACACCGGTAGCCAGAGCGAGACTGTCGTACCTTCGCCGGGTTCGCTGGTGATGGTGAGCGATCCGCCGCATTGCTGGACGAAGCCATGGACCATGGAGAGGCCAAGGCCCGTACCCTTGCCAACGCCCTTCGTGGTAAAAAAGGGTTCGCGCGCGCGCTCGATCGTGGCGGCGTCCATGCCCTCGCCCTTGTCGGCGACGGTGAGTTCGACATAGGCACCGGGCGCAAGGTCGGGTCGGTCGCCGGGCTCGATCGTCCAATTTTGTGCCGCGATGATGATGTGGCCGCCATTGGGCATGGCATCGCGCGCATTGACCGCCAGGTTCAGGACGGCGAGTTCAAGTTGCACCGGGTCTGCATGAACGCTCGCGAGCGACAGGGGGAAGCGCGTTTCGATGTCGATGGCACCGCCCATCGTGCTTTGCAGCAGTTCGGCCATGCCGAGCACCAGCGCCACTGCATCTACGCTTTGCAGTTTCAATTCCTGCTTGCGGGCAAACGCCAACATGCGTTGCGTCAGGGTGGCACCACGTTCGGCCGCGGCCATCGCATTGTCGAGATAGCGGCTTATGTCCGCGCCGCTCGCCATGCGTTGCCGTGCCAAGTCGAGGCTGCCGACGATGACGGCGAGCAGATTGTTGAAATCATGTGCCACGCCCCCGGTCAGCTTGCCGATCGCGTCCATCTTCTGCGTCTGGATGATGGCATCACGCGCCGCGTCGAGCGCCTGCTGCGATTCGCGCCGTTCAGTCAGGTCGCGGGTGACCTTGGCAAAGCCGAGCAGGTGGCCATGCGGATCACGAATGCAATCAATGACGACATTGGCCCAGAAGCGCGATCCATCCTTGCGGATACGCCAACCTTCCGCCTCGAACCGGCCTTCGCTTTTAGCCGTGTGCAAAGCACGCGAAGGCAGGCCCGCCATCCGATCCTCCTCGGAATAGAAGCGCGCAAAATTCTGGCCGACGATTTCCTGCGCCTTATAGCCCTTGAAGCGTTCGGCTCCCATGTTCCAGCTGGTGACGGTGCCCACCGGATCGAGCATATAGATGGCATAATCGGTGACGCTTTCCACCAGCAGGCGAAACCGCTCCTCGCTAGTGCGAAGCGCTTCCTGCGCGGCGCGGCGTTCGGTCAGGTCGCGGGTGACTTTGGCAAAGCCCAGTAGTTGGCCGTTCTGCGTGTCGCGGATCGGATCGATGACGACATTGCCCCAAAAGCGCGAGCCGTCCTTCCGGACGCGCCAGCCTTCGGCTTCGAACCGGCCGTCATGGTAGGCGGTGTATAGGGCGAGCGCGGGAATGTCCGTCGCTTGGTCCTCGGGCGTGTAGAAGCGCGAGAAATGTTGGCCGATAATCTCGTCAGCCGTATAGCCCTTGAACTGTTGCGCGCCCGCGTTCCAGCTAATCACCACGCCGTCGATATCGAGCATGTAGATCGCATAATCCGTCACGCTCTGAACCAACAGTTCAAAGCGGTTGCCCGTATAGCCGGATAGACCCTTATTCATTCCGTTCCCGATCAGGACGTCACCATGATGGCGTCATCCTTTTGCCTTCAGGCAAACGTCAAAAGCATGGTCTTCGTTCCCCATCGGTGGAAACGTGCCGCACGCCAGCGCAACGGCTTGACTTGCGCGGTTGCTCTGCGCCACCACGCCCCGGCATTGATGGGTTTGACAGGACAGGATGTGGGCATGGGCGCGGGTGTGACGGTCACGGTGATTGGCGAAGCGATGCTCGAACTGAGCCGGGGGGCGAGCGACAGCTGGAACCTGCGTTATGGCGGGGACGTGATCAACACCGCGGTGCATCTGGCCCGATCGGGCGACACGGTGCGGCTGGCGAGCGCGATGGGCAGCGACCCGATGAGCGCCGACCTGTGCGCGGCATGGGAAGCCGAGGGTGTGGATACCTCGCTGGTGCTGCGCGCTGCCGATCGGCTGCCGGGCCTCTATGCGATCGAGACCGATGCGAGCGGCGAGCGCAGCTTCCATTATTGGCGCAGCGATGCGGCGGCGCGGCGGATGTTCGTATTGCCCGGCAGCGCGGCAATGGTCGAGGCGGCGGCGCAGTCGGACTTGCTCTATTTCTCGCTGATCACACTGGCCATCCTGCCCGATGAGGGGCGAGAGGCGTTGCTGGACCTGTGCGCGGCGGTGCGGGCACGCGGCGGCAAGGTCGCCTTCGATGGCAATTACCGCGCGCGCTTGTGGGACGATGCCGCCACTGCGCGGCACTGGCGCGACCGGGCGATCGCGCTCGCCGATATCGGCCTGCCGACTCTGGCGGACGAGGTCGAGATGGGCGAGGCGGATGATGCGCAGGATGCCGCGACCCGTTGGGGGGCAGGCGCGGGGCGGGAGATCATCGTCAAGCTGGGAGGCGATGGCTGCCTGGTCGATGGTCAGGTCGTCCCCATTCCCCGCTCGCTGGACGTGATCGATTCGAGCGGCGCGGGCGATGCCTTCAACGGCGGCTATCTGCACGCGCGACTGGGCGGCGCGACGCCATTGGATGCTGCGCTGGCCGGGCATCGGCTGGCCGGGTGGAATATCGGCCGCCGTGGCGCGATCCCGGCAAAGGACGCCGACGCGCCTTACTAAGCTAATGGGGTGGGTGGAGCGGGTGAGGGGAACCGCGAATTACCTCGATATTCAAGGAATTTAGCCGTTTTCTTGCACATCGATTTTTAGAATACCCCCAATCATACCCCCAATTGCTTTGGTTACGGTGAACACTGTTTAGATCCAGCAGGCCGCTACTGCCGCTCATAGTCCGACGACCAGTTATAGCCGATATTTACCCATTAGGCAGATTGACGTCGGATTTGTCTGTTATGCTACTCTTGCGTCGCAATTGACGGCTGGAGCATCACCGGGATAGCCGCCTTGTAGCCGCTAATACAATGCACGCCTTTGACGTCGACGAAGAAGACATGCGGCGGCTAAATCTACAACCCCAAGACCGCTGCTGTCTCATTGGTCTAGTTTACCCCGACGTCATTCAGTATGCACGCTGGCGGCAAACCTCAACCGATACGAAGCCCACCGCTTGGCAAAACGATGGACTAATTGTGACTTTGGGGTTTTACCGTACAGCCGAGTGGATGCAAAAATCGTGTCTCATAGATTTGGGTCGAAGCTTTCAACCGGCCGGAAGTCAAGGATAGGGTGTAATGTTAGACGCGAGATTCCAATGCAATTTATGCGGTGCGCACAATGTTTTCAGCCCTGATGGCGACTGGCGGGAGACGCCATCCTGTTCCACCTGCGGATCGTCCGTCAGGGTTCGGCAATTGGTCTATTGCCTGACGACGAATCTGTTCGGATCGGCACGGTCACTGCCTGGCTTCAAAGCTAGTCAAATTCGCGGTATCGGGTTGAGCGATCCGGACATTCTTGCTGACCGACTTGGCGTATCGTTCAATTATACTAACACTTTCTACCACACCGATCCTAGACTCGACATTTGCAATCCCGGAACAGAGTGGATTTCGACCAACGATTTCATCATTTCCAGCGACGTGTTCGAACACGTTCCTTCACCGGTACAGCACGCATTCAATGGAGCATTCGCAGTGTTGCGTCCTGGTGGCGTAATTGTGCTGACGGTGCCCTTCGATGAACGAACCGACACCACCGAGCATTTTCCAAACGTTCGCGATTTCAAGCTGCTAGACTTCGATGCCGAATGGTTGCTCGTAGGGCGGACAAATGCGGGCGGCTATGAATTGCACGACGGCCTGGTCTTTCATGGGGGGCCCGGAACGACGGTGGAGATGCGTTTCTTTTCGCGCCAATCCGTGATTGAGCATTTGGCGGCTGCTGGTTTCGTCGACATTTCCGTGTTCGATCAGTCGGTGCCCGCTTACGGCATTTTTCCGCCACATCATGAGGGGTTGCCGATCACCGCGCGCAAGCCGAGGTGACGGCGTCATGGCTGGGGGGTGCTCCCTGCGCTTGGTTCCAGCTAATATCCCGCAGAGGCAGCGCTTGCTGCTGCACCGTACACCATTTATAGGGTTGTACGGGCACATTGAGGCGAGTGAACAATGACTGCGAAACCCATAAGGCCGCGATTTCCAATCGCATTTAGATCGTTTCACGGTGCAAGGCTAAAGTTATGGCACGTGCTCAATCTTGCGGGATCGCGGCTTGGTTTCAAAGACCAGAGCATCGCCAATGAACGGGCAGCCCAGTTTTATCTGGACGCCCCTCCGCTTCAAAATCGCGTTGATGATTTGGAAGCGCGCTTGAGGGCCCTTACAGATGAAAAAAAGCGATTGGAAGAAAGTCTTGCCCGGCGCGATACTGAAATTTCGGCTGTTTCAAAGCTGTTACACGCAAGTGAACTGGCTGAGCAACGACAAAAAAATGATATAGATTGGCTGGTCTCGCTCAGCGTTTTATTTCTACGTAGGCCCGCTTGGTGGTTTATGCTTATACCTCCAATACAGCGTAAGCTCTTTCACAAGAGAATACTTAGAAAAAATCTGTTTGACGCTAAGCGTTATGTTTCACGTTACCCAGACGTAGCAAATTCTGGACAGGATCCTTTATTCCATTACGTTCGTCATGGAATGCGGGAAGGGCGGGTGAATGACCTTCGTTCTCAAGAGTGAGGCGGAGTAATTGCTGAATGACCGTTTTCGAACGGGTGCCGTGCCTCTGGTCGGAAAACCAATCGGCAGCACTACGCTTTAGAGCTTTGTTGTAACTTGCCGACATTCGAGCGGTCTTGTCGGCTCCACTGCATTCTTAGCCCTTACTGAGAGGGGCGATCACCCCGATGCCGCGCGAGCTTCTTCGGCTGCACGCTACTTATACAGGAGGTCTAGCTAATGAAGTTGAAGTTCAGTCAAGAGCAAATAGATATTGTCAGAAAATGGAGCCAGTTCGATAGCGCTTGGTACCGGCATGAATATCCTGACGTGAAAATATCTACTATGGATCCGGCCTACCACTATCTTTGGTTGGGACAAAGGATTGGTCGACGCCCGTCTGCTAACTTTGATGCGTTTACTGGCCGAGCGTTGAAACCTGACGAACTTCTGAATCTCATAAAAGGTCATCCAGTAAAAACTGGATACGAGCGAATTAAATTTGAGGTAGACTATAGGCGAGTGCATGGAAAGCATGCGCACGCGGACCTGATCAATTTAGGCGAGGCCGAAAATGCGCCAAAATCACAATCAATTGCTATTCAAGTGCATGTTTATTATGCAAACTTAATTGAAGAGATAGCGATATCCTTAAACCGAATGCCAGTTAAATTTGACCTTTATATTTCGGTACCTGATGAATCAACGCGTCAAGAGGCGCTTGTCGGATTTTCTAGAATTGCAAAGTTAGATCGTGTCGACGTTCGTATTGTTCCAAACAGGGGGCGCGATATTGCGCCGTTCGTCGTAGAGTTTGGTCCGCTACTTGCCACCTACGACGTTGTAGCGCATTTGCATACCAAGAAATCTCTATACAATAAAGGGGCTACGGACGGCTGGCGTCAGTACATCATCGATGGGCTATTTCCGTCAAAGAAGCGCATCAACTATATTTTGAATGAACTCAAGGACTCTCGCTACGGAATTATATATCCTCAAAGCTTTTATAATTTACCCTACATGGCACATACTTGGTTAGCAAACAAAGGTGTTGCTCAGGCGTGGTCGAGTCGGTTTGGCTTAAAAAATATACCTGATAATTATTTTGACTTTCCCGCAGGCTCGATGTTCTGGGCTCGGACAGATGCCATACTGCCGATTCTAAGCGCCGACCTCGAATGGGAGGATTTTCCCTTGGAGGAGGGTCAGACGGATGGTACGCTAGCGCACTGCATTGAGCGCATGTTCGGCGTGGTGGCCGTTTCGCGCAATTTTAAACACGGAGTTATCGCCGATCAAGGCTGTCCTAGCCCGGAAAATTCACCTAGGGTTGGCGGATGTGGCATAACACTATGATTTAACGTATGATTTGGTTGCTAAAGCCGATCACCGTTATTTCTGGAGAGCGACACCCGCCATGGACGATCCTACGCTGCCCCTGGCCGGTTTGTCACCTGTTTCGGGCAAGCGTGTAGACGCCAGGTTCGACGGCGGCCAGCTCTCCTCAGATGGCGGTCTGGTGCTGCTGCGTGAAGTTGAGGAGCGCCTTGGTGTTGCTGATCGGCTTGCGGCCTGCATCAAGGATCCGCGCGCGCCCGATCGTATTACTCACAGCCTGGCCGACATGATCCGGTTTCGCCTGATGATGATCGCGGCGGGCTATGAAGATGGCAACGACGCCGCCAGCCTGCGCCATGATCCAATGTTCCAGATGGCGCTGGACGTGGCTCCTTCGGGTCACGCCTTGTGCTCGCAGCCGACGATCTCAAGGCTGGAGAACCTGCCCGACACGCGCGCGTTGCTGGGAATGGGGCGGGCACTGGTCGACCAATATTGCGGCTCCTTCGGTACCGTGCCCAAACGGATCATCCTGGACATTGATGATACCTTTGACGCTGTCCATGGCGGCCAGCAACTGCGCTTGTTCAACGCTCATCACGATGAATATGGCTTCCAGCCCATTGTCGTGTTCGATGGCGAGGGACGCTTCATCACCGCCGTGCTGCGCCCGGCCAAACGGCCCGGTGGCAAGGAAATCAGGGCTTTCCTGCGTCGGCTGCTGCGCGCGATCCGCAGCCATTGGCCCAGAACGCAAATCCTGCTGCGCGGCGACAGCCATTATTGCTGCCCCGAAGTGATCGACTGGTGCCGGGCGGGCGGGCACGATTTCATTCTGGGCGTGGCGCCCACATCAACTCTGCGCCGCCACATCACCGATCTGGAAGCCAGCACAAAGGCACGGTTTGAGGCCGCACCCGGTGATGGCAAGACCCGCCGCTTCAAATCCTTCCATGACGGCGCCAGAAGCTGGAGCCGTGTCGAGCGCATCATCGCCCGCATCGAGGTTGGCGAGCAGGGCGCGGACACGCGCTTTATCGTCACCAATCTCAAAAAGGGCTCACCGCGCTGGCTGTATGAACAGGTCTATTGCCGACGCGGCCAGGCGGAAAACCACATCAAATCCTGGAAAACCCACCTCGCCGCTGACCGTACATCCTGCACCAGAGCCACCGCCAACCAGTTTCGCCTGTTCCTCCACGCCGGGGCCTACTGGCTGATGTGGGGCCTGCGCGCCGCCATGCCCAAGCGCTCCATTTGGCGCACTGCGCAGTTCGACACCCTGCGTCTGCGCCTCATCAAGATCGCCGCACGCGTCACAGAATTGAAAACGATGATCCGCATCCAATGGCCCACACCGTGCCCACACCAGAAGATCGTTCAGGTCGCGCTCGACCGGATACCCCGTCTGATCACCTGAGCGCGGGCAAAGCCCGTCAAATCGAACTCGTCCCCGTCACCCGCAAGCTTCAACACACGAACATCACCCCCGGGAAGGGCGTGATCCCCTGCGACTGTTGAAGGTTCAAACCGTCAATCCTGCGCTACGGCACCAAGTCACATGAATTTTCCGGGCTAGAAAGATGTGATGACGCTGCGGGCGATGGATCCTCCTTTGAGTTCCTCATAGGCCTCATTGATGTCGGCCAAGTTGATCTCGCGCGAAATCAGATCGTCCAGGTTGAGTTTTCCTTCCAGATAGAGCCGGGCATACATCGGTATGTCATGCTTGATATTGGATGACCCCATATAAACGCCGCGCAGATCGACCTGATTGGTCAGCAGATCGACCGTCACATTGACGTCGATTGTGCTGGTCGGCGCGTGGACCCCGATCAGATAGGCGCCGCCACCCTTGCGAACCATCTTGATTGCCTGTTCAGACGTCGCCTTGATGCCGACCACTTCGAACGCATGGTCCACGCCGCCGGGGATCAGCGCTTGGAGCGCGGCAACGCTGTCGCCCGCCGACGCATCGATGAAATCAGTGGCCCCGAACCGGCGCGCCAGTTCCTCCTTCTTGGGCTGCCTGTCGATCGCCACGATCCGCGCGGCCCCGGCCAGTTGCGCGCCCGAAATCACGTTCAGCCCGACCCCGCCGATGCCGATGACCGCAACCGTATCGCCCGGACGGACCGACGCGGTGTTGATCGCCGCACCCGCGCCGGTGATCGTGCCGCACCCCAGCAGCGACGCTTGGGCGAAGGGCAGTTCCTTGGGCACGATGGCCAGCTGATTTTCATGCACCAGCGCGCGTTCGGCAAAGGCACCGGTGCCGAACACCTGCGCCACCCCCTCTCCGTTGCGGGTCAGGCGGTGGGCGTGTTCAGGGTCGTCGCGCAGCGTTTCTTCGGGATGAGTGCATTGATAGGTCTTGCCTCCGATACAGGCACGACAATGGCCGCAAAACTGGATCAGCGATCCCACCACATGATCACCCACGGCAAATTCGCGCACTTCCGGGCCGATCGCCAGGACGACCCCGGCCAGTTCATGCCCCAATAGGGCGGGCAGCGGCACGCCGAAATCCTGTTCGGCAAAATGCAGGTCGGAATGGCACAGGCCCGACGCCTTGACCTCAACCAGAACCTCACGCCCGCGCGGCGTGTCAATGTCGATATTCTCGATCTGGAACGTGCCATCGAGCGCGTTGAGTATCGCGGCTTTCATCATAATCTCCTTGGGGGAAAGGTCAAACGGGGTGAGAGGGGGTCAGGCAATCGATCAGCGCGGTCATGTCATCGACCTGCTCCATGTCGCGGCACAGCGCGATGAGCCGGTCGAGCTTGGCCTGCGGCAACGCTATCGCTGCAAAGGGCGCGCAGCGGGCCAGCTTGTCGGCCAGGTCGTCCCACGTCATCGGGTTGCGGCTATGCCCCTTTACATAGGGGGTCACGTGGCCGAACCGCCGACCGTCCTGCATCGTGATGGCAACGCTGAACCCTTCGAACTGGTCGGTGTGATCGGGATCGCACAGGATATGCACCCGCTGCATCAGCGCGCGGCGGGCATCGTCCATGATCAGATCGGCGTGCAGATCCTGAAGGAAAAAGCCGCCGGTCATGGCTGCCGTCGCAATCGTATAGGGCGCGCTGAACATGGCCTGCGCCACGGTGCGCGGGTTCCATTTTGCGTCGGCAGGTTCGAAAGTCATGCGCGAACTGTTGCTGCCGACACAATCGATCCGGTCGATGTCGCGCCAGTCCAGCCCTTCGCCCTGCATGATCGCCGCGGTGCTGGCGATGAAGCTGTGCGTGAACTTGCACGCCGAATAGGGTTTCATCGAAAGCCCCTCGGCCAGTTGCCAGCGCGTGCCCAGCCCGTCGGTCAGCAATTCGGGCCGCACATCGTCCCACGCGATATGGCGCAATATGCCGCTCGGTACGCCCTGAAAGATACCGCGCGGAGCCGTGACCCCGCGCCGCGTCAGCAACGCAGCCTTGACTGCGGTATCGCCCGCAAAACTATGCTGGACCCGCGCCATCTGCGTGCCTTCGGAATATTTATTATATTCCGACATGCCATGGACAGTATAGGCCATGCCCATCGCATTCCATGTCTCGTCCGCATCCAGCCCCAGGATACGCGCGACCGATGCCGCCGCGCATAGCGGGCCGTTCCATTCGCCCGGCATCCCCCAATTTGTGTGATAACGGACAAGGTTCAGCGCCGCGCTCGCACGCACGCCCACTTCCGCGCCGGTCACATAAGCGGTCAGGAAATCGCGCCCGCTAACCGGCCCCGGCGCGATGCCCAGGACCGACAGCATCGCCGGGACATTCCATTCGGTAACATGGCCGCCGGTTTCATGAACATCGCCCATGTCGATGGCGCGGGCCATCACGCCATTGGCGAACGCGGCCATGGGCGCAGGCACCGCATGGCCATGCACCAGCACCCGCGCCTGCGGCGCTCCTCCCCATTCCGCTACCTGATCGGCGATGGCGGGCGCGACTTCCCAGCCGGATCCTGCGACCGTTACGGCCAGCGTATCCAGGATCGCACGCTTGGCCAGGTCGATGACGTCGGCGGGAATACCCTCATAGCGGGTATGCGCCACCATCTGCGCCAACAATCCTGCGGGATCATCCTGTGGCAGGACGGGGTTTTCATGCTTCATCGGGTCATCATCTCCGCAATGTCGGGCAATGCGCGCCGGTCAGGGTCAAGCCCGGTCGCCGCGAACCATGTCCGCTCGCGCGTCGCCTGCCTCTCGCCATAGGCCAGCACCGCGTCCCATAGTTCGGAGGCCAGCGGAAACTGGCCATCCTCGCCCAAGATGATACGGTCGATGAGGCCGCCCAGCGCCACGATGCCACGCTCCACTGCCGCCAGATCGCGCCCCTCTATCGCCTTCGCCGACACGATCGCCGCCGCCAGTTCATCGGCGTAGAACGGGTCGACCGACGGCTGCATCGCCTTGGCCAGCGCGATCATCGCGTGAAACGACCCGCCCTCGAACGCGGCAGCCCAGCGCCATTGTTCGCCGATCATCCGCAAATGGCCGATACACAGGTTGATCTGGTCCCTGGCGAGCCGTTCGCGCGGGGTCAGCGCGGGCAGGATGACCTGCTCCAGCGCCTTTATGACATTGGCGATGCGCAGATCGATACTGGGTAACATCGCTCAAGCCCTCCGTATCAACTGTATGATGTCGTTCAGAAATACGGCCCCGGCAGACCCCAGCCAGGTCAACACGACCTCCTGATGATTATTGCTGGCAACCGATGCGCGCATCGCCTGCCCCAGGTCCATGACCGCGCATTTATAGGCGTTGAGCACCTCGTAATAATGTAGCCGGACCGGATCGATCCGGTTACCTGATGCCGTTTGATAGCGGGTGATGAAATCTTCGCGCGTCAGCAGGCCGCTGACCAGAAAGCGGCCATCATCGCCCCATGCGCCAAACAGTTTCTGCATGGTCCAGGCGATATCTTCATGGAAATCGCCGATATGGGCGAGTTCCCAATCCAGAACGGCAGTGAACTGGCCGCTGGGTTCCTCGAACATGAAATTGCCCATGCGCAAATCGCCATGAACCAGCATCGACGCGTCGCACACCGGCGCATGTTCGCGCAGCCAGCGTTCGGCCAGCGTCACCACCGGCACCGGCTCGACCAGGCAGTCCCACCACACCTGCGACCACCAGTTCACCTGCCAGATCGCCGCCTGATTGCTGCCCCCGCACGGTGCATCGAAATAGCGCAGATGCGCGCGCGACCAGTCGAAACGGTGCGTCTTGGCCAGCGCGTCGATATATTGTGGTGCCAGCCGATCGATCAAACTGCCCAGACGTCCGCCCATGCCCGACACGCCCGCCGCGCCGCCTTCGCTGGGCTGAGTCACGCCGCGCACAAATTCCAGAATGACGGCGGGCTGCCCCAGCAGGTCGCCATCGGCGTCGAACCAGCGCACCGGCGCGACCGGCATATGGTGGCCCATGATCCGCTGGATCTCCCCCTCCCGTCCCCGGCAGGTCTGGGCGATCGCCTCCAGCGGGTCCATGCGCAGCACCAGCCGTTCAGGATGCACGCTGGCCCTGTGGTGCAGGGTGAAGGCAAACTGTTCCTTGGACGCGCCGCCCGACATGCGTTCGACATCGCTGATCGCGATCTCCTCCAACCCCTTGGCCGCAAAGAAGCCGGTGAGCATCGCGGTGACCTGCGCATCGGACTTGGGGCGATAGGGACCGGTAGAGCGCAAGCGGACGGTGCGTTCCAATATGTGCCGGATGCGCGACTCCATCTCGGAGCGATCCCATATGTCCACGTCGCTGTCGCGAACGCGCCGGGTTTTCATGGCGGCCTCCTCCATCACCAGGCGAAACGCTCGACATAGGGTTTGGCGAATTTCAGATAGTCGCGGTTCCAGCAGAATTCGCACCAGCCGGTGCCTTTTTCGCTATCGATCGTCACCGTCACGACGGATTCGTTCAGCAACACTACCGGGTCGAGGTCGAGCTGATATTTGGCGAATGCCTGGCAATCGACGAATACCGAACGGCCGTCAGTGTCGGTCACTGTCACCCGGAACCGATCGTGCATCATGTCGGCATCATAATCGATCGCATAGTCGATGCCCTCGACGTGCCGCATGACGCCATCCTTGAAAAGATATCCGCGCGTTTCGACCTTGCCGAACGACATCATTTCGAAAAAATGCACCGAGACGTTCGCGGTGGTCGCGTGAAACCATTTATAATGCTGGTTCAGACCCCAGACGCGCGGTCCCCAGCTATGGTCGCGGATCATGAAATCCTTGAGCGGATAGTCGCGCCCATCAACGCGCAGATTGCCCTTGATGATGCCATGCTGCTCGGTGCGATCGTCGCCATAATAGGGCGGATTGCCCTTGGGATGGGAACTAAAGGCGTAGGGCGGGTGCATGGCGGTCCATTGCCCTTCGAACTGGATGCGATCGCTGACCCAGCCCAGGTCGATCGTCTTGAACGGTTCGCGCACGGCCATCAGCAACGGGCCAAAGCGCCAGTCGTCGAAATCCATGTCGTCGGACACCATCTGTTCGACATCTTCCTCGATCGGCGCTGGCAGGCCGGGTCCGAACAGGTGTAGCCGCCCCTTGGCATGGCCGTTGGCGCGTACCGTGGGATAATAGAATCCGGCAATGCCATATTGTGGCAGCACGAACTGGTGCGTGGCCGATTCCCGGCCATCTTCGTTCAGCCTGTGCCGGTAGGCGTTCCTGACAGGGAAATCCGCAAAACTCTGGGTTATGTCCGGCATCGCAAGCAACTCCCTCCATGGCCTGTCATTATCGTCAGTCGGCGGCGGTCAGCATCGCCTCTATGTCGGGCAAGTCGCCCTGGTCGGGGTCCAGCTGGTTGGCCTTGAACCAGGTCCGTTCGCGCCGGGCGTGGCGCAGCGCATAATCCAGCACCGCGTCGATTGCGGCTTGCGAAAGGGGCAGATGCTCCGCCCCGCCCAATATGGCCGCATCCACGGCATGGCCCAAGGCGATGCTGGCCTGCTCGAGCGCAGCGATGCTGGTGCGGTCACACGCCTGCGCCACGGCCAGCGCGGTTTCCAGCGGTGCGCCGATCGACGCGGGCGCATCGCTGGCCAATGCGCGGGCCAGCGCGATCAGTTCGTCCAGCGACAGCGCTTCGTAACGCAACGCCGATTTCCATTGCTGGCTCATCATGTGCAACTGGCCGACGACCAGCATAGCCTGATCGCGTGCCAGCCGTTGTTCGCGCGGCAAGGCGGGCAGGATCACCTGTTCCAGCGCCTTCATCATATTGGCAATACGCAGGTCGATATTGGGCAGCATGGATCAGGCCTCCCGAATGAGCGTGACGAGTTGTTCCAGGAAGACGGCCCCTGCCGAACCCAGCCATGTCAGGATGATGTCCTGGTGATTATTGCTTTCGGTGGCCGCCCGCATCGCTTGACCCAAGTCAATCACCGCGCATTTATAGGCGTTCAGCACTTCATAATAGCGCAGCTTGACCGGGTCGATCCGGTTGCCCGACGCGATTTCATAGGCACGCAGAAATTCATCCCGCGCGATCAGCCCGCACACCAGAAAAATGCCATCGTCGGTCCATGTGCCAAACAGGCGCTGGATGGCCCAGGCAATATCTTCGTGAAAATCACCGATATGCGCCAGTTCCCAGTCCAGCACGGCGGTAAATTTGCCGCTTGGCTCCTCGAACATGAAATTGCCCAGCCGCAGGTCGCTGTGGCACATTACCGGCTGATCGCAGATCGGTGCATTTTCGCGCAGCCAGCGTTCGGCATAGGTGACCATGGCGACCGGCTGCACCACCCCGTCCCACCATACCTGCGACCACCAGTTCACCTGCCAAATCGCCGCCTGTCGCGTGCCCGGTTCAGGCGCCGCGAAATCGGTAGATCGGCGGCGCGCCAATCGAACCTGTGGACCTGTGCCAGCGCGTCGATAAATTGCGGCGTCAACTTCGCCGCCCATTCATCATAGCGCGTGCCGATGCCCGAAACGCCGTGTCCGGTGCCCTGGGTCGGTTCGGTCACGCCGTTGACGAAACCCAGAATGATCGCTGGCTGACCGAGTATATCGCCGTTGGCATCCACGCTGCGCACCGACGCTACCGGCAATATGTCGGCAAACGCCACATGTACCTGCGCCTCGCGTCCGCGACAGGTCTGGGCGATCGCCTCCAGCGGGTCCATCCGCAGCACCAGCTTCTCGCCCGTTGCATCGCCCCTGTGCCGTATGATGAACGCGAACTGCTCCTTCGACGCGCCGCCCGCCATGCGCGCAACGTCGGATATGGCGATATCCTCCAGCCCCTCAGTGACCGCGAAGTAGTTTTCCAGCATCGCGACGACCTGCGCTTCGGTTTTCGCCGCATAGGGACCGTTTATACGGTCGCGCACGGTCCGGTCGAGAATGTCCCGAATACGCGGCTCCATGTCATCGCGGTCCCAGATGTCGACGCTATCTATCGACGGGGCGTCAAGCGTGTCGGACATCAGTTGCCATTCCCTTCCCAGGGAAAGCGAAACCCGCCCTCGCCCATGCCATAGCCGATCGTCCCGTCGGCCAGCCGATATTCCATCATCTGTTCGACCATCACGAACGTGTCGAACGGGAATTGCCAGCGAAACAGCGGCGTGCCGGTAAATTCCCACAGCTTTTCGTCCTCATCCCACACCTTCCAATGGACATGGCGAAAGCCCATATCGTCGTCTTCAAATTCGATCGTTTCTTCGACCCGGCCGATATTGTGCCAGCGCTTTCCGTCGTGCAGGATCTTTTGATAACTATGGCCATGTTCGGTGATGGCGTGGACCGCGACGCAGGCCATGCCATTGTCGAAGATCGGCCAAGCAAGGCGGTAATGCTGCACCCCGGCCCAGTTGCGCGGCCCGCAGCTTATGTCGCGGAAACCGCTATCGTCGATCGTGATGACTTCCCCGCTGCGCAGACGCACCGTGCCGGTGACATTGCAGGTGCCTTCCAGATGGATATAGGCCAGTTCGCGCGCGATAGCGTCGTCGCCTTCCGTGCTGGGGACGATGCTGTCGCCCATCGGGAAGCGCAGATCCCATATCAGGTCCGCGCCGAAATCTTCCAGGTCGATACGGATAAGGCAGGTCTGGAGCGATTGTGTCGCCTCCATCCGCACGCCTGCGACCTCCAGGCCGGGGTCGAGCCGGTCGGACGTGTAGGGCAACTGCATGTTCACCCGCGTGAATAGCGGCTTTCCATCTTTGAAGAAAATAGCAAAACCATTGGTTTCGCCCAGATTTTCCATGATGCCGACACGGATGAACCCACCTAGCTTCGCCTTGCGGTCATAGAAGTTGAAATAATAGCTCTGGTTCCATTTCGGAATCGCCGGATTGGGAATATAGCGCTCACAATTTGCGGTCATGGTGGCGGTGGTGAGTTCCATCATCTTACCTCAATACACGGCAAAAAAAGGACGCGGCCGCCGGACAGGCAGCCGCGTCGGCAATTATTTGAAGTTGAATCCGACTGTCAGGCCGTAGGTTGCAGGGCGACCGGCAAAGCGGGCGGCAGAATCCGCCGACGCAATTACATTTGTCCAGTAATATTCGTTAAAGACGTTCTTGCCCCAGAGCATGATGCGCCACGAGCCGTTGGGGCCTTCATAGCCTATGCGTGCATCGACCGTGGCATAGCTGTTATTCTGGAACGGGTGGACGATACCTGCCCGCAACGCGGAATTGGGTTCTGCCGCGCGGCTTGGAAACTCTATGCGACTGCCGCCCGGCACGGCATCACTGGCCGACCGGATATTGGTCGTGACCCCGACAAAGGCCGAACCACCATTGGCCATTTCGTGCCGGTAATCGGCATTGATGACGCCCGACCATTTCGGCGTGAAAGGCAGATCATCGCCGACAAAGGAGTCGGTTCGGCCGAAAACATCGAAATTATACGGTGAAACAGGACCGGTTTTAATTTCTGACTTCAGATATGTCAGCGCGCCGTTGATCGTAAGCCCACGGGTCGGGCGGATCGTCAAGTCCGCTTCAAAGCCATAGATTGTCGATTTGGGAATATTGGCCAACGTGTCGAGCGCACCGAAAATATTGGGGTTGTCGATGATTTTCCCTCGGATCTGCTTGTCGCGATAATCATAGTAGAATGCCGCAGCATTCAAACCGATGACACGGTCGAGAAATTCCGTCTTGATACCCGCTTCATAGGCCGTGACCGATTCCTGGGTGACCGGTTTCAATGCTTTGGAAGTAGCGGCGGCAAGGCTTGGGAAGCTGCCTGCCTTGTACCCGCGAGACACGTTCGCATAGAGCAAACTGCTGTCGGTCATCTTGTAGTCGATGCCTGCCCGCCAAGACACATTATCTTCCTTTAGCGTTTGCAGGATGGGTGGGCCATTTCGAAAAGCAGCATCGAACGTGTAGCAGGCCGTTGGCGTCGGTGTTCCAAATAGCTTGTCAACATTTCCACCGGGAATCGTGAACCCGCAATTTTCATCTGCGATACGAGAATTTGTGTAGCGCGTTGCCAACTTCAGGGTCAGCTTCTCCGCAATATCATATTCACCGCTGGCAAATATGGCATAGTTTCTGATCTTCTGCTTATTGTTGACCTCGCTTCCATTGATATAGGCAGTCGCTGGATTGTAATTTGAGTTATCGAAATATCGCAGCAATTGGTCCTCAAAAAAAAAAAAAAACGTCGTGCTGTCCTCATAGTTCGCACCCAGTACCCAACGGAACGCACCGCGCGGGTCGTTAGCCAGCCGGAATTCCTGACTAAAAGACCGAATATACCCAYCATTCTTC
>NZ_JEMV01000006.1 GCF_000588875.1 Sphingobium sp. Ant17
CGGCGATGCCGACGACTTTGGCGGTGGCCAGGGTGGTGGTGGTGGCAGCTATGGTGGCGGCCGCGCATCGGGTGGCGGGGCCAGCGGTGGTCGCGGCGGCGCGGGCAGCCCCAATTTCGACAATGATCTGGACGACGAAGTGCCGTTCTGATCGGCACGACAATCGTTAAGGGAGCAAAACGGGGGCGGTGCAGACCGCCCCCTTTTTCGTCGGCCGGGCCTTTCAGCCCTGGGCCAGTTTAGCCTTGGGCCAACTCGGCTGTGGCAAAGGCGCGGATATGGGCGCCTATATCAGCCCGCTCCAAGGCCATCGCCAGATTGGCCTCGATATAGCCGGCCTTTGACCCGCAATCGAATCGGCGACCATCGAAGGTCACGCCATGGAAGGGCTGTTGGCCGATCATCGAAGCCATGGCATCGGTCAGCTGAATTTCGCCACCTGCGCCCTTTTCCTGCGTTTCGAGGATTTTCATCACACCGGGCTGAAGGATATAGCGGCCGGGGAGGATGAGATTGGAGGGAGCCGTGCCCAGCGCGGGCTTTTCGACCAACCCCTTCACCTCGGTCAGCACACCGTCGCGCGCGCCCGGATCGATCACGCCATAGCTGGGGGTCTGTTCGATCGGAATTTCGAGCGCACAGACCAGATTGCCACCGGTCTTTTCGTAGGCGTCGACCATCTGCTTCATGCAGCCATTGCCGGGCGTACCCTTCATGAATTCATCGGGCAGCAGGATGGCAAAAGGCTCGTCGCCAATGATGTCGCGCGCGCACCAGATGGCATGGCCCAGTCCCAACGACTCCTGCTGGCGCAGGAACACGGCATTGCCGGGTGCCAGACGGGTGCCTTCCAATGCCGACAAATCCTTGCCACGTTCGCGCTGCAAGGTCTCGCATTCAAAGGCGATGTCGAAATAATCCTCGATCGCGCCTTTGCCGCGCCCGGTGACGAAGATCATCTGCTCGATCCCCGCCTCGATCGCTTCGTCCACCGCATATTGGATCAGCGGACGATCGACAACCGGCAGCAATTCCTTGGGCACGGCCTTGGTAGCCGGCAGGAAGCGGGTGCCAAGGCCCGCGACAGGAAAGATGGCTTTTCGGATGGGTTTGTGGGCCATGATACTCCATTCTCGCTGCGTTGCGGGATGAAGCAAGGCATCGCCATCCTTTGAGTAAAGGTCAAGTGTTACGATGTAATCTTGCCACTTTATTAACCAATATTGCTAACGCAGAATAATCCGTCACACAGCGAGAAGTCGCTGGGCGAGTTGGTCCAGCGAGCCAATCTCGACGTCGAGCTGATCAAGCGAAACATGGATCTGCGTATTGCGCCCGTCGCGGCAGGTGAAGCCGCCCTCGGCTGGTTGTTGAAAGCCGTTGATGATGAGTGAGCGAAACCGGTCGATCCGCTGCATGTCGCGCTCGATCGCGGATATTTCGGTGAGCGCGCTGGCGTTGCGCCGGTCGCGCATCGCGACCATGGTCCGTAATTCGGTCATCAGCTTGGCCATGCTCGGACGGGTGCGCGCGCCGACGGTGTGAACGTCACCCATAGCCTCTCGCAGCAACACGATCTTGGCCTCCAGGCTTTGTTCCAGCATCGTCCAGGCGCAGACCAGCCGCCCTACCGCGCAAAGCAGCGCCGCATCCTGCGGCGCATAATCGGAAACCGGCTTCATCGTCATATCGGAAACTAGCTGCAATCCCACGCCCCATACTCCTTTGTCCAAAGTCTGCGCAGCGCGCGGGACAAAAGGCCAGAGCAGATCCTGTGTCCGCTCGCATGGGCGGCACGGGCCAGCGGCAGTCGTGCAAAAAGGGCGGCGAGCCGATGAGGACCGCTAAGTCTCAAAAATCTATCGCGATTCCCTTGCGCTCCCAATCGCCATAACGCACCGGGCTCATCTCTTCGGCGTGTCGCGTGGGGGCATCGATCGGGTCGGGCTGCGGCACCGGCGGGCTTTTGGACAGGTGGGCGGGCGGCTGCACATGCGCCGGGCGCTTGCCGTTGAAACTTCCCATGATGATGGCCTTTCGATTGCGGAGCGTCAGGAGCAACCCCATGTTCATCTGCTGTGATCTATCTGGGTTGCAACGGAGGTAAGTGCAAGTGAACGGGTTGAAGACCACCATGTTGCTGGCGGCGCTGACGGCGCTGTTCATGGGGCTGGGCTACACTTTGGGCGGCAGTAGCGGGGCGATCATCGCGCTGCTTGTGGCGGCGGGCATGAACCTCGTCACTTTCTGGAACGCCGACAAGATCGTGCTGTCGATGCACAATGCCCGCGAAGTGGACGCCAATAGCGCGCCGGAATTTTACGGGTTGGTTCGCGACTTGGCGCGGCGGGCCGGACTGCCGATGCCGCGCGTCTATCTGATCGACCAGCCTGCTCCCAATGCCTTCGCCACCGGGCGTGATCCCGACCATGCCGCCGTTGCCGCGACCACCGGCCTGCTGGCGATGCTGAACCGCGACGAAGTGGCAGGCGTAATGGCGCATGAACTGGCCCATGTGAAAAACCGCGACACATTGATCATGACGATGGTCGCGACGATCGCCGGTGCCATTTCGATGCTCGCCAATTTTGGCCTGTTCTTCCGCAGCGGGGATAGTCAGAATGGTCACGGCAATATGATCGCCACCATCCTGGCCGTGATCGTCGCGCCCTTTGCCGCGATGATCGTGCAGATGGCGATCAGCCGCCATCGCGAATATGGCGCGGATGCAGGTGGCGCAGCGATCAGCGGCAATCCCCGTGCGCTCGCCTCCGCGCTCGCCAAGATTGCGGGCCAGGCCGAACGCATTCCCAATCCCGTGGCGCAGCGCAACCCGGCTGCGGCGCAACTCTATATCGTGCCCACCCATGTCAGCGAACTCTTTTCCACCCACCCCGCGACCCAAAAGCGCATTGCCGCCTTGGAAGACATCGCCGCGCAAATGGGTGCCCCGGTGCTCCGCACGGCACCCTGCGCTTCCGCCCTTGCACCTGTTGCGGCACGCCCTCGTCGTCGCCGCAGTGCGCTCGATCCGCACGGGCGGGATTAGGCCTCGCCAAACAGGCGTGTCTTTTCGGATGTTTCCGCCTAGGGACCGTCCATGGTCCGTAAATCACAACCCCATCCCGACACCGTCCCTGGCCTTCCCGCCCGCCGCGCCGCGCTTCGGCTGCTCGATGCCGTGCTGCGGCGGGGCGATCCGCTCGAACTCGCATTGCATGGCGCGGCGCAGGGGTTGCCGCCGTCCGATCGCGCCCTGGTCCATGCCATCGCCGCCGAGACGCTGCGCCATCTGCCCGATCTCGACGCGCTGATCGACGGCGCGACGCAACAGGTCTTGCCGCCCGACGCCAAGGCGCGGATGGTGCTGCGCATTGCCCTTGTCCAGACGCTGGCGCTCGACACGCCGCCGCATGCCGCGATCGCCACCGCGTTGCCGCTGATCGATGGCGGCCCGCGCAAGCTGGTCCACGGCGTGTTCGGCACGGTCACGCGCAGTGCGCCGACCTTGCCCGTGCCCCCTACCTTGCCCACCGAGGTCGCGGCCCGCTGGAACGCGCAATGGGGCGCGGCGATGGTCGATGCGGCGGCCCGCGCCTATGCTATCCGACCGCCGGTGGACATCAGCCTGCGCGACCCTGCGGAAACCGCCCGCTGGACCGAAGAATTGGGTGGCACCAGCTTCGCGCCCGGCCATGTCCGCCTGCCCGATGGCGCTCATATTCCCGAACTGCCGGGCTTTGCCGAGGGGGCCTGGTGGGTGCAGGACATTGCAGCGTCTTGCGCCGCCCGGCTGCTGGGGCTGGGGGCCGGGCGCAGCGTGCTCGACCTGTGCGCCGCGCCGGGGGGCAAGACGATGCAATTGGCGGCGGCCGGATGGCATGTCACCGCTCTCGACCAGTCCGCCAAGCGGCTGGAGCGGCTGACTGAAAATCTGACGCGCACCGGCCTTGTCGCCCAGGTCGCCCAGGCCGATCTGCGGACATGGCAACCTGATGCGCCGGTCGATGCCATCCTGCTCGACGCACCCTGCACCGCGACCGGCATCTATCGCCGCCATCCCGACGTGTTGCACCGCATCGGTGCGCGCCAGATCGAGGAACTGGCACAATTGCAGGCCGATCTTTTGGCCCGCGCCGCCGACTGGGTGAAGCCGGGCGGTCGCATCCTCTACGCGACCTGCTCGTTGGAACAGGCGGAGGGGGAGGATCAGATCGCCCACTTCCTGGCCGCGCGGCCCGACTTCGCGATCGATCCAGTGCAGCCCGAGGAATTGCCGGACGGCTTTACCCCCACGCCGGGCGGATGGTTGCGCACATTGCCCGATACGCTGTCCGATCGGGGTGGCGCGGACGGATTTTTCATCGCACGGCTTGCCAGGGGGACAAACTAAGCCTTAACCAAGTCGGGCTTACGATGGATATAGTCCCGATGGAAAGGTGCATCATGAGACCGATCGAGCCTCTGCCCCTGCATCATAGCTGGCCGCTGTTCGACCTGCATGATTATCTGGCGCCGGTCGCGCTCGACCCGTCGCTGGCGCGCAACGATGTCGCTCTGGCCGAACGGGGCCTCGGCCTGTGGCATTGCGACCTGGTCGATGAAACATTGAGCTGGACGGCTGGCGTCTATGATATGTTCGGGCTGGAACGGGACAGCGCCGTGCCGCGCGCCTTGTCGGTCTCGCTCTACGCCTCGGAATCGCGAGAGGCGATGGAACGGTTGCGCAGCTACGCCATTGCCCACAAGCGTGGCTTCACCCTGGACGTCGATATTCATCAGGCGGACGGTATGGGCCAATGCACCTTGCGCCTGATCGCTGCGCCGCTGCTGGACCCGACCGGCGAGGTGACGGCCTTGCATGGTGTCAAACAGTTGCTGCCCCCGGGCGCGCCGCCTTCGCGCCGCCTGGACCCGACCGTTTTCGTGATGGTGTAACGCACCCCACAAACTTATCGTTTCGTCGCCAAATCCCCGTTGCTCTGTGCCCACGCCATAGCTAAGGCCGACGGTTAATGACCCGGCCCATTCTCATCTCCCCGTCCATCCTCTCCGCCGACTTCGCCCGCCTGGGCGAGGAGGTTCGCGCCATCGATGCTGCGGGCTGCGATTGGGTGCATATCGACGTCATGGACGGGCATTTCGTGCCCAACATCACGATTGGCCCGGCCGTCGTGAAGGCGCTGCGGCCGCATAGCGCCAAGACGTTCGACGTCCATCTGATGATCTCGCCGGTGGACCAGTATCTCGACGCCTTCGCGCAGGCAGGCGCGGACATCATCACCGTCCATCCCGAAGCCGGGCCGCATATCCACCGCTCGATCCAGCATATCAAGTCGCTGGGCGTGCAGGCGGGCGTGGTTCTGAACCCGGGCACCCCGGCCAAGATGCTTGATTATCTGATCGATGATGTCGATCTCATCCTGGTAATGAGCGTCAATCCCGGTTTTGGCGGGCAGAGCTTTATCATGAACCAGCTGCGCAAGATCGAGGCGATCCGCAAGATGATCGACAAGTCGGGCCGCGACATCCGCTTGCAGGTCGATGGCGGCATCGACCTTACCACCGCGCCGATGGCGATCGCGGCAGGGGCGGACGTGCTGGTTGCTGGTACGGCCACCTTCCGGGGTGGGCCGGGTGCCTATGCCGACAATATTCGGAAGCTGCGGGGCGGGTGAACGACGCGCGGCGCATCTCTCCCGCTTCCACCGGGCAGGCCGCCGATCCTGTGGCTGCGGACGATGGGATAGAACAGGGCAAGCGCCTCATCCGCGTTGCGGATGATAAGGGACTGTCGCTGGCGCAGCGGATCGCCAATCATTTCTATCTGCTCAGCTGGAAGACGCCGATTCACGGCCGCAAGCTGCGGGGCAAATATCCGCTCAAGCTGCTCGCGGTGCCCAATGACGACATCTGCGGCGATGCCCGTGCGGGGCAGGCGATGCGTGCGGGCTATTTCCTGTTCCGGGGCCGCAAGCAGATCATCGACACGGTCGATTTCGCGCGGCTGGATCTCGGCCCGGCCTTTGCCGACCATATCCACAGCTTCCGCTGGCTGCGTGACCTGGCCACCACGGCGACCCGTGAGCAGGCTGCCCCGATCGCCGAAGGGGTGATGCGGCGCTGGCTTGGTGCCCATGCCGAAACGCCCAGCGAACCCGCCTGGCGCGCGGACAATGCGGGCTGGCGGCTCTTATTCTGGACCGCGCATGCGCCGTTGATCCTCTCGTCGAGCGATCTTGTCTATCGTTCGCTGGTCCTCAACTGCATTGCCCGCACCGCGCGGCATCTTGATCGTATTGCCGACAAAACGCCGATGGGCTTGGCGCGCCTCGTCGCCTGGTGTGCGATCGTTGCTGCCTCGATGCTCATCCCCGGCGGTGCCTCACGCAAGATTTTCGGCGAAGCGGGCCTCAAGCGCGCGATCGACAGCGGCTTCCACGCCGATGGCGGCATCGTGTCGCGCTCACCCTTGGCGCAAGTCGAGGCGGTGATGGCGCTGGCGATGCTGCGCGCAGTCTATGACGTCCGCCGCGAAGCCGTTCCCGCCTTTCTGGAGGAAGGGCTTGGCCGCGCGGTTCCGGCGCTGCTGGGTCTGATCCATGGCGATGGAGGGCTGGGCAGCTGGCAGGGCGCAGGCGCGATCGACCCGGCCACCGTCAATGCCGTGGTGCAGGCCAGCCGGGTGCGCAGCCGCCCGCTGCGACAGGCACGCGACTGGGGCTATCAACGGATTTCAGCAGGGGCGACCGTGGTGCAGGTCGATGCCGCGCCGCCGCCGGTCGCCCGACTCGCCGAAGCCGGCTGCGCGTCCACTGGCGCGATCGAGATCAGCGACGGCCCGCACCGGCTGGTCGTCAATTGCGGCGGCGCTGGGCTGGAGGGGGCGTGGATTCCCGCCGACCTGGCCCAGGGGCTGCGCACCACCGCCGCCCACAGCACACTGGTGCTCGACGATTGCAACAGCACCGCGTTGTTGCCGGACGGCACACTCGGCAAGGGCGTGACCGAGGTGGAGTTGAACCGGCAGGAGCTGGACAATGGCAGCCGGGTAGATCTGTCGCATGACGGCTATGTCCGGCGGCTGGGCTATATCCACCGCCGCTTGCTGCTGGTCAGTGGTGACGGCAAGGAAATACGAGGCGAAGATATGCTGACCCCGGCCGAACGGCGGCGCAAGCCGTCGAAGCTGCCCGTCATGCTGCGCTTCCACCTCGCGCCTGGCGTCGAACCGACGCTGACCGCCGACAGCCAAGGCGCGTTGCTGCGCGTCGATATGGGGGCGCTCTGGCAGTTCCGCACTGGCACGGGCGTGTTGAGCGTGGAGGAAAGCCTGTGGGTCGATGGCGACGGCCGCGCACACCCCACGCGCCAGCTGGTGGTGACGAGCGAAGCGCTGCCGGGCGGATCAAGCATCGGCTGGCTGTTCAAACGGTCAGGCTAGGCCCAGCCGACGGCCTCCCGCTGCCTGCTCACTCTCGCCAGCTCTTGTCGATCCGGTCGATCACCCGCACCATCGCCTGAAAATCGGGTAAGCCCGGCCCGACCGGCAATTGAATCCCCGACAGGTCGCGCTGATGCACCGCGATCACCTCCGGCGCGATCTCCACCGGTGTGCCGGCCGCGCCCGCCGCTACCTGAATCTCGCAGGCGCGCTGGAGCGACCAATGTTTCAAAAAGGCTTCGGGCAGGCTGGACGCCATGACCAACGGGCCATGGTTCCGCAACATCATCACGCGCTTGGTCCCCAGATTGGCAACCAGACGCTCGCCCTCTTCGGGGCGAATCGTGATGCCTTCGAAATCATGATAGGCGATCTGCCCGGTAAAGGCGGCGGCGTAGAAGCTGATCGGCCGCAACCCTTCGCGGGTCGCGCTCACCGCCATGCCTGCCGTCGTATGGGTATGGATGATGCAATGGGCATCCGGCAGATGCCGGTGGAACACGCTATGCTGGGTGAAGCCCGCCCGGTTGACCGGATAGGGGCTACCGTCCAACACGGTACCATCGATGTCGATCTTGACCAGATTGGATGCGCAGACTTCTGCATAACCAAGTCCGAACGGGTTGATCAAAAAGGCATTATCCTCCCCCGGCACGCGCAGGGTGATGTGATTGTAGATCAGTTCCGACCAGCCCATATGGTCGAAAATACGATAGCAGGCGGCAAGCTGCTGGCGCGCTTCCCATTCGGCTGTGGACATGTCGGTGCGTTTTGCGGCGCTGGCCATGGGCGATCCTCTCTTATACTATTGCCCAACACCATCGACCTTTCCGGCACGGGAGTCGAGACTCTGCATGCTTAAGGGTTGATGTGCCGCGACTCTGCTGGTAGGGCGCGCTCCACACGGCGTAGGGTGACCTGCGACGACTCATTGGCTTTGCTATTCGGTCGGGCTGTCGGGACAGATCATAGAATCCCGGCGAACCGCTCGTTTTCGATTGGAGATAGACGGACTTATGCAGATCATCGTTCGCGACAATAATGTCGACCAGGCCCTCCGCGCGCTCAAGAAGAAGCTGCAGCGTGAAGGCGTGTATCGCGAAATGAAGCTGCGTCGTCACTACGAGAAGCCCTCGGAAAAGCGTGCCCGTGAAAAGGCTGCTGCTGTCCGTCGCGCTCGCAAGATGGACCGCAAGCGCGCCGAACGCGACGGCGCGAAGTAAGCGCCGTTCGGGGCGGCATACGCCGTCCCGCTTTCCTGCTGCTATCCCGCCCCTAATTGCGAGACTTTTCGCCATGTCCACGACGGCTGTTCCCCTTCGTTCCATTGCCAAGGGGTCGTTGACGCGCCTCTGGATCGGCGTTGCCGCTGTCGCTTTGGCAGCAGGCGGTCTTGCCTGGGCAGGGCAGCAGCATGTCGAATCGACGCCTTCGGCTTTTCTGGCAGACAATGCCGACGCAGAAGGCGTGATGACGACCGAATCGGGCCTGCAGTATAAGGTCCTGACGGAAGGCACCGGTCCCAGCCCGACCACCGCCGATGTGGCGTTGGTCGGCTATAAGGGCACGCTGCTTGACGGCACGGTCTTCGACGAAAATCCGCAGGCGCCCATGCCCGTCGATGGCGTCGTGCCCGGCTTCTCCGAAGGCCTGCAGAAGATGAAGAAGGGCGGCAAGTACCGCCTCTGGATTCCGGCGGAACTGGGCTATGGCGATCAGGCCGCTGGCCCGATCCCCGCCGGTTCGGTGCTGGTCTTCGACGTCGAACTGCATGACTTCAAGTCGCGCGCCGAAATCATGCAGATGCAGCAGATGATGCAGCAACAGCAGGGTGGAGCCCCGGGCGCAGCGCCTCAGCCAATGCCGGGCAACTGACCGCCAAAGCCAAATGAGACGAGAACAAAGGGGCCGCCACCGACCCCTTTTTTTGTGCACGGGTGGAAGCGGATTTCTTGCCTCCATAGGCATTATTCCACGCGGACTACGACCTTATGGGTATAAATAAGTAGTGGAGATTCCAGCGAAATAGGATCATCAGCACCGGCATAGTGGCTGGTGAAGCCATGCAGGGGCTTTGGACCAGGGATCTATGTTTCAGGTACGTTATGACCACACGACCAACTGCCTGACCATGATAGTCAAAGGCTTTTGGAAGCCGGAGGATGTGACGTCTCTCGCCAGGGAAGTGGGATCGAAGGCCCGCGAGGCGCAGGCGATCCGGGACGATTTCAACGTACTCGTCGAATCATTCGAATTTCCGGTGCAGGCGAACGATATCGCAGATATGCTTACCAACATCATGCGTGGGGGCATGACCTTCACCAAAGGCCGCGCCGCAGTCGTCGTAGGCAGTCAGCTCAACAAGGCACAGGCCGAACGAACGCTGGTTCATCCCAGGCTGCGCGTGTTCCTGACGCTGGAGGACGCAAGGGATTGGCTGGCGGAGCCGGGCTGATCTGTCATTCTTATTGATAAGCCTGCTGCCTATTGTACCCCGCGCGGATCGCACATCGCCTATGGTGCCTGGGTAACGCTCTGCGGCCGCAGACTATTGCCGACCCGCCCACTGCGGAAAGCACCGAACCAGGTCAGCGGGTTCCAGCTTGAATCGCCGTCCAGGCTGAAGGTGATGAACTCGGCGCGGCCGCCGATCGCTTCCCAGGGCACCGGTCCGCCCAGGCCATTTTCCTCCAGCGGCGCGCGGCTGTCGGCGCTGTTGTCGCGATTGTCGCCCATCAGGAAAACGTGGTTTTCCGGCACGCGCACCCGCCCATACCAATCGAGCGCGCTCGGCCCCATGTCGATGGTGAGATAGGTCTTGCCGTTGGGCAGGATTTCCTGCCGCACCGGCAATTCGCAATATTCCTTGCCATCCGCACCCTGCATCCGCGCGCCGGGGAATTGCAGCGGGGGGCAGGGGGCATTGCTATCGACCGGCAGGCGCAGCGGCTTCAGGATCCGCTGTTTCACTGCCACGCCATTGATCAGCACTTGCCCACCGCGCACTTCGATGATGTCGCCGGGCAGGCCGATGACTCGCTTGATATAATCTTCACGTCGGCTCTGCGGCGATACGATGACGATATCGCCCCGTACCGGTAGCCGCCCGAACACCCGGCCCTTCAGGAAGGGCAGCGGATGAAAGCTGGGCGAGACATAGGACCAGCCATAGGGAAATTTGCTCACCACCAGCCGATCGCCGGTCAGCAGCACCGGCATCATCGATTCGGACGGTATGTAGAAGGGCTTGGCGACGAAGCTGTGGAAGGCCAGCACCGCCAGGATCAGCAGCAATATGCTTTTGATCTCTTGCCACCAGTCGACCGACGCCTTTGGTATGGCGTCCTCGTGCAGGCTATGGGTGTCGGCGGTCGCGTCTTGCAGGCTGTTGGGATCGGTCGTCACAGGGGAAGCGCCTCGATAATGACAAAGGCCTGCGCCCAGGGATGATCGTCGGTCAGGGTCAGGTGGATGACGGGCCTATGCCCCGCTGGCACCAGCGCGTCGAGCCGCGCCAGCGCGCCACCGGTAAGGTTGAGCGTCGGCGCGCCGGACGGGGCATTGACCACGCCGATGTCCTTCATGAACACGCCCGCCTTGAACCCGGTGCCAACCGCTTTGGAAAAGGCCTCCTTGGCGGCAAAGCGCTTGGCCAGCGTGCCGGCCTTGGTGAAGGGCCGACGATTGGCCTTGGCCTGCTCGACATCGGTAAACACCCGTTGCTCAAACCGCGCGCCGAAGCGATCGAGCGAATTCTGGATACGCTCGATGTTGCAGAGGTCGGAGCCGAGACCGATGATCATGACGGCCCCCACAGGCCGTCACCCCAGCGAAGGCTGGGGTCTTGTGCGGCCAGGGCAGATGCCGTTTGCCTGAGATCCCAGCCTTCGCTGGGATGACGACCTTTGGTCGTCACCGCGCCAAATCCATCTGCCGCCGCATTTCGCGGATGCTGCCTTCCAGGCCACCGAAGATAGCCTCGCCGATCAGGAAGTGACCGATATTGAGTTCGGCGACCTGCGGGATGGCGGCGATCGGCGCGACATTGTCGAAAGTCAGGCCGTGCCCAGCATGCGGCTCGATCCCGTTTTTTGCTGCCAGCGCAGCGGCGTCGGCCAGCTTGCGCAACTCGGCTGCCCGCGCTTCACCGTTCAGATGTGCATAGGCACCGGTGTGAAATTCCACCACCGGTGCGCCCAGCCGGATCGCCGCGTCGATTTGGCGCGCGTCGGCCTCGATGAACAGGCTGACGCGGATGCCCGCCTCGCTCAACGCCGCCACGATCGGGCAGAGAGTCTCGAACTGCCCGGCAGCGTCCAGTCCGCCCTCGGTCGTGCGTTCTTCCCGCTTTTCCGGGACGATGCAGGCGGCGTGTGGCTTGTAGCGCAGCGCGATGTCCAGCATTTCGGCCGTCGCTGCCATCTCCAGGTTGAGCGGCACGCTGAGCGCCGCCATCAGCGTCGCGACGTCGGCGTCGCGAATGTGCCGCCGGTCCTCGCGCAGATGCGCGGTGATGCCGTCCGCCCCGGCCTTCACCGCCAGCAGCGCGGCCTTGACCGGATCGGGATGCTCGCCGCCGCGTGCGTTGCGGATGGTCGCCACATGGTCGATATTGACGCCCAGGCGCAGCGGGGCGGGGGAGTGCGGCATCGTCTAGACCTTCCGGCTGCCCGGCTTGATCGCCGGGATTGCCGCCAGTTCGGGCGGCAGCGCGTCGGCGTCATAGACCGGGAAGTTGATCGACACGAGCGGGTAGAAGGGGACGCCCAGATCGACCTCGCCCGCAGAGCGATCGACCAGCGCGGCTTCGGCGATCACGATGCCGCCTTCGGCCGCGACCGCCTCGATCGCCTGGCGCGACGACAGGCCGGTGGTGACGACATCTTCGACCATCAATATTTTCTGCCCCGGCGATATGGTAAAACCACGGCGCAGTTCGAACGTCCCCTCGGGCCGTTCGAGAAATACCGCATCCTTGCCCAGCGCCCGGCCGACTTCATGGCCGATGATGAGGCCGCCCATGGCTGGTGAAACCACCAGGTCGATCTCCTGCCGCAATTCGCGCGGCAGTTTCTGGACCGTGGCCAGCGCGAGCCTGCCTGCGCGCTCGGCGCTCATCAATACACGGGCGCATTGCAGGTAATTGGCGCTGCGGCGGCCCGAAGACAGGATGAAATGTCCTTCGAGCAGCGCCCCCGCTGCCCGGAATTCCGCCAATACGTCTTCGTCGGTCATGCCGTTGTCATATCCTGTCGCGCGGCCCGGCCCCTGTCCGGCGCGGCCCGCTTTCCTGCCAACATAGCGCGCTCTTGCCCGCCATGATTACGCGCCTGTGCGCGCCGCAGCGAAATAGGCACCAGAAGGGAGCGTTGCAACAGTGAAGAAAATCTGCTCCTGCTAGCTTGAGGCATCAAAAAACCATGCCTATAAGCCGCGGCAGAACCGACCGGGCGGGGACGACGTGCATGCGCGCGTCTTCGTTGCAGCGGCGCCAAGGGGTTACGGGGTAAGAAGACGCTATGAAACAGGTGAAATCGCTCGTTCTCGCAGGATTGTTGGCCTTTGCGCCAGCAATGGCGATGAACGGTCCGGCCTTTGCGCAGGACAATGCAGCCGCTACCGCACCGGCGGCGGCCACTGTCGCCGCGCCTGCTGATTCGGCAGCGAACGCCGCTGCGCCCGCCGCCGATGCTGCACCAGCAGCAACGGTTGCCGCGCCGCCGCGCATGAAGCCGACCGAAGGCATCGGCATGCCAAAGCCCGGCGAGATCACCCTGCAGGAGCAGTTCACCTCGACCGGACACAGCGCGCGCTGGCTGCACGACGTGATGCTTCTGCCACTGATCTTTGCAATTTCTATCCTGGTGCTGATCCTGATGATCTACGCCATGTGGAAATTTCGTGCGTCGGCCAACCCAACCCCGTCCAAGACGTCGCACAACACGCTGATCGAAGTGATCTGGACGGTTGTTCCGGTCATCATCCTGCTGGTGGTTGCGGTGCCGTCGATCGGCCTGCTGGCCGACCAGTATAAGCCCGCGCCGAAAGACGCGCTGACCGTCAAGGTTACGGGTTATCAATGGTATTGGGGCTATGAATATCCCGACGCCGGCATCCCCGAATATGTGTCGAACATGCTGACGAAGGAGCAGGCGAAGGCCGGTGGCGAGCCGTATCAGCTGGCCGTCGATAATCGTCTGATCCTGCCCGCCGGTCGTCCGATCAAGCTCATCATCACCGCAGCCGACGTCATCCACAGCTTTGCCGTGCCCTCGCTCTGGGTGAAGATGGATGCGGTCCCTGGCCGTCTGAATGAAAAGAGCTTCACCATCGAGAAGCCCGGCGTCTATTATGGGCAATGTTCGGAACTGTGCGGCGCGCGTCATGGCTTCATGCCGATCGCAATCGAAGCCCTGCCGCCTGAACAGTTCGACCAGTGGGTGCTCTCGCAGGGTGGCTCGCTCAAGAACGGCACCGCCGCGCCAGACGCGCCGATGGGCCCGCAACAGGGCAGTGTGCTGCCCGGACCGCCGTCCGACGACGTCGGCAACAACGCGCTTTAAGAGGGCAGATACGCCATGACCACCATCACAGCAGATCAATATGGCGATCATGTTCATGATCATCATGACGCCGATCACAAGCCGGCCTTCTTCCAGCGCTGGTTCATGTCCACGAACCATAAGGACATCGGCACCCTCTATCTGATCTTCGCGATCTTCGCCGGTGTCGTTGGCGGCGCGATTTCGGGTCTGATGCGGATGGAACTGGCTGAGCCCGGTATCCAGTATCTTCAGGCTGGGCCAATATCCAGCATGCAATGCTGGGTGCGGAGCCTGCCTCGCTCGACCAGGCCTATCACCTCTGGAACGCGCTGATCACCGCGCATGGTCTCATCATGGTCTTCTTCATGGTGATGCCTGCGATCATCGGCGGCTTTGGTAACTGGTTCGTGCCGATCATGATCGGCGCGCCGGACATGGCCTTCCCGCGGATGAACAATGTCAGCTTCTGGCTGCTCATCCCCGCCTTCGCGCTGCTGCTCGGCTCGGCCTTCGTGCCCGGCGGCACCGGCTATGGCGCTGGCACTGGTTGGACGGTTTATGCGCCGCTTTCGACCAGCGGTTCGGCTGGCCCCGCCGTCGATATGGCGATCCTGTCGCTGCATATTGCGGGCGCAGGTTCGATCCTGGGTGCCGTCAACTTCATCACCACCATCCTCAACATGCGCGCGCCGGGCATGACCCTGCACAAGATGCCGCTGTTCGTGTGGTCGGTGCTGGTCACTGCCTTCCTGCTGCTGCTCGCACTGCCGGTTCTGGCCGCGGCGATCACCATGTTGCTGACCGATCGTAACTTCGGCACCACTTTCTACGACGCGGCCGGTGGCGGCGACCCTGAACTCTACCAGCATCTTTTCTGGTTCTTCGGTCACCCCGAAGTCTACATCATGATCCTGCCCGGCTTCGGCATCGTCAGCCAGATCATCTCGACCTTCAGCCGCAAGCCGGTGTTCGGCTATCTCGGCATGGCCTATGCCATGGTCGCGATCGGCGTCGTTGGTTTCGTCGTGTGGGCGCACCACATGTTCACCACCGGCATGTCGGTAAATGTGAAGATGTATTTCACCGCCGCCACCATGGTCATCGCGGTCCCGACCGGCATCAAGATCTTCTCGTGGATCGCGACGATCTGGGGTGGGTCTATCAGCTTCAAGACCCCGATGGTCTGGGCGCTGGGCTTCATCTTCCTCTTCACCGTGGGCGGCGTGACCGGCGTCGTGCTGGCCAATGGTGGCGTGGATGACGTGCTGCACGACACCTATTATGTCGTGGCGCACTTCCACTATGTCCTCTCGCTCGGTGCCGTGTTCGGCCTGTTCGCGGGCTTCTACTACTGGTTCCCGAAAATGTCGGGCCGCATGTATAACGAATTCCTCGGCCACCTGCATTTCTGGGTGTTCTTCGTGGGCGTGAACTTGCTGTTCTTCCCGATGCATTTCCTGGGGCTTTCGGGTATGCCGCGTCGCTATCCCGATTATCCGGAGGCGTTCGCCTATTGGAACAAGGTCGCAAGCCATGGCTATGAAATCATGGCGGTCGGCGTCCTGATCTTCTTCATCAACATCATCTGGTCGCTGGCGGCCGGCAAGAAGGCAGCGGGCAACCCCTGGGGTGAAGGCGCGACCACGCTGGAATGGACATTGTCCAGCCCGCCGCCCTTCCACCAGTTCGAAACCCTGCCGGTGATCGATGATGCCGCGCATCACTGATCTTAAGACGGACTGACATGATCGGGGGGCGGGTGACAGTCGCCCGCCCCCTTATGCTATATGCCCCCAAATGGTGGGGCCGGAACCGATATGACGACCGCGACGATGACATCGACCCCGATCACGGCCCATTGGCGCGATTTCCTCGCGCTGACCAAGCCGCGCGTCATGACGCTGGTGGTGTTCACGGGCCTGTGCGGCCTTTTGGCGGCACCCGGTGCCATTCATCCGGTCCTCGCCTTTACGGCTATCCTCTGCATCGCGCTTGGCGCAGGGGCGGCCGCCAGCCTCAACCAATGGTATGAGGCCGATATCGACGCAAAGATGAAGCGCACTGCCAACCGGCCGCTGCCCGCTGGGCGGATGGATCGCCAGTCGGCGCTGCACTTCGGTGTCGGCTTGTCCTTCTTCTCGGTCATCCTGATGGGCATGGCGACCAACTGGCTCGCTGCCGCAGTGCTGGCCGTCTCGATCCTTTTCTACGTCTTCATCTACACGATCTGGCTCAAGCCGCGCACGGCGCAGAATATCGTCATCGGTGGCGCTGCTGGCGCATTCCCGCCGGTCATCGGCTGGGCCGCCGTCACCGGCGATATCACCGCGCTGCCAATCGCCCTGTTCATGCTGATCTTCTTCTGGACGCCGCCCCATTTCTGGGCGCTCGCGCTGTTCGTGAAGACCGATTATGCCGCCGCTGGCATTCCGATGCTCCCGGTTGTGTCGGGCGAAGTCGTCACCCGCCGCCAGATCTGGTTCTACACCGCAATAATGGCGGTCGCGGCCATGGCCCCGGTGCTGCTGCGTCTGACCGGGCCGGTTTACGGCACCGCCGCATTGCTGGGCACAGCGCTGTTCGCGGTCTTTGCTTTCCAGGTCTATCGCCGCCGCGAAAGTGATCCGGCGCGGATGGGACCGGAGCGTCGCTTGTTCAAATATTCGATTCTCTATCTTTTCCTTCTCTTTGGAGCAGTGGTCGTTGACCGCTGGGTGATGGCATGACCCCCGAAGAAGAAGAGATCATCCGCGCCCGTCAGAAGTCGCGATCGCTCGTCACCGGATTGCTGCTCGGCTTTTTCGTCATCCTCTTCTTCGCCATAACCCTGGCGAAGATCGGCACGAGCGACACGCTATGATGGCCACGCTACCGCCCTCTCCCTTTGACCGCGACCGGCGCAATCGCCGGACGATGCTCACCATGGCGGGCGTGGGCCTATCCATGCTGGCGCTCGGCTTCGCATCGGTCCCACTTTATCGCATCTTCTGTGAGCAGACGGGCTTTGGCGGCACGACCAAGCGCGCCGAGGCCAATGTTCAGGTCCAGGAAGCGACAGGCCACACCATGTCGATCCGCTTCGATTCGAATGTGCAGCCGGGCATGCCTTGGCAATTCTACCCCGAACATCGGACGGATACCGTCACCGTCGGGCGCAAGGACATGGCGATCTTCATCGCCAAGAACATGTCCGACAAGCCGGTGACCGGCACCGCCAGTTTCAACGTCACGCCCAGCCAGGCGGGTGCTTATTTCACAAAAATTCAGTGTTTCTGCTTCACCGAGCAGACCTTGCAGCCTGGTCAGGAGGTACGGATGCCCGTCCTCTATTTCGTCGATCCCAAGATCCTCGACGATGCCGACAACAAGGACACGCAACAGATTACCCTAAGCTACACATTCTACCCGGTTGAGCCGGGCAAGAAGGCAAGCTAAGGCAAGCAACGATAACGCGAACAGGGAAGAGCACGTCATGGCAGGCGCCAAGAATCACGATTATCATATTCTCCCGCCCAGCATCTGGCCGTTGTTCGGTTCGATGTCGGTGTTGATCATGGCCGTGGGCGCGATCATGTGGATGCATCCCGACGCCATGCCCGCAGGCGGCGGCTGGGTGTTCATGCTCGGTTTCGCCGGCGTTCTCTTCACCTTTTACAGCTGGTGGGCGCACGTGGTGGCTGAAGCTCATGCCGGTGATCACACCCCGGTGGTCCAACTGCATCTGCGTTACGGCATGATCCTGTTCATCGCGTCCGAAGTCATGTTCTTCGTCGGCTGGTTCTGGGCGTTCTTCGACTTTGCGCTCTTCCCCAGCGCGCTTCCGCCGATCGACGGCCTGTTCCCGTCCAAGGGCGTGGAGGTCATGAACGCCTTCGAACTGCCGCTGCTCAACACGCTGATCCTGCTCTGTTCGGGCACGACCATCACTTGGTCGCACCACGCGCTGATCCACGGCGATCGCGATGGCATGATCAAGGGTCTGTGGTGCACCATTATCCTGGGCGCGGTCTTCTCTTGCGTTCAGGCCTATGAATATGCCCACGCCCCGTTCGACTTCGGTGGCAACCCCTATAGCTCAGCCTTCTACATGGCGACCGGCTTCCACGGTTTCCACGTTCTGGTCGGCACGATCTTCCTGATCGTCAACCTGGCGCGCGCCTATAAGGGCCACTTCACCCCGCGCCAGCATTTCGGCTTCGAAGCCGCCGCCTGGTACTGGCATTTCGTCGACGTGGTGTGGTTGTTCCTCTTCGTCGCCATCTATGTCTGGGGCGGCTGGGGTGCGACGATCCACGGTTGATCCGCTTGCTGCGTAAAAAGATCATCGGCCGGAGCATCGCTCCGGCCGTTTTCTTTTGGGCGGGCGGGCGCTATGCACTCGGCCCATGAACCCCTTGCCCGATCCCGCCCCGCGCGCCGCGCGCATCCCCCTCATACCGACCATCATTGTTGCTCTCGCCGTGCTGGTCATGATCGGGTTGGGCATCTGGCAGATCGATCGCCGCGCTGAAAAGGAACAGGCGCTGGGCCTTGCCACCAGCAACCCGGGCAAGCCGCCAGTCGCCTTTCCGCAAATGCCGCCGGTCACGTCAGACATTCTCTTCCGCCCATCCTCGCTCCACTGCCTGCGCGTCGTCGGCTGGCAGGTGGAAGCGGGCCGTGCCGCCGATGGCAGCACCGGCTATCGTCACATCGCCCAATGCGCGACCGGCGCAGAAGGCCCGGGGGCCTTGGTCGCAGTCGGCGTGACCCAACGCCCGGACGCCAAGCCCGACTGGACCGGCGGCCAGGTTGCAGGCTGGATCAGCGAAGAGCCTGACCATCGCGCGCTGATTTCGCGCATTGGCGGCAAGACGACGCCGCTTCGCCCGATGTTGATCGCCCGCACCGCGCCAGCGGGCATGAAGGCGAGCGCGCCACCCAGTGCTGCCGACGTTCCCAACAACCATCTCGCCTATGCGGTGCAATGGTTCTTCTTTGCGGGCATAGCAGTGATCATCTATATTCTCGCCCTGCGCCGCCGGAACGCGCCCAAGGCCCCGTAAAGGCTTGCTCCCGCGCGCATCGGCCGCTACCGCGCTTTCCCATCATGCAATATCAGAGCACCAGGGGGAGCGCGCCGTCGCTCGGTTTCGAGGATGTGACGCTGGCAGGGCTGGCGTCCGATGGCGGGCTATATCTGCCGACAAGCTGGCCCCACTTCTCGCCGGACGATATTCGCGCCTGGCGGGCCTGTCCTATGTCGAAACCGCTGTGCGGGTTATGACCCCCTTCGTCGCGGGATCGCTGACCGAAGAGGAACTGCGTGAACTGTGCACGACCGCTTATGGCCGGTTCAGCCATCAGGCGGTCGTACCACTGGTGCAGCTCGATCATCAGCATTGGCTGCTTGAACTGTTTCACGGCCCGACCCTGGCGTTCAAGGATGTCGCGCTGCAATTGCTGGGGCAATTGTTCGAACGCTTCCTTTCGCGCCGCGATGATCACCTAACGATCGTCGGCGCGACATCGGGCGATACCGGATCAGCGGCGATCGATGCCGTGGCGGGGCGCGAGAAGATCGACATCTTCATGCTCCATCCAGACGGCCGAGTGTCCGACGTCCAACGGCGGCAGATGACCACGGTGCGCGCGCCCAACGTCTATAATATCGCGATCGACGGCAGTTTCGACGATGCCCAGGCGCTGGTGAAGCGCATGTTCAACGACGCCGATTTCTCGCGCCGCTTCAACCTGTCCGCCGTCAACTCGATCAACTGGGCACGGTTGATGGCCCAGATCGTCTATTATTTCTACGCCGCTGTGCGTCTGGGCGCGCCAGAACGTCCGGTCGCCTTCTCGGTCCCCACGGGCAATTTCGGCGACGTGTTCGCGGGCTATGTCGCGGCGAAGATGGGGCTGCCCGTCGCCAAGCTGATCGTGGCCACCAACGTCAACGACATCTTGCACCGCGCCCTGTCCGACGGCGATTACAGCCAGGGCCAGGTCGTGCCGACCGCGACGCCCAGCATGGACATTCAGGTCAGTTCCAATTTCGAGCGGCTGCTGTTCGACGCGGGCGGGCGTAACGGGCAGGCGCTCGCCGACCAGATGCGCGGGTTCGAAGCCAGCAAGGCGATGCGCCTGACCAACGCCCAGCGCGACGGGGCGGCAGCGCTCTTCTCCTCGGCGCGCGTCGATGCCGATGGCATGACCATGGCGATGCGCTGGGCCTATGACGGTGCCGGTCAGATCATCGATCCGCACACCGCTATCGGCCTTGCCGCTGCACAGGAGGCGGGCGTCGATGCGTCGATCCCGGTCGTCACATTGGCCACCGCGCACCCCGCCAAGTTCCGCGATGCGGTCGAGCGCGCCACTGGTACCCGTCCGCCGGTGCCCGCGCGCGTCGGCGACCTGTTTGCGCGCGAGGAAAGCTACGTCAAGCTGCCCGGCACGTTCGAGGCGGTAACCGCTTATGTCGCCGAGCGCGCGACTCCGCGCGCCTGACGAGGCCGGGTTGGAACTCAAAACCCTTATCGGCGAACCCTGGGCCGACTATGGCCTGATCGATTGCGGCAACGGTCGCAAGCTGGAGCGTTACGGCCGCTACCGCTTCATTCGCCCCGAACCGCAGGCAATGTGGGCGCCCGCAACCGAGGATTGGAAGGCGGACGCCGAGTTCGTCCCCGGATCCGACGAGGATGGCGGTGGCCGCTGGTATTATGACCAGCCGGTCCCCGCCGATGGCTGGCCACTGAGCTGGCAGGACGTGACTTTCCAGTCGAGTTGCACCCCCTTCCGCCATCTCGGCTTCTTCCCCGACATGGCCCCGGTATGGGACTGGATGCGGGAACGGACCGCTGACAAGGCGGAAGCGGAGGTCATGAACCTGTTCGGCTATACCGGCGTCGGCACGCTCGCCATGTCGGCCAGCGGCGCGCGCATGGTCCATGTCGATGCGTCGAAGAAGTCCGTGGCGCAGGCGCGCGCCAATGCCGATCTGTCCGGCATGGCAGACAAGCCAATCCGCTGGATCGTCGAGGACGCCGCCAAATTCGTTGCCCGCGAAGTCCGGCGCGGCCGCCGCTATGACGGCATCTTGCTCGACCCGCCCAAATATGGCCGCGGCCCTGACGGCGAAGTCTGGCGACTGGAGGAGGATCTGCCTGCCCTCATCGCCAATTGCCGCCAATTGCTCGATGCCGACAGCCGCTTCCTGTTCCTCACTGTCTATGCCGTGCGCATGTCGGCGCTGGCGATCGGCGAATTGTTGCGACAGGCCTTTGTCGACCTGCCCGGCACGGTCGAGGTCGGGGAATTGGCGGTGCGCGAGGAGGCGCGCGGCCTGTTGCTGCCGACCGCCATCTGGGCGCGTTGGCGGCGCTAAGCGTCACCCTGGCCTTTTCGCCTTGAGCCGCTCGTCGCGCTCCGGCATGGGGTGGCAATGCGCCTCATCCCCTCCCTTGCCGCCCTGTTCCCCCTATTGGCCCTGCTTGGTGCCTGTGTCGGCCCTGGCGAGCGCACATCTGCTCCAGCACCGGCACCCACGCCGCGCCCAGCCCCTCGGCCAATCGCGCCGGCGCCCCCGGCACCGGTCGCCCCGGAATGGCAGGATCGGGCAACGACACCGGGCAACTGGTTTTATCGGACGGAGCCAACCGGATCGGTCGCGCTGTTCGGCACCAGTCCAACAACGCCGCAACTCGCCTTTCGCTGTGATCGGGCGACGAGCCGGATTGTCATATCGCGTATCGGAACAGGGCAGGGGCCAATGACGCTGCGGACCAGCTACGGGGCCGTCCTGTGGCCGACCACCAGCGTTGCCGCGCCGCAACCGCAGGTCCAGGCGGTTCGCGCCGCGTCGGACGTCACGCTGGACCAGATCGCCTATAGCCGGGGCAAGTTCGCGGTGGAGGTGCAAGGCGTTGCGCCGCTGATCCTACCCGCTTGGGCTGAAGTTGCGCGGGTGATCGAGGATTGCCGAGGCTAAGGGATTTCGACGCACTTGGGAAAGGCGCGTTGGGGAAAAGCGCGGACGAAGAAGTATGATTCGAAAAAAGATTTTTACAAGGCTTGATCATCCTCTCCACCTGATTCACATTCGCCTCGTGGACGGGCGAAGGACGAGAGTTCCCAAGCGGGCCACGCGGGCTTCAACATAGCGAAAGGAGGTGATCCGATGTCTCATGGTTCAGCAATGGGGTCGGTCAAGTCCATTCGGGAAATGCGCCGCTGAGCGACGCTGTGACGTCGGTCCTCCCTGAAGACGGGATTTCAAGCGCCAATAGACAGGCCATCCCCGTACAGGCAGGATAGCGCGACCATCATTTCCCCTGGGCGGCACTTTCGGCCGCTGACCATGTCAATGATGGGCCGTCGAACCCTTGGTTCGGCGGCCCCTCTCATGCCTATCGTTCCGCGCCCTTCGCCTTTCCCCAGGCGCGCGCGGCGGTATAGCCCAGATAGCCTGTGCCAAAGAGTGCATAAAGCGGTTCGGGCAGAGCGTTGAAATAGGCGCGCATCCCGCCGATGATCGCGCCCGCCACCTCCGGTCGCCAGCCCGCGACGAGGCCCATCGGCACCGACCAGAGCAGCAATGCATAGATGACATAGAGGAAAGTCGGCCGCGCCCGCCGCGTCCACGGATCAGCCGCATCAATCGTCTCGCTAACCTGCGTCATGTCTCTCTCCCTAACCGATCCGGTTGGCCAACCAACCATAGAGGAACGCCTCATTGGCCGGGCGACTTTCGGCGAGCGCGATATAGCGTTCGCCCTGCATCGCCTCGATCGCCGCGAGCAGCACGCGGTCGCCCGTGGTCCCACGCAGCACGCGGAAGGCCTGTAGAGCGGCCAATGTTCGGGCGCCGATCACCCGATCCACCTTGAGGTCGGGATAGTCCTTCTGATTGCGGTTGAGGGCGTTGAGTGCGCGCTGAAGAAAGCCGGTGGCCGTCCCCACCCCCATGTTGACAGCCGTGTCGAAAAGTTCGGCGGCTATGGCGGGGGCCAGTTCGGCGACGAAGCCATAGCCTGGCTGGTCCCAATATAGGCGTCGATAGATCGCCGCCGCCTGGGCACGGGGAAGCGCCTGCATAGGCCCGGCATAGCCGTTCGCCCGCGCCACGGCCTGGGTGATCCCCCAATTTGTCGGCCCGCCGCGGTCGGCCGGATGGTTGCTATAGCCACCCTCCCGCGTAATGACTTCGTCGATCAGATCTGCAACGTTCATGTCGGCCTCCTTACAATTAAGAGGCATGGTATTTATCCCATATGGTTAGTTGTAGGACAGCGAAAAATTGGGATGTGGATGGGATGATTGGCGTCGCTCCGCTTCGCCAAATGGCTGCGGCCCCATCCAGTCCCCCTGTTATTGCCCGGAAATTCGTCTTTCCGCTGTAGGCCAAGCCTTGCAAAAACCGCTATATCTAGGGCAATATGGACCAAAGGGTGCGGTTTTCGTCTCTGTTGCCCGCTCCCCTCATGTGAGTGCGTTTGTCCATGCCTCTTTCCGATATGATCGCCAGCAGCGCCATTCCCGCCGTGATCAGCGACCCCCGCCTGCCCGACAATCCGATCGTCGATTGCAACGACGCCTTCATGGCGCTCACGGGCTATAGCCGCGCTGATATCATCGGACATAATTGCCGCTTCCTTAAAGGCCCGGCGACCGAAGCGGAGCGGACCGACGAACTGCGCCAAGCTGTCCGCGAAAAGCGTCCGGCGATCGTGGAACTGTGGAATTATCGCAAGGACGGTACGCCATTTCGCAACGCCGTGATGGTCGCGCCGATCTTCGGTGAGACAGGCGAGGTCGAATATTTCCTGGGATCGCAAATGGCGGTGGGCGAGCCGGACGGGCAGGCGACGCAAAGATCCGCCGACGCGCGCCTGCGGATCGATGCGTTGACCGCGCGCCAGCGCGACGTGTTGGTGGCGATGACGGCCGGCAAGCTCAACAAGCAAATCGCCTGGGACATGGGCCTGACCGAACGCACGGTGAAGATGCACCGCGCCGCGATGCTCAAGGCGCTGGGGGTGCGCACCGGGGCCGAAGCAATCCGGCTGGCGATCGAGGCCGGTTATTGAGCGACGCAGGCGGTCGGTCGGCACCCTGCCCGAGCACCGACCGGTTTTGGATCAGTCGCGCAACAACTCGTTGATGCCCGTCTTGGCCCGCGTCTGTCCGTCGACCCGCTTGACGATCACCGCGCAATAGAGGCTCGGCCCCGGCGTGCCGTCGGGCAATGGCTTGCCTGGCAGGCTGCCGGGCACGATCACCGAGTAAGGCGGCACTTGCCCCATGAAGATTTCGCCGGTGGTGCGGTCGATGATCTTGGTCGACTGGCCGATGAACACGCCCATCGACAGGACCGAACCCTTGCCGATGCGCACGCCTTCCACCACTTCGGACCGCGCGCCGATGAAGCAGTCGTCTTCGATGATGACCGGATCGGCCTGTAACGGCTCCAGCACGCCGCCGATGCCGACGCCACCCGACAAATGGACATTCTTGCCGATCTGGGCGCAGCTACCTACCGTCACCCAGGCATCGACCATCGTGCCTTCATCGACGAACGCGCCGATATTGACGAAACTTGGCATCAGAATGGCGTTCTTCGCGATATGTGCGCCCGCCCGCGCGAACGCACCTGGAACCGCGCGGAAACCGGCGGCGCGAAATTCCGCCTCGCCCCAGCCAGCGAACTTGCTAGGCACCTTGTCCCACCAAAAACCGCCACCGGGGCCGTTTTCGATCAGCGCATTGTCGTTCAGGCGGAAGGACAAAAGCACGGCCTTTTTGAGCCACTGATTGACCTGCCAGCCGTCCGCCGTGGGCTCGGCGACACGCCCTTTACCGCTGTCGAGCAGCGCGAGCGCTTGCGTAACGGCATCGCGAATGGCCCCCTGCGTGGTAAGGCTGACATTAGCCCGGTCTTCCCAAGCAGCGTCGATCGTGGCGATAAGGTCGGTCATGCGGTTTCCTCAAGAATGCTGGCCAGAAAAGGCCTCAAATGGTCGGTTTCGAAATCGATGAAATCGGGATGATGGTCGTGATTGCCCGCTTCCGATCCGTTATTGACCCAAATGGTCGCCATGCCGATCGCCTTGGCGGGGCGCAGGTTGCGCGCCATATCCTCGAAGAAGGCGGCGCGGGTCGGATCGACGCCATGGACCCGGCATAATTGCGCATAGCCCGACGGATCGGGCTTGGGCACATATTGGCAAGCGTGAATGTCGTGGATCAGCTCAAATGTGTTGCCCAGGCCGAGTTTGTCCAGCACCCGCCCCGCATAGGTCGCGTCGCCATTGGTGAAGATCAGCCGACGACCCGGCAGCGCTGCGATATGCGCATTGAGATCGGTATCGACCTCCAGCCGATCCATCGAAATGTCATGGACATAGTCCAGGAAATCATGCGGCGCGATGCCATGATGATGCATCAGCCCCGACAATGTCGTGCCATGCTCCATGAAATAACGCTTTTGCGTTTCGCGGGCGATCACCGGATCGCATCCCAGCAGGCCTTGGATGAACTCGCCCATCTTCACGTCGATCAGCGCGAACAGGTCCGCCTTCGCCGGATAGAGCGTGTTGTCCAGATCGAAGATCCAGGTGTCGACATGGTCCAGTGCGCCAAGCATGGCCGCGCCCTAATCTCGTGTGCGGGGAAGGGCAAGGGGCGAGGGGTGCTCAAACCTCTCGCTCATCGTCATCCCCGCGAGGGCGAGGATGCACCTCCCCATCTCTATTCTCACGACAATGGGTCAGCGGCTATCCAAGGTGAGCCGTCAACAGGCCAGCGGCTCACTGTCATGATAAAAGGCTTGCACAGCGCGCCAGGCTTCGTCGGCCGTCTCGACCCAGGTGATGAGGTCAAGATCCGCGTGCGAAATCACCCCTTCATCGGCCAGTGCTTCGAAATCAACCACCCGGTTCCAGAAATCCTTGCCGAACAGCAGGATGGGGATGGGTTTCATCTTGCCAGTCTGGATCAGCGTGAGCAGCTCGAACATTTCGTCGAACGTGCCAAATCCACCGGGGAACACCGCCAGCGCCCGCGCGCGGAGCAGGAAATGCATCTTGCGCAGCGCGAAATAGTGGAATTGGAAACTCAGTTCCGGCGTGACGAACCGATTGGGCGCCTGTTCGTGCGGCAGGACGATGTTCATGCCGATCGTCGTCTGGCCGACATCGGTCGCGCCGCGATTGGCGGCCTCCATGATCGAGGGGCCACCGCCCGAACAGACTACGAAATGGCGACATCCCGCCTCGTTTACCGGATATTCTGCTGCGATCCGCGCCAGCGCGCGGGCTTCCTCATAATAGCGCGCCTTGGCCGCCAGATTTTCCGCAATTTTGCGCTGCTGCGGTGTGGTGGCTGCGTCTATGCGGGCCTGCGCTTGATCGGGTTCGGGAATCCGCGCCGACCCGTAAAAGACGAAGGTCGATTCGATCCGCGCCTCGTCCATCAACAACTGTGGCTTCAACAATTCCAGCTGGAACCGCACCGGACGCAAATCCTCGCGCAGCAGGAATTCGGTATCCTGAAAGGCGAGGCGATAGGCCGCGCTCTGGGTTTGGGGGGTGCCGGCTTGTTTGGCCGCATCGTCGGCCTCTTCGCGGGCTGGACGGAATTTACGTTCTTCAATCTCTTTTTAGTCATCCCCACGATTTAAGGCGTGTCGATGAGATTGCCAAGTCGGATCACCGGCAAAAGCCGCCACGCCCGCCCATGTCGAAATGAAAATGATCGTGATGGGCCGCATTATAATCGGGGCTCAGCACCGTATTGAACCGCTTGCACGCGCTGGCATGGACCGTTTTGAGGAACTGCCGCGTATCCCTGTCGCCCTGCCAGCCTTGCTGCACGGATATTTTGCGACCATCGGCCAGAACGAAGGCGGCGATGTCGATCGCATTGCTGTGGGCATGTTCGGATAATTTGCCGCTGCCTGCGATCGGGCGGCAATTATAGGTGCCGAACGTCTCGATCCGCACGATCTCCGCCCCCAATATGCTGCGCGCGGCGGGTTGCACACCATAGCGCGCCCAAGCGGCGAAATTGGCCGCCAAGTTGCACGTCATCGCCCCCAAATTGGTGGCGGGCACACCGATGTCGAGCAATTTGACGCTGTTCAGCGCGCTGCACCCGCCGCCGAACGTGCGGTCGGGCAGGGGGGTGAAGGCGACATCCTGCGATTGCAGTTTCGCGAAACATTGCCGCGCCTCCATCGTCGGCACTGCCGCGGCACGCACCGGCTTCGACACGCTCGCCACCCGTCCGCGCGGCACCAGGTTGCCGCCGCATGCACTCAGCATCGTCGCCAGGGCCACGGCCAGGGCCGCGTTGCGCAACAGAGTCATAGGTGTCGCCCGCTCTTCCATGAGTCGGCAGTGTAGCAGCCCAAATCTTTATGATAGTTAACGGCGCGATCAGTTCGTCCCATTTTCGCACCATCCTTGACAGGCCTGCCGAAATCTCTAGGGCGAGCAGCGGGCCACGCGGTCCCAACGCCGCGCTGCTCTCTGTAAGGAGACGCTACATGACTGATTTGACTGCCGTTGACGCCACAATTGCGCGCGCTGAAAAGCCCGCCACCCGTCCGGCCCGCCCTTTCTTCTCTTCCGGTCCCTGCGCCAAGCCACCCGGCTGGAGCGCGGACAAGTTGGCAACCGACTCGCTTGGCCGGTCGCATCGCGCCAAAATCGGCAAGAGCCGCCTTGCTTATTGTATCGACCTGATGCGCGAACTGCTCGGCCTGCCCGACACCCACCGCATCGGCATCGTGCCTGGCTCCGACACCGGCGCTTTCGAAATGGCGATGTGGACGATGCTCGGCGCCCGCCCGGTCACGACGCTCGCCTGGGAAAGCTTCGGCGAAGGCTGGGTGACCGATGCCGCCAAGCAGTTGAAGCTCGACCCCACCATCATCCGCGCCGACTATGGCCAGTTGCCCGACTTGGACGGTGTGAACTTCGCACATGATGTCCTGTTCACCTGGAACGGCACCACGTCGGGTGTGCGCGTGCCCAATGCCGACTGGATCCCCGAAACCCGCGAGGGCCTGACCTTCGCCGACGCGACTAGCGCGGTGTTCGCCTATGACATTGACTGGGCCAAGATCGACGTCGCGACCTTCTCCTGGCAGAAGGTGCTGGGCGGTGAGGGCGGCCATGGCGTGCTGATCCTTGGCCCCCGCGCGGTCGAACGGCTCGAAACCCACACACCTGCCTGGCCGCTGCCCAAGGTCTTCCGCCTGATGGCCAAGGGCAAGCTGGCCGAAGGCATTTTCAAGGGCGAGACGATCAACACCCCCTCCATGCTGGCGGTCGAAGATGCGATCTTCGCGCTGGAATGGGGCAAGTCGCTGGGTGGGTTGCAAGGTCTCATCGCCCGGTCCGACGCCAATGCTGCGGCGCTGGGCAAGATCGTAGCCGAACGCGACTGGCTCGGCCATCTCGCGCTCGATGAAGCGACGCGCTCGAAGACCAGCGTGTGCCTGACCGTCGCCGGTGCCGACGAAGCCTTCATCAAGGCCTTCGCCGCCCTCCTCGAAAAGGAAGGCGCGGCCTATGACATTGCGGGCTATCGCGATGCCCCGGCGGGCCTTCGCATCTGGTGCGGCGCGACCGTCGACACCGCCGACATCGAAGCGCTCGGCCCTTGGCTCGACTGGGCCTATGCCCAGACCAAGGCCGCCTGAACTCCACTAATTTCCCCGTCATTCCCGCGAAGGCGGGAACCCATCTCCCACCCTATCGACAGGTGCAATGTCGGGAGATGGATCCCCGCTTCCGCGGGGATGACGGACGTGATTTTTCCAAAAGGATCAAATCCATGCCTAAAGTCCTTATTTCCGACAAGATGGACCCCCGCGCTGCCGCGATCTTCCGTGAACGCGGTGTGGAAGTCGATGAAATCACCGGCAAGACCCCCGAAGAACTGATCGCCATCATCGGCAACTATGACGGCCTCGCCATCCGTTCCTCGACCAAGGTGACCAAGGCGATCCTCGACGCCGCCACCAACCTGAAGGTCATCGGTCGCGCCGGCATCGGCGTCGACAATGTCGACATCCCCTATGCCTCGGCCAAGGGCGTGATCGTGATGAACACCCCGTTCGGCAATTCGATCACCACCGCCGAACACGCCATCGCGCTGATGTTCGCGCTGGCGCGTCAGATTCCTGAAGCCAATGCGCAGACCCAGCAGGGCTTGTGGCCCAAGAACGGCTTCATGGGCGTGGAAGTCACCGGCAAGACGCTGGGCCTGATCGGCGCGGGCAATATCGGCTCGATCGTCGCCACCCGTGCATTGGGCCTCAAGATGAAGGTCGTCGCCTTCGATCCCTTCCTGACGCCCGAACGCGCGATCGAAATGGGCGTGGAAAAGGCCGATCTCGACACGCTGCTGGCACGCGCCGACTTCATCACGCTGCACACGCCGCTGACCGACCAGACCCGCAACATCCTGAGCCGCGAAAACCTGGCCAAGACCAAGAAGGGCGTGCGCATCATCAACTGCGCGCGTGGCGGTTTGATCGACGAAGCTGCGCTCAAGGATGCGCTCGACAGTGGCCAGGTGGCTGGTGCCGCGCTCGACGTGTTCCAGACCGAACCGGCCAAGGATTCGCCGCTGTTTGGCACGCCCAACTTCATCTGCACCCCGCATCTGGGCGCATCGACCGATGAAGCCCAGGTCAATGTCGCGCTGCAGGTCGCCGATCAGCTCTCCGACTATCTGCTCGACGGCGGCATCACCAATGCGCTCAACGTGCCGTCGCTGTCGGCTGAGGAAGCCCCTAAGCTCAAGCCCTATATGCGATCGCCGAAAAGCTGGGCAGCCTGGTCGGCCAGCTCGAAGGCGACCAGATCACTGGCGTTGCGGTAGAGGTCGAAGGCCATGCCGCCGAACTCAACCAGAAGCCGATCACGGCTGCGGTTCTGGCAGGCCTGATGCGCGTCTATTCGGACACGGTGAACATGGTCAACGCCCCCTTCCTGGCGAAGGAACGCGGCCTCGACGTGCGCGAAGTGCGCCATGATCGCGAAGGCGATTATCAGACGCTGGTGCGCGTCACCGTCACCACCGAAAATGGCGAGCGCTCGGTTGCAGGCACCCTGTTCGGCGCAGCCAGCCCGCGCCTGGTCGAACTGTTCGGCATCAAGGTGGAGGCCGATCTCGACGGCACCATGCTCTACATCGTTAACCAGGACGCACCCGGCTTCATCGGTCGTCTGGGATCGACGCTGGGCGAAGCCAATGTCAATGTCGGCACCTTCCACCTGGGCCGCCGCAATCAGGGCGGCGAAGCCGTGCTGCTGCTCTCGGTCGATGGCACCGTCACCGAACCGCTGCGCTGGGAAATCTGCAACCTGACCGGCGTGAAGCAGGTCAAGCTGCTGCGCTTTGCTTAAGGGGTAATCCCTGAACCGTTCGTCCTGAGCCTGCCGAAGGACTGTTCTTAAAAAGAACAGAGGGCTTCGACAGGCTCAGCCCGAACGGCGGATGGGGATGGCCTAGCGCCAATTTTCCGCTAAAGGCGCAAGCCATGACCATGATCCCGCCAAGCCTCCTCCCGGAGGGTCTATCCGATCGCCTGCCGCCGCAGGCCGAAGCCTCCGCCCGCCTCGCGCGCCGTGTGCTCGATACGATGGCGACCCATGGCTATGAAAGGGTCATGCCACCACTCGCGGAGTTCGAAGATACGCTCACCCAGCGTCTGAAATCGATGCGCGCGCAGGATCTGGTCCGCGCGGTTGATCCCGTGTCGCAGCGTAGCTTGGCGCTGCGCCCGGACATGACGGCGCAGGTCGGCCGTATCGCCGCCACGCGCCTCGCCGCCGCGCCGCGTCCCTTGCGCCTCTCCTATGCCGGGCCGGTCATCCGTCTCAAGGCCAACCAGTTGCGCCCTGAGCGCGAGAAATTGCAGGTTGGCGCTGAACTGATCGGCACAGACAGCGTCGCCGCCGCGGTCGAGATCGTCAATGTCGCGATCGAAGCCCTGCAGGCGGCGGGCGTCACGGGTCTGACCATCGACTTCACCCTGCCCGACCTGATCGACATGCTGGCCGCCGGGCCGCTGCCATTGGCGGCGGGCGAGTTGGAAGCGGTGCGCACCGAACTCGACGCGAAGGATGCAGGGGCGCTGGTCGCGCTTGGCCCGCAGGCCGCCGCCTATCTGCCCCTCATTGAAGCGACCGGCCCGTTCCACGCCGCGATGGAGCGCCTGGAAGCCTTCAATGCAAGCCTGGGCGGCGCGATCGACAGCCGCATCGCGGGCCTGCGCGCCATCGCGAAACCGATCGGCTGGGACATCACCCTGACGCTCGACCCTACCGAACGCCATGGTTTCGAATATCAGAACTGGTTTGGCTTTTCGATCTTCGCTGAGGGCTTTATCGGCGAAATCGGCCGGGGCGGCAGCTACGCGATCTGCCACGCCAATGGGCAGGACGAACCGGCGATGGGCTTTTCGCTCTATCCCGATCCGCTGATCGACGCAGGCTTTGGCGGCGAAACCCCCAAGCGCCTGTTCCTGCCGCTGGGCGCCGATGCGACCCGCGCCGCCGAACTGCGCGGCGAAGGCTGGCACACCGTCGCCGCGCTGGTCGGCGACGAGGATGGCGCGACCTTGCGCTGTTCGCACTGGCTCGACGGCGTGGAGCTTCGCCCCTTCTGACTTGACTTTGAGGCCGCCGCGCGGCTAACCGCCGCGTGAATAGGGTGCCATTGCGCCCGCTTGATCCCACCGGCATGCCGAGTCCCGTCGAAGGGCATGGCCGGTCCGCGCGGCGGGCGGAGGACTGTATCTGTGGCAAATGTAACCGTAATCGGCGCCCAATGGGGCGACGAAGGCAAGGGCAAGATTGTCGATTGGCTGTCGGAGCGCGCCGATGTCGTCGCCCGCTTCCAGGGCGGTCATAATGCGGGCCACACGCTCGTTGTCGGCGAGAAGGTTTATAAGCTCTCGCTGCTGCCATCGGGCATCGTGCGCGGCACGCTCAGCGTCATCGGCAATGGCGTGGTGCTGGACCCCTGGCATTTCCGCGATGAAGTCGCGAAACTATCGGCGCAGGGTGTCACCATCACGCCCGACAATCTCCAGATCGCCGAAACCTGCCCGCTTATCCTGCCCTTCCACCGCGACCTCGACGGTCTGCGCGAAGATGCCAGCGGTGCCGGCAAGATTGGTACAACGAGGCGCGGCATCGGCCCGGCCTATGAGGACAAGGTCGGCCGTCGCGCCATCCGCGTGTGCGACCTCGCGCATCTCGACGACCTCGGCCCGCAGCTTGACCGCCTGACCGCCCATCATGACGCGCTGCGCACCGGCTTTGGCGAACCGCCGATCGACCGCGCCGCGCTGATGGCGGAATTGACCGAAATCGCCGACTTCATTCTGCCCTTCGTCAAGCCGGTCTGGCTGACGCTCAACCGCGCCAAGGCGGCAGGCAAGCGCATCCTGTTCGAAGGCGCGCAGGGCACGTTGCTTGACATCGACCATGGCACCTATCCCTTCGTCACCTCGTCCAACACGGTGGCGGGGACGGCAGCGAGCGGCACCGGCCTTGGCCCCAATGCGGCTGGCTTCGTGCTGGGCATCGTCAAGGCCTATACTACGCGCGTCGGCTCCGGCCCGTTTCCAACCGAGCTGGAGGACGCCACCGGCCAGCGGCTGGGCGAGCGCGGCCATGAATTCGGCACCGTGACCGGGCGCAAGCGCCGCTGCGGCTGGTTCGACGCCGTGCTGGTGCGCCAGTCGGTCGCGGTATCGGGCGTCACAGGCATCGCGCTCACCAAGCTCGACGTGCTGGACGGCTTCGACACGCTGCAAATCTGCGTCGGCTACAAGATTGGCGAGCAGACGTTCGACTATCTGCCCGCCCATGCGCAGGATCAGGCCAAGGCACAGCCAATCTACGAAAGCATCGAAGGCTGGCACGACACCACGGCGGGCGCGCGCAGCTGGGCCGAACTGCCCGCGCAGGCGATCAAATATATTCGCCGGATCGAAGAGTTGATCGGCTGCCCGGTCACGCTCGTATCCACCAGTCCCGAGCGCGAGGATACCATCCTCGTGCGTGATCCCTTCGCGGATTAAAGGCGATGGCAGGCGAGAAGTTCGAACGGCACCGGCAGCCTGGACCCAGGACGAAATCCAGAAGCTGCACACGCTGGCCAAGAAGGGCATGGGGTTGAAGGCGATCGCCAAGGCGCTGACCCGGACCGAGGAATCGACCAAGGCCCGCGCCAAGGAAGACGGGCTGAACATCGCCAAGCTCAGATAGAGACCGGCGCTTCCTCCTCGCCTGCCGCGATCACCGTCGCCGCGACCAGATCGCCGGTGACGTTGAGCGCGGTGCGGCACATGTCGAGCAATCGATCGACGCCCAGCACCAGCCCGATGCCTTCGGGCGGTATGCCCACCATCCCCAGGATCATTGCCACCACCGGCAGCGATCCGGCCGGCACGCCCGCCGTGCCGACGCCGCCCAGGATGCACATCATCATCACCATGACCTGCTGCGGGATACTGAGGTCAATGCTGAAAAACTGGGCGAGGAAGATCACGGTGATCCCCTCGAACATCGCCGTACCATTCTGGTTGGCGGTTGCGCCGATCGTCAGGACGAAGCGTGCGATCCGGCGCGGCAGGTGCAATTTGTCCTCCGCGATGCGCAGCGCGGTCGGCAGCGTCGCGTTGGAGGAAGCAGTGGCAAACGCCATGACCGTCGCCTCCTGCACATCGGCGAAGAAGCGTAGCGGCGAGCGTTTGGCGATGAAGGCGATCAGCAGCGAATAGACCCCGAACATCTGGATCGCGAGCGCCAGCAGTACGACGCCGACATAGGCCGACAACCGGATCAGCAAGTCCCAGCCAAATTGCGACGCCAGGTTGAACATGAAGCAGGCGATGGCGATCGGGGCGAGGCGGATGACCAGCCCCATAAGCCGCATCGTCACCGCCAGCACGCCCTCCATCGCCGTCAGCAACATCTGCGTCTGTGGCGTCCGCACCAGCACCAGCCCGATGCCGAAGAAGAGGGAAAAGATCATCACCGCCAATATGTCGTTGCCTGCCATGGCTGTGACGACATTGTCGGGCACGATTGCGATGAAGGCGGCCATCCCCTGCGGCGCGTCATTGCCCCGGCTCAATATCGCCTGCGCGCCAGGCCCCGCATCGCTTAGCATCGCCCGCGCTGCCGCCGGGTCGATGCCTGCGCCCGGCTGCAACAGATCGACCACCAACAGGCTGACGGCCACCGCGATGGCCGACACGACAAACGTGTAGATCAGGGTGCGAAGCCCTATGCGCCGCAACGCCCGGATTTCGCCCATTTCGGCGATCCCCACAATCAGTGCCGATACCAGCAGCGGGATCACCAGCATGAACAACAGCCGTAGGAAAATCTGCCCGATCGGCGCGGTCACATAGGTGACGACGCCATCGACCCATCGTGCATCGGGCGCGACCATGTAAATGACCAGCCCCGACAGCAGTCCGATGCCGAACCCGGCCAGCATTTGCCATTGCAACGACACAGCGGCCGTTTTCTGACCGGTTTCAGTTCTTGTTTCAGGCGTCGTGCCGGTCAATGGTGGTTCCTTCTGGCTACCCTTCTCAGCAACGGTCCGACAAGGCTGCAAGTTTCACGATCCTTTACCACCGACGGAGCCTTTGCACGTGTCTCGCGTTGGCCCGGTCCAATCTCCCGGAGACCTGCATGATCGTCGACCCCGTTCCCTCGATGCGCCGCATCGCATCCGAAGTGTGGAAACCGCTGACACTCTTGTTCATTTGGGACTGCGTCGTCACGCTCACTTATTATGTCCTGCCGTTCCGGGCACCCTCGTTGCCGCTCACCATTTTCGGGTCTGCGTTGGCGCTGTTCCTGGGGTTCCGCTCCAACTCGGCCTATGAACGTTGGTGGGAGGGCCGCACTCTATGGGGTGCGATGATCAACGCGTCGCGCAGCCTCGCGCGCGCAACCCGCAATTTCCTGCCCGATCCCGAGGCGCGCGATCTCAAGCGCGAGATCGTGAAGCGGCAGATCGCCTATGTGAATGCGCTACGCTGCCAATTGCGGCGGCAGCCTCTCGACGACGACGTAACCCGCTTTCTGGAGAAAAAGGATAAGGAACTGGCCCTCGCGCGCATCAATGTCGCCAATGGCCTTCTCGACAGCACCGGTCGCCGGATCGACATCGCGCGGCGCGCAGGCTGGATCGACACGATCCAGCAAACGCAGATGGAGGCGGTGCTGGTGGACATCGCCAATGCGCAAGGGGGGATGGAGCGACTGAAGAACACGCCACTGCCGGTCCAATATCGCTATCTGCCGACGCTGTTCGCCCACATTTTCTGCATCTTTCTGCCGATCGGTCTGGTCGAGACGCTGGGCCTCGCGACGCCGCTTGGTTCGACCATGGCGGGCCTCATGTTCCTGGCGGTCCTGCGCATCGGCGACGATCTGGTCGACCCCTTCGCCAACACCGTTCATGACGTATCGATGAGCGCCATGTGCCGCACGATCGAAATCGACCTGCTCCAGTCGATCGGCGACCCCGCACCGGACCCGTTAAAGCCCGCGCGCGGTGTTCTGTGGTAGGAAAACCTACCGTTGCGCATGACGCCTCTGTTCGCTCCGCGATCGGAACGGTGCCCGGCCAATCGACGCACTGATCATTCGATCGGGCGACGATCGTCCAGTAAATCGCCAGCCTTGGCTTCGGCACGTTCTTCATCAACCAGTTTTGCGACATGCGCGTCGGGTAGCGTGTCCTGCGCGACCCGGTCGCGCGGAGGACGGACGGGTGTTGCGATATCGCGCTCGACCGGTTTTGCCGTTTGCGGCGCTGCAAAGGGCGAGGCCTGATCGAAGCGCAGGCGATAGATTGGCTCCGGCAACGCGAAGCCCGCATCTTCAAGGGCGCGCTTGGCGGTATCGAGCGCTAGGCTACGGCCGCTGAGAAAATCGGTTTTCGTCTGATCAACCCAGCCGAAGAAGCGCAGTACGATATTCGAATCGCCTACTTCGCAAATGATCGCGGTGGGGGCGGGCGTATCGAGGAGGAAGCCAATGCCGCGCATCCCCGCCAGGCCGACGGCCATGCCATCGACAGGATCGTCTTCGGCGTCGATGCCCAGATCAAATTCGAACCGGCGTTCGGGGTTGCGCGTGTAGTTCAGGATCACGGCCTTGAAGACGGTCGAATTCGGAATGCGCAGATGATTGCCATCCAGCGTCATCAGGATCGTCGCGCGGCTGGTCAGGCGGACCACCCGGCCTTCATTGCCCTCGATCACGACATGGTCGTTGGCGCGAAACGGTTGGCGCAGGCTGAGCATCAGGCTGGAGACATAATTATCCACCGTGTCGCGAACGGCAAATCCGATCGCGATGCCGATAACCCCCGCGCCGCCCAATACCGCACCAAGCAGCGCGGTCGCGCCGAGCACTTCCAATCCCGACACCAGGCCCAGCACGATGAAGACGAAGCGGATCAGTGTGGCCAGCAATTCGGCAAGAAAGGCGTTGGGGGTAATTTTGCGCCATAAGGCCCCAAAGGATGCCAGCATATAGCCAAATGCGCCGATCAGTAGGGCGATGGCGAGCGCGACCCCGATAAGCGGCAGGCCGCGCACCAGGCCGCGAAGATCATTACCAAATTTATCGAGGACTGGCGTCAGGTTACTGTCGACCTGCAGATCGCGCGTCACCTCATTCTGGACCGTGACGACGCCTGCAACCCGCGCGGCAATCGCGCCCGCACTCTCGACATCATCGGTTGTCGCGACTGATCCGGTCAAGGTCACAACGCCGGCCGAAACGCGGACGCCGATGGTCCGCAAACCCCCGACTTCGGAGAATATGCTGCGGATACGTTCTCGAATGTCGGTGTCCGACGTTACATCCGCGCGCGTCGCGATCGACATTTGCGGCTGCGGCGCTTCTGCCGCAGGTGGGGATACGCTGATCTGGGCACCGGCAGGGATTGGCAGGAGAAACCCGCAAAGCAACAACGCAAAACAAAGGATCGATGCGCGCGCCTGTGAAACGCGATCGGCGACATAGAGGAGCGAGCGAGGAGAGCCGTGCAGATTCAGCCTAATCCTCGAAACGGTCGGATGGGTCATTGCGACGCAGGCGATTGATGCTGAACAGGTCACGCCGACGAAGGAGACCCCCATGGAGACGCGGTTCATGTCATGATGTCCTTTGCAGATCATGGATCGCGGCGGTCAGCGCGGCGCGGGAAATCTCACCCGCATGAAGATCGACGATGTCGCCTGCTTCGTTCACGAACAAGGTGGTGGGAAGGGCAGGGGAGGCGATGGTCCGCCCCAAAATTCCGGCCACATCGGTCACGATTCCCTTATCGGCGAACCCCTGCTGATTCAAATAGGCACGGATCGCGGCCGCGCTTTCTCCCTGGTTGACGAGCAGCACCGGAATGTTCGAACCCTGCGCGACATCAATGAACATGGGCATTTCGCGGCGGCAGGGCGGGCACCAGGTCGCCCACAGGTTGATGACCATCGGGCGCCCCGCTGTGCCCAGTGCGATCTTGTCGCCAGACAGGGTGGTCAGGGCCAGCTGTGGCATTGGCCGCGGCTGAGGCCGCATCAGTTCGACTGCGCCCGCATGAAGCAGAGCAAGGCCAGTCAGCGTCGCCATCAACGCCAGGCCAGCCGGTTTGCGGCCCAGCATGATGGCGATCGTGATCGCCGCGACGATGATTCCGGTCAGGGCGGAAAAGCCGCCTTGCCAGATTGCCACCATGGTCCATGGATCGGCCATGAAGGCATCGATATTTGCGAGGATGAATCCCATTCTGGCCCCGACGAAGCCAAGCAGCAGCGAGATCCATCCAACTCGATTGGCACGGCCATCCAGCCGCGCTGCTATCAGGCTCGCCATCGCCACGAAGCCCCAGATAGCGGCGATCGCCATAAGTCGATCTGTGGCCATGGCCAGCGGGCCGATCTCTACTATCCCATCCATCATCATAATGGCATGACGTACATCATATGGCGGGTGCAATGAAAAGGATGAGCGCCCATTTTACTTTGGCGACGTCAGACACCCGATTAGCGGCTCTCGTGCTTTGGCTTGATGTTCGAGCCGATGGCCTCTGTCCTAAGTCGGACCGGCCATTCGCGTGCTGCCACCGAACAGGTTCGGCGCATAGTGGGCCTTCATCGCGTGTGCGTATCGAGCGTTGCAAGAATTGGAGAAATTCCCCCAAGTGCCCCAGAACCCATTGATATATCTATGAATTCTGGAGCGGGCGAAGGGATTCGAACCCTCGACCCCAACCTTGGCAAGGTTGTGCTCTACCCCTGAGCTACGCCCGCTCTGGCGGCCGGAGGATGTGTCCCTCTCGGCGGGTGGCGGGGAACTAGCAGCGCTTTTGGGGATCGGCAAGGGGAGAATTGCACAAATATGAAATTCCTTGCTGCAAGTGCCGAAAAGCCTGGTTTTCCGCCACTTTCGTCCCGTTCGACGCCCTCGGCCGCCCCGCGCCCTCCAGCGCAAAAATGTGAAACCATTGTACGACTCGCTGTCCGGCTATCACGCTGGTCCTGCCGCCCTGGCAATAGGTGCGCTTGCGCTGCCGCACCTTGTCGATCATATTTCCTGCATCGGCAGGGATCATTTATCGCCGCCCTTCGTATGACAGCCGATAGCAGAAGAAAGGGACTGCCATGCCGTCCGATCAGATTACGCGCCGCGGCATGCTGCGCGGTGGAACCACCATAGCAGCGGCAACCACGCTTCTGTCCCGCGCGCAGGCGGCAGAGCCTGTCGCCGCTTCCTCCCGCGAAGGAACTTCGATGATCCCGGTGGAATTGACCGTCAATGGGCGCGAGGCGCATTTGCAGCTCGATCCCCGGACCAGCCTGCTGGATGCGCTGCGCGAGCATCTGCACCTGACCGGCACCAAGAAAGGGTGCGACCATGGCCAGTGCGGCGCTTGCACGGTCATCGTCGAAGGGCGACGCATCAACAGCTGTCTGACGCTGGCGGTCATGCATGATGGTGAGGCGATCACGACGATCGAAGGGCTGGGGACACCCGACAAGCTTCACCCGATGCAGCGCGCCTTCATCACCCATGACGGCTATCAATGCGGCTATTGCACGCCGGGCCAGATTTGCTCGGCCGTCGCCGTGCTGGAAGAAATAGAAGCGGGCATCCCCAGCCATGTCACCGACGATCTGGACAAGGTGGCGCTGACCGATGCCGAACTGCGCGAGCGGATGAGCGGCAATATCTGCCGCTGCGCTGCCTATCCCAATATCATCGCTGCCATGAATGACGTTGCCGGGGGAGCCAAGGCATGAAGCCCTTCACCTACAGCCGCGCGACCAGCGCGCAGGAGGCGGCGCAGATGGCCGCCTCGACGCAGGGCGCACGCTTCATCGCGGGCGGCACCAATCTGCTCGACCTGATGAAGCTCCAGATCGAGACGCCGACCCATCTGATCGACGTCAATCCGCTGGGCCTCGACAAGATCGAGAAGACGGCCGACGGCGGGCTGCGCATCGGGGCGCTGGTGCGCAATACCGACCTCGCCGCCGAGAAGGCGGTGCGGCGCGATTATGGCGTGTTGAGCCGCGCCTTGCTGTCGGGTGCATCCGGCCAGCTACGCAACAAGGCGACCACGGCGGGCAATCTGCTGCAGCGCACCCGCTGCCCCTATTTTTACGATACACGCATGCCCTGCAACAAGCGCAAGCCGGGCAGCGGCTGCGGGGCACTGCAGGGCATGAGCCGCAACTTGGCGATATTGGGCGTGAGCGATGCGTGCATCGCCCAGCATCCCAGCGACATGGCGGTGGCGATGCGCTTGCTCGACGCGACGGTCGATACCGTCGGTGCGGACGGTGCGACCCGCTCGATCCCGATCGCCGATTTCCACCTTCTGCCTGGCGACACACCCCATATTGAAACGGCGCTGAAAGCCGGAGAGATCATCACGTCGGTCACCCTACCCAAGCCGATCGGCGGCACCCATGTCTATCGCAAGGTGCGCGACCGTTCCTCCTATGCCTTTGCGCTGGTGTCGGTGGCGGCAGTGTTCGGCAAGAATGGCGCGTCGCGCTTTGCCTTTGGCGGTATCGGCGCAAAGCCGTGGCGCACGCCCGATGCGGATGCGGCCGCGGGGTCCGGCGCGAAGGCAGTCGCGGACGCAGCCCTGACGGGTGCCCGCACGACGCACCATAATGATTTCAAGAAGAAGCTGGTGGAGCAAACACTGACGTCGCTGTATCGGCAGAAGGAGGCACGGGCATGAAGTTCGATACGCCCGCCGGGTTGAACCCGATCGACAAAGGCCGTGTCGTGGGCAAGGCCCATGACCGGATCGACGGCGCTGCCAAGGTGACCGGCACGGCTCCCTACGCCTATGAGCGACATGATGCCGCGCCCAATGCCGCTTATGGCTGGATGGTAGGATCGGGCATTGCAAAGGGGCGCATCGCGGCCATGGACCTGCGCGCGGCCGAAACTGCGCCTGGCGTTTTGGGTATCGTCACCTACGCCAATGCCGGCAAACTGAATAAGGGCAGCATGAATACGGCGCCTCTATTGGGTGGGCCGCAGATCGATCATTATGATCAGGCGGTTGCCTTGGTCATCGCCGACAGCTTCGAAAATGCGCGCGACGCGACCAAACTGGTGCGGATCGATTATACGAGCGAAAGCGGAAAGTTCGACCTGGCCGCCGAGCGGGCCAATGCGGTCAAGCCACCCGAAGGCGGCTTTGGCGGATCGCCGGATACGGCAGTCGGGGATTTCGACGGCGCGTTCGCCAAAGCAGCGGTCACGATTGACCATCAATACACCACCCCCGACCATAGCCACGCCATGCTGGAACCGCACGCCTCCACCGCGGCGTGGAATGGCGACAAGTTGACGTTGTGGACGTCCAACCAGATGATCGCCTGGACTGTAGGCGATGTCGCCAAGACATTGGGCATTCCCAAGGCGAATGTCCGGCTGGTGTCGCCCTATATTGGTGGCGGCTTCGGGGCCAAGCTGTTTCTGCGCGCCGACGCGCTGCTGGCAGCGTTGGGGGCCAGGCAGGTCGGGCGTCCGGTCAAGGTCGCGCTCGCGCGGCATCAGATCCCTAACAACACTACGCATCGCCCTGCGACGATCCAGCGCATCCGTATCGGCGCGGACAAGGATGGCGTGATCGACGCGATCGGCCATGAAGTCTGGTCGGGCGACTTGCCCGGCGGCGGGCCGGAGACGGCGGCGCAGCAGACGCGGCTGCTCTATCGCGGTGCCAATCGGATGACGGCGCATAGACTGGCGACGCTCCATCTGCCCGAAGGCAATGCGATGCGCGCGCCGGGTGAGGCGGTCGGCTTGCTTGCGCTTGAAATCGCGATGGACGAACTGGCGGAAGCCTGCGGCGTCGATCCGGTCGAACTACGCATCCGCAACGATGTGCAATATGATCCCGAAGCAGGCACGCAGCGGCCCTTCTCCAGCCGCAAGCTGGTGGAGTGCATGCGCGCCGGGGCCGAGCGTTTCGGCTGGAACAAGCGCCAGGCAAAGCCTGGTCAGGTGCGCGACGGACGCTGGATGGTTGGGATGGGCGTCGCTTCGGCCTTCCGCAACAATCTGGTCGGCAAGTCGGGCGCGCGGATCGGTGTGGATGGCAAGGGGCAGGTGATCGTCGAAACCGACATGACCGACATCGGCACCGGCAGCTATACGATCATCGCCCAGACGGCGGCCGAGATGATGGGCGTGCCAATGGACGCCGTCACCGTTCGGCTGGGCGATAGCCGCTTTCCTGTGTCGGCCGGTTCGGGCGGGCAGTGGGGTGCGAACAGCTCGACGGCAGGCGTCTATGCCGCCGCCACTGCATTGCGCGCGAAATTGGCTGAAAAGGCGGGCTATCCAGTCGATCAAGCCGAGTTCGAGGAAGGCCTCATCCGCCATGAGAACAAGTCCCAGACGCTGGCGGCGCTCGCTGGACGTGAGGGCGTATGGGCCGAGGACAGTATCGAATTCGGCGATCTCGACAAACGCTATGCGCAGGCGACGTTCGGCGCGCATTTCTGTGAAGTCGGCGTCGATATCGATACGGCCGAAGTGCGTATCCGCCGCATGGGCGGTGCGTTTGCCGCAGGACGCATCCTCAACCCCAAATCCGCGCGCAGTCAGGTCATCGGCGCGATGACGATGGGGGCGGGGTCGGCCCTCATGGAGGCGCTGGACGTCGACACCCGCTTTGGCTTTTTCGTCAATCACGACATGGCCGAATATCTGGTGCCGGTTCATGCCGATATCCCCGAGCAGGACGTGCTGTTCATCGAAGAATTGGACGATAAGAGCTCGCCGATGAAGGCAAAGGGCGTGGGCGAGCTCGGGATTTGCGGGGCTGGCGCAGCGGTAGCGAACGCCATCTATAATGCGACCGGTATCCGCATCCGCGACTATCCCCTGACCATCGATAAATTGCTCAAGGCGCGGGCGGCCTGAGCGTTGCCAGTCGGGTGATCGAACGGTAGGCCGATCGGCATGATTGTCCGACCCTTTAGGTTAGCCGGCTTGGTGGTGCTCGCGCTGCTGTCCTTTTCAGGGATGGCTGCGGCACTGCCAACCAAACGGCCGACCTCAGGCGATACCCGTGTCGCGATCGAAACCTCGGTTGGGACGATCATCGTCGCGGTGGATCAGAAACGCGCGCCACGCACCTCGGCCAATTTTCTGACCTATGTGGATGACGGTCGGTTTGATGGCGTCACTTTCTATCGCGCGGCGCGGCGAAAAGCCGCGCCGTCACTTGGGTTGATCCAGGGCGGGATCGACAGCGATGCGCGCCGGTCCTTACCGCCGGTGGTGCATGAGCCGACGACCCAGACGGGTATCCGACATCTTGACGCAACCCTATCCATGGCGCGGCCGAACCGGCCCAATTCGGCGATGGGCAATTTCTTCATCACCGTTGGCCCGACCCCCACCATGGACGCTCGGCCCGGCTATATCGGCTATGCCGCCTTTGGCCATGTTGTCGCGGGGATGGACGTCGTGAAGAAGATCCTCGCCGTGCCGACTTGTTGCGGGACTGGGCCGATGCGCGGGCAAATGATCGTCAAGCCGATCGTCATTCACCATGCCAAAAGGCTGGACGGCAAGGCCAAACCTACAGGCGGCGTAAAGCTGGTTGATAGGCAGCCTGCGGAAGCCGACAAAGTAAGGATCAGGCAAAGGCCGCTTGATCGTACCGCGACACCGAATATGTTTCGCGCGGCGGGCGGGCCTGGATTTTCTTCCACGCCTTTTCATGGAAGAAAAAGGCGACGGCATTGATGACCGGTTCGACCAGCGCAATGCCACCCGCCAGCGCTATCGATCCGGTCATGAGATAGGCGACGGTAAAACCGACCGTCAGATGGATGCTCAGATAGGTGCCGGTTTTGATCAGGTCTAGCGACATGGGGATGCTCCTTGTTGCGACCCAGTTAAGAACTATTCGCAAAATAGGCCAACCGCTTTTTCCGCTGGCACTGATCGGTGGAAGCGATCAGCATAAAATGGAGGAGGATGAGAATATGGCTGGTCGGATCAGAGTAGGCATCGGCGGCTGGGTCTATGAACCGTGGCGGGACAATTTCTATCCGGCCGGACTACGGCAGAAAGACGAACTGGCCTATGTTGGTGCGCATCTGACCGCGACGGAGATCAACGCGACCTATTATAGCAGCCAGAAGCCCGCGACCTTCGCGAGCTGGGCGAAGGCCGTGCCGGACGGGTTCCAGTTCGCGGTCAAGGCGTCACGTTATTGTACCAATCGTAAGGTGCTGGCCGACGCGGGAGAATCCATCGCGAAATTCACCGGCCAGGGCATAGTCGAACTGGGCGACCGGCTGGGGCCGATCCTGTGGCAGTTCATGCCCACCAAACGGTTTGATCCCGATGATTTCGGCGCGTTCCTCCGTTTGCTACCCGCCAGCGTCGCTGGTGTAACATTGCGGCATGCAGTCGAGGTGCGGCATGAAAGTTTCGACGATCCTGCCTTTCTGGCGATGGTGCGCGACGCAGGTGTCGCGGTCGTGCAGGCCGATCATGACAGCTATCCCAAAATCCATGGGCATGATGTCGGCTTTTCCTATCTGCGACTGATGCGGACGCAGGCCGAGGAAGTGGCTGGCTATCCTCCAGCGGCTATCGCGGATTGGGCCGGTCAGTTGCAGGCACGGGTCGGGCAGGGTGATGTCTTCGCCTTCTTCATCAGCGGTGCGAAGGAACGCAACCCGGCAGCGGCCCAGGCGATGATCGTGGCTTTGAAGTAACATCACTGTTGCATTTGGTGCAATCGGCATGCCGCGCTTTGCGATTGTTACAGGTTTATGACGAGCGCATAGGCCCGCATCCCCAAGACGGGGATAGATGATCGTTTAACAAAGGACATGACCATGCGGCAGGTTTTTCAAGGAGCTGCACTGATCGTTGCAGTTGGCACCCAGATGCTGACTTTCTACTCGGTGCTCTATGCCTGAGCGCGTTTCGCGCTTAACATTCATCCCGCCATTGCGGGATGCCAAAAGGCCGCTTCCGGTATAACCGGAGCGGCCTTTTTACTGTCCGATCATCGCGGGTCGTGCTGAAATATTCCGGCAGGAGGTTAGCCTTGCGCCAACCAACCCGCCAGCAGATAAGCCACAACACCGATCGGTCCCAGCGCGCAGAGCGTCAAGAGGACCAGCGCAACGCGGATCAACGTGACGTCCAGGCCGCTACGGTTCGACAGGCCCGCGCAAACGCCCATGATCTTGCCATTGCGACGGTCGAGGGTGAAACTATTGTTCATGATTGTGTCTTTCCATTCTATCTGAAGAGGATGAGCGGCGATCAGGCAATCGGCAGGACCGGCACCGCAGCGCTGATGAACAGGCTGGCGACGAGGATGGCACCGGTGAACGCGACGGCGACATGCTGGAAGCGGGCGATGGACATGATGAAAACTCCCTGTTCTTCTGATGGCCGGACCATCCGGCTTGATGCTTTCAGGGGTTTGCAGAAGCCGTGCCAATTTTGATTTCTCGCAAAAATAGGCGGCTTTCGGCTGCTATGGCCCAAGGGCAACTCGCGCAAATCTCACCAAGTTGGCGGGAATTGCTGTTGGTTGGGAATATTTCCAGGGCGCGCGCATGAATCCGCTGCCATTATTCGTCTATGGCACGTTGCGGCCCGGTTTTGCGGGGCCGATGGCGGAACGGCTGCGCGCAACCGCCCAGCATATCGGCCGCGCCGTGGGCCGAGGTCGTCTCTATCAGGTTGCGGACTATCCCGCTTTTGTGCTGGGGGAGGAAGGGTCAGTCGTTGGCGACCTGTTCGCGCTGCCGGATCCGTTGGCCACTCTCGCCTGGCTCGATGCGTATGAAGAATGCGCCCCACAGTACCCGGAGCCGCACGAATATCGACGGGAAGCAATCGCAGTGCAGAGATCGGACGGGTTGGTCACCGCCTGGGCCTATGTCTATGCCCTGCCGGTCGGCGATCTGCCGCAAATCGCTGGCGGCGATTTTCTGTTCCGCCAGCGATAGCGTATGCCTTACTTCTGCTTCATCGCCTCGACGGCGGCGAGGGTTGTCTTCACATGATTGGCATAGCTCATTTCGGAATGGACGAAGGCTATACGTCCTGACGGCGCAATGACATAGGAGGTGCGGTCGGTCATGCCCGGACGCATCTTAAGCGCTACGTCATATCCCGAAACGATGCCCGGCCCCGCGGACGCGACGGCGAACTTGCCCGCACATTCCTTGGTGGAAAAAGCGACCAGGTCATCGACCGAATCGGCCGACATGCCGATGACGGTCGCACCGGCCGCTTTGAACTTGTCGATATTGTCGGCAAATTCGCGCGCCTCGGCCGAACAACCCGGCGTGAACGCCTTGGGGAAGAAATACAGCACGACCGGCCCGCGCTTCAACTGATGCGACAAGGTCAGAGTAAAGGTCTTACCCGCCATCGCACCGCGTGTCGTGAATTCGGGAGCTTTGGCACCGACAGCCAGCGCGGCCATGGCGTTGGTCGATCCGAACAGGGCGGCAGTGGCGGCAAGAAAAAGGGGTAGGCGCTTCATCGGTTCGGCTCCATCGTCTGGTGGCGGCGGAAGCCGCCTGATCGCATGATTTGATCGCATTGCCTTCAAGATCATGAATGCGAGCGCAACAGCCCGCCTAGGAATGATCTTGTTCGCCTTTTCTGATGACCGCATTGTCGATCGCGCGCAAGTCGGCCGATAGGGAATCGATGCCAATCACGGAACCGGGGTGCATCTCGCCGGTTCCTTTCGCCATGCGCTTTACCTTTGCTCTTCTGCCTCTCTTCGCCCTTGCCGCCTGCGACAAGGCGGCAGAATCGCCAGAAAGCCAGCCTGGCATTGCGACCAATATTAGCGACCAGATTGAGTCTGAGAAAGCGGATATACCGCCTCCGGGCAACGTTGCTCAAGCCGCCGAAGCGGAATCTGATTCCAGTTTGACCCAAGCAGATGAAGCTGGGCAGATGCCCGTGGCAATGCTGGGCCGCTGGACCGGAATGAAGGATCGGTGTGGCGATCGATCTGCGGATATGGAGCTGAATATCCTGCCGGACCGGCTGGTCTTTCACGAAAGCGTTGGCACGGTCGAGGATGTGACGCCCGGCGATGAGCGGCGGCTGTCGGTCAGGGCGGCCTTTACCGGCGAAGGACAAAGCTGGACCCGCACCCTAACGCTCAACCCGTCGGAGGACGGCCAAACCCTCACCATTATCAACGACGGAACAGCCGCAACGCGTAAACGCTGCTAAGCGCTTCCCCGACAGGCCCTGGCCCGCTACAGCCACGCGATGATCGGCCGCCTGACCTTGAGCGATTTCCGCAACCACGCGGATGCGCTGATCCTGCCCGATCATCCCTTCATATTGCTGACCGGCGACAATGGCGCGGGTAAGACCAATATATTGGAAGCTGTTTCAATGCTGGCACCGGGGCGTGGACTGCGTGGCGCGGCGCTGCGGGCCATGGCGCGGCAGGACGGTCCTGGCAGCTTTGGCGTCGCGGCGGACGTGGAGGGTGTCGTGCTCGGCACAGGCGTATCTGCCACGACGCCCGATCGACGACAGGTGCGGATCGGTGGGGTGGCGTCATCGGCCAATGCGCTCGCCGATCATCTGGCGATCGTCTGGCTGACCCCGGCAATGGACCGGCTGTTCCTGGATAGCCCGGGCGGGCGGCGGCGTTTCCTCGATCGGTTGACGTTGGCGCTCCACCCCGGCCATGCCGCGCACAGCGCTCGTTACGACGCGGCGATGCGTGCGCGCAACCGTTTGCTGGTCGATCCACGCCGCGCGGACCCCGTCTGGCTGACAGCGCTGGAGGCCCAGATGGACGAGCATGGCACGGCTCTGGAGCAGGCGCGCGCCGATCTGGTCGCGCGCCTGAATACCGTGCTGGATGACCAGCCCGACGCACCTTTTGCCCGGCCATCCGTCCTGATCGAGCAGGAAGAGGGAGTGCGCGACGCGCCACTGGCGGTTCGGCTGGGGCGCGATCGACGACGAGATGCGGCAGCAGGGCGGACCTTGTCCGGGCCGCATCGCCATGACCTTTCGGTCACGCATATCGCCAAGGCGCAGCCTGCTGCGCTGTGTTCGACGGGCGAGCAAAAAGCGCTATTGCTGTCCATTCTGCTGGCCCATGCTGCGCTGGTCGCGGCCGACCGTGGTCGGCCGCCTGTGCTGCTGCTTGATGAAGTGGCCGCGCACCTCGACCCGTCGCGCCGGGCTGCCTTGTTCGAGCGATTGGCCGCAACTGGGGGGCAGGTGTGGATGACTGGGACGGAATCGTCGCTTTTCAACGATTTGACCGTAGCAACTCGATTGACGGTAACGGCGGGCCATCTATTTTGTTCCGCAACATAACCCATCGCCGCAACGACTCGTCGCCCCGTGCTTTCCATGCCTCCCTGCGTCTGGCCTAAAGCCGGTGTCGGGGCAAAAGCCTAAAAGCAAGTCGGGGTCGCATTCGCATGATCAATGGTTTTCGCGCGGTTTTCGCCGCCGCTCTCCTTGCGCTTTCCTCCCTGATCGTTACGCCTGCGACGGCCGGAGTGCTGCAATGCGTTCCCTTTGCCCGTCAGSCTCCGGCATTGAACTTTACGGTAACGCGCATACCTGGTGGAACCAGGCGGAAGGCCGCTATGACCGCGGTCATGAACCGCGCATCGGCGCTGTCCTGGCCTTTGCCGCCAGCCGCTCCATGCCTGTCGGCCACGTCGCCATGGTCAGCAAGATCGTCAATGAGCGCGAAGTGCTGCTGACCCACGCCAACTGGTCCTATCGTGGTGGCATCGAGCGCAATGTCCGTGCGATCGATGTGTCGCCCAATAACGACTGGACCGATGTGCGCGTATGGTATGGCCCGATCGGCAATCTGGGCCTGCGCTCCAATGCGGCGCGCGGTTTCATCTATGCCCAGCCGGCCCGGACCATTGATCAGCCGGTGCAGATCGCATCGGCAGCGGCCAGCGGCGGCGCGCCCCGCGCGGCATTCTGATCCTTTAACCTCTTCATAAATAGTCGCGATCTAGGGTCGTCCTTGGTGGGGCGATTCTTGGGTTTCGGGATCGCATAAATGATTCGAGGACTTGTCCGGGCGGCAGCATTGCTGGCGTCCGGTCTGACGGCTGCGCCCTTGTGGAGCGCGGCGGTGCTGCAATGCGTGCCTTATGCGCGCATCGTGTCGGGCGTAGATATTCGCGGGGATGCGCTGACCTGGTGGGATCAGGCCAGCCAACACTATAAGCGCGGTGCCAAGCCCAAAAAGGGCGCGGTGTTGGCGTTTCGGCCGCATGGCCCGATGATGCTGGGTCATGTCGCGGTGGTCAGTCGGGTGCTGGACGGTCGGCGCGTGCTGATCCGCCACGCCAACTGGTCCGTGCCCGGCGCGATCGAGGAAGACGTGCTGGCGATCGACGTGTCGGACGGCGGCGACTGGAGCCAGGTGCGCGTCTGGCATAGTCCGACCGCGCAAATGGGCGCGCGCACCAACCCGACTTTCGGCTTCATCTATCCGGTCAAAGCCAAATTGCATGATTTCACGCCTGACCCCGCCTTGGGCAGCAGCGTGCGCTTTGCCAAAATCGACGCGGATATGTGGGATATGCGTCGGCCGCATCGCGCGCCTGCCCCCGGTGGCGGCACCATGGTTGCGCAGGCTCGTCCGGCCCCGGTTAAGGCAGCCCAGAAAGCGACCCCACGTCTGGAGGCGGATTTGCGCGTGGTCAGCTATGCGGACGCTACGCCATCGCAGCGGACGTTGAGCGCGATCATTGCGGACGTCAAACGCCAGTCCGCTCTGAACTGAGAACAGGCGCGCGATCCGGCGCGCGCCTGTGCCAGACGCTTATTCCGTGTCGGCAGGCTTGTCTTCGTCCGCGCCTTCGGCCGGATTTTCGAACCAGGCTTCGACAGGTCCGGTCAGCTTGATCGTCAGCGGATTGCCGTGGCGATCGCGGGTCTTGCCCGCCGCGACGCGAATCCAGCCTTCGGAAATCGAATATTCCTCGACATCCTTGCGCTCGCGACCCTTGAACCGGATGCCGATGCCACGCTGCAGCACCTCCATGTTGAAATGGGGGCTTTTGGGATTGGTGGACAGATGGTCGGGGGGCGTGTCGCTCATGATGCGGTTCCTTGGATTTGGCTGGGCTGCGCCTAGCCTTTTGCCCGCCAACCCGTCAACTGCCCCAGCCCGCCGATCAGCCTGACCGACCGGCTGGGGCAGGCCCGTCAGCGACAGACGCGGACGCGGACGTTGCGATCGGGATAATAGTCATAGCGCCATTGCGTCCAGCAGCGCTGGCGATACGCGGCCCGGTAATAGCCTCGGTCGCCCCGCCAGTGGCGGCGGCCATCCCAGCGCCGTCCATCCCTGCGCCCGTTCCAGCGACGATTGCCCCAGCGGCGGTTGTCCCAGCCGCGATCACGATCGCCCCGCCATCCGTCGCGATAGCCGCCATGATATTGCGCTTGGGCCGGGGGCTGCCGTGGCAATCCCTGCGATGGCGAGGCTCACCGCAGCCGCGCCCTTCCATAAAATGTTCATGTGCTCTCTCTCCTCATCCACCCCGCGGGTTAGGCGGGGCATGACAAGGAGAATGCCGTGCGTCGGCTGAACCGTCAGCGAATGGCGTTGTCAGCCATTATTCAGCGTCCGGCCAATGCGGCCTCTGTCTCCAGCATATAGTCGCGGGTGATGGGCAGGGCGCGCCGGTCGCGCGCATATTGGACCTGATAATTGACCATGCCGCCATGTTCGAACACCGTCGCTGCCCCGGCGAGATAGAAGGTCCACAGCCGGAAGAAGCGCTCGTCATAGAGCGCGACGATCTCGGCGCGATGCGCCATTGTGCGCTTATACCATTGGCGGATGGTCAGCCCATAATGGAGCCGCAACACTTCGACATCGGTCACCATCAACCGCGTGCCTTCGCTGCCCGCGATCATTTCCGACAAGGCAGGAATATAGCCACCGGGGAAGATATATTTCTGGGTGAAGGCGTCGGTGACGCCAGGGCCGCCCATCCGCCCGATCGTATGGACCAGCATGACGCCATCAGCCGTCAGCAGGTCGCGGCACTTGCTGAAGAAACTGCGATAATGGGCCGTGCCTACATGTTCGAACATGCCGACCGACACGATCCGGTCGAACGTTCCCGTCATGTCGCGATAGTCGATCAGTTCAAAGCGGACATGATCGGCGACGCCTGCATCGGCCGCCCGCTGCCGTGCGACCTTGAGCTGTTCCTCCGACAAGGTGATGCCGGTCACATCGACGCCGCAGGTACGGTGCAGATACAACGCCATCCCGCCCCAGCCGCAACCGATGTCGAGAACCTTCATCCCTGGTTCGAGCCGCAACTTGGCCGCGATATGCGCCTTCTTGTCCTCTTGCGCCTGCTCCAGGCTGATGCCGGCTTCATTGTCGCCATCGGGGAAATAGGCGCAGCTATATTGCCGATCGCGGTCGAGGAAGAGCGCGTAGAGCGCGCCCGACAGATCGTAATGATGCGCGACATTAGCTTTGGACCGCGCCTTGTGATTGGCACGCCACAGCTTTTGGCGCACACTGCCCATGCTGCGGGCCAAGATGGTTTTGGCGTCGATCGACCGGCCACTTTCCCAAGGGTTATTAGCCTGATCAGGGAGATGAATTCCAATATGCCGCCGCCTTCAATGGCGATGCGGCCGTCGATCCAGGCTTCGGCCATCCCCAACCGGGGATCGCGAACGATGTCGAAGGGGACACGGCCATCGTGAAATCGCAGCGCCAGATCGGGAAAGGCAGGATCGGGCTGTCCAACGACAAAGCGTCGTCCATTTGCATAAGTTACCGTCAGCTGGCCCCGTGTGACCAGTCGCCCCAACACCCGCTCGAACAGTCTCATGCCGTTACCTTGTCACCCCGGGCAGCTTGCGTCAAATACCCGCATACCAGTCGTAGCCCGCGACATCCTCCCAGAAGCCGCCCTTGCCCTTGCCGATGCCGTCCAACGTGGCCACCGCCTCTATTCCCATTAGATATTTGGCCTGCTTATAGCCAAGCTGCCGTTCGACGCGCAGCCGCACCGGGGCGCCATTGGCGACGGTGAGCGGCGCGTCGTTCAGCGCAAAGGCCAGGATGGTCTGGGGATGGAAGGCATCGATCAGGTCGATGCTTTCATAATAGGGACGCCCACCGCCCATGTCGTCGGCGCAGCGGAACACGATATAGCGCGCCGTATCACGCAGCCGTGCACCGTCCAGGATCGTGCGCAACGGAACGCCGCGCCATTTGCCGATCGCGCTCCACCCCTCGACACAGTCGTGACGGGTAATCTGCTCGCGATGGGGGAGGGTGCGCAACTGGGCGAGGGACAAGGAGAGCGGCCGTTCGACAAGCCCCGTGACGGCCAGTCGCCAGTCGGCAAAGCCGTTGCGCCATAGCGCCTTATAGGCGGGTGTATTGGGGTTGGCGGTGCCATTGGCGCGGAATATCGGCGAAATCTGGTCAGGGTGAAATTCCTGCGCGAGCGCGTCGCGGGCCATCAGGCTGCGCTGCGCCCAGCGATGGAAATTTTCCGCCGAGAAAAGTGCTTCCCGTATGTTGGCATTTTGAGCCAGCCGGTCGCAGCCGGTGAGCATTGCGCCAGCGCCCAGCAGCGCCATGCGACGGGTCAGAATCATGGTTTTTCCTCCGGCACCCGATATCGTCCGCTGATCATCGACCGGATTTCGTTGATCGGTCCGGCCAGGATCACCATCAGGATATGAACCACGAAAAATGCGGCCAACGCGAAAGCGGCAATGAAATGCAGCGAACGCGCCGATTGTCGCCCGCCGAACAGATCGACCAGCCAGGGCCAGGCCGCATTCATGCCCGGTGCCATGGTCAGCCCGGTCAGGATGACGAGTGGCAACAGGATGAAAATGACGCCTACATAGCTCGCCTTTTGCAGGACATTGTAGCGCAACGCCGCTTGCCCCGTAGGAAAGCGCAACCGGGCATGGTCCTTGATATCCTGCCAAATATGGCGAGGCCGCAGATCATCGCGGTGGAACGCCAGGTCACGGCTCACATGGCGGTTGGCAAGGCTCCAGAGCATGTAGAACAGCAGCGCAAAGGCAAAGATCGGCGCAGCGGTCAAATGCCAGTGGCGCGACATCGCCAGATTATAAAGCGCGGGCAAGGTGATCCAGCCGGGAAAGCGCTCCAGCTCTAGCCAGGCATGGTCGAAATTCGCGCCATACTGCCCCCAATAGAGTCGGGGGTGGGCGTTGAAAATGCCAAGGCCGCTGGTGAAGAGAATGTAGAGCAGCGCGGCGTTCAGCCAGTGCCACAACCGGGTCGAAAGCCGATGGCGCTTGACGGTGATGCCGTCGGTGGGAGTGGGGCTATCCATTGGCGCAACCTTACGCCTTTTTCGGGGAAAATCCACGGAGCCTGTATGACAGTCGGCATCTTGCCCGATGGCTGTCAATGTCACACTTTTGCAACATAAATCAAGAATCATGACCACTTACAATCCAGCCTCTTTGCAAATCAACAGGGCGCACCTAGATGGCAATCACGCGATGCCAATGCGGATCGCGTTCATGATCGCTAAAAATAAAAGCAATCATGGATAGAACAAATATGGCGCACATGGTGCCATGAAATCTTCACGTCGAACCAAATAGCCTGGCGATAAACTATGTCAGGCAATATAATAATATCGAGGAATTTATGAAGACTGTGATTTTCGCAGCTATTGCTGCTGCCGTTGTTGCAACCCCTGCCGTCGCTCAGGACGCTGCACCCTTCACCGGGCCGCGCGCTGGCGTCACCATGGGCTATGACAAGATCGGCGGCGAAGAAGGCTTCGCTTATGGCGTGACCGCCGGTTACGACCTGGTACTTGCACCTCGCATCACCGGCGGCGTTGAAGTCAGCCTGGGCGACACAACCGTCGATGATTTCGGCCTGGACGTCAGCCGCGATCTCGCCGCGTCGCTGCGTCTCGGTTTCGTCGCCACGCCGCGCGTCCTGGCGTTCGGTAAGGTCGGCTATGCCACCACCCGCTTCGAAGTCGATGGTGACGGCGCTGGCCTGGAAGGCGTCCGCTTCGGCGGTGGTCTGGAATTCGCGGCGACCCCGAACACCTATATCTCGGCCGAATATCAGCGCACCGAATATGAGCAGAACATCGGTGGCCGTGATGCCGCGATGGTCGGCGTCGGCTTCCGCTTCTGATCCTTGCGGATCCGTTGAAACGACGAAGGGCGGTCCTGCAAGGGGCCGCCCTTTTTCGTGCCGCCGGGGTCATCAATCCCTCACGCCGCAACGGGCGCGCAGGCACCGCTTCATCCCAGCGCCGCTTGCTTTTCCGCTGCCAGCCGGTCGAGTTCCGCCCGGCTCTTCTTCTCGCTCGCCGACTTCAACTGGCCGCAGGCCGCCATGATATCGCGCCCGCGTGGGGTGCGGACCGGCGCGGAAATCCCGCCTTCGAACACGATCGAACTGAACGCGCGGATGCGATCGGGCGTCGAACATTCATAATCGCTGCCTGGCCAGGGATTGAACGGGATCAGGTTGACCTTGGCGGGCAGCTTATATTTGCGCAGCAGCCGCACCAGTTCGCGTGCATCCTCGTCGCTGTCATTCTTGTCGCGGATCATCACATATTCAAAGGTGATGCGCCGGGCATTGCTCGCCTTGGGATAGTCGGCACAGGCCTGGAGCAACTCCTCAATCCCATATTTCTTGTTGAGCGGCACCAATTCGTCGCGCACTTCCTTGGTCACGGCATGAAGCGAGACAGCCAGGTTCACGCCGATCTCTTCGCTCGCGCGCGCCATCATCGGAATGACGCCGCTGGTCGACAGGGTGATGCGGCGACGAGAGAGGGCAAGGCCGTCGCCATCCATCACGACCTTGAGCGCGTCACGGACATGCTCGAAATTATAGAGCGGCTCGCCCATGCCCATCATCACGATGTTGGTCAGCATTCGCCCGTCGGGCGAATATTGCGGCGCGTCCTCGTCTTCGTCATCCTGCACCGCAACGTTGCTGCCCATATTGCCCTTGGGCCATTCGCCCAGCGCATCGCGCGCCAGCATGACCTGGCCGACGATCTCGCCCGGCGTCAAATTGCGCACCAGCCGCATCGTGCCGGTGTGGCAGAAGCGGCAGTTCAACGTGCAGCCGACCTGGCTGGAGACACACAGCGTTCCCCGATCCGCATCGGGGATGAAGACCATCTCATAATCCTGCCCGTCGTCCGACCGCAGCAGCCATTTGCGCGTGCCATCGCTGGAGACTTGCGCTTCCACCACCGCCGGGCGGCCGACGACGAAGCGCTCGGCCATCCAGCCGCGCATCGGTTTGGCGAGGTCGGTCATAGCTTCGAAATCGGTTTCGCCACGATGGTAGAGCCAGTGGAACAGCTGTTTGGCGCGCAATTTGGCCGCCTTCACGTCCAGCCCGGCTTCCTCCAGCACAGCCTTGATCTGCGGGCGCGACAGGCCCAGCAGGTCGGTGCGGCCATCCGCACGGGGTGTGACGGCGCGGGGCACGGGCACAGGATCGATTAGGCCGGGAATCGGCATGACGGGGTTGGCGGCTGATTGCATAGCCGCGCCCATAGTCGATTTCAGCAAAATGTGAAAGCGCGTCGCTTATCGCACCCGAGCGCAGCCCAGCGCTGCCGCGTCGATCGCCGTCGCCGCGCCGCGCAGGGCGTAGCTGTCGGCAAACGCCCTGCCTTGCGCGTCGACGCTTTGCACGCTCATGCTGCTGGCCGAGCGCATCGCCGCGATGATCGCCGCGTCGCCGCGTGCGTCGGCGGCCCAAGCGTCCATCCGCCCGGCGACCAAGGGGAATCGGCGTTCACCCACATTGAGCGTCACCGGCGCCTTGTCCGACCGGGCGCGGCTGAGGCGCAGGTGAATCTGCCCGCGCACCCGCTGACGCGGCCATGTGCCAACGGAGGCAAAGCCTTTGCCGCTCCGTCCCCAGCGCGCCACTGACTGAGCGATGGCATAGCAACGCGGCGCGGCCGGATCGCGGAAGGCACCCCAACCCTCGAATATCCCCAGAGAATCACGCGCGTCGGCCGGAGCCGTGGCCAGCATGAGGAGGGTCAACAGGGCAAAGATGGCGTGCATCCAACGCGCAAAGCCCAACCTGTCCCCATTTGCAACCCCGGCGCTGTGGGAAAGGGTGAGCGAGTGCTTGCCCAAGTCGCAACAGCGGTTATGAGGAACCATCCATCATTGTCGCCGGGATTCGACCGAACCCTGGCTATCGGCTTAAAAAGAAACGGACAGAACAGGGACATGAAGGCCACCATCGAACGCGCAACGCTCCTCAAGAGCCTGAGCCACGTCCAGTCGGTGGTCGAGCGCCGGAACACCATCCCGATTCTGTCCAACGTGTTGATCGAAGCATCGGCCGATGGCGCGATCAAGCTGATGGCGACCGACCTCGACCTCCAGATCGTGGACAGTATCGCAGCGCAAGTCGAGCAGCCCGGCGCGACGACCATTTCCGCCCACACGCTGTTCGACATCGCGCGCAAGCTGCCCGAGGGCAGTCAGGTGTCGCTTCAGGCGGCCGAGGGCAAGATGCTGATCCAGGCGGGGCGCGCCCGCTTCAACCTATCGACCCTGCCGCGCGACGACTTTCCGGTCATTGCCGAGGGTGACCTGCCGACCAGCTTCGAACTGCCTGCCGAAACATTGAAGCAGATCATCGACAAGACACGCTTTGCGATCTCGACCGAAGAAACGCGCTATTATCTGAACGGCATTTACTTCCACGTGTCCGACGACGGCCAGCCCGTCTTGCGCGCGGCCGCGACCGATGGACACCGTTTGGCCCGTATCACTGTACCCCGGCCCGATGGCGCGGACGGGATGCCCGGTATTATCATCCCGCGCAAATGTATCGCCGAATTGCGCAAATTGCTCGACGAGGTCGATGGCTCGGTCCAGATTTCCCTGTCGGCCAGCAAGATCCGCTTCGGCCTGGGCAGCGCGATCCTGACCAGCAAGCTGATCGACGGTACTTTCCCCGATTATAGCCGCGTCATCCCGACCGCGAATGACAAGCTGCTCAAGATCGACCCGCGCGGCTTTGAGGAGGGCGTCGATCGCGTTGCGACCATCGCGACCGAAAAGACCCGCGCGGTCAAGATGAGCCTGGATCGCGACAAGATTACTTTATCGGTGACTAGCCCGGAAAATGGCACGGCGGCCGAAGAAGTGCCTGGTGCGTTCCAGGGCGAGGGCTTCGACATTGGTTTTAACGCGCGCTATCTGCTCGACATTTTGGGGCAGATCGACAGCGATCTGGTCGAGCTGCATCTGGCCGATGCCGCCGCGCCGACACTGATCCGCGAGAATGACGCCAGTCCCGCACTTTACGTCCTCATGCCGATGCGTGTTTGATGAGCGGACGTGACTGTCCTGCCCGAAGACGTGATCGTGCCATTACGGGCGGGTAGGGCGGTAAGTCTCTGTAAATAAGTGGCTGCTAACGATACGCGCATGAGTCCATTGTGCGCTTCGCTGTCCGATACGTCTTCGCGACCGGTGACCTTGATGGTCGCACTAGGCTTGACGGAAAGCGGCACCGAGGTGTCGGCATCCTGGATTTCGGGTGCTTTTGCGCCGATCGCGCGCTTGTGGCCATTGATCCTGCTGGCGAAGATTTGCGTTGTCAGCCTTCTCCATATTCCTCTCTATCGCGCTGAGCATAATGTGCAGGCGCTGGTTTTGGCGTTCATGCTGCTGGTGGATGGCACGTTGATGACCGTGCCGCGCCAAATTTTGTTCCAGGCGCTTAAACCGCATGTTCAAAATTGGTTGATGTTGGTGATGGTGTGTCTGTCGGGCCTGTGTTTCAGCTTATGGCTGGGGCAGGAAAGGCTAGCCGCGTCGGAGGCGATTTTCTTGGGCGCGGTGCCGGAACTGGCGGTGGCGCTATTGGCGGTATGTATCTTCGGGGATAGGCGGCTTTTAGGGATCGGCTATTTTCTCGGCGCATTGCTGGTGTCCGTGTTCGCAAAGGCTGGCATGACGCAGGTCGGTCTGCTCCTTTGTTGTGTGATCGTGATGGCAATCGCGACGGTGCGTCAGGCAAGGGTCGATCGTGATGCTGCCATAGAACGCCATAGGCAGGATTTGCGCGCCCAGCGGTCGGATCGATTGCTGATGGAGCATGAGCGCACTGGACGGGGTTGGTTTTGGGAAACCGATCGGCAAGGATGCTTAACCTATATTTCCGAAGCGCTGGCGCAAACGCTGGATGCGCGTGAAGGCGCGCTGATCGGTCGTCCGATTACCGAAATCATTCGGCCAAGCGACAAGCAGCAGAGCAATGGCGAGCGCACGCTAGGCTTTCACCTTTCAGCGCGAACCGGCTTTTCGGATATTTCGGTCTGCGCCGCGATGGCTAAGGAAGAGCGATGGTGGTCGATCTCCGGCCAGCCGGTCTTCAACGAATATGGCCAGTTTCATGGCTTTCGCGGCAGTGGCACCGACCTGACGGAAATGCGCCGCAGCCAGGCTGAAGTGACGCGCCTTGCGCAGTTCGACTCGCTCACGGGCCTTGCCAACCGCATCCAGATGCTCAGTTCACTGGAGCAGGCGGTGGCAGGCCGACCAGGAAAGCCCGGCGATTGCACTTTGATGATGCTGGACCTCGACCGGTTCAAGATGGTCAATGACACGCTTGGGCACCCGGCAGGCGACACGTTGTTGCGGCAGGTCAGTCAGCGCCTTCAGCGCACGGTGGGCAATAAGGGGTTGGTTGGTCGCCAGGGTGGCGATGAGTTCAAAATTTTGTTGCCCGGTCATCATGATCAGGAAGCGCTGACGCTGTTGGCGCAAAATATCATCAGCACGGTGGCCCAACCCTATTCGATCGAGGGCACGGCCGTCGTCATTGGCGTATCCGTCGGCATCTCCCGTGCGCCGCACGATGGTGTCACAGCTGATGCGCTCATTCGCAACGCTGATTTGGCGCTCTATGCCGCCAAGGGCGATGGCCGGGGCGTACATCGCTTCTATTCGTCGGAAATGCATGCGGACGCTGAAGATCGACGCCGTATGGAGGAGGATTTGCGCCACGCGCTGGCCGCCGATGGCTTGCATCTGGCCTATCAGCCTGTCGTGTCACTTCGTACCGATCAGATCACCGGCTATGAGGCGTTGCTGCGCTGGACCCATCCGGTGCGTGGGCCAATTTCGCCGGCCATATTCATTCCGATCGCCGAAGATAGCGGCTTGATCGGTCAGATCGGCGAATGGGTGATGCGTACCGCCTGTCGCGATGCAGCGGAATGGGACGATGGGATTCGGGTCGCTGTGAATGTGTCACCGACACAATTTGCTAATCCCGGTTTCCCCTCCACGGTGATGAATGCGTTGGCTACGTCCCAACTGGCTCCGGCGCGACTCGAGCTGGAAATAACCGAAAGCGTTTTCCTGAACGATGATGATGGCACCGATGCCATGTTCGCGCGGTTGAAGGCATTGGGCGTGCGATTGGCGCTGGACGATTTCGGGACCGGCTATTCCTCGCTCGGTTATCTCAAGAAGGCACCGTTCGACAAGATCAAGATCGATCAAAGCTTTGTGCGCGGGGCTGCAATCAAGGGGAACCGCAACAGCGCGATCATCAAGGCGATCGTCAGCCTGGCCGAGGCGCTGGGCATGGATACGACCGCGGAAGGCGCAGAAACCCAGGACGAACTGGCGCTGATCCGGCAATTAGGATGCAGCCATGTCCAAGGTTATATCTATGGTCGTCCGATGCCATTTGTCGATGTGATGGCCAGCCACATCACGCATGGCGCAAACGCCGAAATAGATGGCTTCAAGTCCAGCCGACCAGACCGTAAGACCATGTTGAGAACGGTCTCGATCCATCATGACGGCCACATCTATACCGGGCGCGTCCGCAACATTTCTCCAACCGGCGCGCTGATCGAAGGATTATGGAACGTTCCCGAAGGAACGTTATTCGCGATCGAATTGGCTGAAAACCAGTTCGTCAACGCCACGGCCTGCTGGTCGCGAGACGACCGGATGGGTGTCGAGTTTGCGGGCGTGGTCGATATGAGTTCGCTACGCAACCCGCCCAAGAGCATGGCATCATGATCCAATATTCAAACTGACTGCTTAGTTCAGCAATAAAATATCACATTTTGATGCCGGAACATGGGTGCTGTACGACCATTATGATTGGCGGATAAAGTAATGGAGAACAGCCAATGCTCAATGATAAGGGTCATAGCGGAAAAAAGCGGCGTCATCGCAGTAGAAAGGGCATTGTCGCGGTTTGGGGGGTAGCGATCGTCTTGAGCGTTGCAAGCCTGAGCGCCTATTATATCAGCGGGAAAGAAAAGCCCGTCCAGCCTGGCAACGGCGTAGCGCAGGCGATGGCCTTGGCGAGTTCAAAATCATCCACACGCTAATCATTTAGTGTGTTGAAAGAGGAGGAGAAGCAGGTTGCCTCTCCTCCTTTTTCAATGTCGTTTCAAATAGTCTGCAATCAGGCCGCAATGGCGAAGGGCGCCCTTTCTAGTTCGGTAAGGCTGCGCGCGACATCTTTGATAAGTGCGACAAAGCAGGCGGCTTCGCGCAAGATCATCGCTTTATTGAAACAGGCTGCGGCACCCCGGTCCATCGCTTCGGCGACGATCGGCGCACCATCGCGCATCAGGCTCGACAACATGATGACGGGGCATGGCTCCATGTCCATAATCTCTTCCAATATCGCCATGCCATCCTTACCTGGCATGGCGATGTCCAGTGTGACGACATCGGGCTTTTCCAGTCGTATCATGTCGATAGCTTCCTCACCGTTGCGGGCGATACCGACCACCTGAACCCGGCGGTCGCGCTCCAACAGCGTCTCGATCATTGCCCTGATGGTGAGCGAATCATCGACAATCACAATCTTGATCGGTTTCATTCTGCCGTCTCCCGAACCTTGGATAGCTGTCATAACGGTCGGGCAACGACTGACTTTAGGCGTAGCTAATGGCTAATTAACTACGTGATCGATTGCTTGCTGCAAAGTTGGGGGAGAATAGCTTGCGCAGGCTGATCGATATGGTGCGGCCCAGCGGGTCGAGATAGCCGGGCTGATACCGCAACGGGGTCACGCCAGTGGCATCGGTTACCTCGCGGCGCTGGTTGAAGATATTGTCGATGCCGATCGACATCCGCGCGCCGCGCAGGAACGGCATGTCCTTCACCAGCATCGGCATCTGCCCCAGATTGGCGAATAGGCGCAGATTGGCGGTCGCCAGGCTGCCAAAGTTCAAACGAGATGCTCCGCCAAGTGCCCCATCGACATGGGTGCCGCTTTCCCAATCTATGCCCAGCCGTGCGCCGATGCCATTATTCGTATATCCGATCCGCGCGTCGATTTCGTGCCGGGGTTGGCCGCCCGCCGATCCGGTGGCGTCGCCATTTAGCAAGTCGAGTTGGGGCACGCCCGGCGCGATGCTGATGCTCTCGGTCAGGTGCCAGGTGTGATAGAGGCTGACGCTGATCCGCCCACCGCCCTGGCCACCGCCACGCCCGCCGCCAAAGCCGCCGCCGCGTGGGCCGGATGGACGAACGCCGCCTTGCCCGGTAGCCCTTTCGCCGCGTGGCCGGTCGCCGCCATCCTGCCCTTGCGCACGCTGTGGCCGGTTACCGAACAGGGCCTGCAATTCGGGTGGTCGGTCTTCGGGCTTGCCGCCCGATGCGCGCCACGCTTCCAACAGCTTCTGGATATGCGATTTGATCGGGATCGACAGGTCGAAGCCCCAGCGCAATTGCTCGCGTTGCGACCGGAGGAAGTTGAGCGGCCGCGCGTCGATCTGAAGCAGGCTGCCGTCCGCATCGCGCAGGAATCGCTGCGGGAAGGCCGCTTCCAGCGCGGGGGTCGGCGTGGGGAAGGACGCGATCGGATTGGTCGTGCGGCTGTTGAGATAGGTAGCGGTCAGCGTCAGATTGGGCTTTTCGAACGGCTTGACCCTGGCCGATAGGCGGAACTGGTCGCGCACGCTTTCGCGCAGGGCCGCGCTGCCGCCCGACAATTGGGTGACGAACACGCTCTGCCCGGTGGCATAGTCGAAGACCGAGACATTGGGCGTGGCGATGAGCGGGTCCGTGATCTGCGCGCCGGTGGGTGCGGCCCGATCCTGATTGGCCGAGGCCAGGATCTGCACCGCTTTCACCGGCTCCCAGCGCAGGCCATAGCCCACAGTAGAAAGCGTCCCGAAATCCGAATAATGTTGCGCGGCGGCGTTCAGATTGACGCTGATATCGCCGACTGCGCCCAGTACGTCGCGCGATCGGCTGGTGATCGGCAGGTCCAGGCTCACCTGACCGCTGCCAATCTCCCGGCTATAACTGGTCTCGCTCTCGACGCCCGATCGCACCGACCGGCTGTCAAAGCCGTTGGCGGATGCGCCGAACTGGATCGAGGTGGTGACGTCGCCAGCGGGCAGGCTGAACAAGGTGCCGTTCAATAGCAGGTCGCCCTGCACCGCTTGGCTTTTCGCCCGCGCCTGGTCGGTCAGGCGGGTGGCGATCAGGTCGGGGGCAAAACTGCCATAGGGATTGACGCTGGCGTCCCCTGCATCGATCGCCGTCTGGATCGCACCGCTATCCACGCCACGATCTGTACGGGTGCGGGTGATCGACAGGTCGCCATTGCCGGTGAAGGACCATTGCCAACTACGCCCCAACTGACCGTTCAGCGTCAGTCCGACATGTCCCGTAGTGCCGCGTATTTGCTGCTCTAGTGCGCCTGTCTGCGCCAAATAGCGGTAGAGCGTCGTGTCGTCGGCAAATGGGGGAAACGGACTTCCGCCTGGCAGTGTCAGTTCGGCAGCCGACAGGCCCTGCAGCGAATCATTGTCCGATAGTTCCAGCCGGCCGTTGAGCGTGGCGGTCACCCCGCCCAGCGCGCGGGCCAGCGTGGCGTTGGCGGAAAAACTCTCCGTCTCCGGGCTTAAGCTGCGATAGCGCGTCAGGTCGCTGACGCTGGTGACATTCGCGCCCGCGACGAAATCATTGAGGCTGGGGGCGCCGGACGTCGCGCTGCCCGGGACGCTCGCCACGGTCACGCTCTGCCCCGCCAGTACCGAAAGCGCCGGGTCGACGGCATCGCCCAAAATCGGCGCGGTGACATTGCCGCCGAGCGAAAAGGGGCGACCCGGCGCGGTCGGAAGGATGCCCCGTTCATTTTCCAGCAGGGCGGCTGCGCGGCTATATTTGAGGTTCAGGGTGAAGCGATTGTCGCCCTGAATACGCAGCATCCCGGCTTCGACCTGGCCATTTTCGCGCCTACCCTGGGTTGTTACGCCCGCGCGCGCTTCGGCCGTTTCGGCGCGGAACCGCTCGCGCAGCACGACATTGACGACCTTCTGCGTCGGCGCATAGCCATAGGAAAGCGCCACCTGTTCAGGCAGTATTTCGACCCGCGCCACCGCTTCGGAGGGAATGTCCTGAATTTCGGAGAAGCTCGATATCCGCTTGCCATTGAGCAGGATGACTGGCGATCCATTGGTCTGTGGCGACAATTCGCTGATCATTTCCGATATGGACGTGACGCCCAGCGCGCGAACATCGGCAGCCGATAGGGTCTGTTCGGGTTCGATATTGCCGATCACCGATCCGCGTGGGGCCTGGCCGGTGACAATGATCTCCTCGCCCTCACCATCGTCCATCTGGGCGGGCGGCGCGCCGATTGGCACCTCCTGCGCCATCAGCGCGGCGGGGGATGTCCCCAGCAGGAACGGAACAAGCCATATGGATGTGGAAAACCGCACGAAAACCCCCAAAAATCAGACCGGATGCTGATGAACGATTAGCCGCCACGTGTCGCAGAACTCTGGCAACGGACAGACGAATTTGTCGCAACTTGTAATGGCGCGGCTGAACCGGGGCTGGCCGAGTGGAACATGGCGAAGCCAGGCCGGGGCTGCTAGAAGCAACGCCATGCGCACATTCTATCCCTCGATCACGCCGTTCGCCTCCGGTCATCTCGACGTTGGCGACGGCCACCATGTCTATTGGGAACGAGTCGGGACGCCCGGCGCAAAGCCAGCCGTCTTCCTGCATGGCGGGCCGGGGGGCGGCATTGCGCCCGATCATCGCCGCCTATTCGATCCGGCGCGCTATGATGTGCTGTTGTTCGACCAGCGGGGTTGCGGCCAATCGACACCGCATGCGGATCTCGACGCCAACACCACCTGGCATCTGGTCGCCGATATCGAGCGGCTGCGCGCGATGATGGGCGTCGACCAATGGCTGGTGTTCGGTGGCAGTTGGGGTTCGACGCTGGCGCTCGCCTATGCACAGGCGCATGGGAAGCGCGTGTCGGAACTCATCCTGCGCGGCATCTTCACCATTCGACGCAGCGAGATCGACTGGTATTATCAGCATGGCGCGAGCCGCGTTTATCCCGACAAATGGGAGCGCTTCGTGGCCCCCATCCCGATGGAGGAGCGTGGCGACCTGCTCCGCGCCTATCACCGTCGCCTGACCGGGCCGGATCGCGCGGCGCAGATCGCTGCCGCCCGCGCATGGAGCGTGTGGGAGGGCGAGACGATCCGCCTGTTGCCCGACCCCTCGCTGTCAGCCGCGCATGATGCGGATGATTTCGCGCTGGCCTTCGCGCGCATCGAAAATCATTATTTCGTCCATGATGGCTGGATGGACGATGGCCAGTTGCTCCGCAATGCGGGCAGGCTGGCGGGCATCCCCGGCGTCATCGTGCAGGGGCGCTACGACATGGCCTGCCCGGCCGAAACCGCCTGGGCCCTGCACCGGGCCTGGCCGCAGGCGCGCTTCGAAATGATCGAAGGCGCGGGTCATGCGTATAATGAACCAGGCATATTGGACGCGCTGATCCGCGCGACCGATGGCTTTGCGGACTGAACGAAACAGGAGATAGTGGCATGCGGATGATGATCATGATGGCGGCGGGTTTGGGACTTGCCGCTTGCGGCGCGAATGACACACCGACGGCTGCCACGAACAATCAGGTTGCGCCGGAAACTGGAGCCGCCGCGCAGGTCGCTCAATTAGACGACGCTCAGCGCAATGGCGTGCTGGAACGCGCAATTCGGGCATCGGGCGCAGCATGTCCGGTGGTGAGCGAGTCGGTTCGGACGGAAGTGCGCAAGGGCGTGATGGGCTGGAAAGCGGAATGCGACAATGGCACGGCCCATCTGATCGAAATCGCCAGCGACGGCACCGGACAGGTCACCAGCCGCAGGGATTGAGGGGCGTCAGGCGGCGTAGATGACCGGGCGGTAGCGAGGGGCAGGAATAGGAAAGCCCTTATCATGAGCAACTTCCAGCCAGCCCTCAATCGCATCGTTGACGTTGGCGATCGCTTCGGCGCGGCTGTCGCCGTGGGCGGAACAGGGCTTTAGGTCCGGCACGTCGGCGATCCAGCACTGGTCCTCGGCTGACCAGAACAGATTGATATGATAGTGCGGCTCGTTCATGCTTCCATATGTAGTCCGTAAGCCTCCATCAGTTCAAGCAGTTCGCGGATCTGATAGCGTTTGGCATCGCCATTCTTGTCGGGCTGCACCGGGAAGGCGCGCGGCACCTTCGACCTTCGGATGGACATATTGGCGATGACTTCCCTTCGTGCGTTCCCAAACGAAACCGAGGGCAATCAGCACGCGCTCAAAGTCACGAAAGCTAATGCCATGATTGCCGTCCAGCAGGCGTTGAAGGAGTTTCGCGGGTTTGACCATGTTGCTTGTCCTGTTTGCAGAGCAAGCCTTCTAATAGTCATGCCGCCGCAGCGGTCCAGTAGGTGACGCCCGCTGCGACATAAGCGAGCGCAAACAAATAGCCGACCAAGAACATCGGCCAACAAATTTCGCTATTGTGCATGCCGGAGTTCAATCCTCCTAGCGAAGATGACATAAGGGAGGATTTTAAATCGTTGCACGAGCGCTACCGCCCAAATTTCTTCTGCGTCTTCCCGTAGCGCAATTTCCGTGTGCCCGGCTTGCCCTCGGTCGCACGGCCTCTGGGAGCCGCCACCTGCTGCTCGTGCGGCAGGCCCAGTTCATCGGCTTCCAGTTTGCGGATCTCGTCGCGGATGCGCCCGGCTTCCTCGAACTCCAGGTCGGCGGCGGCGGCGCGCATCTTCTTTTCGAGATCCTCGATATAGGCGCGCAGATTGTGGCCGACCAGATGCGGGCGGTCGTCCAGGCCGGTGTCGACCGTGACCTGATCCTTCGACGCGACATGGGCGATGATATCGCCGATATTGCGCTTGATCGTGGTCGGCGTGATGCCATGTTTCAGGTTATAGGCCTCCTGCTTTTCGCGCCGCCGCGATGTTTCGCCCAGCGCCCGTTCCATGCTGCCGGTGATGCGATCGGCATAGAGGATCACCCGCCCATCGACATTGCGCGCCGCGCGGCCGATTGTCTGGATGAGCGAGGTTTCGGAGCGCAAAAAGCCCTCCTTGTCCGCATCCAATATCGCGACCAGGCCGCATTCGGGAATATCCAGCCCCTCGCGCAGCAGGTTGATGCCGATCAGCACGTCATAGACGCCCAGCCGCAAATCGCGGATCAGCTCGATCCGCTCCAGCGTTTCGACATCGCTGTGCATGTAGCGGACCTTCAAGCCCGCCTCGTGCATGAATTCGGTCAGATCCTCGGCCATCCGCTTGGTCAGGGTGGTGACGAGCGTGCGATAGCCTTGCGCCGCAACCTTGCGGCATTCGTTGATGAGGTCGTCGACCTGATCCTCGACCGGCTTGATCTCGACCGGCGGGTCGATGAGGCCGGTGGGGCGGATCACCTGCTCGCTGAACACGCCGCCGGTCTGCTCCATTTCCCAGTTGCCGGGCGTGGCCGAGACGCTGACCGTCTGCGGCCGCATGGCGTCCCATTCGTTGAAGCGGAGCGGCCGGTTGTCGATGCAACTGGGCAGGCGGAAGCCATATTCGGCAAGCGTGATCTTGCGTCGATGATCGCCCCGCGCCATCGCGCCGATCTGCGGCACGGTCTGATGGCTTTCATCGACGAACAGCAGTGCGTTTTCGGGCAGATATTCGAACAGGGTCGGCGGCGGTTCGCCCGGCAGACGTCCAGTCAGGAAGCGCGAATAATTTTCGATGCCGGCGCAGCTGCCCGTGGCCGCGATCATCTCCAGATCGAAATTGGTCCGTTGCTCCAGCCGCTGTGCTTCCAGCAGCTTGCCTTCCGCCTCCAGTTCCTTGAGCCGCTCGGTCAGTTCATGGCGGATCGCTTCCATCGCCTGTTTCAGCGTAGGGCCGGGGGTGACATGGTGGCTGTTGGGAAAGACCTTCACATAGTCGAGGCTGGCGACCTTGCGGCCCGACAGCGGATCGAACTCGACAATCTCTTCAATCTCGTCCCCAAAAAAGGATATGCGCCAGGCGGTATCTTCATAATGCGACGGGAAAATTTCCAGATTGTCGCCCTTCACGCGGAAATTGCCGCGCGAAAAACCGGCATCGTTGCGCTTATATTGGAGTGCGACCAGCTTGCGGATGATCTCGCGCTGATCCTCGATCCCGCCCTTCTTCATCGAGAAGGTCATGGCAGAATAGGTTTCAACGGAGCCGATGCCGTAAATGCAGCTGACCGACGCGACGATGATGACATCGTCCCGCTCCAGCAACGATCGGGTCGCCGAATGGCGCATCCGGTCGATGCTTTCGTTTACGGAGCTTTCCTTCTCGATATAGGTGTCCGACCGCGCGACATAGGCTTCGGGCTGGTAGTAATCATAATAGCTGACGAAATATTCGACCGCATTGTCGGGGAAGAAGCTCTTGAACTCGCCATAAAGCTGTGCCGCCAGGATCTTGTTGGGCGCAAGGATCAGGGCCGGGCGCTGCAACGCCTCGATCATCTTGGCCATGGTGAAGGTCTTGCCGGAGCCGGTGACGCCGAGCAGCACCTGATCCTTCTCGCCGGCCAGCGCGCCTTCGACCAGTTCGGGGATCGCGGTGCGCTGGTCACCCGCCGGTTCATAATCGCTGACCAGCGTGAAGCGCCGCCCCCCCTCGCTCTTTTCCGGCCGCGCCGGGCGGTGCGGCACGAAACTGGTGCCGGTATCGGGTTCGTCGAGGGTTGTGCGGATCTGAATGGCCATGGGGGGAATATGGGGGCTTTGGGCCGGGGCGCAATCAGCCTTACAGTTTCAGTTCGAACGCGCCTTTGGGTGGCGGCGGATAGACGACCGGCTTGTCACCAAAGCGGGCGCGAAGGGCGGTTTGGCGGCGTTCCGAATCGACAACATCGACATTGACCTCTTCGGGATATTTCATGCTGACGTGGAATTTGCCGTCCACAATGGCATATTCCAGTACCGACCAGCGCATATTCGGGCCGTCAGGTTCGACATACCAGGCTTCGAAAAGAAGGTCTGACAAATAGTCATCCTTTGGATCATACCAGCGAACCACGTCGCCTTCATCCTTGAAGACGCTAGGTCTAACCCATCCTTCACCGATCTCGACATAAAGGAATATGCCGTTGGGATCGCCCCCGACGATACGAGAAAGTTCATGACCGATGTCGTTCATGAGCGGTCCGAGCAAATCCAATTTATCTTGCGGCATGGGCTTTGCCTTTCGCTTCATTGGAGAAATGTTGAATGTTTGGGTTCCCATCGACATACCATCTGACAACGAGTTTGAAGGGCCGTTTCGATGCCCCTTCATAGCGCGGAACGATATTAAGGACGACCTTTCGTCCTGCTTGGAGGTCTTTAGCCCAGCCATCTTCCATGGCACGATAGGCGCCACGGTTGAAATTTCGATCCTGGGCAAAATGGTTGAAGCTGTCGCTGGAGCCGTTGAAGCGAACAGCGATGAAATGGCCACCCTCATCACCAGGGCGACGATTGGGTTTGCCCGCCTGCGCTTGCTCGCGTCGCGAACGCTTGGCGATTGGTCCATTGGTGAGGTCAGCAACAATTTCCCTCGGCCTCGCAATGACATCGATATGGAAATCATAGCCATTCTTCGTCTCCTTGCGCCAGTTGGTGTCGAGTATCTGGCTTTCCAGCGAAGGCGGATTGGCCGGGTCGGGCGGCAATTTCCCGCCATGCGTGTCCATATAATGGGCCAGCGCCAGAAACTTGGTTCTGGCTGCCTGCCCTGCATCCAGATAGGCCTGATGCGGCAGTTTGATCCGCTGTCCGATGCGGAGCGGCCGATCGAGCGGATGCTGGTTCAGCCATGCCAGTTCGCGCGCGGTCAGCCCCTTGCGGCGCGCGGCAATTCGCGTCAGCGTATCACCCGACTGCACCATATAGATCGAATGGTTGCCCGGATGATCGGCGCGATGCGGACGGCGATCGGGCATCCCGTCGCCATCCGCGCGAACAGCCCGACGATTTTGACCCCTTGGCGGCGCCACGCCCCGCGCACCGCCAGCCGGAAAATAGCGCCCCTGCCCGGCGAAGGTGAAGCGCCCGTCCTCTTCATCGTGCCAGGGGTTGAATTTGATCTCCACAGGAGGAGGTGGTGAAGAATCCATTCTTCGACCAGTGCGAAGATAGAGGTTGAAGGCCGTTAATCCATGTTGTTGGCTTGTCTCTTTCATCCGCACACCCCCCGATTTGCAATCATGGGTGTAGCAAATAATTAAGAACAAACCAAGAACGATATTGTGAAACGTCGATACCGCCTAAGAATTTGAATTGTCGCTTCGGCCTGATATGCTCTCGAAACAACAGGCTGCCACCGCGTGCGAACAGGGGAAATGCGATGACGAAGGCTTTTGGGATTGCCGCCACGGCGCTGTTGATGCTGGCCGCCTGCGGAGACAAGCCGGGCGAGACGACCGGCAATATCGCGGCCACCGACGCCATGAGTCGCGAAGAGGTGAAAGCCGCCGTCGATAAGGTGCAGTTGAAGCCCGGCCAGTGGGAAGGGCGCTTCACCATCCAGGATATCGACCTGTCCAAAATGCCGGGCGCGCCCGCGGGCATGGAGGATCAGATGAAGAGCATGATGAGCCAGACCGCGCTCAAATATTGCGTCACGCCTGAAGAAGCGGCCAATCCCAGCGGCGAAATGTTTGCGGGGCAGGATAATAAGGACTGCGCCTTCAAGGACTTTGCCGTCAGTGGCGGGACGGTGAAGGGGCAGGTGTCGTGCAAGGCCGATGGCGGCACGATGAACGCGACGATGGCGGGCACCTATGCGGCCGACAGCTATGCGATGGACATGGACATGCAGATGGCGGGCGGCCCCAACGGCACCGCCATGGCGATGAAGGCGCGGTCGGAAGGCAAATGGATCGGGGCGGACTGCACGGCGGAGTGATCGCCGCGCATTTCCGCTTGCGCTTTATGCCTGACGGGTAGAGCCTCGCCCCCGTTCCGACGCATAAGAACGGGGATGAGGATATGGACAAGAGCCTTTTGGCGGCGCTGCCGCTTGCGATGATGCTGGGGCTTGGCGGCTGTGGCGGGGAACCGGCACCAGCGCCGGAGGCTGAAGAAGCCCCGATCGTCATGCAGGCGGGGGAGTGGGTTTTGACCCGCAAGACCACTGGCTACAACACCCCGACCGTCACGCCCGCGCAATATCAAGAGGCGCTGCGCCAAGTCAGCGAGGACAAGATCTGCATCGCAGTGGCCCCGGATGGAGTGCCCGACAGCGCCGCGCTGGCTGGTGCGGAGGGTACGGACTGTAGCTATAAGGACAAGCTGGCGCGCAAAGGCCGGTTGATCGTGACGCTGGCCTGCAAGGCGGGAGCGGGCACGTCGGAAATCATGGCGGAGGGCAATTATACCGCCGATACTATGACACTGGGCACCACCATGACGAAGATGCAGGATGGGCAACCGGTGCTGCGCACCACTCATGACCTGACCGGCAAGCGGGTGGGCGACTGCCCGGCACCGGGATGATGGTCAGATAGTCGCTGCCGCCAAAATCACTCCCACTCGATCGTGCCGGGCGGCTTTGACGTGTAGTCATAGACGACGCGGTTGATACCCTTGACCTCGTTGATGATGCGGGTTGCGACGCGGCTCAGGAAGGCAGCGTCGAAGGGGTAGATGTCGGCGGTCATGCCGTCGGTCGAGGTGACGGCGCGCAGAGCACAGACGCTGTCATAGGTGCGCAGGTCGCCCATCACGCCCACGGTGCGGACGGGGAGCAGCACGGCGAACGCCTGCCAGATCGCATCATAGAGGCCCGCATTGCGGATTTCCTCCAGATAGACCGCGTCGGCCTTGCGCAATATGTCGCAGCGTTCCTTGGTCACTTCGCCGGGGATGCGGATGGCCAGGCCTGGGCCGGGGAAGGGGTGGCGGCCGACGAAGATGTCGGGCAGGCCCAGTTCCTTGCCGAGAACGCGCACTTCGTCCTTGAAGAGTTCGCGCAACGGCTCGACCAGCTTCATGTTCATGCGGTCGGGCAGGCCGCCGACATTATGATGCGACTTGATCGTGACCGAAGGCCCGCCAGTGAAGCTGACGCTTTCGATGACGTCGGGATAGAGCGTCCCTTGCGCCAGAAAGTCCGCGCCGCCAATCTTCGCGGCCTCTTCCTCGAACACGGCGATGAATTCGCCGCCGATGAATTTGCGCTTCTTTTCGGGGTCGGTCAGGCCCGCCAGGCCGCCGAGGAAGCGGGCTTCGGCCTCCACATGGACCAATTTGATGCCATAATGTTCGCGGAACAGGCTGACCACCTGTTCGGCCTCGCCCAAGCGCATCAGGCCATGATCGACGAATACGCAGGTCAACTGGTCGCCGATCGCTTCGTGGATCAACACCGCCGCCACCGCGCTGTCGACGCCGCCGGACAGGCCGCAGATGACGCGGCCTTCGCCGACCTGCGCGCGGATGTCGGCGATCTTGGTCGCGCGGAATTCCGCCATCGTCCAGTCGCCCGCCAGGCCACAGACATGGCGCACGAAATTGGCGAGCAGCTTGCCGCCATCGGGGGTGTGGACGACTTCTGGATGGAATTGGGTGGCGTAGAAGCGCTTGGCCTCGTTCGCGGTGACGGCGAAGGGGGCGCCTTCGCTGGTCGCCACGACCTCGAAACCTGGGGCAAGCTGCGTCACCTTGTCGCCATGGCTCATCCACACCTGATGGCGCTCGCCCTCGTTCCACAGGCCGTCGAACAATGCGCAGCTCTTCTTGACCTCGATGAAGGCGCGGCCGAATTCGCCGCTCTCGCCGCCTTCGACATTGCCGCCCAATTGCTGCATCATCGTCTGCTGGCCATAGCAGATGCCCAATACCGGGACGCCCGCGTCGAAGATCGCCTGGGGTGCGCGGGGGCTGTCCTCCCACATGACCGAAGACGGACCGCCCGACAGGATCACGCCCTTGGGCTGCATCCGGGCAAAGGCCTCATCGGCGCTGTTGAAGGGGGCGATTTCGGAATAGACGCCGGCTTCGCGGACGCGCCGGGCGATGAGCTGGGTCACCTGGCTGCCGAAGTCCACGATGAGGATGGAATCCTGAAGGGGCAGCGTCATAGAATCGCCTTTGTCAGTCCGAGGGGGTGGGATTCGCGTCCGGTTACTGTCCTGTCGCGCCCTTGTCCAGCACAGGTGCGCGCGCGCCGCGCCCGGCGGTCCATCCCAGCAACGCGCCGCTGGCCAGAACGGCGGCGGCGATCAGGAAGGCGCTGCCGATGAAGGGCAGGATCGGCGCGGTGCCGACCGAGGCGGAATAGACCGCGCCGAAGAAGAGCGGCGAGGCGATGCCCGCGATGCTGGCGACGCTGTTGTTCGCGCCCTGTAGCTGGCCCTGTTCGCTTTCCGACACGCGCCGGGTCATGAGCGACTGGATGGTCGGCATGGCAAGGCCCCAGAGCGCATTGGGCAGCATGGCGGCGACGAACAGCCATCCCGTCGGCGCAAGGCCCATCGCCGCAATGCCGACCGCGCCGAACGACAGGCCAACGACCATCGTGGTCCGATCGCCCAGCCGCTTGACGACTGGCCCGACGAGCAACCCCTGCACCCCCATATCCATCAGGCCGACGAGCGCCAGCAGGGTGCCGACCTGCCATGCGCCCCAGCCATAGCGGTCGCCCGCATAGAGGACGAACACCGCCGAAAACAGGTGATGGGCGAAATAGAGCAGGAAATTGACGGTCGCGAGGCTGGAAAGTTCGGGGTGCGACCGCAGCAGCCGGAGCGCGCCGAACGGATTGGCGCGCCGCCAGCTGAACGCCATGCGCTTGTCGCGCGGCAGCGATTCGGGCAGCACGATCAGGCCATAGAGGAAGGCTATGCCCGACAGGCCCGCCGCCGCCCAGAAGGGCGCGCGCAGCGATATCTCCCCCAGCACGCCGCCAATGAGCGGCCCGGCGACGAAACCGCCGCTGAACGCCGCGCCGATCAGGCCATAGCCCCTGGCGCGATCTTCGGGTGCGGTGATGTCGGCCATATAGGCGAAGACCGAAGTGAAGCTGGACGAAGTGATCCCGGCGAGGATGCGTCCCACCGCCAGCCACCACAAGCTCGGCGCAAGCGCCATCAGCACATAATCGAGCGCCAGCCCGCAGACCGACACCAGAATGACGGGCCGCCGCCCGAACCGGTCGGACAGCGAGCCGATCACTGGCGAGCAGAGAAATTGCATCCCCGCCCACAGCGCCACGAACAGCCCGTTCCACAGGCCCGCCGCGCTGGTCGCGCCGGAAAGCTGCTCGATCAGTTGCGGCAGCACCGGAATGACGATGCCCATCGACATGACGTCGAGCCATGCCGTCACCAGGATGAAGAGGATCGCAGCGGTGCGTGCGGGGGCGGGCTGGGTGGACATGCTGGACCCGCTATAGCGATGGCTGGCGGATGCCAAGCGGGTGGCGAAGGTTGCGGCGTTTAAGGTCACAGGGCCGAAGTTCACAGTGTCGCAGGGCGATTTGGACCAATCGTGCCGGTAAAGCCGTGGGAAGGCCCCGGCAAAGGCGCAGCGACGCGACAGGGACGCAACGATGACGCGACACGGACGCGACAGTCACGCGACGGTCGCGCGCCGCATATGGGGCGATCCGCGGCGTCAGCGTGGGGGAGGGTGGTCGGGGGGCGTTTCATCTGGAAGGATAGACCAGAGAAAATCCTAATAGGAAAGGGGTGGGGTGGTTTTGGCGTGCCTCTCCCGCCTTCGCGGGAGAGGGCACGGAGACTTGGCAAAAGTATCGTATATGATGCTCATAAAACCATAGGGGATATAGCCATTCCTAAAATGTCGAAGGGTTGGGAAGATCTGGTAAAGTCGATGCTCAAGGCAGAGCTAACGCGTAAGGGGGCTGTCCTACGCCGACCTGGTTGGGAAGCTGGCCGATATAGGGGTCATGGACTCGGGGCCGAATATCAGGAATAAGCTGAGCCGGGGCAAATTTACAGCGGTGTTCCTAATCCAATGTCTAGAGGCAATTGGAGTAGAAAATGTTCATATTTAATCAGTTATATTGTGCGCCTTTTTTAAGGCGAGCACCACATCTGCTGAATGATAGCTGTCCCCCAACGTTCTCACCATGTCTTTTAGCTGCATAAGAATATCATTCCTGTCAGAAAGGTCAGGGTAGTCCTGTTCTGTCAAAATTTCTATGTCCACCAAAGACATTAAGTCGGATATACGATCGTCTTTATGTAATATCTGGAATGTCAGTTTTCTCTGTGCCCACAACCGACCATTATCTTCTGCCACATTAGCCATGAGATTGACGCAGTATTCTTTCATCCTAATGGACGCAATTCTAAGTGGAACATCATAGGAGAGCTGATCTATCAAAGAATCGATCTCTAATAAAAGCTTGTGTAAATCATCTGGCGTTATTCCAAATTTTGAATGAAGATCTATTGTTCTATAGCCAGCCATAGCAGTGAGCTTACTGAGCTTTTCGCTTAGTAACATGCGGCGATCGGCAGTATATGATTTCAACGAAGCTTCAATCGATCTAGATGGAGCGTTTATAATCCTTTGAAGCTCAGCCTTCTCGTTTTGGTCCTCCTTCCACAGCCAATAGGAGGCGGCAAGTAGGCGGAGCACCACGACCGCAACCACAGTCATTGCGACACCTAGCGCCAAAGTCTCTTGGACCGTGCTAGTCATTTTCGTTCCCATCAGCGATAGAGCCAACGTCGAAAATGGAACGATCAGGATTGTCAGCTTGTCGGTCAGCATCACGCTGTTCTCGGCAGCGCGCACAATCCAAAGCTTTAAATATTTCCACAACATTGAGGCATAATGCATTGCGGGCCGTCATCTGTGGAGTCCCGCGCAAATAATTTCATATGCAGTCACCATCTGCGATACGTCCGTCATCGCGGGAGCGGGCGAACGTAACCGTCTTGGTGCGTTTGCTACATAAGGCCGGTCTTCACGGGAGAGGCTACGGAGACTTGGCAGCTTGCTGCCTAGTCGATGTCGGTGAGGGCCTTTCTTGGAGTGGTAGACAGACCCTCACCCTCCCACGCCTTCGGCGCGGGGCCCCTCCCTCTCCCGTGAAGACGGGAGAAGTGTAGATGTTGCCGTCATGCCGGGCTTGATCTGATAGTCAGGATGCCCCCCAAAACTGGCGGCACCGGCTATCGCGCTGTCACCGTCCCACCGAGCGGGCCGAGATAGAGGCTGAAGCCCCATAAGGCGGCGCACCAGCCGCATGCTACCCACAGGGCGGACAGGTCGAGCTGCGCGAACAGGGCTGCGCCGATGATCGCGCCCAGCACCAGGCTGAACCACAGCAGCATATGGGGCAGCCAGCCAAAGCGCGGGCCGCCGGTCAGGGCGAGCGCGAAGGATTGGCCGAGCTTTACCAGCGCGCCGGTCATGTAGGTGACGCCGATGCTGACCTCTCCATCGCGCTGGAACACATTGTTCACGGCCCCCATCGCGGCGGCCATCAGGAAGGTTATCGCGTCGCCGGGGTGGTCTGCGGACAAGGCAGCGAGGATCAGCATCCCCAGCACCGTTGCCAACACCGCCTGTTTGCGCCAGCGGCCAGCAAGCCTGCCGATCACCGCCCCGCCGAACACGCCGCCGACAAAGGCACCGATCAGGCCCATGGCCATGCCGGCGACCGCCGTCCCCCCGGCGATGCCCACCGCCATCCGCGTTGAATTGCCGCTCATGAAGGAGACGAACAGCCCGCCCAGCTTGAGCAGACCCAACGCATCGACCATCCCGGCCAGCGCGGCCAGTCCAAAGGCCAGTGCATAGCGCGGGAGGGGGTGGGCGCCCATAGGTCAGGCGATCCGCTGCAGGAAGAGGATCGTTTTGCGCGTTAAAAGAAAGGCCATTGCCTGCCACCCCCTGGTTCAACAGCGTGCTAAACCAGCGAGGGCTGAGAGGACAGGATAAAGCGAAGGCGCGCGGCGCTATCGGGCGGCCACGTCGCGGCTGAGATAGACCTGGGCGACGCGGCCGTCCTGCATCGCGCAGGTGAAGCGGCGGGTGGTGCCGATGGTGGCGCGATAGCTGGCGCGGGTTTCGATTTCGCCGTCGATATTATAACCGCCTTGCGTGGGGCGCGGCTCGTCCATGGCGCGGATTTCGGCATAGCCTCCTTCACGGCTCTGCGCTTCGTCGCGGGCGGCGACGGCGCAGGCGTCTGCCATAGCATCGAGGTTGTTGACGACGTCGGAGAAATCCTCCTCGCCGGGCGCTGCGCCTTGCCTGTCGGTGCCATAGTCGGTGCCGGTCGCCGGGGGCGGGGTGTCATCGTCCACATAGGGCGCGTTGCCGCGGGCGGCCTGCTTGTCCTTGGACAGGGAAGAGGCGACGATCGCGACCGCGCCGATCAGCGCGGCGACGCCTACCGCATCGCCAAAACCGAAGCCATTGCCCCGGTCGCGATGGTGTTGACCCCAACCGCGATCATAGCGGGGACGCGCTTCCGCCGCGCTGACGCTGCCGAGCATCAGGCCAAGGGCCACCAGCGATCCCGTCATCCAGCGCGTCTTGCCCATTATCCCGATCCTCTTATCCTCCTGCGATAGGCCGACTTATATCCGCGCCCGGCTGTCGCGCGGCTGAACGGATCAGGTCAGCGGCGCGCTCGCCCAATGGCGCAGCCGGGCATAGAGGCCGGCGATGACGCCCGCGAAGATCAGGATGGCGAGCGGCACGGCCCAGTGACTTTCGCCCACGAGCGCGAGCGGCGTGTCGCTGTCGGTCGCCGCTACGATGCCAGCGAAGGCGACGCCGAACAGGCTTTCGCCGACGATGAAGCCAGTCGCCATCAATACGCCCATGCGCTCGGCAAATTCGGGGTTGGACTGGCGCAGCGCCCAGCGATTGTAGAGATGGCCGATCAGCGCGCCGACCGGGATGAGCAGCGTCAGCGCCATCGGCAGATAGATGCCCATGCCGACCGCCAGCGGTGGCAGGCGCAGCTTGCCCGCCTTGCCCAGCAGTTCGTCGGCCAGCACCACGACCGCGCCGATGCCAGCGCCGATGCCGATCAGGCCCCAATCAAGATCGCCGCCCAATACGCCTTTGGCGAGCGCAGAGATCAGCGCCGCCTGCGGGGCGGGCAGGGCGTTCGGCCCGGCACCGGGCGCGCCAGCAAAGCCGAAGGCGCTGTTCAACAGGTCCAGCACTGGCGGGATGACGAGCGAGCCGAAGAGGACGCCCAGGATCAGCGCGATCTGCTGCTTCCACGGCGTCGCGCCGACAAGCTGGCCGGTCTTGAGATCCTGAAGATTGTCATTCGAAATGGTGGCGATGCCGAACACGATTGCGGTGGTGAAGAGGGCATAGGCGACAAGGGCCTGGGCACGATACGGGTCGCCGCCCGACCCGTAGATGGCCGCGAGCATGAGCGATGCGCCCAGCACGGCGAGGATGCCGACGCCCGAAATCGGGCTGTTCGACGCGCCGATAAGCCCCGCCATATAGCCACAGACCGACGCGATCACGATGCCCGCGACCAGCACATAGGCCAGGGTCAGGGCGATGACGGGGACGGGATTGGCGGCGATCGGGCCGCCCTGCGCGAAGATCCAGAGCAGCACGCCGATCGGCAGCATCGACGCGACGATGGTGCCGCCGACAATGCCAATGGGGAGGTCGCGTTCGGTGAGTTCCAGCAGCCCGGCATTGCCCGCCTTGCGCGTCGCATTGGCGACGAGGGCGGAGCGGATACCGCCGATGATGGGGCCGAGAATCTTGAGCAGGGTCCAGATCGCGGCGACGCCGATCGTGCCCGCGCCGATGAAGCGCGCCTTGGTGCGGAAGGTGTCGCGACGATGGTGGCGAGGTCGCCGCCTGCAGGCACGGGGGCGGTGAGGAAAGGCACGATGCCGAACCAGCTGATCACCAGGCCCACGAACATGGCGACGCCGACCGACAGGCCGACCAGATGGCCAACGCCGATCAGCGCCATCGAAAAGCTGGTCGACATCGACGTCGCGCCGGTGCCGAAGCGGAAGAAGGTCGCGGCTTCCTCGGCGATCAGCCGGGTCTTGGCGATGATGGTGAAGGCGGCGGCGGCGACGGCGCTCAGCAGAATGGCGGACAGGCCACGCTTATTCTCTTCGGCGCCCGCGCGCGATCCCGCGCCGACCTTGAGCACTTCGGCGGCCGCGACGCCTCGGGATAGGGGAGGTCGGAGCCGGTCACGAGTGCGCGGCGCAAGGGCACGGAATACATGACGCCCAATATGCCGCCCAAGGCGATGGTGCAGGCGGACAGCCAATAGGGGAAGCCCTGCCACCAGCCGATCATCACCAGGCCGGGTAGCACGAAGATGATCGCCGAGAGCGTGCCCGCCGCCGAGGCGATGGTCTGGACGATGTTGTTTTCCAGGATCGTGCCGGTCGCGAACAGGCGTAGGATCGCCATGGAGATGACCGCCGCGGGAATGGAGGTCGCGAAGGTCAGGCCGATCTTGAGGCCGAGATAGACATTTGCGGCGGTGAAGACGAGGGTGATGAGCGCGCCCAGGATGACGCCGCGCAGCGTCAGTTCGGCCATCCCGCTGGCCTGTGGCTTGTCCGTTGTCACCCTATATCCCCTTGGCTCTACGCTTGTTGCTTGGGCTTGGTAATAATGTTGCTTCGCTTTGGATCAATCGGAAAGTGCGGCGCGCAGCATCAAGAGGCCTTTTCCGGGGTCGTGGTGACGGGGGCGACACGATCGAGCCAAGTGTCCACCAACCGCGTCCAGCGCTGATAGCCTTCCCGCTTCATATGCAAGCCATCGGCGCGAAAGAGCGAGGCGTCGGGCAAGCCATCGCGCGCCAATAACAGGCTGCCGACATCGAGATAGGTGAAGCGGACGGCCTTCGCGCGCGCGGCCACGGCCTGGTTGATCGCCGCCATTTTGGGCCAGAGCGTCCAGCGGATCGGACTGGGTTTGAGCGAGAGAAAGGCGATGGGCGCGCGGGGATAATCTTTGCGTAGCCGCTTGAGCAGGGTCAGGATGTCGGCGGCGACCTTGTCGGGACTAGCGCCTGCGGCCAGATCATTTTCGCCGACATAGACGATGATCGTGCTGGGCTCGGTCGGCGGCAGAAGGCGTCGATAATAGCGCAGCACGTCGGGCGTGCTGGCCCCGCCGAAGCCGCGATTGACGGTCGGGATGTCGGTGAAACTGCCCGCTATGTCCCACAGGCGGATGCTGGAACTGCCCAGGAACAGGGTTGCGCCCTCGACCGGCGGGCTGGCGGCATTGGCTTTGGCAAACGCCTCGATCTCGCGCGCGAAGGGGAAGCTGGGATCGGTATTGGGCGGACGATCCTGCGCCTGCCCGCCTTCCGCCTGCCCGCGCGCGATGCCAGGCAGCGCGAGCGCTAGCAACAGCGCGGCGACAGCCTTAATGACGATGGAGCGGGCGCAGGCGATATTTACCATCCGCATAGGCACCGAACATGCCGGTGATGGCGGGGTGATCGACCGGCTCGTCGCTGTCGTCGGTGACCAGATTCTGTTGGCTGACATAGGCGACATAGCTGGATTCGCCATTTTCGGCGAGCAGGTGGTAAAAGGGCTGCTGCTTGTCGGGCCGGGCATGTTCGGGGATCGCGTCATACCATTCCTCGCTATTGGCGAAGACCGGGTCGATATCGAACACGACGCCGCGAAAGCCGAACATGCGGTGCCGGACCACATCGCCGATGCTGAAGCGGGAATGGACGATCGGCGGGGCGGTGACGCCAGCGCCGAAAATCTGAATCGTGTCTCTCATCCCATCAATTTAGGGTGGATCGACGCCGACACAAGAAAAAACCCGGAAAGCCCGCTTGGCAAGCGCGATTTCATTCGCTAATGGCCGCCGCTCGACCAGGAACGCAGGTGCCATCGGCACGGCGGACCTTCTGCGGAGAGGTGGCAGAGTGGTCGAATGCACCGCACTCGAAATGCGGCGTGCCCGAGAGGGTACCCAGGGTTCGAATCCCTGCCTCTCCGCCAACATTCCAACCAAGCGTTTGCAACCATTGGGTTTTAGGCTGGAATTGGTCGTCAGGCCAACATTCGGCCGAACATCATTATTTTCAGGCCGCGGAAGCTGCTGGCCCACCCAATGGGCAGGCCTAACCGCAAACCGTGCAGCAGGCCTTGGGCGTCAGGTATCACGGGGAATATGCTCGGCTGAAATCGCCAGGGAAAATTCATAGATCCTCGTGCTGAGCCTATTGTCTATGGCATCCAATGCGCTGCTTCGCGGTCGTTGCAGCGGCAAAATTGCGGGCGAGGTCGATGAAGGCTGCGAACGCAGCAGACGGGTTTCGTCGATTGGGATAATAGAGGCACAGCGGCGCGAGCGGGGGCGTCCAGTCTTCAAGGACACGAACCAGGCGGCCAGCCATTATGTCGTCACGAACGTCGGACTCCATGAGGAAGCCGATCCCGACATCGTTCAGTACCGCCATGCGCGCGAGGCTGGCCTCGTCCAGCGTCATCGGGCCATCGACATCGACCTGTATCGCTTGCCCCTCCTTCTCGAACTGCCAGCGAAACAGCGCAGCATTGGGTAGCCTTACACGCAGGCATGCATGAGCCAGGAGGTCAGGCGGCACGAGCGGTGTCCCGTGCGTCGTGAAATAGGAGGGCGAGGCGACCACGGCATAGCGTCGATAAAGGCCGAGCGGGACAGCGATCATGTCGCTGGGGACCAGGTCGGCGGTGCGAATGCCCACATCAAAGCCATCCGCGACGATGTCAACGAGCCGCCCTTCCGTGACGAGATCGATATGGACCTGCGGATAGCGTCGGAGAAATTGGAGCAGGAGGGGTGAGAGGATCTCCCGCGCGGCCGTCGCGAAAGCATTGATGCGCAGCGTGCCCGAGGGCGTTTCCTGCTGCGACCGAGCCGCGTCCATGGCTTCGTGAATGTCCTGCAGCGCCGGGCCGACCTTGCCGACGAAATGCCGTCCCGCATCCGTCAGGGAAACGCTGCGTGTCGTGCGATTGAACAGGCGGATGCCGAGTTGCCGCTCCAGCTTGCCGATGGCGTTGCTGAGCGCGGTCGTGGAGACGCCAAGGTCGATCGCTGCCGCCCGGAAGGAACCCTTGCGCATGATGGCGATCACTGCGTCGAGTTCGATCAGACTATGCCGCATCATTATCCTGCTTTTCGTAACAGCGCATCCCGATTTATCCCGATTATCATTGCATCCGTCCAGCGCTAATTGGGTGCCACGATCGAGCCCCGGATCCGCGACGGCCAATGACCCGAGAGACACGACGCGCCGCTGTGGCCATGTCTTTGGCTGTCGATACGCATGGAAGGAGACGAGAGATGACTGTTGAACTGCCCAAGCCCATTGCCGATTATTTCGCCGCCGATGCAGCGCAAGACGCCGACACGCTGGCCCGCTGCTTCACCGAGACTGCCGAGGTGATAGACGAAGGCAAGACGCATCGCGGGAAGGCGGCTATCCGAGACTGGAAAGCGGACACATCCACCACGTACCGCTACACCGTCGAGCCTTTCGCCATGGCCACCCAAGGCGAACGCATAGCCGTAACCAGCCACGTCAAAGGCGATTTCCCCGGCAGCCCGTTGGACCTGCGCTATTTCTTCACACTGGATGGCGACAGGATCGCTGGCCTTGAGATCATCCCATGAGGGCCGATCATCCCGTGCGCGGGCGAGAGATAATTCGGATGTCTGGTCGAAAGGAAGCCGAGGCATGACCCCTTTCATCACATTGCAAGGCAAACGCGCGCTGATCACGTCCGGCACCCGTGGGGCAGGGGCCGCGACGGTCAGCCTCTTCCGCGAACTTGGCGCACAGGTTGTCACGAGCGCGCGGACCCAGCCTCCTGGCATGGTGGACGCATTGTTCGTAACTGCTGATCTGACGACGCCGCAAGGTTGCGTGGAGTTGGCGAGCGCAGTGCGGGATCGGATGGGCGGCGTGGACATCATCGTTCACATGCTGGGCGGGTCTTCCGCGCCGGCGGGCGGGTTTGAAGCCTTGAGCGACGCAGAATGGCGCAAGGCACTCGACCTCAACCTCATGCCCGCCGTCCGGCTGGATCGCGCATTGCTGCCGGACATGGTGTCGCAGGGTAGCGGCGTGGTGATCCATGTTACCTCTATCCAGCGCGAACTGCCCTTGCCGGAAGCGACCACTGCCTATGCCGCTGCCAAGGCTGCGCTTTCCACCTACAGCAAAAGCCTCTCCAAGCAGGTGTCGCCCGATGGCGTCCGGGTGGTGCGGGTCTCGCCGGGCTGGATCGAGACGGAATCGGCGGTCGAACTGGCTGCGCGTCTTGCCGCCGAGCATGGCGGCGACATTGCCCATGGTAAGAAGATGATCATGGACTCGCTCGGCGGCATTCCGATCGGAAGGCCATCGACACCGCAAGAGATCGCCAGCCTGATCGCTTTCCTCGCGTCCGATCGCGCGGGCACCATCACCGGGACGGAATATGTCATCGATGGCGGGACAGTGCCGACGGTGTGATCTGGATTGCGGAGCCTTACCCTCTCTTGTCCTCGTCCACCATGTCCGACGCCAGTTCGAGCCCTGCGCGGCCATGCGCGGCGGTGTGGGCCGGGGCTTTGGGATGGGACACGTCTATCGGTTCCTCGACCTCCAACATGCCTTCCCATTTGGTGATGACCGACGTTGCGATGGCATTGCCGAGCACGTTGGTCGCGGTGCGGCCCATGTCCATGAAGTGATCGACGGCGAGGATGAAGGCGACGCCTTCGACCGGCAGATCGAATTGGCCGAGCGTCGCGGCCACCACGACCAGCGATGCACGCGGCACGGCGGCGATGCCCTTGCTGGTCACCATCAACACCAACAGGATCGTGATCTGCGTCGCGATCGGCAGGTCGATGCCATAGGCCTGCGCGATGAAGATCGTCGCGAAGGTCGCGTACATCATCGACCCGTCGAGGTTGAAGCTATAGCCGAGCGGCAGCACGAAGCTGTAGATGCGGCGCGGCACGCCGAACCGGTCGAGCTGTTCCAGCATCTTGGGATAAGCGGCTTCCGACGAAGCGGTCGAGAAGGCGATCAAGATCGGTTCGCGCACATAGCGGATGAGCGTGAACATCCGCTTGCCCAAAAACACCGAGCCGGCCGCGAACAGCAGCAGCCAGAGGCAGAAGAGCGCGATATAGAATTCGCCGATCAATTCGCCGAATGTGACGAGCACACCCAGGCCCTGGGTCGTAATGACCGATGCGAGCGCGCCGAACACGGCGAAGGGTGCGACGCGCATGACATAGCCTGTCACCTGCAACATCAGTTCGACCATCGCCTCGATCACGCCGACGATGGGCTTGCCCTTCTCGCCGATCGCGGTGAGCGCGACGCCGACGAACAGCGAGAAGACGACGATCTGGAGGATCGAATTTTCCGCCATCGCGCCGACCATGGACGTTGGGAAAACGTGCAGGATGAAGTCGCGGAAGTTGAGCGATTCGGTATTCACGCCGGATTCGGCACCGTCACGGACCAGGTTCAGTCCATCGCCCGGTGCGAAGAAATTGACGAAGATCAGGCCCAACGTCAGCGAAATCAGGCTGGCAATGACGAACCAGGCGAGCGCGCGCCCGCCGATCCGCCCCAACGCGGCGCTATCGCCCATATGGGCGATGCCTGCGACCAGGGTGGAAAAGACCAGCGGCGCGATGATCATCTTGATCAGGTGGAGGAAGATGTCGGCCAGCAGGTGGAAATAGCCCGCCACCTGTTTGGCCAGCGCCTCGTCGCCGCCCACCCACAGGTTCGTGGCGAACCCCACGATCACGCCTAATATCATGCCGGTGAGGATGAAGGCCGTCAGTCTGTTGCGCATCTATTCCCTCTTGAGCCACGCTCACGCGGCCCCACGATATTTTTACATCTGTCAGGGATCACCTAACAGGCGCATCGGCCACCCGCAATCGGTGTGCGTCCCCCGCCTGGGAGATAGACGAACCAGCCGCCGCTTTCCGCGCCTCGCTTCGTCCCAAAGGCCGCGATCAGTCCATGTCAGGGGTAGAGCAGGCCTTCGGTCCAGACCGTGCCGTCATATGTGAACAGACGGCGTTCATGCAGCCGATGTTCGCGATCCTGCCAGAATTCGATGCGCGCAGGCACCAGCCGAAATCCCGACCAATGGGGCGGACGCGGCACCGGCTGTCCCTCGAACCGGGCATTGGCTTCCTCGAAGCGCGCCATGAATATCTCGCGCGAAGGCAAGGGACGGGACTGGTCGGAGGCCCAGGCACCCAATTGGCTGTCGCGGCTGCGCGTGGCGAAATAGGCGTCGGCGGTGGCGTCATCGACCGGGCCGACGGTGCCCTCTATCCGTATCTGCCGTCGCGCCGATTTCCAATGGAACAGCAAGGCGGCATGCGGATTTTCGGCCAGGTCGCCTGCTTTGCGCCCTTCGAAATTGGTATAGAAGACAAAGCCGTCCGGCCCATGGCCCTTCAACAAGACCATGCGGACGGATGGACAGCCGCGCGCATCGGCGGTGGCCAGCGCCATGGCGTTGCTGTCGTTGATTTCGGTTTCGCGCGCCTGGCTATACCAGTCGTCGAACAAGGCAAAGGGATCGATCATGCCCCACTGTCTAGGCGGACGAGCTGTTAGTGTCGATACGGGCAATTGCGCAACTTGAACGCAAGCCCCGCTTTCGCCACATAGGACCGCTAATCTACCTTTCCAGAACAAGAGGCACCAGAGTATCGATGGCTGATCCCTATTCCACCCTTGGCGTTGCGCGCGGCGCGACCGAGGCAGAGATCAAGTCAGCCTATCGCAAGCTGGCCAAGGAACTGCATCCCGACAAGAATAAGGATAATCCCAAGGCGTCGGAGAAGTTTTCCGCGGCCACCAACGCCTATGACCTGTTGTCCGACAAGGATAAGCGGGCTCGGTTCGATCGCGGCGAAATTGACGGCGATGGCAATCCGACCGCGCCCTTTGGCTTTGGTGGCGGGGGAGGGGGCGGCGGTTTTCGCGGCCAGCCCGGCGGCGGCGGCTTCGATCAGGGCGGCGCGGATTTCGGCGATATCTTTGAGGGCTTGTTCGGCGGCGCGGGTCGCGCGCGGGTGGCGGCGGATTTGGACGACAGGCCCCCCCGTCCAAGGGCGCGAACGTCGCCTATCGCCTGGCGGTGCAATTTACCGATGCCGCCACGCTCGCCCCTCAACGGATAACGCTGCAGGATGGCAAGACCATCGACCTTAAACTGCCCGCCGGGGTCGAAACCGGCACGCAGATGCGCCTGTCGGGCAAGGGGCAGGCCGGGCCTGGCGGCGCGGGTGACGCGATCGTCACGATCGAGGTGAAGCCGCATGCCTTCTTCACCCGCGATGGCGACAATGTCCTGCTCGACCTGCCGATCACGCTCGACGAGGCCGTCAAGGGCGGCAAGGTCAAGGTGCCGACCGTCGATGGCGCGGTGATGCTTGGCGTGCCGGAGGGAGCGACATCGGGCAAGACGCTGCGGCTGCGTGGCAAGGGGTTTACCGGCAAGGATGGCGCGCGCGGCGACCAGTTGGTCACGCTTCAGATCGACGTGCCTGCCGATGATCCTACGATCCGTGCGCTGGTCGAAAGCTGGCATGATAGCCGACCCGTCCGCGCCCATCTCGGCGTTTGAGGCGTTAGGGGGCGGATGCCGACAAATTCGCCCTACACGCCGGAATCCCGCCGCCATATGGCGGCCCGGACGCGTGCCCGTTTTCACCGTCAGATGAAGCGGATGCGGCCCGGTTCGCAGGCGTTCGAGGTGATGAAGCGCGTCGCCATCGGCACCTATAGCGATGGTTTCATCCATGCGGGGAACCTCGCCTATCTTTCGCTGATGACGCTGTTCCCCTTCTTCATCGTTGCAGCGGCGGTCGCGAGCATCTTTGGCCGTACCGAAGATGGGGTCGCAGCTGTCAACGCCTTCCTGACGACAGTGCCGCGCGGTGTCGCCGACGTCGTGCGGCAACCGATCAGCGATGTGCTCAATGCCCGGTCCGGCCCCTTGCTCTGGCTTGGCGGTTTCGTGGGTTTGTGGACCGTGGGCAGTCTCATCGAAACCATCCGCGACATATTGCGCCGCGCCTATGGCACCAAAAGCACCAAATCCTTCTGGCAATATCGGCTGAGCGCAGTCGGCATCACTTTGGCCAGCGTCGTGGCGGTGATGTTCGCTTTTTCGCTCCAGGTGGTGATCACGGGGATCGACCAGTTCCTCCAGCAGATATTGCCCTGGGCCGACGATGCGATCGCCCTGGTCGCTTCGGCAAAGCTCGTGCCGATGGTGATCGTCTGCATCGCGCTTTGGTCGCTGTTCGTCTCCCTGACGCCGACCATCTACAAGGCCCGGCGCTTCCCCAAATGGCCCGGCGCAATCGCGACGTCGCTCTGGTGGTATGGCACGACGCTGCTTTTGCCGCCCACCCTGTCGCTGCTCGGCGGCTATGATCGCACCTATGGCAGTTTGGCAGGCGTCATGATCACGCTCATTTTTTTCTTCCTAGTCGGGCTTGGCGTGGTAATTGGCGCGGAATTGAATGCGGCGCTGGCGGAATTTCCCGAAGAGGAAGTGGCCCTGCTGCCCGAAGACCAAGGGAACGGAACGACGATATGAACGGCTTGATGGCGGGTAAGCGCGGCCTCATCATGGGTCTGGCGAACGACAAGTCGTTGGCTTGGGGCATTGCAAAATCATTGCATGAACAGGGGGCCGAACTGGCCTTTTCCTATCAGGGCGATGCCTTGGCCAAGCGGGTCCGGCCTTTGGCGGAGCAGGTAGGGTCAGACTTCCTGATCGATTGTGATGTCACCGACATGGACAAGCTGGACGCCGCCTTTGCGGAGATAGAGACGCGCTGGGGCACGCTCGATTTCGTCGTTCACGCGATTGGCTTTTCGGACAAGAACGAGCTGCGCGGCCTCTATGTCGATACCAGCCTCGATAATTTCTTGATGACGATGAACGTGTCGGCTTATAGTTTCGTGGCCGTCACCCGCCGCGCCCGCGCGCTGATGCCCAACGGCGGCAGCATCCTGACGCTCAGCTATTATGGCGCGGAAAAGGTCATCCCCCATTACAACGTCATGGGCGTGGCCAAAGCGGCGCTGGAAACCAGCGTCAAATATCTGGCGATGGATCTGGGACCGGAAAATATCCGCGTCAACGCGATCTCGGCCGGCCCGATCAAGACGCTGGCGGCGAGCGGCATCGGCGACTTCCGCTATATCCTCAAATGGAACGAACTGAACGCCCCGCTGCGTCGCAACGTGACGATCGAGGATGTGGGCGGCGCCGGGCTGTACTTGCTGTCGGACCTGGCGAGCGGCGTCACCGGCGAAATCCACCATGTCGATGCAGGCTATAATGTCATCGGCATGAAAGCCGAAGACGCCCCGGACATCGCGCTCGATAAATGAGCATCAACAGTTTCGGTCGCATGTTCCGCTTCACCACCTGGGGCGAGAGTCATGGCCCGGCGATCGGCGCGATCGTGGACGGCTGCCCGCCGGGCTTGCCGCTCAGCGAAGCGGACATCCAGCCCTGGCTCGACCTGCGCAAGCCCGGCACGTCCAAATTCACCACCCAACGGCGTGAGGCGGATGAAGTCCGTATCTTGTCGGGCGTGTTCGAGGGGCGGACGACCGGCACACCGATCAGCCTGATGATCGAGAATACCGATCAGCGATCGAAGGATTATTCGGACGTCGCCAAGGCCTATCGTCCTGGCCATGCCGATTATGCCTATGACGCCAAATATGGCTTTCGCGACTATCGCGGCGGCGGGCGTTCGTCTGCGCGTGAAACGGCTTCGCGGGTCGCGGCGGGCGCGGTTGCGCGCGCCGTCATCCCTGACGTCGATATCTTCGCCTATGTCAGCGCGATTGGCGGCGATGCGATTGATTATGCCCGGTTCGACGCGGCGCAGATCGGGCAGAACCCCTTTTTCTGTCCCGACCCGGAAGCGGCCATGCGCTGGGAAAAGCTGGTGGACGAAGCCCGGCGCGACGGCTCCTCGCTCGGCGCGATCGTGGAATGCGTCGCCAGCGGCGTTCCGGCCGGTTGGGGCGCGCCGCTCTATGCCAAGCTCGACAGTGAATTGGCTGCGGCGATGATGAGCATCAATGCGGTCAAGGGCGTGGAGATCGGCGACGGTTTCGCTGCCGCCAGCCTGCGCGGCGAGCAGAATGCCGATCCGATGCGCCCCGGCAGCGACGGGCCTACTTTCCTTGCCAACCATGCGGGCGGCATTGCGGGCGGCATCGCCACCGGCCAGCCGATCAAGCTGCGTGTCGCCTTCAAGCCTACCAGTTCAATCCTGATCCCGGTCGAAACCGTGACGCGCGATGGCGAAGCGTCCGACATCATTACCAAGGGTCGCCACGACCCCTGCGTCGGCATTCGCGGCGTGCCCGTGGTCGAGGCGATGATGGCGCTGGTGTTGGCGGACCAGAAACTGCTCCACCGCGCCCAGTGCGGGGAATGACACGCTGGAAGACGGCATCGCCCGTTCGACGGACAAGCAGCAGAGCCTAAGCCTGGAAAGCGTCACCCCATATTGGGTGGGCGGATTGACGGTCAAAATGTCCCGCTCCCCGCCGTGACACGGGCCAGTCATGCAACCATGGCTGGCTCCTTTCGTTTCAGCCCGGCAAGATCAGCGGCCAGCGCCAATCTTGTCGGGGATCAGGGGCATTATGCATTTCATTACCGCGCTGCTGGGCGTGTATCGGGCCGAAATCGGGCTGGCGGTTCTGGCCGCCATGTTCATCGCTTTCGTGCGCGAACGCTATTCGCCCACGGTCATTGCGGTGGTGGGAGCTTGCACCTTTGCGCTGCTGGGCATGCTGGATGAAAAGGCGATGTTCTCGGTCTTTTCCAACAGCGCGCCGCTGACCGTCGGGGCGATGTTCATCCTGTCGGGTGCGCTCATTCGCACCGGTGTCATCAGCCGCGTCGCGGACCTCATCATGACGCGGGCGGAACGACGTCCCCGCCTCGCGCTCGCCGAAGTCGCGATCGGCACCATCATCCTGTCGGCGTTCCTCAACAATACGCCGGTGGTCGTGCTGCTGATCCCGATCATGTTCAAACTCGCGCAGGCGACCGGCTTTCCGATCAAGAAACTGCTGATGCCGATGAATACGGTCGCCGTGCTCGGCGGTTGCTTGACCCTTGTCGGTACATCGACCAACCTGATCGTCGCAGGCATTGCCGCTGACCAGGGCATGGCTCCCTTCGGCATCTTCGACATCACCCTTTATGGCTTGGCGGGGACTATTGCTGGCATCGTTGCCTTGCTGTGCCTGTCCTTCCTGCTGCCCAGCGATGCGCCGAGCATTGCCGGAGAAAATGGCGGCAATGTGCAGGATTATCTGACCGAACTGGTGGTGCCGCAGGATAGTGACCTCATCGGCCGGGATATCGCATCGCTGAGCATGTTCGGCCGGTCGGTCAAACTCCAGGGTATCAAGCGCAGCGGCGACATTCGCCGCCGCGACCTGATGGAAGAGGAACTCCATGCCGGTGACCGGCTGATCGTCCGGGCCGATGGTGCGGCGATCATGACATTGCGGGAGGCCGGTGACTTCGAATTGGGTATCGCCGCTGATTCGCGCACGTCGGGGCAGGAGGGCAGCGTGGTCGAAGCCATGGTGTCGCCCAGCCACCCATCCATCGGCGAGCGGTTGATGGACATTCCCTTCCTCCACGCGTTGCGGGTGCGGATCATCGGCATCCACCGTGCCCGGCATCTGCCCGGACCAGACCTGCCCGATACGCGTGTGCGCGGCGCGGATCGATTGTTGATCGCGGGCAGTGACGATGCGATGCGTTCGCTGCGCGACAATCCCCATCTGATCGGCGTCGATGTCAGCCGGGTACGCGCTTTTCGCCGCAAGAAAGCATGGATCGCGATCGTTGCGATGGCGGGTGTGGTGCTGTTGTCGGCCCTCAACATCATCGGCATCGGGCTGGCGGCGGTCATTGCCGTCGGCCTCATCCTCGTCACCCGCTGTATCGACCCGGAGGAGGCCTGGGGCGCGGTCGATGGCGATGTGCTGGTGCTGATCTTCGCCATGCTGGCGGTCGGCCTTGCGCTGGAACAGGCGGGCAGCGTCGCGCTGATGGTCGGCTGGATCACGCCGCTGCTGCAAAGCGCGCCGGCCTGGTCGCTGGTTTTCCTTATCTATTTCTTCGCGTTGATCCTGTCCGAACTGCTCAGCAACAATGCGGTTGCGGCGCTGTTGACGCCCATCACGATCGCAATCGCGCAGCAATTGGGGGTCGATCCCCGTCCCCTGATCATCGCGCTGATGATCGGCGCATCGGCCTGTTTCGCGACCCCGATCGGCTATCAGACCAATGCGCTGGTCTATGCCGCTGGCGATTATCGCTTTGCCGATTTCGTGCGGATTGGCGTGCCGATCAACATCGTCGTGGGCGTAGCGGTGTGCAGCGCGCTGGTGCTGCTCGGCTAAGCGCCAATCCGGTGCGGCTGGCTCTGTTCGCAGGCCCGCCCCTCCGCCATCGCCGTGACGAATGACGAGGAACTTACCATGACCAGCCTGCCCTTCACCCAGGTCGATGCTTTCGCCGATGCCCCTTTCACCGGCAATCCGGCCGCGGTGATGCCGCTCGACGCCTGGCTCGACGATGCCACGTTGCAGGCCATTGCGGCGGAGAATAACCTGTCCGAGACGGCCTTCACGCTGGCGACGCCCGATGACCCGGAGGCGGATTACGCGCTGCGATGGTTCACGCCCACCGTCGAGGTGAAATTGTGCGGCCATGCTACGCTCGCCAGTGGCCATGTGCTGATGGGGCAGGGGGATGTCGTGCGTTTTCGCACGCGCCATGCGGGCATATTGACCGTATCGCGCGCAGGCGAAGGCTATGCCCTCTCGCTCCCGGCCTGGGACATGGTGCCCCGCGCGCTGCCCGAACTGGCGGCGGGGCTGGGGGGCACGCCAGTCGAGTCGCATTGGCGGGACGGTGGCTATAGCCTGTTCCTCTTCCCCGATGCCGCTGCGGTGCGCGCGCTCGCGCCCGACTTCGCCGCATTGAAGGCGCAGGGGGACGTGATGCTCATCGCCACCGCGCCGGGCGACGATAGCGATATCGTCAGTCGCGTCTTCGTACCGGGCGGCGGCGTGGATGAAGATCCCGTCACGGGGTCCGCCCATGGTCTGCTCACCCCCTTCTGGGCCAGGCGCCTCAGCAAGACGACGCTCAGCGCTTTTCAGGCCTCCGCGCGTGGCGGGCGGCTTGGCTGTACGCTCGATGGCGACCGGGTGATCCTGACCGGCCAGTGCCGCACGGTGATCGAGGGCCGCTTCCACCTTTAGCCTGGAAATAGCCCGATCACCCGCGCCAGCGCCGTTTTCACTGCGGTCCGCTGTTCCTTTTGCGGCGACATGCCGATGCGTACCACGGTCAGCCGCTGGCTGGGCGATACCAATATATATTGCCCATTATGCCCCACGCAGCCGAACAGGCTGGTGGGGGCCAGGCCCGGCATCAGCGCGCTTTCGCTGCCTTCGCGGTTGAGCCAGAGATGCGCGCCATAGGCCGGGTTGCGCGTGGATGGCGTGCGCATGAAGTCGACCCATTTTTCCGGCAAAATCTGATGCCCGGTGGGGCCGCGCCCCTGCCGCCGCAGCAATTCGCCAAAGCGGCCATAGTCGCGCGTGGTCATATGCATCATGCTGCCGCCGATCATCGTGCCCGCCGCATCATATTCGGGCGTCAGGCTGGGCAGTTTGCCGGGTGCCTTCAACCGTCCATCGATGAACATCGCCATCGCCCGCCGCCGCACGTCGGGATCACTGCTGTTGGTCAGCATCCGGGTCATCAGGTCGGACAGGATGATGCTGCTGCCGGTCGAATAGGCGAAATGCGCGCCCGGCGCATGGGCCAGCGGCTTGGCCTCGGCATAGGCGCGCATGTCCTGCGCGCCGTCAGTGAACAGCATCCGCACCGTGTCGCCGCTGGTGATCGGTTCGCCATCCTCGACATGATCAAGGCCGCTCGTCATCTGGAGCAATTGCCGCAGCGTGATCTTGCCGCGCGGGTCGCCTGGCTGGCTCCACGCCGCCACGGGCACCGGCGCGTCGATCGCCAATCGTCCGTCCGCCACCATCAGCCCGACCAGGACCGCCGTCACGCTCTTGGCGATCGACCAGGACAGGAGTTTCGTGTCCGGCCCGAAGCCCGGCGCATAGCGTTCCGCGATGATTTCACCATCGCGCATCACCAACAGCGCGCGGGTGTCGCCCATCGCCGCATCGTCGAACAAGGGGTCGATCGCGGCGCGCAGCGCAGCCTCGCCCACTGCCGCGTCGCTTGCCACATGGTAGAGCGGCTGCGGGTCGGCCGCGCGCACGCTCCACAGCCCGCCTGCGCCGACGAGGGCCACCAGGGCGGCACCAAGGCCAAGCCGCTTTACGCTGTTCCATTCGATCTTCATAAACCGCGCCCTTAGCCATCCCCAACCGAGTCGGGAATATGCCGGGCCGCCGGACCATCATTTATCTTGCCCTTGTGCTTATCCTGTCGCTGCTGGCCGTGCTGGGCTGGCATTGGAGCGGACTGCGCGATCGGGCGGAACTGGGCGCAGCCTATGGCGCGCGCCTCGCCTGCTCGTGTCGCTATGTCGAAGGGCGCGCGATGGGCAGTTGCGAGGAGGATAAGGAACCGGGCATGGCGCTCGTCACCCTGACCGATCGGCCCGAAGACAAGGCGGTCGAAGCGCGTGTGCCCTTTGTCGCCACGCGTACCGCGCGTTTTCGGCCCGGCTGGGGCTGCCTGCTCGATCCCGTCCCTTAAGCGGCGGCAAGGCTGGCCCCCCGCGCTTTCCCCCGCTAAGGCCGCGTCATGCGGCCCGACATTCCCACGCTCCTTCACGACATTTTCGGCTTCACCCGCTTTCGCGGGGTGCAGGAACAGGTGGTCGCGCGCGTCATGGCGGGCCAGCCGACGCTGGCCATCATGCCGACCGGGGCGGGCAAGTCGCTCTGCTACCAGTTGCCCTCTGTCGCGCTTGATGGCTGCTGCGTCGTCGTCTCGCCGCTGATCGCGTTGATGCACGACCAGTTGCGCGCCGCCACTGCCGTCGGCATTCGCGCCGCCAGCCTGACCAGCGTCGATGCCGACTGGCGCGAGACGCAGGACCGGTTGCGTAATGGCGATCTCGACCTGCTCTACGTCGCGCCTGAACGTGCCAGCCAGGAAGGGTTTCGCAACCTGCTGCGATCGGCGAAGGTCGCGCTGTTTGCGATCGACGAAGCGCATTGCGTGTCCGAATGGGGCCATGATTTCCGCCCCGACTATCGCCTGCTGCGCCCGCTGCTCGACGAATTTCCCGATGTCCCCCGGCTGGCGCTGACCGCCACGGCCGACGCGCATACGCGCAAGGATATATTGGTTCAGCTCGGCATCCCCGACGATGGCCTCATCATATCGGGCTTCGACCGGCCCAATATCCGCTATGCCGTCCATCCGCGCGATGGCCTGACGCGGCAACTGGCCGATCTCGTCGCCGCCAATCCCGGCCCCGGCATCGTCTATGCCCAGACCCGCGCCGCGACCGAGAAGCTGGCGGAAACGCTGGGGCGGGGCGGTCGCGCCGTGCGCGCCTATCATGCCGGGCTGGACCCCAAGGTCCGCGCCGCCAATCAGTCCGCCTTCATCGCCAGCGAGGATATGGTGATGGTCGCCACGGTCGCGTTCGGCATGGGGATCGACAAGCCCGACGTGCGCTTCGTCGCCCACGCAGGCCTGCCCAAGTCGATCGAGGGCTATTATCAGGAATCGGGCCGCGCGGGTCGTGACGGCGAACCGGCGGTCGCGCATCTTTTCTGGGGGGCGGAGGATTTCGCCCGCGCCCGGCAGCGGATACTGGAATTGGAGCAAAGCCGCCAGCAAGGGGAGCGCACACGGATCGCGGCGCTGGGCGCGCTGGTCGAGACGGCGACCTGCCGCCGTGCCATATTGCTGCGCCATTTCGGCGAAGATCCGCCCGCCACATGCGGCAATTGCGACAATTGCCTCTCCCCCCCGGCCAGCCTGGACGCGACCGAGACCGCGCGCAAATATCTGTCCGCCGTCTATCGCACCGGCCAGAGTTTCGGGTCCGGCCATATCGAGGCGGTGCTGACCGGCGCGGCGAACGACAAGGTGCGCGAGCGCGGCCATGACAAGATTTCGGTCCATGGCATCGTGTCGGGGGACGAGATCGCGCTGCTGCGTCCCGTGTCGCGCGCGCTGCTGGTGCGCGACGCGCTGGAGACCACCGAGCATGGCGGGCTGATGCTTGGCCCAAACGCCCGGCCGATTTTGCGCGGGGAGGAGGAGGTGCGCATCTTGGTGCCGCCCAAGCGTGAGCGACGGTCCCGCAATGCCCGTAACGGGGCGGACGCGAACCCGGTCGGCGATCCGCTGTTCGACGCGCTGCGCGCCTGCCGCCGCGAACTGGCGCAGGAGGCGGGCGTGCCGCCCTATGTGATCTTCCATGATTCCACGCTGCGCGAAATGGCCGAGCAGCGGCCCTCTTCGATCCGCGATCTCGGTACGATCAGCGGCGTGGGGCAGAAGAAGCTGGATGCGTGGGGCGATGCTTTTCTGGCGGCGATCCGGTCGTTCCTGTAGCGCCAACGGTCACAGGTCCGCGCCACATTCAAGTTCACGATGTCGTGGGCGCATATTCGGGCCGATTGCGACGGAAAAGTGCCGGAAAAGTGCTTCCGAAGACCCGGTAACGCGACACCGGCGCGACAGTGACGCGCCTGTGTCGCGACAATGACGCGACGGTCGATCCGGGATGCAGGGCAGGGCGGGGTGCGAACGTGTTCCATCCGACAGGTTAGATCATCGCAAATCCTACATCGGAAGGGCTTTGCGCAACGACGGGAGGAAGAGGCCGCTCTTGAATCCTGATCCTGACCGGCGCATGGCCTGTGCCAAAGGAGAAGCCCCCATGTTCCGCAAATTGACCGACCGCATCCTTGTTTCGCCGCAGATCACGCTGGACCAGGTGGCCGACGCCAAGGCGCAGGGCGTGACGATCATCGTCAACAACCGCCCCGATGACGAGGAACCGGGCCAGGTCAACGGCGCGGAGATCGAAGCCGCGGCCAAGGCGGCGGGCATCGCTTATGTTGCCGTGCCGGTGGCGCATGGCGGTTTCGCGCCCTGGCAGTTGGACGCGATGGCGAGCGCGCTGGAACAGACGGAGGCAGGCGGCAAGATGCTGGCTTATTGCCGGTCGGGCACGCGCAGCACGTTGCTATGGGCGCTGACCCGCGCGCGGGCGGGCGATGATGGCGACGTGCTGGCGGCGCAGGCGGCAGCGGCCGGCTATGACATCGCGCCGGTGCGGCAGATCATGGATGCGGTGAAGGGGCAGTGATGCAGGCCGGATAGGCCCTCACAGAATCGCGCTACAACAGCGTCGAGCCCCCTCTTCCAACTGCGCCTAGGTGCCTTTGGCACCAAGGCTTCCTATCCTTCTCCCCGCTGGGGAGAAGGGGGTTTGGCTGAGACCTACCCGCACTCGACCGTTACATGCGCCATGCGGGGGAGCGCGTGTAGTCGTGCGCGGACGGCCGGGCCGTTCGCGCCGGGGGCGAGGCTGAGGATGACGGCGTGGGCGTGGGGGCCGATGCGCCAGACGTGGAGGTCGCGGATGGTGGCGCCTTCGGCTTCCGCCAGCGCGCGGACCTTGGCCGTCAGCGCGGGTTCGGCGGTGTCGAGCAGGATGGCGGCGGTGTCCTTCATCAGGCCCCAGGCCCAGCGCGCGATGACGATCGACCCCAATATGCCGACCGCCGGGTCGAGCCACCACCAGCCAAGATAGCGCCCGGCGAGCAGCGCCGCGATCGCCAGTACCGATGTCAGCGCGTCGGTCAGCACATGGACATAGGCGGCGCGCAGGTTGTTGTCGGCATGGCCATGCTGATGCCCGTCATCATGCCCGTGTCCATGATCATGGCTATGGTCGTGGCCCAGCAGAAATGCGCTGATGAAGTTGATGATGAGGCCGACGATCGCCACCAGCGTCGCTTCGCCGAACGCGACCTTGACCGGCTCCAGAAAGCGCATCCCCGATTCGATTGCGATGAACAGCGCCATGACGCCCAGCAGGAGCGCGGAGGCGAAGCCAGCCAAGTCGCCGACCTTGCCGGTGCCGAAGGTGAAGCGCGGATTGCGCGCATGCCGCCGGGCATAGCCATAGGCAGCCGCCGCTACAGCGAGCGCGCCCGCATGGGTCGCCATGTGAAAGCCATCGGCCAGCAGCGCCATCGAGCCGGTCATCCAGCCCGCGACGATCTCCACCACCATGGTCGCGGCGGTCAGCCAGACGACCCACAGCGTCCGTTTGGCATTTTTGTCATGCCCGTCGGACAGATAGATATGGTCGAAATAATGGCTTTCCTCGCCGTCCGTGGTGGCGGGCGATTGCGTGTGGTCGTGATGGGCGTGATCGTGAGGATGGTCGTCGTGCATCGTCATTTCCCATAGCGGCGGATCAGCGCCAGCATTTCTTCGGCGGCCGCTGCGCGCGCCTCGTCTGACAGGCCGGGGCAGGCGACATGCTCGCGCATATGCTGCTCGATCAGTTCCTCCATCAGGCTGCCGACGGCGCCGCGCACTGAGGCGACCAGTTGCAATGTTTCCGAACAGCCCGCGTCGCCCGTCAATTGCCGTTCGACGGCGGCGACCTGCCCCGCAATCCGGCGCACCCGCGCCAATAATTTGTCTCGATCCGCGATGATATGCATAGGGTAGCCCCCTATACTATGCGCGCCGTCCCTGCAAGGTCCCTCACCTGCCCCAAAAACCATAGCGTGCCCCCACTTCGGCCATGGCTTTGCCACGTCCCCTCGCCTAACAGGGAGCGATGACGAACCGGTTGGACTGCGATTTGGCGATCCTTGGTGGCGGCCTGTCGGGCAGCCTGATCGCGCTTGCCTTCGCGGCCAAGCGGCCCGATGTCCGTGTCCGGCTGATCGAAAGCGGCGCAGAGATCGGCGGCAACCATATCTGGTCCTTCTTCGACGGGGACGTAGCCCCGCAAGACCGCTGGCTGGTCGATCCGCTCGTCACCCATCGCTGGGCACAGGGGCATGAGGTCCGCTTTCCAGGGCATCGTCGCCGTCTCGATACCCCCTATAACAGCATCGCCTCGCCCCGGCTCGACGCGCATGTCCGCGCAACGCTGGGCGATGTGACGATGACGGGCGCGACGGTCGCCGCCGTCACGCCGACCAGCGTCCGCCTGACGGACGAGCGGGAGATCGACGCGGGGGTGGTGATCGACGCGCGCGGGGCGGCGGACCTGTCGCCGCTGCGCTGTGGCTGGCAGAAATTCGTGGGCCATGCCCTGCGGCTCGATGCGCCGCACGGCATCGACCGGCCAGTGATCATGGATGCGACGGTCGACCAGATGGACGGCTATCGCTTCGTCTATCTGCTGCCTTGGGACGAGCGCACCATCTTCGTCGAGGATACCTATTACAGCGACACGCCCGACCTGGACGTGCTCGCCATCGACGCGCGCATTGCCGCTTATGCCAGCGACAAGGGCTGGACCGGCACGCTGATCCACCGCGAACAGGGCGTGTTGCCCGTGGTCCATGGCGGCGATTTCGATCTTTATTGGCCCAAGGATGATCCGGTCGCGCGCGCGGGCGTGCGGGCCGGGCTGTTCCAGCCGATGACCGGCTATTCGCTGCCCGACGCGGTGCGCTTCGCCACCTGGCTGGTCGATCAGCCGCTTGATCAACTGGCGACCGTCACCCGCGCCCATGCGGCGGCGCATTGGCGCAGCGGCGGCTATTATCGGCTGCTTGGCAAGATGCTGTTCGGTGCGGCAGTTCCCGACCAGCGCTGGCGTATCTTCGCGCGCTTCTACGGCCTGCGCGCGCCCCTCATCCAGCGTTTCTACGCCGGACGTTCCACCATGACCGATCGTGTCCGCATCTTGTGCGGACGACCCCCCGTGCCCATAAGGGATGCCATGCGAACATTGTTGAATCCGCCCGCCTGATGACCAGGAAAGCGATAATCATCGGCGCAGGCTTTGGCGGCCTGGCGCTGGCCATCCGCCTGCAATCCGCGGGCATCGACACCACGCTGGTCGAGGCGCGCGATCGCCCCGGCGGCCGCGCCTATATGTGGCAGAAGGACGGCTTCACCTTCGACGCCGGGCCGACGGTCATCACCGACCCCGATTGCCTGAACGAGTTGTGGCGTTTGTCCGGCCATGACATGGCGCAGGACGTCACGTTGATGCCGGTCAGCCCCTTCTACCGGCTCAACTGGCGTGACGGGACCAATTTCGATTACAGCAATGACGAAGTGTCGCTGCGCGCCGAGATCGCCAAGCTCGATCCCGGCGATGTCGCGGGCTATGACCGTTTCCTCGATTATGCGGCAGGCGTGTTCGAAGAGGGCTATCGTAAACTCGGCGCGGTCGCATTCCTCGACTTCGCCTCGATGATCAAGGCCGCCCCGGCGCTCGCCCGCTATCAGGCGTGGCGGTCGGTCTATTCGGTCGTGTCTTCCTATGTGAAGAATGAGAAGCTGCGCGAGGCGCTGTCCTTCCACACGCTGCTGGTTGGCGGCAATCCGATGAAGACCAGCGCCATCTATGCGCTGATCCACAAGCTGGAAAAGGATGGCGGCGTCTGGTTCGCCAAGGGCGGCACCAACAAGCTGGTCGAGGGGATGGCCACCCATTTCGAGCGGCTGGGCGGTACGTTGCGGCTGGGCGATAAAGTCACGCGGATCGAAACCTATGGCGACAAGGTCACGGCGGTTCACACCGCGTCGGGTTGGCGCGGGGAGGCCGATGCGGTCGCCAGCAACGCCGACCTGATGCACAGCTATCGCGACCTACTGGGTCATCATCCGCGTGGGGCGAAGCAGGGGCAAAAGCTGACCAACAAGCGCTGGTCGCCCAGCCTGTTCGTGCTGCATTTCGGCATCAAGGGCAGCTGGCCCGGCATTCCGCACCATATGATCCTGTTCGGGCCGCGCTATGAAGGGCTGCTCACCGACATTTACGATCATGGCGTGCTGCCGGAGGATTTCTCGCTCTATCTGCACCACCCGACCGTGACTGATCCGTCGATGGCGCCCGAAGGCCATTCGACCTTCTATGCGCTCGCCCCGGTGCCGCATATGGGCAAGCTACCGATCGACTGGGACCAGTTTGCGCCTGCCTATGCCGAGCGCATATTGGACGAAATCCAGCATCGCTTGATCCCCGACATCCGCTCGCGCATCGTCACGCAATTCCATTATGCGCCGACCGATTTCGGCCGCGACCTCAACGCGCATCTGGGCAGCGCTTTCAGCCTGGAGCCGTTGCTGACGCAAAGCGCCTGGTTCCGCGCGCATAATCGCGACGATGTCATTCCCAACCTCTATCTGGTAGGGGCCGGCACCCATCCCGGCGCGGGCATCCCCGGCGTGGTGGGCAGCGCCAAGGCAACCGCCGCGCTGATGCTGGAAGATTTGGGTTAGAGACGATGAAGAAATTGGCGGTCTATTGCGGTTCGGCGACGCCGGCCGACCTGACCTATATCGACGCGGCGCGCATGGTGGGCCGTACGCTGGCGGAGCGCGGCATCGGCGTCGTCTATGGCGGCGGGCGGCTGGGCCTGATGGGCGCGGTCGCCGATGCCGCGCTGGAGGCGGGCGGGGAGGTGATCGGCGTGATTCCTGATGCGCTGGTCGGCGCGGAAGTGGCGCATCGCGGCTGCACGCAATTGCACGTCGTCCAGACGATGCATCAGCGCAAGCAGCTCTTCACCGACCTGTCAGATGGCTTCATCACGCTGCCCGGCGGGGTGGGCACGATGGACGAATTGTGGGAAGCGATCAGCTGGGCGCAGCTTGGCTATCATCAAAAGCCAGTCGGGTTGCTCAATGTCGCGGGCTTTTATGACCAGTTGATCGGCTTCAACCGGCAGATGGTGGAAGCGGGCTTTATCCGCCCGCAACATGCCGGGATTTTGATCCATGCCGAGGGGATCGACGAATTGCTGGATGCCTTAGCCGCCTATCAGCCGCACGAGACCATCTTTGCGATGAAGGCGGATCGGCTCTGATCCTGTTGCGCAGGCATAGGGATAAGGGATGACTTGGGCAGGCGGGCAGGGCATGGCGATGGCATGACCGACCTGCCCATTCTCGACCGCCCGGCGCTCGTCGCCCATGCCAAGCAGAGCATTGCGCGCGGCTCCAAATCCTTTGCCATGGCGTCGACGCTGTTCGATCCGCAGATCCGCGAGCGCGCCTGGCTGCTCTATGCCTGGTGCCGCAAGTGCGATGATATCGCCGATGGGCAGGACCATGGCGGCACATTGCAGGGTGTCGTGGACGGGCAGGCGCGATTGTCGACCATCCGGGTGATGACCGACAGCGCGCTGCGCGGCGAACCGACCGGCGATCCGGCCTTTGACGGCTTTGGCGTGGTGATGCGCGAATGCGCCATTCCCGCCCGCTATGCCCATGATTTGATTGAGGGGTTTGCGCTCGACGCGCGCGAATGGCGACCGCGCAGCCAGGACGATATGCTGCGCTATTGCTATTATGTCGCGGGCGCGGTCGGGTGCATGATGGCGGTGCTGATGGGGGTCGATCCCGATGACCAGGCGACGCTTGACCGCGCCTGCGACCTGGGGCTGGCGTTTCAGCTCGCCAATATCGCCCGCGACATCAGCGAGGATGAAGCCGCCGACCGCTGCTATCTGCCGCAGGAGTGGCTGGCCGAAATGGATATGCCACCCGGCGAACATATGAAGCCCTGGGTCCGGCCGCGTCTTGCCATATTGGCGCGGCGCATGGCGGACATGGCGGCGGCCTATGAAGACAGCGCTCGCCATGGCACTGGCGCGCTGCCGCCACGGGCGGCCTGGGCGGTGCTGGCGGCGGCGGGCATTTATGGCGACATCGCCCGCGAAGTCGCGCGCCGGGGCGAGCAGGCCTGGGACGCGCGGGTGATCACGACCAAGCCGGCGAAGCTCCGCTGGGTCGCGCGGGCGGGCATCCAGGTGATCGGTCGCGCCAAGCGCTGGCCCGCCGATACGCCCCGGCCTGCCAATCTGTGGACGCGCCCGACCGTTTGATCGCCGCGCGTTCGGATGTTCTCCCGCGAAGGCTGGGTTCCAGTCCCATAGTCTGAACTGGACCCGGCCTGCGCCGGGGAACGGCATCTATTGCCTTCAGGCATGCGCTTTACCGCAAGCACATAAAAAGAGGGCCGATGCTTTCGCATCGGCCCAAGGGTTGTTCGCAGGAGGAACAAGGTGGGGCGGGCGGGCCATGTCCCGGTCGGGCGGCCCGCCCTGCCAATCTTACATATTGTAGGCGCGCTCGCCGTGCTCGCCGAGGTCGAGCCCCTGCTGCTCGACTTCTTCGCTCACCCGCAGACCGGTGACGGCCTTGGCGATGAAGATGGCGATGGCGGTGCCGACCGAGGCCCAGACGATGGAGACGACCACGGCGATGATCTGCGTCATCACCTGGGCACCCATGGCGGTCGAACCGTCGCCGGGGCCACCCAGGAAGGGCTGGTAGACGATGCCGGTGCCGATGGCGCCGACGATGCCGCCCACGCCATGGATGCCAAAGGCGTCCAGGCTGTCGTCATAGCCAAGCTTGGGCTTGATGACCGAGACGAAGTAGAAGCAGATGATCGAGGCAAGGGCACCCAGAACGATGGCGCCGAACGGCCCGGAATTGCCCGCAGCCGGGGTCACGGCGACCAGGCCAGCGATCACGCCGGAGCAGAAGCCGAGAGCCGACGCCTTGTGACCATTGGCCTTTTCAGCGAGCATCCAGAACAGCGCCCCTGCCGCGGTGGCGACGAAGGTGTTGATCATGGCGAGCGCCGCCGTGCCGTCGGCTTCCAGTTCGGAACCCGCGTTGAAGCCGAACCAGCCAACCCAGAGCATGCCGGTGCCGATCATCGTCATCGTCATGCTGTGCGGGGCCATCGGCTCCTTGGGGTAGCCGATCCGCTTGCCAAGGATGAGGCAGGCGACCAAAGCGGAGACGCCGGCATTGATGTGGACCACGGTGCCGCCGGCAAAGTCCAGCGCGCCCATGTCGAACAACAGGCCGCCGCCGGCCCATACCATGTGGGCGATCGGGAAATAGACGATCGTGAGCCAGATGGCGGTGAAGAGCATGACCGCCGAGAATTTCATGCGCTCGACCACCGAACCCAGGACCAGCGCAGCCGTGATGGCGGCAAAGGTCATCTGGAAGCTGACGAACACATATTCGGAAATCACTTCGTCGGAGAAGGTGGCGGCCGTGCTGTCTGTGGTGACACCGACCAGGAACCATTTGCCCCACGAAACAAAGGCATTGCCTTCTGGGCCGAAGGCCATGCCGTAGCCGTACATGACCCAGATGAGCATGGCGAGGCAGGCGGCCGCGCCGATCTGCGTCATCGTCGCCAGCATATTCTTCGACCGGGTCAGGCCGCCGTAGAACAGCGCAAGCCCGGGCAGGATCATGAGCAGGACGAGGACGGTGGACGTCATCATCCAGGCATTGTTGCCCGGATTGGGCACGGCTGCGGCGGGTGCCGCCGCTTCGGCGGCTTCCTGCGCCCAGGCAGGCAGGGCGGCGAAGAGCGACAGCCCCGCTGCCCCCGCCATCCCGCAAAGTTTCTTGGAAAAGGTCATTATTCCCCCCTTCTTACAGCGCGGTTTCGCCGGTTTCGCCGGTGCGGATGCGCACGGCCTGGCCGACATCGAGGACGAAGATCTTGCCATCGCCGATGCGCCCGAATTGGCCGCCGCCTGCGTCGCTTCCACGACGCGCGGGGCCAGGTCGTCGTCGCAAACGACCTCGACCTTGATCTTGGGAACCATGTTGGTGGAATATTCCGCGCCGCGATAGATTTCGGTCTGCCCCTTTTGGCGACCAAAGCCCTTCACTTCGCTGACCGTCATGCCTGCGATGCCGAGCGAGGATAGTGCCTCGCGGACATCGTCGAGCTTGAACGGCTTAATGATAGCCATGACAAGTTTCATGTCGCCCCCTGTTACTGGTGTGCGGGGACATACTCAGCAAGAGGCGTGCCAATTTGCTAATGGCGCGTTAATGCGGGCTTAGGCTGCGGCGCGATGAAAAACAGCGCCGAAAAAATGAGCAGAGGATGGTGCCTGCTTAAAAAACAGGCAGCATCAGCCTACCATTGACCGCCTTCTTCGATCGCCGCCTCTTCGTTGGGCAAGGTTGCACGGCCCAAGGCGGCGTTGCGGTGGGGGAAACGGCCGAACCGCTCGATGATCGCATGGTGATCGCGCGCGAAGCCGAGCCAATGTTCATTGCCCGCGCCTTCGAACAGGGTCATCGATGTTTCCTGATCGGCGAGCGTTTCGCCATGCATGAACGGCATATAGAAAAAGAGCCGTCCGGTCCCGCCGATCTGGATATCATAGCCATGGGCGATCGCACCGCGCGCAATGTCGCGGGCCAGCGGATCGCTGGCAAAGGCCTGTGCGGTATCGCGGAACATGTTGCGGGGCAGTTGGTCGAACAGCAGGATCGCGGCCAGCGCTTCGTCGGCGCGATCGAGAAAGGCCTCTGGCGGCAAGGCCTGCTTTTCCTGCCGCAAATCGCCGAAACGCGCGATGCAGCGCTGGTCCAGAGTAGGGTCTTTCTCCCACCATCCCGCTTTGCCGACCTCGTTGAACCAGAAATCGAGCAGGGCTGCAGCCCAGTCGGCGGTGACGGGATCATGGCTGTCGGTGAGCATGTTCATACCGGCTTATACAGACGAAGGGCCGATCCGGTTCCGCCATAGGCCGTAGAGGACGGTCAGGTCGCCGTGCCGCCCACCGTCAGCCCCTGCAGCAGGAGGGTCGGCTGGCCGACGCCTGCGGGCACGCTCTGCCCGCCCTTGCCGCACATGCCGATGCCTTCGTCCAGCGCCCAGTCATGGCCGATGCCGACCACCTTGGTCAGGGCCGTGGGGCCATCGCCGATCAGCGTCGCGCCCTTGATCGGGTCGCCCAGCGTGCCATTCTCGACCTTATAGGCCTCGGTGCAGGAGAAGACGAACTTGCCCGACACGATGTCGACCTGCCCGCCGCCAAAGCTCTTGGCGAAAATGCCAGTCTTCATCCGCGACAGCAGCTCTTCGGGATCGTCATTGCCGCCCCGGATGAACGTGTTGGTCATGCGCGGCATCGGACCATGGGCATAGCTTTCGCGGCGACCATTGCCGGTGGGTTCGACCCCCATCAGCCGGGCATTGAGCCGGTCCTGCATATAGCCGCGCAGGATGCCATCCTCGATCAGGATATTCTCCTGCGTCGGCGTGCCTTCGTCATCGATCGACAGCGACCCGCGCCGGTCGGCGATCGCGCCGTCATCGACGACGGTAACGCCGGGGGCGGCGACGCGCTCGCCGATGCGGCCGGAAAAGGCGCTGGTGCCCTTGCGGTTGAAATCGCCTTCCAGCCCATGGCCGATGGCTTCATGCACCAGCACGCCGGGCCAACCCGGGCCAAGCAGCACGGTCATTTCGCCCGCAGGCGCGGCGACCGAGCGCATGTTGACGCGCGCCTGCGCCAGCGCTTCGTCGATCGCGCGGTTCCACACAGTCGGGTCCATGACCTGATCATAGAGATAGCGCCCGCCGATGCCGAAGCTGCCGGTTTCGCGGCGGCCATTCTCTTCTAGGATGACCGAGACGTTGAGGCGCACGAGCGGGCGGATGTCGGTGGCGGTAAAGCCGTCGGCGCGCACGATCTCGACCACCGACCAACTGCCCGCCAGATTGACCGAGACCTGCGCGACGCGTGGATCGCGCGCGCGGGCGGCAGCGTCGATCGCGGCGCACAGCGTTACCTTCTCGGCGAAGGGCACGATCTCCAACGGATTGGCGTCGGTATAGAGATGACGATTGGTGTGCTGCGGCGGTGGGGCCGGGGGCGCGGCGGCGGGGTCGAGCAGCGCCAGCGTCTGCGCCGCCTTGCGGATCGCCGCTTCGCTGATGTCGTTGGCATGGGCAAAGCCGGTCATCTCGCCCGACACGCCGCGCAGGCCAAAGCCCGCATCGGTCGAATAATCGGCGGTTTTCAGCCGTCCGTCGTCAAAGCCGAAACTCTCGCTGGCGCGATATTGCAGATAGAGTTCGCCATCGTCGCAGCCTTTGAGCGCATCGGCGGTCAGGCGACGTGCGCCATCGGGATCCAGCAGGCCGGGACGATAGAGAAGGCACGGGCGTCGGTATAGTGCGCGGAAATATCAGTCATACCATCCGATATAGGGACGGCAGCACCCAAGCCCAAAGGAAAAGTTAGAGGCTGGCGCCGGACGCGATGTCGGGCTTGTCGCCAATGTCCGCCGTGTCGGCCACGCCGCCGATCAGCACGAAGCGCCGATCGCAATAGCCGCAGTCGACATAGCCATGTTCATCGATTTCCAGAAAGACGCGCGGATGGCCGAGGGCGGCGGGAATGTCGCCCGACCCGTCGCAGGAAACGCGGGCTTTGGAGACTCGGAGGATTTCTGGCGGCTGGATCATGGCTGCGGGAATTAGCAGTGCAAACGCTGCGCCGCAATATGCGGCTACATCAAAGGAAGCGGTGGTGCCTTGCATGGGGTCGAGGTGTCGCCTTTCCGGACCTTTGCGGCAGGTTGCCAGTCGGTGCAATCCTTCGCCGCGATCACCGCGAGCGGCGACAGCATCAGCAGGGCAGGCGCGAGGGTGCTGCCGAGGAAGATGGGGTTGGGCATGGGGACAAGATGCCGCATCCAGGCTTGCTGTACGATGAACGTTACGCAGGCGGTTGGATTGGCGATGGCCTCGCAGCATAGCTGCTCGGAGTTTTTCGGCCGCCCGTTCCGCGGACGGGCTCTAAAGACCGAAAAACTGGTGGGCGATGACGGGCTCGAACCGCCGACATTCTCGGTGTAAACGAGACGCTCTACCAACTGAGCTAATCGCCCCCTTGCGGAGAACCGCCTATCTAGGCGAAAAAGCGGTGCCGTCAAGCCGGGCCGTCCAAGACAAGCGCGTCAACTCGCCAGCAGGCGGCGGCTGGCCCCGAACCAGCGGATCATCGCGTCGGCGGCATCCTGCGCCAGAGCGATGAAGATGCGGCGGCCATCCTGCGGATCGGCCTGTCGTTCGACCAGACCCTTGGCGGTCAGGGTGCGAATCCAGCGCAACGCCGTGGTCGGCGGCACGGCGGCGGCGATGCACAGGCTGGAGACGGAGACGCGCTCCTGCTCCAGCCGGGCGGCGAGCAGGTCGAGCAGCATGTCCCAGGCCGGGTCCGCGAACAGGTCGCCGGGCAGGAAGTCGGCCCGGATGCGGCGGGCGCGCAGCAGGTCACGCACCTGCGTCGCGCTCAACGTCGGCACCTGGGCATAGGCATGGGGTGCGGCGGCACCCATTGGCGCGAGCGCGGGCATGCCGATATAATCGCTCGGCCGGTCGGCGATGCGCGGGCCGGGATCGAAAGAGGGCGCGGCGAAGGGCGACCGCTGCGTCAGCGCGTCGAGCGTGCGGGCGAGGCGGCTGACCTCGGCGCTCAATTGCTCAAGCCGGGCGCTGTCGCGGTCCTGTTCATGAACCTGACCGGGGGCGGGGCGTTCCTCGCCCGCCGTGACGAGCGCAGCGGCCAGGTCGCTATGGTCGGGATTGCAGAGCAATTGGGTCTGCGCGCCCTGGGCAGCGGCAAAGGCGAGGTCGATCGTGTCCCATCCCGCGACCAGGATGACGGCCATGCCCTGCTGGATCGCCTGTGCCTCCACTTGCGCCAGCAAGGGTTCGAGCGCGGGGGTTGGCACCGGGCAGAAGAGCAGCAGCACGGCGCATTGCAACTGGCCATCCAGCCGCGCCGAGGCTTCGGCGAGCGGCGCGACGCCCAGCAGTCGCAGCCCGGCGGCATCGGCCACCGGCATCAGGTCCGCCGCATCGATTCGGTCGGCGATGACAAGCAGGCCTGCCCGATGATCGCGCCGCAAATGATCCGCTCTGCCCATGCTGTAGGAAAAATCTTCCATCGTCGCTCCGGCTCCTGTTCTAGCTTCGTTCCTGGGACTAAAGCAAGAACGGATCGAATCAGCCGCATCTGTCGCCATAGTGACGATAATCCGGTGCAAAGGGGTGGGATACCAGCCCTGCGCGGGTATTTTCCCACCATCTTCGCGCCGATCTGGCGGGAGGAGAGGGGGCGTCGCCCGATCTCTCCATTATGGAGTCATTTGGCAGGCAGCACTGGTGTCAGATCGCGGTGGCGCGCGCGAAGGCGATGTAGAGCGCCCGCAGCCGCATCGCGACCGGGCCGGGGGTGCCGTCGCCGATCGTCTGCCCATCGATCCGCACCACTGACTGGCACAGCGTCGAGGCGCTGGCGATGAAAGCCTCCCGCGCGGCCAGTGCCTCCGCCACCGTGAAAGCCCGATGCACGACGGCGATGTCGCTTTCCTGCGCCAAGGCGGTCAGCGCCGCGCCGGTGCAGCCCGCCAGTACCGCCTGGCTATAGGGGCGGGTGACGATGCCTTCGTCGGTGACGATGAAGGCGGTAGAGGACGCGCCTTCGGTGACGAAGCCGTCCTCCACCATCCACGCTTCCTGCGCGCCCGCGTCGCGCGCGGCCTGCTTCGCCAAGACCTGCGCGAGCAGCCCCACGCTCTTGATGTCGCGCCGCGCCCAGCGCAGGTCGATCATGGTGGCCACCGCGATGCCGGTGCGGACGGCGGGCACGTCGAGTATCGGCTTGTCCGCGACGAACAGGAACAATGTCGGTTCGATATCCGGCGCGGCCAGGAACTCGCGGCCCGCCTCCGCCCCGCGCGTGAGTTGGAGATAGACCAGCCCCTCGGTCACCCCGTTGCGCGCGACCAGTTCCCGCTGCACCGCCTCGATCTGCGCCAGCGTCACGGGCAGACGGATGCCGAGCGCGTCCGCCGACCGTTCCAGCCGGGCGAGGTGGCTGGCGGTGTCGACCAGCCGCCCGTCGATCACCGCCGCCACCTCATAGACGCCATCGGCGAAGAGAAAGCCGCGATCGAGCGGCGAAATGCGGGCCTCGTCCAGTGGCAGGAAGGTGCCGTTCAGATAGGCGATCGCCATAAGGCCGTTCCTCCGCTCTGATCCGCTTCTATCCGCTGAAGCTGACGCCGATCCAGAGCGTGCGCGGCGTGCCCAGATCCATCGATCCGCCTGCATTGCGCGTGACGATCGTCTCATCCAGCAGATTTTCGCCCCGCGCCACCAGCGTCACGCCGCCCGTCAACGGCAGCCGGGCGATGGCATCGACGGTGATCGCGTGGGGCAGGACGTCGCTTTGCAGATCATCCTCATATTGTTTCGCGACATAGCGCAGCGTGGTCGACAGCGTCGGTCCCTGCGCCGGGCTGTAGGCGATGGTTGCGCTGGCGGCATGGCGCGGGCTTTGCGCTGGGGTGAGGCCATCGAATGCTTCGCCAGGCGCATGGACGCGGCTGCGGCTATAGGCATAGGAGGCCGACAGGCGCATGGCGCCCAGCGTCGCATCCGCCGTCAGTTCCACGCCCTTGGCGACGATCCGGTCGATATTGCGGCGCTGGCGCGTGGTGGCGGTCAGCGTCACATTGGCGACCGCATCGTCCAGCCGGTTGATGAAGCCGGTCGCCGACAGGCTGATGCCCGGCACCGGGGTCAGGTCGATGCCGACCTCCGCGCCTTTCAGCTTTTCCGGTGTCAGTGCATCATTGGCCTGCGTCGTGATCGGAAAGACCACGAAGGGGCGATAGAGTTCGTTGAGCGTCGGCAGGCGGAAGCCGCTATAGGCCGCGCCGCGCAGCGCGATCGCGTCGCTCGCCCGATAGAGCGCGCCCGCCCGGCCCGACACTTCCCAGTCCGACCGGTCGGCATAATCGCTCGACGTGCCAACGCCGCTGGTTGCGCTGACCTGCCGGTAGAAACCGTCGCTGATCGACCAGCGATCGGCGCGCACGCCGCCGGTCAGTACCAGCCGCCCGTCCGGCCCGGCCGGCGTCCAGTCATCCTCAACAAAGATCCCGCGCGTCCATTGCTGCCCCCCGGCATGGCGGCGGAAGGTCGCGGGATTGCTGGCGCTATTCGCATTATAGGCGTCCTCGAACATGTCGCCGCTGGCAAAGCGGCTATCGACGCGACCCGCAGCACATGCGCGTCCCCCACCGGCGGGCGCAGCTCGATCTTGCCGCCGATCCCGGTCGAGGGCGTGTTGCGCTGGTCCAATGTCCGGCGGAAGGTGGAGGAGGAGATGACGAGATTGGAGAAATTGCGCACCTGCACATAGGCGAGCGCATCGACCTGCCACCGCCCGCGATCGATATAGCGGATGCTGGCGTCCTGCCCCTGGCTGCTATTGTCCGCCCCGGCGAAGCGCAGCGTGCGCTTGTCCTCGAACAGGGTCGCGCGAAATTGCACTTCCGACGTGGCGGAGATCGGCGCGACCGCGCGCAGATTGGTGGACCAGCCATCATAGGCGGCGGGCACGGTCGCGGCGACGCGCTGGTCCCTGGGCGTGGTCTGAAACCCATCGCCCCGGTCCCACCGCCCCGATAGTGAGACATAGCCGTTGCCGACGTCGGGCGTGATACTGGCTGACACTTCGGTCGAATCGCGGCTGCCATAGAAGGCGCTGGCGGCAAAGCCCGGTAACTGGTCGCGCGTCGCGCTCGCCAGTTCGATCGTCCCCGCCACCGCGCCCGCGCCGAACGCGCCGATGCCGCCGCCGCGCGTCACCCGCACCACCGAGAGGCGATCAGGCACCAGCGCGCTGAAGGGGATATAGCCGAAAAACGGGTCCGCCATGGGCACGCCGTCGAGCAGCACCAGCGTCCGGCTCGACGCATTGCCGCCCAGCGCGCGCAGCGTCGCCCCTTGCGCCGACGGGTTGGCCGATCGGCTGTCGGACCGGCGGAATTGCTGGAAGCCAGCGACATCGCCCAGCACGCTTTCGATCCGGCCCGACGCACTGTCCTGCAAGCGCTGGCGGTCGATCACCACTGATCCATAAGCGGGCGTGCCGGGCGGCAGGTCCAGTCCCGCGCCGGTCACGACGATGGTGGCCGGGTCGCCCGCCGCCGGTTGCGCCAATGCGATGCCGGGCAGGAAGAACAGGATGGCGGGGAGGGGAAGAGATTTCATGCCCCCGCTCTCCCCATTTCGGCCGCCTTTTGCAAATGGAAAGGCCGCGCCTTACTCCAGCCTGCGGATCGCCCGTTCGTCGCAATAGGGCGTGACCCGCTCGACCGGACTGACGCCTGGCACCTGCAACGCCTGCCCGATCCGCAGCGGCGCGAACCGCTGGCGCGCGATCCCCTGGCAGCGCAGCGCCAGTTCCAGCATGCGCGGCGGCGTATCCCATTGTTCGTAGGACAGGCGGAACGTCCCCCAATGGATGGGGATGGCGGTCGATGCGCCCAGCCGTTTGAACATCTCCACCGCCTGGATCGGCCCGACATGGGCGTCCGACTGCATCTGCCCCTTCCAGAAACGGAACGCGCCGATCGGGATCAGCGCCAGCCGGATCGGCCCGATCCGCGCGGCCTCGATAGGCCAGCCCATGTCGCCCGCGCCCGTGTCGCCCGCAAAGAAGATATTGCCCGCCCGCGTCGCGATGACGAAGCTCGACCACAGCGCCCGGTTGCGGTCGCTGCCCCAGCGGCTGCTCCAATGATGGTTGCGGGTCACATGGACGCGATAATCGGGGCAATGTTCGTAATTGCCGCACTGGATCACCGCGCCCGGCGCCAGCCCGTTGAGCGCCGCGCCGCTGACCGACTGGCCCCAATCGAGCGCAGTCGCGGGAATGCCATGCGCCCGCAACAGCGCGTCATTGCCAAGGCTGGTGACGATCTTGGGCTTGTCCCGCGCCCACAACCTTTTCAATGTCGGCAGGTCGAGATGGTCATAATGATTATGGCTGATGACGATCAGGTCGATCTTGGGCAGATCATCGAAGCGGATGCCCGGTTCCGCCACCCGCTTGGGGCCAAAGGGGGGCAGGGGGCTGGCATGGTCCGACCAGATCGGGTCGGTCAATATGTTCAGCCCCGCCGCCTGCACCAGCACGCTCGCATGCCCGACCCAGGTCGCCACCATGCCGCGGGGCGCGGCAAAGGGCGCGGGTCTGGCAGGCTTGACCGCGATCGCCACCGGCCATTCCGGGCGATCGTCATCGCCCAGCAGCCAGCGTAGGAGGAAGCCCATCCGACTGGTGCCGGGCGGCGCGGGCGGTTCTATCGCGCCATCGGGATTGAAGAAATGCGCGCCGTCATAATGGCGGCTGACCGGCCCGTCATAATAGATGCGGTCGAGGAAGGGCGGAACGATGGTGATCGCCAGGCACAGCGCCACCACCGCGAACAACAGCGCGACCCCCAAGCCCCTGACGATGCGGATAAGGCGACCCATGCCCAGCGCCATAGCGGACGGGGGCGGCGGAGCAAGGGGGTGTGAGGGTGGGACTTACGCTTCCCACTTAATTCCCCCCTCCCCAGCGGGGAGGGGCCGGGGGAGCGAGGCAAAGCCGAGCGTCTGCGCAAGCGGCGGCATACCCCCACCCAACCTTCCCCTCAAAGGGGGAGGGGTCGAAAAATCGCAACCGCAGCGCGCAGCAAACAGGGCCAGCAAACCAAGCCCTGAACGGACCTTCGTCATGCCGCCAACCGCCACCGCCCTACGGATACCGCCTCACTGATAATGCAGCCTCTTGTCGAACCCCTCATTCGCCTTGGCCATCTTGGCGATCTTGCGCGGCTGGCTGCGGACATGCCGCTCGAACCGCATATCGTCATAAACGCCCGTCGCTGGATAGTCTTCCTGGCGGATCAGCTCCTTGAGCCGCTGGGCGAACAGCGCCTGCGTTTCGATGCAATCGGGCAATTGCAGGGCGCGGCACACCCATTCCTCGGCGGCGGCCTTGTCATACTCATCTCGCGATTCATAATCGCGCCGATCCGCCGCCGCCTGATCCAAACGCGCCGCATCGAACCGCCGCGCCAACCATAGCCGCACCACCGCCCCATCCCACGCGTTCGACGGCTCGCTCATGATTTGCTCCACATCTTGGTCATCCTTGCACCCATAGAGGAGGAGAGCGGAGAAGCTACCACGGTGGAAGGAGGCAATCGCTCGACTGACAAGCGCCACTTGTCGCCATTACATTACTCCCGTCTCGTTCCCGAAACCGGTCGTTCGTTTATTTTCATTGGCGGATCGGCAACCGGGAGAAGCCGTCCGTCGGTCGCCGACCATTTGCGGAACGTTCCAGACTGATCATTTCGTTCTAATAATCTGCCATGATTCAAAACTCAAAGATTCTGCATCAAGCACAGAGAGGCAGGGAATATGGACACTCGGCGATGTAAAAACCAGATGCGTTTTTGGGCGCACATTTGATGTCGACTTTCCTGTGATGAATAACTAAAATAAGATGGCGTTGAGCGCTCAACCAAGCTGCATCGCTCGTGACGCCAACGATTGATCTTGTCGCAAAGCGTTCTCCAACTAGTATTTAAGCGTATACGCTTGCAAAATACCTACAGTCGGAATCCATTGTGACAGGAAAGCCGTCGAATGAAGAGGACCCCCGAAGTTACGACTGAACGACTCGGCCGCATTGTCGAGGAAGCGTCCAGTGAGGTTTACCTGTTCGCCACCGACGATTTTCACTTCTTGCTGGTCAACCGGGGCGCACGCGACAATCTCGGGTTTTCAATGGAGGAACTCCGTGGGCGCACACCCTGGGACATAAAGCCGGAAATCTGTAGAGAGGATTTTCTCAAACTAGTGGAGCCCCTCATTTCGGGAGCGACTGAACGGCTCGATTTCGAAACAGTGCATCAGCGCAAGGACGGCACACGCTACGATGTTTCGATCCGCCTCCAACTGATACACCTGACGGCGAGGGGTT
>NZ_JEMV01000007.1 GCF_000588875.1 Sphingobium sp. Ant17
CGTCCGTGGCGACGGGCATTATGGCAGGCCCGAGGTCATGGCCTTCTGCGAGGCACATGGCATCGACTATGTCTTCGCTCCACCAACGCCGCCTGCGTGCCAATCCCGACATCGTGGCCGCCGCCGATGCCTGTGCCGTCCAGCGTGCCGAGGAAACCGGGTGGTGCTGCGCAGCTATGCCGAAATCCGCTATGGGGCGAAAGCTGGAAGTGTCAGCGCCGCGTCGTCGCCCGGATCGCAAGCCAGACGCCCTTGGCGATGGACATCCGCTACGTCGTCACTTCCCTGGCAGAAGGCTCGGCCGAGCACATCTACGACAGCCTTTACTGCGCCCGTGGTCAGGCCGAAAACCTGATCAAGCGGCACAAGAGCCAGCTCAGCAGCGATCGAACTTCATGCCGATCGGCCAAACGCAAACCAGATGCGGCTGATCCTGCATACCGCCGCCTATTGGCTGATGTGGCGCATCCCAGCAGGCGATACCCAAAGACAAAGCGCGCTCGCCGCCGCCGAGTTCGCCACGCTGCGCCTGCGGCTCCTCAAGGTCGCCGCCCGCGTGATCGAAACCGCAACCCGCATCCGCATCGCCTTCGCGTCAGCCTGTCCCGAGGCCAGCACCTTCCGGGCCATTGCGGCCGCCTTCAGGCCTGCCCCGACATAGCCGCCCCGGCCGCACGCCAGAACCGCTCCCTCCAACTCGCAAGCCTATCAAATATCCGCGGTGAAATAGACGCAGCGAAATCCCTCGTCCTGATCACATACAGGCTGGCACCGAAAAACGCGGACCGCCGAAGCGAACAACGTCACGAATAATCCGGGCTAGGGCGATAACCCCCGTATACGACAGCTTTCATGACTTTATCGATGCACTGGTAGCCTTCGATCCTCCTCCCCTGCCCAGTTTAAAGGAATTGGGATTGGACTTGAAAGCGATGGGGATAGAAGAGGAGTAGCTAGAGGTTACGGTTCGGCGCTGACGGAAACCACATCATTGGCGGCGGCTCGGCCGGCTGCGTCATGGCCAACCGCCTTTCTGCTGATTCGGATAAAGCTGTCTGCCTCATCGAGGCGGGGCCGCGCGATCGCAATCCCTTCATTCACATGCCGCTTGGCGTCGGCGTCATTGCCCGCACGGGATGGGTGAACTGGAACTGTGAGACCGAAGTCGAGCCTCACCTTAACAACCGGCGGCTCTATTGGCCGCGCGGCAAGACGCTGGGTGGCAGCAGCTCAATCAATGCAATGGTCTACATTCGCGGCGATCGGGCGGACTATGAGGGCTGGGGGGCGGCCGCCGGAGCTGACTGGGACTGGCCGCGCATGCGCGAGCTTTTTATCGCGCTCGAAAACAATCAGGCTATCCACGACGAGCATCATGGCAATGCCGGGCCACTTTGCGTCTCCAATCTTGGGCGAGTGAACCCACTTACGGAAGACTTCGTCGAAGCTGGGGTGGAACTGCACTACCCGCGAAATCCCGACTTCAATGGCGTGAGCAGGAAGGCTTTGGTGTCTATCAGGTGACCCAGAAAGACGGGCAACGGTTCAGCACGGCGCGAGCGTTTCTCGATCCGGCTCGCTCGCGCAAGAATCTCGCCATCGAAACGAACGGCCTCGTCGAACGGATACTGTTCAAGGACCGTCGCGCCATCGGGGTCCGCGTCGGCGGCCGGGACCTGCTGCTGCGCCCCGGTGGAGAGGTGATCCTTTCGGCTGGCGCGGTCAATTCGCCGCAGATTCTGATGCTGTCGGGCGTCGGCCCGGCGAGCGAACTCAGGCAGCATGGCATAGAGATCGTTCTGGATGCGCCCGAAGTCGGAGCCAATCTCGCCGATCACCTCGACTATACGGCTGTGGCAACCACGGCCGATCGCGAAGGATTTGGGGTGGCGCCCAGTTTCCTGCCTCGTGCGATACGCGGCGCATGGAGCTATTTCCTTCATCATGAAGGCGAATTGACGTCAAATGCCTCGGAGGGCGGCGCTTTCCTCAAATCCGACGCCGGCCGGGAGCGGCCCAATCTTCAATTCCATTTCCTGCCGGCGATCCTGCGTGACCATGGCCGCAAGACAGCCTTCGGCTACGGAATGACCGTGCATGTCTGCGACCTTCTACCGAAGAGCCGCGGCAGGATCGGGCTCAAGATCGCCGATCCCACGGCTCATCCGCGCATAGAGGGCAATTATCTCAGTCATCCCGATGATGTGGGCGTCTTGCTGAATGGCGCGAAGCTAGCCCGCAAGCTCCTTCATGCGCCGGCGCTCGCCCGTCACTTGCGCGAGGAGGTGCGACCGGGACCCGCGGTCCAGACCGACGAGGCTCTGATCGACGACATCCGCGCGCGCGCTGAAACAATCTATCATCCGGTAGGAACATGCCGCATGGGCAGTGACTCGGCATCCGTGGTCGATCCGGCAGCCCGTGTACGTGGCATTGACGGTTTGCGCGTGGTCGATGCATCGATCATGCCGTCGATCGTGTCGGGCAACACTAACGCGCCTACCATGGCGATCGCGGAAAATGTCGCGCAAATGATGATCCGGCCTTGAGGAAGAATGGCGATGAGGTTCAGTTTCGTATTGGCAGCCATGCTGCTACTTGCAGCATCTGCGTCCGTCGAGGCACAGCGCGCTTCTTTCGGAGTGTGGAAGAATCCGCAGGACAGCGTACATGTGCGAGCCCAGCCGTGCGGAAGCAGAATGTGCGGGGTCGTGGTCTGGGCAAGTGACAAAGCCAAAGCGGATGCGCGGCGCGGCGGGACAAACGATCTGGTAGGTCTGATCCTGTTTCGCGATTTTGTTCCTGAAAAGAAGGGCGTGTGGCGCGGCAGTGTTTTTGTACCCGACATCGGCCAAACCTTCTCTGGAACAATCACCACGCTCGACGATCGGCGGATGGAGGGAAAGGGGTGCCTGACAGGGCGGATCATGTGCAAATCGCAGATATGGACGAAAGTGAACTGAAATCCGTCCAATCATCGTCTGACCGAGAGCGGCAAGCCAAGGATTTTAATAAGACACATCAAAAGCTTCTACGATAAATTGAAGAGGCGCGGAGCAGGAAGCGGGCATGGCGACAGCGATGTGTGCAGCCGCCACGGGATCAATTCGGCGACGGGCATGCGACTTGGTCAGCGTAAGCAGGCGGATAATCCGTTATTGATCGTCGCGGCCAGAAGACGGTCCGCTACGGCAGCGGCTGCACGAACAGATTAACCTAATGGAAATCACACGATAAGCGCCCCGCCTGATGCGCCCGACGACACATTCCGCCGCTAGCAGGCATCCCCCCGGAAATTCCAGCAATCTACGCACGCCCAAAATCCGTAGCGTCCGATAAACTCTGCCGGAAAGGAGGACTGTCCCACAACAAGCTATCAGGGGTTTTCCGACATGCTTATAGGCTACATGCGCGTCTCTTCCACAGATGACCGGCAATCGGTCGATCTTCAGCGCGATGCGCTGATCGCAGCCGGCGTCGATAGCCGGCATCTCTATTCCGACAAGGCATCCGGCGCTCGCGAGGACCGGGCGAGCCTGCGGGCCTGCCTCGAATATCTCGCAGCCGGCGATACGCTGGTCGTGTGGAAACTGGATCGGCTCGGCCGCTCCCTGCCGCATTTGCTGTCGATCCTGACCGATCTCAGGGAGCGTGACGTGTCATTCCGGTCATTGACCGAGCAGATGGACACGGGAACGCCGCATGGCGAGCTGCTGTTTTCGCTGTTCGGCGCGCTGGCCCAGTATGAACGGGCATTGACGCGCGAGCGCATCATGGCAGGCCTTGCGGCCGCCAGACGGCGCGGGCGCTACGGTGGCCGCCCGCGAACGATCGATGCGGAAAAGCTCGATCAGATCACCGCCGCCCTTGCCGGTGGCGCTAGCAAGTCGTCGATCAGCCGCACGTTCAACGTGCCCCGATCGACCCTCGCAGATACGCTCGCGCGGGCCGGATGGCTCAAACCGCCGCGCCTTGCGTAACGACAAAAACATAATTATATTTCCGTAATGCCATCCATGCGCTTCTCCTGGCATCCGGCCAAAGCCGAGAGCAATCTGAAGAAGCACGGCGTCAGCTTTGCGATCGCTACTCGTGCGTTCACAGATCCTTTCGCGCTGAGCGATCAGGATCGGATCGAAGGTGGCGAGCGACGATGGCAAACCTTGGGCCTCGTGGAAGGGCATCTGCTCCTCCTCGTGGCCCACACTGTCGTCGAGCAAGACGATGACGGCGAGTATGTGGAGATCATTCATATCATTTCGGCTCGAAAGGCCGATCGAACGGAAAGGCGACGTTATGAAGAAGAAAGACGCTGATACCGTCCGTTTCCAACTCGATCCGGACAATCTGCCGCCGTTGACCGAAGCGCAACAGGCCGAACTGGATGCCCTGCAGGCGATGCCGGATAGCGGGATCGACTATAGCGACTCTCCGGCGCTGACAGAGGATTTCTGGCGGAACGGGCAGCGTGGGCGCTTCTATAAGCCCATCAAGCAGCAGGTGACGGCACGCCTTGATGCTGATGTGCTCGCCTGGCTCAAATCGCAGGGTAAGGGCTACCAAGCCCGCATGAACGCCATACTTCGCCGTGAGATGCTGGCGACCGCCAGAAGGCAGGAAAAGCCACGTTAATTTAGATAGTTAGGCTATCGGTTATCGTGATATAGTCGTACATGGATTTACCCCAGAAAGCGTTTGGCAAGTCGGATCAGACGCGCTGCCCGGCCCGAATAGGGAGGAAAGACGAGAGGCAGAGCGGAGAAGCGGTTCTGGAGAACGGCGCGCTCATGACTGAAAGTCCGGAACCCGTGATGGCCATGTGCCGCCCCGATCCCGGAATTGTTCACACCGCCGAACGGCAGATGATCGTGGACGTATTGGACGATGGTAAGGTTGACGCCTGCACTGCCGGAAGTCGTGGCCGCCAGGATATGATCCACTCTCGCCCGGTCACGATCGAACACATAAAGCGCCAGCGGCTTGGGTCTTGCGTTGATCCGACCGATCACGGTTTCAATGTCATCATAGGTCAGGACCGGCAGGACGGGACCGAATATCTCCTCATGGTCGATCGCCGCCTCGGGAGCGATCGCCTCCAGCACTGTGGGCGCCAGCGCCCTTCCCTGCCTTTCGCCGCCGACAATGATCCGCCCGCCCGTGGCCAGGGCATCCGCAATCAGGCCCCCCAGTCTGTCCGCATGGCGATCATTGACGATCCTTGCGAGATAGGGGCTCGTCATGCCCGAACCATAAGCGGCGGCGATCCGGCGGCGCAGCGCTTCCACGAACCGGTCGCGGATCGAAGCGTGGACGAACACATGATCGGGCGCGATGCAGGTTTGACCGGCATTGGAGAATCTGCCGAAGGCGATCCAACTGGCGGCCGTCTCTATGTCGCATCCGGTCCCACGATCGTGGGCGACTTGCCACCCAGTTCCAGCGTAACGGAGGTCAGGTGGCGGGAGGCTGCCTGCATTACGACTTTCCCGACCTCGGGGCTGCCGGTGAAGAAGATATGATCGAAGGGCAGCGCGAGCAGGGCCTGAGACATCTCCTTCCCGCCGAGGGCGACGGTAACCAAGTCTGGCGGAAATGTGTCGGCGATCAGCCGCGCGATGACGCCCGAGGTAGCAGGTGTCATCTCCGAAGGCTTCAGGATAGCGCTGTTGCCGGCAGCAAGGCAGGAGACAAGCGGCCCCAGGCAGAGATTGAATGGGTAATTCCAGGGCGCGATGATAAGGCACACGCCGCGTGGCTGCGGCACGATCCGTCCGGCCGTGCCGAAACCGATCAATGTCGGTCCGACATGGACTGGCCGCATCCATCGGCGCAGATTACGACGGCTGTGGCGGATTTCCTGCATGACCGGAAGAATTTCCGTCAGAAACACTTCGGCCTCCGGCTTGCCGAAGTCGGTCGCCATGGCCTGGACGATCTCCCCTTCGAACTTTCGTATGGCAGCCGCGAGGCGCGCCAGCGCAGCGCGTCTTTCAGCAAGGCCAAAGCGCATCCGGCGCTCGTCCGACATTGCCTTTTGCGCGGTGAAGAGCATTTCCACCGGGCGGCCATCACAGGKTCCTGCGAAATCGAATGGCTCTCTTCAATCATTTCATTCTCGTCGAAAACATGACCTTCGCGCGAGTCTTACGAGCGCAAAAGCAATAGGGAACTACACGAACATGTAGTATCGACCCGACATGGGCCTGGGAACCGAATGGACTCCAACGCTGCTTTCGCGACTGGCGGAAACGGCACTTCGCCGTGTGGAATTGACCGCGCGCGTCAGCCTGCTGCGCGCACCTTGCGGCTACGGCAAATCGGCGACGCTCGCGGCCGGTTGGAAGGAGGCGGCGGACACTGGTCGCCCGGCGCTTTGGGCAAGTCTTGCAAGCGACGACACAAAGAAGGGCACCCTGCGTCGCCTCGCCTTTCAGGCCGGAACCGCCGCGGACATCGAGTCCATTCTCCAATGGATATGGCATCAGGACAGGCCCGGGATTATTTGCCTCGATGATGTTCAGGAAGCGCCGCATCTCGAAACGCTGACAAGAGACATGATGGATGCTCTTCCCGATGATTGGCGAGCGGTCCTTGCAACCTCCGCCCCCTGGGGATTTGGCGTCCTCAACGCTGACTGGCAGGAAGTCGGCCCCGATGCCCTGGCCTGCCGCGCCCAGGATCTGAAGGAATTGATCCGGGTCCCTTCAGCCCTCGACCGGATCATATCGGACACACAGGGTTGGCCCGCATTGTGCCGCATCGCGGGCCGTGTATCCTACCGGATGCAGCCACTGCATTTATGGCCCGAGATCATCTGTTATCTCGATCAGATGGTGTTGGCGCCCTTATCGCCCGCTCTGCGCACATGGCTGAAAAAGGCGGCATTAATCGCTCCCCTCGATGCCGAAAGCCACGATTTTGCCCTGCGCGTCCACGACGGCGCGCAATGGATCGCACGTGCGCAACGCGAATGCCTCCTATTGAGGCCGGACAGTGACGGAATGTTTGCGCTCAATCCGGCGCTGCGACACCATCTTGCCTTGAGCGGACAGTCGCAGCTTCGTTCCTCTCCAAGCCATCTTCTAAAACGTGCGGCTTTTCATCACTGGCGCGCCGGCCGGCCAGCGCAAACGATAGCGCTTTCGCTGCGGGCCGGCGATCCGGCCTGGGCGCGGGGGCTGGGCGGTGAGATCGTCATGGATGTCGCCCTGCGACAAGGCCGTATCGATGAGTTGGCCCATTGGCTCGAGGGCGTGCCCGACACAGCGTTGCTGACCAATCCCATGGCTGGCCTGGGAAAGATATGGGCCCTTTCCTTCCAGCAGCAGCATGCAGGGGCGACGCACCTTTTGAAGTTGCTGTCACGCACGGATGCGCATGAGGAATTGCTGACGCTGCTCGGTGCGACGACAGCGGCGCTGAGGGACGATGTCGTCCGGGCGGAAATGCTCTGCCGGCAATGGCTCGAGCTGCACGCCCGGGAAAATCCGATGATGAAGGCCTCCGCCCTGGCCTGCCTCGCGAGCATCGTGGCGAGCCAGTCGAACGCGGCCGAGTTCGCGGCACTACGTCCCCTACTGGATCAAGCCTGTGCCCTGGCCGATCAGGGCTTTGCCCGCGACTGGGCAAAGATTGCCGAAGTGCTGCTCCTGCTGACGCAGGGGCAGATCATTCCCGCACGAAATAGGATCGACGCGCATCTGACGGATATGGTCTCCCCGGTCGCCGAGCAGACGCTGAAAACATTGCGCCTCGCTGTGCTGGCCGAAAGCGGCGTGCCTCTGGCAGAACTGGAATGGCCGTTGCTTTTCTGCGACCAGATCGTCGACGTCCGCATTCATACGGCACGGGCCATATTACGGGCCGCTCGTCTGGCCGGAGATGCGGACCTCTGCGAAAAAATCCTGACCGAACTGGACGTGAAAGCCGTACGCGACCACATGCCGCGACTGCAACTCATGGCCGATATCCTGACTGCGGAACATGAAATCGCGTCGGGTCGATCGGTCACCATCCCCAATATTCCCAGGAACGACGCCATCACTTCGGCTCACCTCGCCATTGCGGACGTCGAGTGCATGCTTCTGTCTGCGACGCGGGCGCTTGCCGACGGGAAGGATCACCTCGCGCGCCAATTGACGGACCGTATCCTGGCCCGCATCCGCAGGGCAGGATGGCAACATATCATACTCATAACCCTCATGCTGCGTTCGGTGCTGCATCTACGTAAAGAGGCGCTGCAACTTTCCATACGGTCAGCGGAAGAGGCCTCGGAAATTCGCGACAGCACAGGACTGAAGGAAACAGCGCGGGAGTTCCGGAATATCCTGGAGCATATTCACGCGGGATGGGCCGTAAAGGCGAGGTTTGATCGGTCCGCAGCACAACATCACTTGCCGAGTTCACAACATACCGAAGGATCCGACCTGTCTCGCCGCCAACTCCATATCCTCGGCCTGGCGCGGGATGGTCTTACGAGCGCGGAGATCGCCAACATATTGGGTATCGGCGAAGATGGCGTAAAATGGCATTTTCGCGCGATCTTCAAGTGTCTCGCTGTCAACAGGCGCACCCAGGCCGTCGGCACGGCGATACAGCGCGGTCTCCTTCACTAAACGATCTCCCACGTCACAAATAGAGGCAGGCATGCTGTTGCGCGGCCTCCCGCAAGGCAAGATCAGCAATCCATTCTTAGTCGACTCTCGTTGCCGCCCTCGCCAGCATGAGATCCACGAGAAAGTCCAGAAGCTCTCCGCTTGCGACCTCGTGCGGTTCGAGCAGGCCCTGGAACATGCTTCCCTCGTGGACAGCCAGGATCAGTCGCGCGATGCGCGGGAGGCCCCGGGCAACGATGCGGGAGTCCTCGCGAAGGATGTCGGCGAGCGCGCCCTCGATGATGGCGAGGATCCGTCCTTGCCGTTCGGCATAGTGGCTCGCCATGGCAGGATGGCGTAGGACATAGAGGCCGAACTCGGCCTGGAGCAGATACCAGTCCCGATCGAACGGATAGCTGGCGATAAAGGCCTTGAGGAAATTGTCGGCCGTCGAGCCGGGCATGGACAGGGCGCAAGCGGTCGCCTCCTCCAGCCTCGACTGCAAGCGCTCGATCACCCGGTCATAGAGGGCGAAGAACAATTCGTCCTTGGATCGGAAGCTGGAATTATAGGCCCCCCGGCTCAGACCGACGCGCTCGCAAATATCTTCCTGGGTGGAGCCATGGAAGCCACGTTCGGCGAAGGCCTCGAGAGCGCCATCCAGGATGCGCTCCCGGGTCTGCGCCCGGGTCGGGCGCGTTCGTGCCGGGCGGCGGCTCACGGGATCACGGGCGGGAGCATTTCGATACAAATATGTATTGAGTCGGTTGGATGTCAACGTTACCGTGCGGGAGCAGGAGACGTTCTTCATGACCTTGCGATGTTCGATGCTGGTTGCCGCGCTGGCGACTGCGGTCTGTCAGGGCGCGCAGGCGCAAACGATCGACAGGCTTGATCTCGATTATCGAAGCGCCCAGGCGAGGCTGCTCGAGCGGTCGGACGCGATCCAGGGCGCCGACGCCGATGTGCGCAGCAAGGAGGCCCAGAAAGGCTCCACGAGCACGTTGCGGCGTCCGACCGTCGAGTTCGAAGGACAGATGATCCGCTATCAGAAAACCCTCTATCTGCCGCTCGGCCCGCTGGCGGACGTGGCCCAGGATTATTCCATCTCTGACCCCCTGCGCTTCGAGATCGAGCGCACCAGCACCCGGCCGATCGTGACGGCGACGCTGCCGCTCTATTCCGGCGGCCAGATTCCCGCCGCCCAGGCGGGCGCCGCGGCGCAACTGGGACAGTCGCGCGCCGAACGCCAGATCGTCATCGACAACGGTCTGTTGCAGATGACCCAGCTCTATTTCGGCCAGCAGTTGCTCGAGCGCGTGCGCGATGTTCGCCGTGATGCGCTTGCGGGATTAGAGCGGCATGTCGCGGACGCCCTCAAGCTCGAACAGGAAGGGTTCATAAGCCGGGCCCAACGCCTCCAGGCGCAGGTAGCGCGCGACGACGCCGCGCGCGAACTGGAAAAGGCGCAGGCCGATCTCGCGAGTGCGCAGGTAGCGCTTGCCGGCGCGCTGCGGGCGCCGTCCGGCGTCGATCCCGTCTCCCCGATCTTCGTGATCCGTCAGCCGCTCCGTTCGCTCGACACCTATGTGGACGCGGCCCTGCGCGCCCATCCCCAACTGGATCGGCTCGGCGCGCTGGAAGACCAGGCTGAAGCGGGGGTGGCCCTTCAGCGCGCCAAGCTCCGGCCTACGATCTATGGCTTCGCCCAGTATAATTTCGATCGGCGCGACACGCTGTTGACCGATCCCGACTGGTCGGTGGGCGTCGGGCTGCGCTACACGCTCTTCTCCGGTGTGGGCCGCTCGCAAGCGGTGCAGGCCGCGCGGGAAACGGTGACGCAAGCCAATGCGGGCCTGCGCGAAGCCCGCACCCAGATCGAAATCGGCGTCACGCGGTCCTCGAACGATGCGGAAGCCGCGCGACGGCGGTTTGAGCTGACCGACACGGCCATCACTGCGGCGCAGGAGAATCTGCGGGTCCAGACCCTCGGCTATCAGGAGCAGCAGACAACCTCGCTCGACGTGATCGATGCGCAGCTCGGTCTTGCCCGCTCCCGGATCCAGCGCGCCCAGGCCGGATATGATTTCGTTGTCGCGCTCGCCCAGCTTCTCCACGTCAGCGGTCAGATCGCCACATTGCCGGACTATATCGACCAGGGTGAAAGGGTCACGCCATGACCGCCACATCGGAAACCCTGGTCACCCCGGACGAGACGGCTCCGCCGGTTCCGACCGGGCGGAAGCGCAAGTTGCTGCCGCTCATTGCTTTCCTCGTCGTGGTCATTCTCGGCCTCGGTCTCTGGCTGGCCTATCGCCCGGTTCCCGATCAGCTCCAGGGCATGGTCGAGGCCCGCGAACTGCGGATCACGAGCAAGGTCTCGGCTCGGATCACGGCCTTTCATGTCGAGGAAGGCCAGCCGGTGAAGACGGGACAGCTGCTCTATACGCTCGACAGTCCCGAGGTCGAAGCCCGCTCCGAACAGGCCGGCGGCGCGCTCGCCGCCGCGCAGGCGAATGCGGACAAGGCCGATGAAGGCGCACGGCCGGAGGATATCCGGGCTGCCGAGGCCCAGTGGCGACGCGCGCAGGCGGCGGCGGACCTCGCCCAGACCACCTATCAGCGCACCGAGCGCCTCTTTGAACAGGGTGTGCTGGCGGGGCAGAAACGCGACGAGAGCCGCGCAAACGCCCTGGCCTCCAATGAAGCGGCCCGAGCGGCGCGCGCGCAATATGATCTGGCGCTGGCCGGGGCGCGGCGACAGGATCGGCAGGCCGCGAGCGGACAGGTGCGCCAGGCGCGCGGCGCCCTGGCCGAAGTCGAGGCGGCCGAGAAGGAAACCCGGGTGTTCGCGCCGTCGGACGGTGAGATCGGACGCAGGCTGGCGCAGTCGGGCGAACTCGTGCCGCAGGGATTTCCCGTCTTCGTCCTGACCGACATCGATCATCCCTGGGTGACGCTCACCCTGAGAGAAGATCAGTTCAGTGCGATCCGCCGGGGACGGGTCCTGACCGGCCGCATACCTGCGCTCGGCGATCGTTGCGCCCAGTTTCGGGTCTTCTACATCGCGCCCGCCGGCGATTTCGCGACATGGCGCGCGACCCGCCAGTCGAGCGGCTTTGACGTGAAGAGCTTTGACGTGCGCCTGTCGCCCGTGTCGCGGGTCGATGGGCTGCGCCCCGGCATGACGGTCCTGTTCGACTGGCCGCAATGATCCGGGCCTTCGTCGATAGCGCCCGGCGCGAAACCGCCTTCCTGCGCGGCAGCGTCTGGGATCTGGCGCTGGTCACCTGGCTGCCTCTGCTGCTGCTGGCGATCGTCGCGGTCCAGTTGTCGGCAGGCGTCATGCGGAACCTGCCGATCGTCGTGGTCGACGAGGACGGCGGCGGCGTCGCGCGCGACCTCACCCGCAAGCTGGAGGCGTCACCCGGGCTCAAGGTCGCGGCGCGGCCACCGGACATGGCACAGGCCGAGCATCTGGTCCGCTCCAACGCCGCCTATGCCGTGGTCCTGATCCCGCGTGATCTCGAGCGCACCGTGCTGCGCGGCGAGACCGGCAAGATCCTCCTCTTCTACAATGCGAGCTATTCCACGCCCTCGGGTTCGGTGTTGCGTGAAGTCGGCACCGTGGTCCAGGCCCACGCAAAGGCCTTGGCCGGGGAGCAAAGCGCCGCGATCGCCGGTCCCGCGCGTGTGCGGCCGCAGCCGGTGAGCGTGCAGAGCCGGATCCTCTACAACCCGCAGGCCAGTTACGAGCTGCAACTCGTCGCCCTGATCCACCCCGCACTCCTGCACCTGCTGTTCATGATCGCGGTCGTGAGCGCGCTCGGTCGCGAGCTGCGGGACGGGACCATCGGAGCATGGCTTGCAGGGCCTCGAGGCGAGGCGGTCGCCGCCGTCGCCGGCAAGATCGCGCCCTATATCCTCATCTTCCTGCTCTGGGGGGCGCTTGCGACCGGCTATCTCGCGGTCTACCGGGGCTGGCCCGTGCAAGGGAGCGTGGCGATGCTGATGGGCGGCTATCTCGCCCTCTATCTCGCCTATGCGGGCATGGCCTTGTTCATCGTCGGGGCCACCCTTTCCATGGGGCAGGCGCTGTCGATGACCGCCCTCTATGCGGGCGCTTCCTTCGCCTTCGCCGGGGCGATCTTCCCGATCGAGTCGGCCTCCGCCTTCGCCCGGCTATGGAGCGCGCTGCTGCCTTTTACCCGCTTCGCGCGGCTGGTCGCGGAGCAATGGATGATCGGCGCACCCGTGCTCGCATCTCTTGGATCGATCCTGGCGCTGTTTGCCTTTCTCGTCGTCGGCTCGGGCGCCGGGCTGCCGCGCTATGTCTCGGCGCGGATGAGCCCGGAGGTCTGGGGACGACGATGATCGGCCGCGCCTTCCTCGCTACCTTCCGCGCCGTTCTCTCCGACCGCTCCGCCTTCATGCTGATCGTCGTGTCGACGATCCTCTATTCCTTCTTCTACCCTTCAGCCTATTCCGGGGAGGTCGCGGTCCGCATTCCGGTGGCCGTCGTCGATCTCGACGACAGCGGCGCAAGCCGCAGTCTCGTGCGCCGGATCGCAGCGCTCCAGCAGGCCGATCTTGCCGCGCGCCCGGCCTCTCCAGGAGCCGCCCGGCTCTGGCTCGAGACGACCGGCGCAGGGGCCGTGGTCATCATCCCCGAGGGGTTCGAGCGACATATTCTGAACGGCGCCCAGGGCACGGTCGCGCTCTACGGCAACGGCGCCTATCTGCTGCGCAGCAGCACGGCGCTGTCAGGCATCGGCCTGGCGGTCACCACGATCGCCGGCGAGGCGGCGAGCGATCAGGCCATGGCGCAGGGCGCACCCGCCCGCCCTGCCCTGTCGCTCGTTCAGCGCCCGCTGTTCAACACGCGCGAAGGCTATGGCAGCACGGTGTTCCCCGGGGTCGGCTTCCTCATCATTCACCAGACCCTGCTGATGGGCCTGACGATGCTCGCCGCCACCCTGCGCGAGACACTGGGACGCTTTCGTCTGCCCTCGCGCACCCTTATCGGAATTGCCCTGGCCTTCTTCGTGATCGGCTGGGCCGACGTGGCCTATTATGCGGGTTTTGTGTTCTGGTTTCAGGACTATCCCCGCGCCGCCGGCTCTCCTGGCGCCTTGATCGTGGGCGGCAGTTTGTTCGTGGGCGCGACTGTGGCGGCGGCGCTTGCGCTGGCCAGCCTCTTCCGGACACGGGAACGACCCCTGCAACTGTGGATGGGCACGTCGCTCGCCATCTTCTTCCTCGCGGGTCTCTCCTGGCCGGCGGAGGCGACGCCGGCCTGGCTGGCGCTCCTCGCGCGCCTCCTGCCAACCACCGCGGGCATTCATCTCATGGTCGGGCTCAATCAGATGGGCGCGAGCCTTGCCGAGCAGACGCGGGAGGTGCTCAACCTCGCCATCCTCATTCTGGTCTACGGAGGCCTGGCCTGGTGGCGCTTCACGAAGATTTCCGCGCCGGACCTTCAGCCCCTCAAGCCTGACTGACGCCTCAATGGAACGAGATCGTCAGGGGCACCCCAAGTGCAACCCTCTCGCCCCGGCCGACGCGACCTTGGCGCAACCCAGGGGGAGGTGTTCGAAGCGGACCTCTGCAGGGCTTCATCAGATAGAGATCACCGAGATGGGGATAAACCGGAGGCTGCCTCGACTATTGCTCTGCTTTCGCCGCCGCGAGGATCGCGGCCTCTACCGGCGCCCAGGTGGGGTCCGCAGGCGAAAGCATGTTGAAGTGGCCCGCATTCTCCAGGGTGATCACCGTCGCCTTATCGCCGGCCGACTGTGCGGCTGCTGCATAGGCTTGCGCGGCTGAAGGCTCCAGCACGACGGAAGCGACCATGAATTGAGGCACGGCCAGAGGCAGCCATTCGATCGGATTTGCCTGACGGTAGCGGCCCGCCTGTGCGTCAGGAGCGCCCCCGAACAGGTTGACGAAGATCGGGCGGCCGCAAATATCCTTGTCGAACCCGTACAGGTTCGCAGGTCGCCTGGGCCGTCGATGGCGACCGCGGCGGAAACCTTCAGTGGATCAGCGCCGCGGACCTCGCTGTCGGCAGGCAATCTGGGACGGGCCGCCAGCCACAGGGCAGCGTGGGCGCCGGCCGAATGTCCCACCGTCACCACATGCTTCAGGTCCAGAGGCTGGGTTCGTGCCAGCACCCTCAAGTGATCGAGCGCCGCTCCCCAATCCTGGAAGGTCCCAGGCCACCCGCCGCGGGTGTCACCAACCTGTCGATACTCTATATTCCATGTCGCCACGCCCTTGTCCGTCAAGGCGCTCGCCAACGGCGCCGTGCCTGCCAGTGTCTCATAGCCTTTGGTCCAGCAGCCACCGTGAATGACCATGACGACGGGAAACGGGTCAGGACCTGCAGGCAAGCGCAGTTCACCGATCTGCAGAGGATCAGGACCATAGGCCTCGACGAGCGTCGGAGCGGTGACGGGAAGGGCGTGGAGTTGGGGCGGTCCGATCAGCGCATGTTGGTTATCCGACGGCGTCTGCGCCCAAGCGGTGCTCGTGACAATCAAGACTGTAGCCAGGCCTAATGAACGGTATCGCATGATCTACCTCTTTCATGCATCTTCCCGCTCCGACGTTACCAGCCAGTTCGTCAAATGTGAGAAGACAGCGATTCGTCATTAGATAACATGGTTCGCTATATTCTTTTCGGAAACACCATTCCGTCATCGAGTGGGCAAAGCGATAGATGAAATCCCGTTTCTGGCGCAAAGCATATGGCGGCTATGCGCGATCACGGTAGCCTTGATCATGGAAGTGATACGTCAGGCGACCAAAGAGCTATCTAGATTTCATTGTCGTCGTGAATTGCGGTTTCAGAGGATCGTGGGTTTTATCTCACTTGGCTATCCATGCTTCGACCAGCTTGACCGCATCCTCTACTGTTTTGACCTCACCGGCGGCTTCATCCGGGATAGTGAGTCCGAATTCGTCTTCAAGCGCCATCACAACTTCCAGCACATCGAGACTATCCACGCCGATGTCATCGTAGAAAGACGAAGCAAGGGCAATCTGATCCGGATAGACGCCGAGCTGACGGCTAATGATCCTGAAAACTCGGGGAGCGATTTCTTCCATCACAAAGCCCTCGCGCGGACACTATCGGCTAGGAAACAGGGCAGATTCTCGTAAACTCAATCATCGCAGAGCAACGATATTGTCCTGCGGCCAGTAAATTCATCATGCCTTGCTGAGCATTTTCTCGGCGCTCGTTTTCACAAAATCCGAAATCTGTCCTGACATCATTTTGAGGAACAGCGGTACGCTGACGTCGCCGCGAATCTCGCTATCCTCAATGTCGAGTTGCACCGGGATATTCTGCCCCATCGCCCCGATGACCAAGTGTAGTGCGTAGTCCGATACCCACTCGGAACTGAGCGAACCGCCTCCCGGGATATGCGCTGCCAGCTTGGGCAGGCCGGCCTCGATCCTGCTCTTCGCTTCGATTTTACCAAGGCTGTGCGGGATAACGACTTCCATATCTTCTTTCCTGTTCAGGCCGCCCGATCGACGAGCAGCAAGGTCGATGTCGCGGAGGCATAGAGTTTGCCGGCCATGTCGATCAGACGCGCCTCGGTATGCGCCACCCTCTTGCCCATCGACACCACCTGGCCGATTGCACGGACCATCCCGACCCTGTCGGTCAAGGGCGCATGATAGGCGACCTTGAGTTCGAGCGTGACGCAGTTGATGGGCACTTGGGCCGCGGAGTTCGCCGCGATGCCGCAGGCCGAATCCAGCAGCGTCGCGGCATAGCCACCATGGGCGATGCCCATGAAATTGTAGGTCTGCGAGGTGGGCGTCGCGACAAAGACGACCTTCCCCTCCTCCGCCTCAAGCAGATCGATGTCGAACAGGTCCATCATGGGCGGCCGGGTGCCGGCCGCCATGAACTGTTCGATCTCTTCCAGACCGGTCATCGCTTACCTCAAAGCTTTTCGGTCAGTTCAGGAACGATCTTGAAGAGGTCGCCGACCAGGCCGATATCGGCGACCTGGAAGATGGGCGCGTCCTCATCCTTGTTGATCGCGATGATGGTCTTGCTATCCTTCATGCCAGCAAGGTGCTGAATCGCACCCGATATGCCGACGGCGACATAGACTTCCGGCGCCACGATCTTGCCGGTCTGGCCGACCTGAAAATCGTTGGGCGCATAGCCAGCATCGACCGCCGCGCGGCTTGCGCCCACACCCGCGCCCAGCTTGTCGGCCAGCGGATCGATCACGCCATGAAACTGCCCGGCCGAGCCCAGCGCTCGCCCGCCCGAGACGATGATTTTGGCCGAGGTGAGTTCCGGGCGCTCGGACTGGGCGATCTCGGCACCCACGAAGCTGGAAAGTCCCGCATCCGTGCCCGTCGCAGCCTCGATACTGGCCGAGCCACCCTCGCGGGCCGCCTTCTCGAAGGCTGTGCCACGCACCGTGATAACCTTCTTTGCATCAGACGACTGGACCGTCGCGATCGCATTTCCCGCGTAGATGGGACGCGTGAACGTGTCAGCGCTTTCCACCGACAGGATGTCGCTGACCTGCATCACATCAAGCAAGGCCGCCACGCGCGGCGCGATGTTCTTGCCATTCGAAGTGGAAGGCGCCACGAACGCGTCATAGCCGCGCATCAGGTCCGCGACGGCCGGCGCGACATTCTCGGGCAAAGCGTGTTTGAACGCCGCATCGTCGAACGTTACGACTTTGGCGACACCCGCGACCTTCGCAGCAGCCTCGGCCACGCCGCCGATGCCCGCACCGGCAACCAGCAGATGGACCTCACCAAGTTTGGCAGCGGCGGTGACGGCCGATAGCGTCGCATCCTTGACCGACGCATTGTCATGTTCAACCCAGACGAGCGTATTCATAACTTATTCTCCGAGAAATCCGCCCCCGCTTCATCTCTGTGCGCACAGGATGAAGCGGGGTGCGCCGTCACTTGCATGGGAGAGGTTCGGCAAGTTCGGCGCGTTTGAAAGTTTATCAAATCGCCATTTCCTTGAGCCTGGCGACCAATTCATCGACGTCGGCCACCTTGATGCCCGCCGAGCGCTTGGGGGGTTCGGTCACCTTGAGCGTCTTGAGGCGCGAGGCGATCTCAACACCGAGATCGGCCGGCGTCTTCGTCGCCAGCGGCTTGGATTTGGCCTTCATGATATTGGGCAGGCTCGCATAGCGCGGTTCGTTGAGACGCAGATCGGTCGTCACGATCGCCGGCAGTTTGAGGCTTACGGTCTCCAGACCGCCATCCACCTCACGGGTCACCGCGACAGTCTCGCCCGATACTTCGACCTTGCTGGCGAATGTGCCCTGCCCCCAACCGAGAAGGGCTGCCAGCATCTGGCCGGTCTGATTGGCATCATCGTCGATGGCCTGCTTGCCGAGGATCACCAGGCCCGGAGCCTCCTCGGTGGCGATGGCCTTCAGGATCTTGGCGACGGCGAGCGGCTCGACCTCATCGTCAGTCTGGACGAGGATCGCGCGGTCGGCCCCCATGGCGAGCGCGGTGCGCAGCGTTTCCTGCGCCTTGGCGACGCCGATCGACACCACCACGATTTCGGTCGCGACTCCCTTTTCCTTGAGGCGGATAGCCTCTTCGACGGCGATCTCGTCGAACGGGTTCATCGACATTTTCACGTTCGCCAAATCGACGCCCGTCCCATCCGCCTTCACGCGCGGTTTCACATTATAATCGATAACCCGCTTGACGGGCACAAGCACCTTCATGGATCAATCCTACTCTGATTGTAATGCCGCCTGATATTCGGCAATGAGTCTCTCACAGATGGATCGGGCCGGTTGGACGGCAGTGGTAGCGCCGACACCGTGGCCTGCCGACCAGATCGTCTTCCAGGCCTTGGCCTCCTCCGAAACCGAAAGCGCGCCATGTGGCTCAGGGAGAGTCGCGGCTTCCAGCGAGGGCCGGAGAAAATTGGCCCCGACGCCGGTGACCCGGTCCGTATAGACGATATCCGCTGGTCCGGCCCCGATCACCATGTCTTTCTGTGCCGGCGAGGCGAGACTCTCTTCCGACGCGATGAAGTGGGATCCGATATAGGCAAGATCGGCCCCCATCATCTGCGCGGCCGCGATCTGGTGGCCGCGCGTGATGGCGCCGGAAAGCGCCAGCGGCCCCTGGAAGAAGCGCCGTATCTCGTCAACCAGTGCGAACGGGCTCATCGTGCCGGCATGTCCCCCCGCGCCGGCAGCGACCGCGATCAGACCGTCGACGCCAGCTTCGAGCGCCTTTTCCGCATGACGCACGTTCGTCACGTCGTGAAAGACCAGCCCGCCATAGCCCTGAACCACCTGGACAAGATCCGCGACGGCGCCGAGCGAGGTGATGACCAATGGCACATGGTGCCGAACGATCAGTTCCAGATCGGCGTCGAGCCTCGGATTGCTCTTATGGACGATGAGGTTGACGCCGAAGGGCGCCGCTCCCGGCATGGGAGCCAGCCGCTCCTCGATTTCATCCAGCCATTCACCGAAACCTTGACTGGTGCGCTGGTTGAGCGTCGGGAAAGTACCAAGCAGTCCCGCCTCGCAGCAACTGACGACAAGGTCCGGTCCCGACACAAGGAACATCGGCGCAACGATGGCTGGAATGGCCAGCCGCTTTTCGAGGCTTGCCGGAAGCGTCAAAACACGTCGTCTTCCAGCGCCATCAGCGACTTCTTGCCCGCCTTGATCGCCAGGAAGCTGGCGGTCGCCTGAGGCAGGATACGCTCGAAGAAGAACGTCGCCGTCTTGATCTTGGCATCGTAGAAGCGCTTGTCCTCGCTGCCGAAGAAGAGCTGCAAGCCTGCGATCTTGGTCGCCTTGGCAAAGCAATAGCCCATGGCCACCAGGCCCATCAGACGCAGATAGTCCGCCGACGCCGCGCCCGCCTCTTCGGGATCCTTGAGCGCCCGCTGCGCGACCGTGGCCGTCGAAAGCTGCAGCGCCCCGAACGCCTTGGCGAGCGCCTCGATCATCGGCTTCATCGGTCCGTCGACGTTGTTTTCCTCGATGAAAGCCGACACCGGATGGAAGAAGCTGCGCAGATAGCGGCCCATATGGGCGCCGAGCTTGCGGCCGACGAGATCGAGCGCCTGAACGCCGTTCGTCCCCTCATAGATCATGGTGATCCGGGCATCGCGGGCATATTGCTCGACGCCGCTTTCGCGGATGTAGCCGTGGCCACCATAGCATTGGACCGCAAGGTTCGCGCTGTCGAACGCAAGGTCGGTGAAGAGCGCTTTGACGACGGGGGTCATGAGCGCAATGAAGTCACTCGCACGCTGGCGCACTTCGGGTTCGGGAGAATGTTTTTCCGCGTCCAGGGCGCGCGAGACCCAGGCCGAGAGCGCCCGGCATCCCTCATTATAAGCCCGCATCGTCATCAACATGCGGCGAACATCGGGGTGAACGATGATCGGATCGGCTGCCTGATCGGGATATTTGGGTCCCGAGAGCGCCCGACCCTGAATACGATCTTTCGCATACCAGGCCGCCGCCTGATACGCCGCCTCGCCCACACCCAGGCCCTGGATGCCGACGGAGACACGCTCCGTGTTCATCATCGTGAACATGGCGGCCATGCCCTTGCCAGGCTCACCGACGATCCAGCCGATCGAATCATCGAAGTTCATCTGGCACGTCGCCGACGCCTTGAGACCCATCTTGTGCTCGATCGCGGCGCAGGCGACGCCGTTCGATTGACCGGGAGTACCGTCCTCCCTGGGCAGATATTTGGGGACGAGAAACAAGCTGATGCCCTTCACGCCCTTGGGGGCGTCGGGCAGGCGGGCGAGCACGAGATGGATGATATTCTCGGTCAGGTCATGCTCACCGGCGGAGATGAAGATCTTGGAGCCGGTGACCTTGTAGCTGCCATCGCCCTGCGGGACCGCGCGGCTGCGCAGGAGCCCGAGATCGGTACCGCAATGAGGCTCGGTCAGGCACATCGTGCCGGACCACTGGCCGCTCACCATCTTGGGCAGGTAGGCCTGCTTGAGCGCGTCACTGCCATGGCCCTCGATCGCAGTGGTGGCACCATGGGTGAGGCCCGGGTAGAGGCCGAAGGAGAGGTTGGACGAGCAGATCATCTCCTCGACCAGCTTGTTGACCGCTTCCGGCAGCCCCTGCCCACCCCATTCCGGATCGGATGCGAGCGCGGTCCAGCCACCTTCGGCGAACTGCTTATAGGCTTCGGGGAACCCCGCCGGCGTCCGCACGACGCCGTTTTCCAGATGACACCCCTCCTCGTCGCCCGACCGGTTGATCGGCAACAGGACGTCGCGACAGAAGCGCGCCGCCTCCTCGAGGATCGCATCGGTGAGATCCGGTGTGAACTCCGACAGTGCGGGAATATCCCCGAAGCCGTCATCGGCATGGAGTTCGTTGAGCACGAAGCGCATGTCGCGCAACGGGGCGTCATAGACTTGCATATTTATATCTCCTGACCGGTCGGCCATCCGGCCGCCGGCCGCCAATCAGTTACGCAGCGGCTTGCCGGTGACGAGCATCTGCTCGACGCGCGCCTGGGTCCGCGGGTCGCGCACCAGTTGCATGAAGGCCTTGCGCTCGAGCGCCAGCAGATCCTCTTCGGTCACGATGTCGATGAGATCCTTCTCGCCGCCCGTCAGGACGTCGGCGAGCGCGCCGGATACGACACCATCGTAAGATGTGGCGAGGCCACGGGCCTGGAAGCCTTCGACAGCCATCGAAAGAGCGGACTTGCCTCCCGCGCCAGGCAAGCGGAATTCCGGAGCCACAGGCGGTTTGTAACCGTCGGCCAGTTCCAGTGCCTTCGCCTTGGCGTCCGCCAGCAGACGGTCCCGGTTCATCGTAATGCCGTCCGAGGGACGCAGGAAGCCATGCTCCTTCGCCTCGGCGGCCGACTTTGCCACAGTGGCTGTCGATACCGTCTCGAAGACCTTGGCTACGGCCGGCATCGGCCCCTTGGGCATGCCGGGACTGGAGCGCCAGCGATCGATCATTTCACCGCATCCGCCCCAGCCAGGGATCAGACCCACGCCGCACTCGACCAGACCCACATAGCTTTCGGCATGGGCCTGCACGGCATCACTGTTGAGCAGGATCTCGCAACCGCCGCCCAATGCCATGCCGGCCGGAGCGCTCACGACCGGGAACAGCGCATATTTGAGCGCCTTGTAGGCCTGCTGCCCGCCCGCGACGAGCTTTTCGATCTCGCCCCATGCCGCGATGTTCAGTGCGAACAGAGCAAGACCGAGATTGGCGCCGGCGGAGAAATTGCTGCCCTCATTATAGACGACGAGCGCCTTGAACTTGTCCTGCACGACCGGGATCGCCTGACCGATCAGCTTCATCACATCGCCGTCGAGCGCGTTCATCTTGCCGGTGAACTCAAGGCAGGCAACGCCGTCGCCGACATCCCAGAGTGCCGCCGAACCATTTTTGAGGATCGGCTGGCTATGGAGCTTGATGTCTTCCAGCAGCAGCACGCCCTCGGGCCGCACGACATCATGATAGTCGCCGGCGGCATCGAGATATTGCCGACGGCCGTCCTGCACCCGGTAGAAAGGCCGATCTCCGGCTACCTTGAGGATCGCGGGAACATCCCGCCCCTCGGCGGCCAGCCGTTCGGCGAGCTTGCCCGGCCCGAGGCGATCGATCAGTTCGAACGGCCCGAACTTCCAGTTGTAGCCGAGCTTCATCGCGTCATCGATGCCGACGATGTTGTCCGCAGATTCACCGACCAGACTCGCGGCATAGGAAAGAACCTTGCCGAGAATTTCCCAGGCATAGGCGCCGACCTTGCCGGGCGCAGCAACCAATGCTGCCAGGTCCTTCTCGGCCCGGCCCGGCAAGGAAGCCGGCTTCACCGATACGCGATATTCGCCGGTCGCGAGATCGAGCGCTTTCTTGGTCTTCGTCGCCTTGTCGAACGCGTAGAAACCGCCCTTGCCCTTCCGCCCGGTAAAGCCTTCCGCGATCATCCTGTCGACGAGCGGCATCGGCCTCACCGTGTCGAAATAGGCGTCACCTGCCGGCAGCGTCGAGGACAGGCTCTTCGTGAGCAGCGGCATGAGGTCGACGCCAACGAGATCGACAAGGCCGAAAATGCCGGTCTTGGGCACGCCCATCGGCTTTCCGCCGATCTGGTCGGCTTCCTCCACCGTCAGCCCCTGGTCCATCGCGGCATTGATCGCGACGGCCAGCCAGTAGGTACCGATGCGATTGGCGATGAAGCCCGGCGTGTCCCGCGCCGGCACGATGCGCTTGCCGAGCTTTCGATCGACGAAATCCGAGACGCGCCTCGCCACAGCCGTATCAGTGTCGGGGCCGGTCACGATTTCGATGAGCCGCATGTAGCGCGGCGGATTGAAGAAATGGGTGATCAGGAAGTCCTGTTTGAACTGATCGTCCCGCCCCTCGACCAGATGGCCAAGCGGAATCGTCGAGGTATTGGACGATACCGCCGTGCCCGGACGCTTGAGCTGCTCGAGCTTGGCGTAGAGCGCCTGCTTGATGTCGAGCCGTTCGACGATCGCCTCGACGATCCAGTCGCATTCGGCCACCCGCTCGAGATGGTCGTCGATATTGCCCGTTTCAACGAGCTTCGCCGCAGCCTTCGACATGAAGGGCGCCGGATCGGTCTTCAGCATCTTCGCGACCGCACCCTTCGCCACGGCGTCACGATCGCCGCCCTCCTTGGGCACGATATCGAGCAGCAGCACCGGCACGCCGGCATTGGCGACCTGCGCTGCGATGCCGGCGCCCATGACGCCTGCGCCGATCACGCAGACCTTTTTGATGGTTTCCGGCGGGGCGCCGACTGGCTTGATGGCCTGCTCGCTCATTCCGCCGCCTCCAGCACGGTGGCGATGCCCTGACCGCCGCCGATGCACTGGGTGGCAAGCGCATAGCTGCCGCCTTCGCGCTTCAGCAGAGCCGCGGCCTTGCCCACGATCCGCGCACCGGTCGCCCCCAGAGGGTGGCCTATCGCGATGGCGCCGCCGTCCAGATTGACCTTCGACTGGTCAAGCCCCAGGTCGCTGATGCAGGCCAGTGACTGGCTCGCAAAGGCTTCGTTGAGCTCGACAACGTCAAGCTGGTCCACACTGAGCCCCGCCCGCTGCAGCGCCTTGCGCGAGGCCTCGACCGGTCCGATGCCCATGATCTCCGGCTGGCAGCCAGAGACAGCAACCGACTTGATGCGGGCAAGGATCGGCAGTCCATGCGCGCGCGCATAATCCTCGCTCGTGACCAGGATTGCGCTTGCGCCATCGGTCAGCGGCGAGGACGTTCCCGCCGTTACCGTGCCGTCCTGGCTGAAGGCCGGCTTCAGCCCGGCGAGGGTTTCCGTCGTCGTGCCGGCACGCGGCGTGCCATCCTTGTCGACCACGCCCGCCTTGGTCGTGATCGGCACGATCTCGGCCTCGAGCTTGCCGGCCGCGATAGCCGCGGCCGCCTTGTCCTGACTGGCGACCGCAAAGGCTTCCTGCTGGGCACGGGTGATCTGATATTTGGTCGCGACATTCTCCGCCGTGTCGCCCATGCCCATATAGGCGGCGCTCTTCTTCGCGAGCTCGGGGTTCGGCAGCGGATTGAACCCCATCATCGGCACGCGGCTCATCGACTCCACGCCCGCGCAGATGAAGGCCTCGCCGGCGCCAAGCTGAATCTGGCCCGCAGCGATGTGGACCGAGCTCATCGACGATCCGCAGAAGCGATTAACGGTCATGCCGCCGACAGAGAGCGGCAGGTCGGCGAGAAGACCGATAAGGCGCGCGATGTTGAAGCCCTGCTCGCCTTCAGGAAAAGCGCAGCCCAGCACGATATCCTCGATATCTTCGGCCTTCACGCCGGTCTGCTGAATCAGTCCGCGAATGACCTGAGCGGCCAGATCGTCAGGGCGGACGCGCGCCAGCGCGCCCTTGCCTGCCAGGTGAAAGGGGGACCGGGCATAGCCCGCAACAACCACATTACGCATCGATGATAGCCTCTCCAGGGAATCGGACATCTGATTACCTAATGGTGCGTGAAATGACGTTTACGTCAACTAAAATCTTTGGCACTCTTCTCACGCCGTCGAGGGAATCGTCATGCACCGGTTCCCGGGAGGCTTGATATCGGAGGTCTTGGCCGAGGAACGTACGGATGCTCGCCAGTGAAAAACCGCGCACTCTCATCCCGGCGATGATGCTCGCGCCCGTCTTATCGACGGCTGCGCCTCTCCCCAAGCGCCACTGCACCTGTTTTCGAAGGCGCACACATGCGATTTTCTGAGCATCCCCTCCGGCGTCAGATCGTCGGCGAAATGCATCTGCGCCGTTTTCCTGCACTCGAATTGCCCGCCATGGCATTTCAGACGGTTCGCCTGGTCGATGAGAATGACCGGGAGAAGGAATGGCTGATCCTGGAGCAGCGATGTGCCTCTGGACTCGATCGCAACCTGCGCCACCTGGAAACGGAGTGGTCCGCCAACGGGCGGCTGGCCTGGGAAAGGCACAGTGAAGCGGTCACCACGACGCTAACGTCAACCTCGGTCAGCGCGGACGCGCAGTTCTGGTCTGCTCCCGACGTCGGCCCCTTCAGTGATACCTTGCAGTGGATGGAAACGCTGCCGGGCCTGGTCATCCGCGCAACCCACATCGTCGTTGTGGCGAACGATAGCTACGCCGAGCCGGTTGTCGATCGGGCCGACTTCCATCCGGGCCATCTCGTCTCCTGCATCATCGGGGATAGCGTCCGGATCTGGAGCGACTTTCGCATTCACGCCGGCGGCTACGGGCGCCTGGTCGTTGCCGCGAACGGGGCGGCTGACGGCGAAGTGTCGCGTTCCATCCAGCGCATTCAGGAACTGGGCAATTATCGCAATCTTTCCTTGCTTGAAGGCACGCACAGATCAATAGCTTGACGGCGTCACACACGAACACGCCCGAACCCTGACGACGGGGCCAGCAGCGCCTGACCCCTCCAATTCGCACACAACCTAATAGGCATTTTGATGACGCATTGAGCTATTGACTTACCTATACGTCATCGAGATGGTTATGGGACGCTGATTTGCCGCATATTGGCTCCAGACGTGAAACAGACGGTCGCCTGAAGGCGCGCGGAGAGGAACAATGTCGATCATTCTGACACTACTGGCTTCGAGCACTGCATTGCCCGCCGACACCGTTGTCGGTCGCTGGCAAACCGAGAGCCGTCATGGCGTCGTGGAAATCACCCGCTGCGGGCAATCGATCTGCGGTGCCTTGATCAGTTCCGACGGGATCAAAGCCAACCCCGAACTACGTGACGAAAAGAACAAGACCGCTGCGTTGCGCGGTCGTCCGCTTCGTGGATTGCAGATTCTGCAGGGTTTTACGTGGAAGTCGGGCAGTTGGTCGGGTGGTTCCATCTACAACGCTGAGGATGGCGGTACATACAGCGCGACGGTCACGTTAGCCGATCGGGATCATTTGCGCCTCAAGGGCTGCATCGTCTGGCCCCTGTGCAAGACGCAGACATGGACGCGCCTCCGATAAGCACGAGGAATTTGACAATCACGAAAGGGGAGATGGGCGTGGCAGGCAAAAATTGGAAAGTTGGGATCGCAACATCGGCCGTGGCGGCTGGATTGCTCGCGCCGCAAGCCGCGAGCGCGCAGGCCTTTTACCTTCAGGAACAATCGTCCAGAGGTGCCGGACGAGCCTTTTCGGGCGAGGTCGCCGACCAGGGCGTACAGTCCCTCTGGTGGAATCCGGCTGCGATCGCAGGCATGGAAGGAGTCGATGCCCACCAGGCCGTAAGCGTAATCCTTCCCAAAGGGTCGGTTGACAATGTCAACACGCTCATTGTCCGTCCCGGGCAGTCGGCTGCGGCTGTAGGCGGGAGCCAACGCTCTCGTGATCCGATCAATAATGGCGTACTACCCTCCGGCGCGATAGCCGTCGGCCTGACATCACGGCTCGCTTTGGGGCTGACCGTCGCCTCCCCTTATAGCTTCACAACCAATTATGATGCCGACAGCTGGGCACGGTATAGCGCCGACAAGACCAAGCTGCGAACATACGACATCCAGTCATCGATCGCCTACCTCGTTACGCCAAATCTCAGCATCGGCGCCGCGCTTAATATCGAATATGCCGACGCATCATTGTCCAACTATCTGCCGAACCTATCGCCTCTTCTCGCCGACGGCCACCAGGAGCTGAAAGGCAATGGTTGGGATCTTGGCTGGTCGGCCGGGCTGCAATATCGCGCCGGCCCCATGCAACTGGGCGCCAGCTACAAGTCGAGCGTGAAGCATAATCTCGACGGTTCGGTGACGACGACCGGTCTTCTTGGTCCGCTCGCCGGGCAAAACAGCGTAGTGAATGCAAACGCCACGTTCGAGACCCCCTGGCAGGCGATCTTCGGAGCGCGCGTGGCGGTGTCGCCCAAGGTCACCCTCAACGGTCAGGTGACCCGCATGGGTTGGTCGAAATTCGACGCTATCCGGCTCGGCGCGCCGCTCAACGTTTCAATCCCGGAAAATTACCGGGACACTTGGAGCTTCGCAGGCGGCATCGATTACGCGGTCACACCAGCCTGGACCGTTCGTGCCGGCGTTCAACACGCCCAGACCCCGACGCGCAACGGCAATCGGGACGCTCGAGTGCCTGACAGCAACCGTTGGAATTTCGCTGCCGGCACAAGCTATGCCGTGTCTTCCCGGTTCACGCTCGATGCGGGCGCAGCGTATATTACGTTCAAGGATACGACTATTGATCGCACGACAGCGGCCTATGCCGGCACGGCCGTGCAGACGCCGATCCTGATGGACGGCAAGCTCGAGGACGCGCACGCCGTCGTGCTGTCGCTCGGCGGACGTTTCCACTTCTGATGCTGGAGATCGCCATGCCCCAGCCCGCCATCAGCGGCTTCCCGTCGATACCGGAACCGGCAATTCCGCCACGGCTCCTGACCGACCTCCTCGACAATGCGTTGAACCTTTATCCCGAACGCGTCGCCATCGACTTTCTCGGGCGAACCTGGACTTATGCGCAGGTGGGGCAACTCGTTCGCCGTGCAGCACGTGGATTGCAGGATCAGGGGCTGCGCAAGGGCGATCGGTTCGGCCTGTGCCTGCCGAACTGCCCCTATTTCGCGATATTGTACTTCGCGGCGCTGCGCGTGGGTGCGATCGTGGTCAACTTCAACCCGCTCTACACGGAGCGCGAACTGGAGCATCAGATCCGGGACTCGGGAACGCGCATGATGGCGGTACCGGACGTCCGGATAATCCACGAGAAAGTGCAAGCCGTCGCGCCACGTGCCGGGCTGGACAAGATCGTGTTGTGCGGCATGAGGGATATGCTGCCCTGGCTGCAAGGCCTGGGCTTTGCGCTATTCAAGCGAAAAGACCACGCGCGGATACTCGACGAAGGCCTTCATGTCCGGCTCAAGGCGCTTCTCGCCCATGATGCCGAACCTGACGCGGTAGAACGTCACCCTGATGATGTCGCGGTCCTTCAATATACCGGAGGCACAACCGGCGTGCCCAAGGGCGCAATGCTGACCCACGCCAACCTCACGGCGAACAGCGCCCAGATGGTGGTGCATGTGGGAGGACTTCGCCCGCAGCAGGAGAGAACTCTCGGCGTCCTGCCCATGTTTCACGTCTTCGCACTCACGACGGTGCTCAACTTCTCAGTCGAAATCGGCGCCGAAATCGTCCTGCTGCCACGGTTTGAGATGAAGCAGGTTCTCAACACGATGAAGCGCAAGCCGCCGACACAGTTCTTCGGCGTGCCTACGATCTATGTTGCCCTGAACGCGCTTCCGGACGACGAGATACCCGATCTCTCGGCCGTGCGCGCCTGTATATCCGGCGGCGCACCGCTCCCGCTCGAGGTACGCGAGGAGTTCGAGGCACGCACGCGTGCCAGGGTCGTGGAAGGATATGGGCTCTCCGAAACCGCCCCGATCATCGCCTGCAACCCGTTGTTTGGGACGGTGAAGGACAATAGCTGCGGCCCAAGTTTCCCCGGCACCATCATCGAGATCCGAGATCCGGAGAATCCCTCGCGGGTTCTTCCCCAGGGAGAACGCGGAGAAGTGTGCGCCCGCGGCCCTCAGGTGATGAAGGGCTATTGGCAGCGCCCTGCAGAAACCAGTGCTGTCTTCGTCGATGGCGCGCTACGAACCGGCGATATCGGCTATTTTGATGAGGATGGCTATCTCTTCCTCGTCGACCGCATCAAGGACATCATCTTCTGTGGCGGATATAATGTATATCCCCGGATCATCGAGGATGCGGCCTACCAGCACCCGGCGGTAAAGGAGGCGATCGCAATCGCGATTCCTGACGCCTACAGAGGTCAATCTCCCAAGTTGTTCATCGCGCTGCACGAGGGATCGAACCTGACCGTCGATGAACTCAAGGTCTTTTTGCAGGATCGCCTCAGCAAGATCGAGATGCCCAAGGCCTTCGCATTCCGGGACAGCCTGCCCAAGACGTTGATCGGCAAACTTTCGAAGAAGGATTTGATCGAGGAGGAGAACAAAAAGCTCGCCTGAGCCTCTATCCCCTGTCAAGCTACGAGGCTTATGCGCTTGAGTGGTAGGGTAGCCGTGATTGGAGGACAGGGAGTGGATGGCATGGGGAACTCGCTCCACCTCGCCGAGGACGATGAAACGCTTAAGGACGCGGATCGCGACAACCCCACGCACAAGGGGAGAACCCGCGCAAAGGATGCGGATTTACAAGTGTACGGCATCCAGGATGTCGCTCAGGAACTCGGACTGACACTTCGCACGCTACGCTTCTACGAAAAGGAGGGGCTTATCGCCCCTCAACGGGTAGGCAGTACCCGGGCATATTCCAGGCGTGAGATCGGACGCATACAGCTGATTTTGCGCGGCAAACGCCTTGGCTTCTCCATCAAGGAAATCAAGGAGTTTCTCGATCTCTACGATGCCGATCCCGAGCATAAGGAGCAAATGGAGCGATTGATTGCCCGCATCCGGGAAAGGTTGGTCGACTTGAAGACGCAGCGCTCTGCGCTCGACCTGACAATCGACGAGCTTACAACCATCGAAGTGGAAGCGATGGCAAAGTTGCAGCGATAATTTGGTCATCCCATTCTCTAACCGAGCGGTAACGCTTGATCGCGGCGCCCCCGATCCAATCAAGCCGTCAAGCGACGAGCGCCGCGCCGATCGCTAAGGCCGCCCCAGAACCGCGCCATGATCATCCAGGCGATGCCCGACGCGGTCATCGCCCCGCCGACCTGCCATGGCTCGAGGCCAAGCACGCGCGCGATGGGGCCCGCGAGCGCCACGAACGACATCATCGCCATCGAGCAGACGAAGGTCTCGAACATCAGTGGCTTCATGCTGAAAGCGCCTGATGCTTCCTCCCCCACTTGTTCGTCGCCTGTCGCTGTCGCAGCTTCGGTCATGCTGCTTCGTCCCGTGATGCGACCGGCGAACGGCCACCATTCCAGAGCAGCGCCGTCGAGACGGCATAGACAACGAGCCAGCCGAGGTTGAACGCGGCGCCGTCAAGCCAGGTGTGCGCCGGCTCGGGCAGGATGCGCGCGATCAGCATGCCGATCGCGACCAGCGAGACGGGATTGGCCAGCGCTGCGAACCAGCGTGGCCAGGCGGTGCGGCCCAGCGCGATGACGATCCCGAGGAGCAGCAGCGCCAGGCCCAGCGTCACGATCGGCATCAACCAGGCGATGAGCAGGACAGGCTCCAAGCCGATTGCCCGCAATGTGGACAATCGCTCGAGAATTTCCGCGAAGGCACGTCGTCCCGGTCTACCGGGTGGTTGGCGGATCCAGGCAAGAATGCTGATGCGGCCTGCATTGTGCTGCAGCAGCAGCGAGTCCAGCAGGCCGCATTGCACTGAAGTCAGACTTCCCGTCAGCAGGTTGCCCACGTTCCGCTCGGCATCTAACAGAGCTTTGCTCACCATGCGTTCCAGGGACGTGATACCGGGCACGATTATCTGCCGGCGGCGGAATTCTTCCATCAGGATCCGCGCGAGATCGATTCCACCGGTCATGGTCAGTGCGATCGGCAAGAGCCAAGCCTGCAGTTCTGCATGGATCGGACGGCTCAATTGCCGGAAACCGAATACCTCGCGCAGCGTATCGAGTTGCTCATACCGGGTGGGACCACGCGTGGCATAATCGGCAAGCGCGTCCGGCTCGACGCCGAGCTGATCCCCGACGAACCTGAGAGGAGCATCAGGGATGAATTCGCCGGGTTTCAGCAATCGGCCAGGATATCGCAAGGCGCAGAGCTGCAGCGCAAAACCGAGGCGGTTGTGGGGACGCCTCCGGCTCGTGAAGACGCGCAGATCTGCGGAACTGAGCGTCCAGTATCGCACCAGATCTGGCTCGCTCTCCGGCAAGGCGAACAACTCGGCGTGTTGCGCCTCGGTCAGAACAGAGCGGCGGGGCATCGGGTCAGGCCTTGACCGGTCCCGTCCAGCCAATGCGATCGAGCGTGCCGATGAGGGTCGATCGCGGCACCTTGAATGATCGGCACACCGACGCCTTGCTTGCGCCGGCATCGAGGGCTGCCGTGATCTGCTCGATCGTTTCCGCGTCAATGCTGGGCGGCCGGCCCCCGCGCCGGCCCCGTCGTCGAGCTGCGACCAAGCCTGCCATCACCCGCTCACGCGTGAGCGCGCGTTCATATTGGGCGAGCGCGCCGAAGAGCGAAAACAGCAATTCACCATGGGGCGTGCTTGTGTCCATCTGCTCCGTTAGCGATCGGAAGGCCACACCTCGATTTTTCAGATCGGTTATGATCGCCAGAAGATTGGTCAATGATCGCCCGAGACGGTCGAGTTTCCAAACGACCAAGGTGTCGCCGGCCTTCAGGAATTCGAGGCAAGTGACCTGCCCCCCGGCGGTCCCTCGATCATAACGAGAGTCTTGCGGTTGAATATTCCGGTATGCTCGCCTGCACAAGCGCGCCGGGCGTGATGCTATCGTCCTGCACGAACGTCCGACGCGCTTGTGCAGGCGTTCGATTTCCCAACGATGAGTGGGGGCGAACATGGTTGTAGTCGTAGCGCCAGATGGCCAGCTTCCGGCGGGCGTCAGCCAAGCTGTCGAACAGCTCCTCGTTGAGCAGCTCATCGCGCAATGAGCCGTTGAAGCTCTCGATGAAGCCGTTCTGCTGGGGCTTACCGGGATCGATGTAATGCCACTCGACCTTGTTCTGGCTGGCCCATTGCAGGATCGCCCGGCTCGTAAATTCAGTGCCATTGTCACTGACAATGCAAGCAGGTTTCCCGTGCAGGCGAACCAGCGCATCCAGTTCGCGCGCCACCCGAGCTCCCGAGATGCTGGTGTCCGCGGCCAAGCACAGGTTCTCCCGGCAGCAATCATCGTTGATCGCCAGAATCCTGAACTTGCGCGACGCACCAAACGTATCGGCGACAAAGTCCATCGACCAGCGGTCACCAGGACGAAGTGCTCCCGGCACCGGCGTCCGGCTGCCTCGGGCGCGCTTGCGGCCGCGTCGTCGGCGTATAGACAAGCCTTCTTCCCGATATAGCCGGTAGAGCTTCTTGTGGTTCATGCTCATGCCCTTGCGCTCCAGCATGACGCCGATCCGGCGATAGCCGAACCGACGGCGCTGCCCTGCGATCTCCCGCATGGCTTCGCGGATCGCTCCGTGGTCCGGCGGGCGTTCGCGCCTGACCGTCTTGGGATCGACGCCAATCAGCACGCAGGCCCGACGCTGTGAGACCTGGTAGTCCCGCATCACGCCGAGCGCCACGTCGCGCCGCTGGCCCGGCGTCGTCAGCCTTTTCCCAGCAGGTCCTTCAGGATCGCGTTGTCCAGCATGCTGTCGGCCAGGAGCCGCTTCAGCTTGCCGTTTTCGTCCTCCAACTGCCGCAACCGGTGGGCGTCCGATACCTCCATGCCACCGTACTTCGCCTTCAGCTTGTAAAAGGTCGCCGTGCTCAGGCCGTGCTTGCGGCAAACCTCCACCGTCGGAAGTCCGGCCTCCTGTTCCTTGATCATCCCGATGATCTGCGCCTCGGTAAAACGGCTCTTCCTCATGCGTCTGCTCCTTCTCGTGGGCAGACTCTACATCAGAATGAGGGATCCTTCGGGGGGCAGGTCACAAGCCTTCAGGCCGGGACGATCATCCCGGCGCCCGATGCCTTGTCGGAATAGAGATGGCGCTCATCGACACCTGCGGCGAGGAGGGCATCGCGTTGAAGGTCAACCGACTGACGGTCATCGACCGATGAGACACGCATGTACCCGATGAGCATGTGCGACAAACCCTGAAATTGATGTTGTCGCGCACTAGATCAAAGCGACAGGGTTTGTCGTGCAAAATCAACCATGGTTGTCGAGGCGTAGCCTGGTTGCGATGCTACCCTGTCGGAAAACATGTGTTTTCGGACGCTCGCGCAGGGCTGACGGCGCTTAGCGTATATCTGGGTCCGTTCTATGTACTGACCCCTGTATAGCCTGTCGTCGCTCGATCCTTGGCCGACGCTGCGCCAACTTGTCGCGGGCCCGGTCAACGTGCGCGCGATCGAAGAGGATTGGGACGAGACGCTGCGGCTCGCCGCCTCGATCCGCGCCGGCACCGTCAGTGCCTCGGTCATGCTGCGCAAGCTGGCGGGTTTCCCGCGTCAAAACCCCGTCGCCCGCGCGCTGCGTGAGATCGGGCGGATTGAGCGCACACTGTTCATGCTCGACTGGTTCGACGATCCCGAACAGCGGCGTCGCACCGGCAGCATCCTCAACAAGGGTGAGGCCCGCAACGCGCTCGCCCGCGCCATCTTCTTCAACCGCCTCGGCGAACTGCGCGACCGCACCTTCGAGAACCAGCGCCATCGTGCCTCTGGCCTGACCCTGCTCACCGCGGCCGTCACGCTCTGGAACACCGTCTATCTCGACCGCGCCGTCCGGCATTTGCGCGCCAGCGGTGTCGAGGTGCTGGACGAACTGCTTGCCCATGTCGCGCCATTGGGCTGGGAGCATATCGGCCTCACTGGCGACTATCTGTGGAGCGAGATGGACAAGCCCCGCGAGCGGTTCAGGCCGCTCCGCCTCCATCGGAACGGTCGGGATGCTTAGCGTACGTTTTCGAACATTCTCTCACCGGCCCCCGGAAAGAGCCTACACACCGCAGGCTGAAGGTCGAGAAACCTCGCTGCCCAACAATATCAATGAGTTACAATTTTCTTGCGGCTTTTATCACTATGTTTCAATAACTTGCTTAGCGGCACTTTTTGCACCGCCGTCACGAGAACCCCACAATGGTCGTCAGATCCGGCTCAATGGGGCGGCAATTTACCCGCAGGCTGATTGGGCCTATTGCGAGGAAGTGAGGTGGTGCCGGAAATTCGGACAGGGTGTTAAGCTAATCCCGACCTGAGGAATGGACGGGATGAAGACGACGAGAAAACGGTATTCGGCGGAGTTCAAGGCGAAGGTTGCGCTGGAGGCGATCCGTGGTGATCTGACGCTGGCGGAGCTGGGGGCCAAGCATGGCATCCATCACACAATGATCGCGGCATGGAAGCGGCAAGCGGTCGAGGGCATGTCTGCGACGTTCTCTGGGGCTGGGGACCTGGCCAAAGCCGCCACAGAGGCTGATCTGGACAAGCTGCATGCCAAGATCGGGCAGTTGGTCGTGGAGCGGGATTTTTTAGCCAAAGCCTCCGGTCGATGAGCGTGACACGGAGGCGATCGATGATCGATCCTGCTCACGACGATCTATCGATTTCTGCCCAGTGCCGCCTGCTGTCGATAAGCAGGTCGTCTTTCTATTATGCGCCTGTGCCCGAGACCGGGGAGACGCTGGCGCTGATGCAGGTGATCGATACCGCGTTCCTCGACATGCCCTGGTATGGCAGCCGTCAGATGGCCCGCCATCTGCGCCGTATCGGGCATGATGTTGGGCGTCGGCGTGTGCGGCGGCTGATGGGCAGGATGGGGCTATCGCCCATTTACCAGCGGCCTCGGACGAGCGACCCGAACCCTCAGCACCGGGTCTATCCCTATCTGCTGCGCAAGCTGGTGATCGATCGGCCGAACCAGGTCTGGTGCGCAGATATAACCTACATCCCGATGCGGCGTGGCTTCCTCTATCTGGTGGCGATCATGGACTGGGCTACCCGGAAGGTGCTGGCCTGGCGGCTTTCGAACACGATGGATGCCGGCTTCTGTGTCGCGGCATTGGAGGAAGCGCTGTCGCGCTTCGGCAAGCCGGAAATCTTCAACACAGATCAGGGCAGCCAGTTCACCGGCTTCGCCTTCACCAGTGTGCTGCGGGATGCCGAGGTGCGGATCAGCATGGACGGACGCGGGCGCTGGATGGATAACGTCTTCATCGAGCGCCTGTGGCGCTCCCTCAAATATGAATGCGTCTATCTGCACGCCTTCGAGACCGGATCGGAGTTGCGCACTGGCCTTGGCCGCTGGATCACCTATTACAACACGCAGCGACCGCACTCGGGACTGGCAGGGCGAACCCCGGCAGAGGCCTATGGGCAGATCGACGCTTCAGATAATGGGGGGCATGCCCCCCATTATCTGGTGACCAAACTGGCGGCATAATCACACCTGGGATTAGCTTAACTTCGCCGCCAAACTGTCCAAGAAGGCGGCACCACCTCAGAAGTGGGGCCATCAGAGCTTCATTTTCGGGGAATCGCGGTGGTATCGGGTAAGGCGAAGGAAACAGATCGCGACAGAGCCTATGGGACGTTGCGTCTCAGGGCTTTGTCGGGGCAACTTAACGAAGGCGACGTGGTAGCTGCGACCGACGTGCAGGCCGAGTTTGGTTGCACCAGCACGGCTGCCATGCACGTACTTTGGGCGCTCGCGGCCGATGGCTATCTGGAGAGCAACCTACGCCCTTATCGTGGGTCCCTCTGGACGAGTGAGCGCTTCGATGAATACCTTTCACAGATGGCGGTTTTCATGGAGATTGCGGGGAATCGCATCGTTGGTGACAATCCTGCGCGTCTGCAAAAACTTCGCATCTTGCGGACCAGTCTGGATGATCTGGACCCCGTCTCAGAGGCGCATTATCTGACCTGCGTTGAGTGGATCCATGTGGTGCTTGAAGCGCGGGGGCGACGGTCCTTTACCGAGCTGGTGAGCAGCATCGTGCCGCAATGTCTTCTGAGATTATCTTGGATTGCGGTGGAAGGCACCAGGCGTGCGAACATGCAATGCAGCAATTCGAGACAGCCTTGGTGGCGGAAGACCGCCTCGCGGCCAGGGCAATATCCTATGGATTTTGGACTGGCTTGCGTCCTCTGGTTTCTGATGTTCTGGCGCGCCGGCAGGCAGGCAGCCTAACCTCTCAAAGGCTTGATGCGACCTGGACACTAGAGCCTAATCTGTCGGGATATGTCCCGCGTTTCGGCAGGTCTGGGCGCACGTCACAGGCTTTGGTCGATCCCTTGTCGGCCCAACTACGGCGGCCACAGCCATTGCCAGACCTCCTTTGCGCTTCCCAATGAGACGAGTGAAATTCTGACCCGCACTACCCACCGCTAGCGTATGTCCGTCAGGTAATTAAGCGTGCTGGCGTAGCCGCCGTAAGGCCGCAATATCTAACGCTGCAGCAACATAATCCTGGTTTGAAAAGCTTGTCGAGAACCGATCATAAGCTTCAGCTATTACTTGTCCAGGAACATCAGATAGTTCTCGTGCCCAAGCATAAGCCAAGGTTGGCAAGCCGAGTATGGTGTATCGCTGGAGCAAATTTTCACGCGCGATCGCGGCGACGATAGTCAAAAGCAGGCGTTGCGCCGCGATGGCAAAATCAACTTTGTCGGCCGATTGCAGCGAAATCTGAACAGCCTCCTGATGCCGCCAGATCGACTCCCGGACGTGTTTCAGATCTGTATATGTCATTCTAATAAGGCACACTGACTCCATCGCGGCGAGGCTGTCGAGCTGCTCCTCGACCTTCACGCGGTCGCGCCGCGTAAAGCGGTTAGCGTGAGGACCATACTCAAGAAACCCTCCTAGGAGCAGTTCCTCCATGACCTGTAGTCCCCATCCCCGTTCGCCTGCAATTTCGTCGAGTTCGTTGGGAAGGGCGGTGCTGTGCAGCGCATACCGCCCAGCCACGATATCGACCTTCAATGTTTCGAGGCGAGGGTCTGATGGACGGGTGAGGGCGCCATAGGCTTTCTCATATATTGCGAGATGGGTGTGACGCTTCGACATGGCGAGTTCATAGAATGGACAACGTCACTCCAGCAACTGAGTATCACCCAATCGCTTCCCCGCGACCATAGATCCGCAAATGTCCGCGCGGATCCGTGTGTTACACATGACACCTCGGTGCAGTCACAGAGTCTGCGGTTCACTACCTTGTCGTCGTCACATAGGAACGGTCTGCTGCCGGCCAAAATCACGAGATCGAAACGGCGAGCGAGGTCGCGATGCACAGCGTTATACTCGCGTCCCGTCGCCATGACGAAATTGAGGATGCCCGTAGATCTGCCGCTTCCGTCAGATTTATCCAGGCCTTCCATCGCAGGCTATTCCGAATAGGCCAGAAGCTCCGCCTGCATTCGGGCGGCGTCCTCGACCCAGTGAGTGATCTTGTTCACCCAGGCGTCGAAAGTGCCCATCAGCTTGATGGGATATTGCGCAGCTGGGATCCTGACCGACTTCTTCAAAGGCGTTTCGCCCAGACTTGCATTGGGTGCGGCGAGCTGGCGGCGGCGTTGCGGTCCTTCCAGTCAATGGTGGTCGTCGCACCCTCGATGGGCGTGTAGCCGCGCTTGCGCCAGAACATTCTCAAATCGCGCGGGTCGGATGGCCGAGATGGATGTTCGTCTTCGCGCACGACCACACAGAAGGCCGCAGAGGAAGCTCCCGCTGATCGAGCCGCTGCCTCGCGATGGTCAAAGAATGAATGACCAATGCCCTTGCCCCTGAACTGCGGTAGCAGGACCGATTCTCCGAAATAGAAGGTGCTTGCGGTGTCGAAGCCGGCTTCTACGAGCGGCTCCGATATTGAGCGCGGTTGTCCGCTCAATGGGGAGGCAGTGGCCAGCCCGATGACGATGTCCGACACGCGCGCAACGATCATTACGGCGGCGGGGTCTCCAAGAAACGCAGACAGATACTCCATTTCATAGGCCATGCTGCCGTCATAGAGATAAGGCCAGTTGCGAAACACCGTCATGCGTAGGATGGCGAGCATTCGCAGCGTTGCGGGGTCGCGCAAAGCGGGTTCAACTACCACCATGTTTGCGAGATCCGCGGTTGCCCTGTTGTCGGATGCCATGCTCAGCCTGCTTCGACCTGACGGATCCAGTCCGCAAGATTATAGTGATTGCTCACTCGGACGATTTTGCCGGCCACAATTTCGAAGAACGCGCCGACGCGGAGAGAGTAGGTTTGTCCCTTTGCTTCGGGCAGGCCATCGTCGGTGACGAGATATTGGCCCTCCAGCATGAATTCTACCGCTGCTCTGCTTCCGTCCGAAGAAACCATGATGACCGGGTCGATGACTGTCTCACGATAGGATCGGTTCATATGCACAAGAAATTCACGAAATGCTGAGATGCCCATGCGCGTGGTCCCTTGGCTCGGCTGGTGAATGACTTCGCTGCCGAGGAGCGAAAGCAAGCCTTCGGTATCTTGCCGGTTAAAAACGTCATAATAGCGCTTGATGAGCTGCTTTGGGTCGTCGGTCATACGTTCGTTCCTGGCCGATTGTAGGGGTCAGCGGTAAAGCCGCTCGGCATGCCAGCCAAGCTGCTCCGCCATGAAGGATGATATGAAATAATAGCTGTGATCATATCCCGCGCGGAAGTTGAGCGTGAGATTGATGCCGACCGCGTCGCAGGCGGCGCGGAGCAAATCTGGCCGCAGTTGCTTCTCCAGGAATTCATCGTCGCCGCCCTGGTCGACGAGTAGGTCCGGCACCCGGGCGCCGTCCTCTATCAGCGCAACGGCGTCATGCCTGCGCCACGCGGGTCCTTCGGTGCCTAGATAGCCGCCGAGAGCCTTTTGTCCCCACGGAACCTGGCTTGGCGCGACTATTGGAGAAAAGGCCGACACCGCCTTGTAGCGCTCGGGACAACTGAGGCCAATCGTCAGTGCGCCATGTCCGCCCATGGAGTGCCCCATGATTGACTGGCGTGTCATGTCGGCGGGGAAATGCTGCGCGACGAGGGATGGCAGTTCTTCGGTGACGTAGCTCCACATCCGGTAGGTTGCCTGGAATGGCTCTTCGGTCGCATCGACGTAAAAGCCGGCGCCCAGGCCAAAATCAAAGGCAGCAGCTGGATCGTCCGGCACGCCTTCGCCCCTAGGGCTCGTGTCCGGCGCCACAAAGATTAGGCCGAGTTCAGAACATGCCCGACGAAACTCACCTTTTTCGGTGACGTTCGCTTGGGTGCAGGTCAGGCCAGAGAGGTACCAGACGACCGGCAGCGGCTTTGTCCTGGCGGCGTCCGGCAAGAAGACGGAGAAGGTCATGTCGGTTCCGGTCGCGATCGACGCGTGACGATAAACTCCCTGAACACCATCGTGGGTACGGTAGGACGCCACTTTATCAAACATGATTTTCGCTCCATTTGGACTGCAGACGTTCAATCAATCGGTTGGCGACGGATGGCCTTATTGGCTGGCCTTGCTTCACCTTCACCCACGTATTGACGCTGATCCCAAAGGTCTGCATCACGCAACGCTCCGTCTGAGCGGGGAGAAGTGCGGACATACGCGCCACGATGGCACCATCGAGGATTGCCATGTGGCGTCGACTGACAGTGCCCGGTGGCAGCAAGGTCATCGCCATATCGTTCACTCAGCTGCCTCGATATGTCGAGTAGGCGAAGGGTGATACGAGCAGGGGCACATGATAGTGGCCGCCTTCGTCCGCGACGCCGAAAGCGATTGGCACAAGGTCGAGGAAGGGGGGCTTGGGCAGGGAGACTCCCCGCGTGCGGAAATAGTCGGCAACCTGGAAGTCGAGACGATAGGGGCCTGGCTTCAAATGTTTGGGCATCTCAGGGCAGCGTCCATCGGCATTTGTCTCACCCTCAAAGATCAGTCCGCCGTCACCATTCGAAAGAGATAAGCGCATCCCTTTGGCCGGGCAGCCTGCAGCCGTATCAAGTACGTGCGTCGACAATGTGCTCACAAAGCAATCTCCCTGGCACCGGTGAACTCTTCCTCGTCATAAGCGAGGTGTTCAGCGAGCAATGAGAGCGCATCTTCCTCGAAGAGATCGCGTGCGACGCCGTCCACAAGACGGGGCAGCGCGTACTTCAAACCGGAAAGGGCGGAGGCCGACAGGCCAAGGCTGACCAGGCCGCTATAGTTGAACGCAAAAATCCCGCTTAACTTCTCAGTGGCTTCTGGAGTGCGGCCCAGATACTGGAAGCCGGGCCCGAGATACGGATGATCGTCGATTACGGCATTCCTCAAATCATTTGGCGCATTGTAGCAATCGCGCCAGCGAAGTATGTCGCCCGCGAACGCGCTCAGCTCCGGACGGAGCGCCGGGTCAGTGACAAGACCGGTCGAAAGCAGAATGAAGTCGAATTCTTCGACGCCTTGGGGCGTGGTGACAATTACCTTGTCGTCTGCTGTCTGCTCGACCCCGAGCCAAGGTGCCCCGACATGCAGGTGGAAGCCGGGAAGGGCCATTGCCCGGTCAAATGTATCGTTGGTTGGCGGTTGGTTGCGCGCGAAGAAGCTCAGCATGAAGCGATATTTGTCCGCATCCGACAAACCGACATAGCGACCTGTGATTCCGGTCGCCTCCATATGGCGTATTGGGTTTACGCGCTGGAAGACGGAGCGCCGCATATAGACATGCGTTTCGGCCACACCTTCCTTCAAGCCATACTGGGCGTTGTCGAATGCAGATGCGCCAGCCCCCAGTATTCCGATCCGTTTTCCGACCAACCTAGAAAAATCAACAGGGCCGGAGGTGTGAGCGTACAAATCAGGCGACAAAGCTTTCTCGATCATGTTCGGAACATGCCAGTTACCGCCGCCCTGAATGCCCGTCGCAAGGATCACCTTGCGCGCCAAGTAGGTCCTGTGGTTGGTGACGAGGCTGTAGAGGCCGGTTCCTGTCCGCCCAATCCGCTCTAGCCGGGTATTGTTTTCCACAGGCAGCTTCAATACCCGGCGATACCAACGCAGATAGTCCATCCAGACACCACGCGGAATTTTGTCGAGCGCTGCCCATCCTTCAGCGCCATGCTGCGTTTCGTACCAGGCCCGAAATGTGAGTGATGGCAAGCCAAGGTCGATGGACGTGATATGCTTGGGCGTGCGCAACGTGATCATCCGCGCATAGGTTTCCCATGGGCCTTCCTGACCAGCCGGATTTTCGTCCAGGACTAAGATATTGTCGACACGTTCGCGCAGGAGGCCAAATGCGGCGCCAAGACCGCTCTGGCCGCCGCCGACAATGACGACATCGTGAACATGGCCGTCCTCCGATCGGCGAGGCCGTACCCATGTCGCGCCGCCATAGCACAGCGCAGCAAGATCCCAGTTGACCTGTCGTTCGAGTTTTTTGAGGGTCATGCTTCCCGCACCTCCTGAAGACGCAGTTTCACTATCTTTCCAATCTCGAAGATCGCGGCCGCCAGTTCGGTCTTGCGGTCGTTCGCGAGACGGCTCTCCATCGCGGCGAGGATGCCGGCTTTGTCGGTCAGCCGGACGCAGACGATGAAGGGGAAATCGAACCGATTGCGATAGGCGGCATTTAGGGTGTTGAAGCGCGTATATTCTGCCGGTGTCAGCCGGTCGAGCCCGACCGACGCCTGCTCGGCCGTGGACTCGGCGGTGAGCGTTCCGTCGATGGCCGCCTTGCCCGCCAGTTCGGGGTGCGAGCGGATGAGGGAAAGTTGCTCTGCTTCGCTTGCCCCTGCCACCACCTTCATCAGTCCAGCGTGGAGGTCCGCAAAGGGCCGACGCGCAGCGGCGCGTTTCACCACCCAAGGGCTGTGTTCGAACAGAAAGCCGAATTTTTCGACGAATTTGGCGTTGGAGAGGGCCGCGTCGCTCATGCCGGATGTGCCGCCAACCAGTGCCGCGCGATGTCGATCCGCCGCGCGACCCACGCATCACCGCTCGCAATCACATGATCGACGAACCGCGCCACCGCCAGTGCGCGCGCCGGCTTGCCCGCGATGCGCCCGTGCAGGCCGACCGACATCATGCGGCCGCCCTCCGTGCGGAGCATCTCAAATGTATCACGCAGGTAGCGAAAGAACTGCTCGCCTTCCGTAAACCCATTATAGGCGACCATCTTCATGTCGTTGACGTCCAACGTATAGGGCACGATCAACTGCGCCTTCCCATGGCTACGGTCATAATAGGGCAGGTCGTCGGCATAGCTGTCCGCATCATAGACAAAGCCCCCTTCCTCCACGATCAGCCGAGCGGTGTTGGGGCTAGTACGTCCCTGATACCAGCCTAACGGACGCTCGCCGATCACTTGAGTGTGGAGTTCGATGGCTTCGGCGATATGGGCACGCTCGGTCGCCTCAGGGATATTTTGATAGTCGATCCAGCGAAGGCCGTGGCTGGCGATCTCCCACCCGGCTGCCTGCATCGCGGCAACTGCCTCGGGGTTGGTGGCCAGCGCCCTGGCCACGCCGAACACCGTCACGGGCGCGCCTGCTTGGGTGAATAACCGGTACAGCCGCCAGAAGCCCGCGCGGCTGCCATATTCATAGAGGCTTTCGATCGCCATCGCCCGCGCGCCGGTCTGGCTCGCCGCGCCGACCATCTCCGAAAGGAAGGCTTCGGATTCGCCGTCGCCATTGTCAACGCTGCGCTCCGCCCCTTCCTCATAGTTGATTACGAACTGCACCGCGACACGCGCACCGCCGGGCCATTGCGCATCGGGCAGGGTGGCGCCATAGCCGACTAAGTCGCGGGTCATGCCGCGAGCCCCTCGATGAAAGTCAGCATGGCGGCCAGAGCCTGTTCCACATCGGCTTCGATCACATCTTCCGCCGGATTGTGGCTGATGCCGCCAGTGCAGCGGATGAACAGCATCGCGGTCGGAGCGAGGGCGGCCATCACCATCGCGTCATGGCCTGCTCCGCTGACGAGGCACCGGGGTTCCTGCCCGGTCGCGGCTACGGCGGCAGCAAGGCGGTCGATCAGCGCCGGATCGCACGGACTGGCGGCGAGCATCTGGGTCTCCTCGGCGACAACCGTGACGCCGCGCGACGTGGCGATAGCGTGCAGCGCGGCGAGAATCTCTCCCGTGGCGGCATCCCGCTCCGCATCGCTGCCCGACCGCACATCGACGGTGAAGTCCACCCGGCCCGGCACAACATTGGTCGCGCCTGGCATTACGGTCATTCGGCCGACCGTGGCGACGAGATCGGACTTGCCCGCCCGTGCCACGCTCTCAATCGCGAGAATGGCTTCGGCTGCGGCAGTCAGCGCGTCGCGGCGCAGGTGCATAGCGTTAGTGCCGGCATGGCCCGGCACGCCGGTGACGTTGACGGTGATCCGCCGCTGCCCGGCAATGGCGGTGACGACGCCCAGCGCTAACCCCTCTGCCTCCAGCAACGGGCCCTGCTCGATATGCGCCTCCAGATAGGCAGCGACGCTGCCCGGCGCATAAGCCGCGGCGGCGAAAGCGGTGGTCGCAAGGCCAACGCTGGCGAGCGCCGCATCGAGCGTCACGCCGTCCCCGTCGGTGATCGCCAGTGCGGCGGGATCGAGCGTGCCGGCGACGGCGCGGCTTGTTAGCATAGAGGCGGGAAAGCGCGATCCCTCCTCATCCCCAAAAGCAGCGACGTCGATAGCGAAGGGCAGGCGGCGCCCCTTGGCGGCCAGGGCGGCGATGCATTCGATACCAAGCATGATGCCGAGCGGACCGTCGAACGCGCCCCCATCGCGAACGCTGTCGATATGACTGCCGATCAGCAACAGCGGAGCGTCACTGGTGCCCTTATAACGTCCGATAAGGTTGCCGGCGGGGTCGGTGCGCACCTCCATCCCCGCCTCCTCCATCCAGTCGGCGAGGCGCGCACAGGTCGTCTGATGCGCAGGGGTCAGATAGGGCCGGGTGAGAGCGTCCTGCTCCTCGCTGAACGGCGGGCGGGTCAGCGATCGGCAGCGCTCGACCGCGCGCGCGCCGCCGGCAGAGATCGTCTGTGCAGACGTGAAGGTTGCCTGCGACATCACTCGAGACCGAAACGGATCGACTGCGCACCTTCCCACAGTGTCATTCTGCCCAGCGCGCGGAGATTCTCGTTACCCTCGACGATGGTGAGGAAATGGTTTCCCGCGAGTGGACCAGCCTTGCTGCCGAACGCGACACCGCCATAGGCCAGCAGAATCTCGGTCTCGCTTACGCCCTTAGGATAGAAGATGAATTCGCCTGGGGCTGGGTGGCGGGTCGTGTTCTCCCATGGCAGGGCAAATTCCTGGTCGCCCATGGGGATCCAAACGCCTTCGCCGCTCCAGCGGACATGAATCACCCGCTCCTCATAGGGGAGGAGCGCTTTAAACGCTGCGCAGGTCGCTGGCGCTAGTTCTTCCTCGAGACGTGCACGAAAGGAAAAAGGGCCCGCGGTGATGGAAAGCATGGTCATAATGGAAATCCGGATAAATTTATCGTTAGAGAGTGTCGGCTGAGATCGTCAGAATACAACCACGCTGCGGATACTTTCTCCGGCGTGCATCAGGTCAAATCCTTTATTAATATCCTCCAGACCCATGACGTGGGTTATCATCGGATCGATTTCGATCTTGCCGGTCATGTACATATCGACGATCTTCGGCACGTCTGTGCGGCCCTTGGCTCCGCCGAAGGCGGTGCCACGCCAGTTACGGCCCGTGACGAGCTGGAAGGGGCGGGTACTAATTTCCTTGCCGGCCTCGGCAACACCGATGATGATGCTTGTGCCCCACCCGCGGTGGCAGGCCTCTAGCGCCGTGCGCATCACTTCTGTGTTGCCTGTCGCGTCGAATGTGTAGTCCGCTCCGCCATCGGTCAGCTCGACGATTTTCCCCACGACATCCTCGCGGCTCATGCCCTTGCTGTTGAGGAAGTGTGTCATGCCGAAACGGCGGCCCCATTCCTCCCGATCAGGATTAATATCGACGCCGATGATCTTGTTGGCACCCGCCATACGCGCGCCCTGCAGCACGTTGAGCCCGATTCCGCCGAGGCCAAAGATGACGACATTGTCACCGACTTGCACCTTAGCAGTGTTCAGGACCGCGCCAACGCCAGTGGTAACGCCGCAGCCGATGTAACAGCTTGTCTTGAATGGTGCGTCCTCACGGATCTTAGCCACCGCGATCTCGGGTAGCACGGTGAAATTCGAGAAGGTAGAGCAGCCCATATAGTGGAAGAGCGGCTGACCCTTGTAACTGAAGCGGGTCGTGCCGTCGGGCATAAGGCCCTTCCCTTGCGTCGCACGGATAGCGGTGCATAGGTTGGTCTTGCCGCTAAGGCAGCTTTTGCACTGGCGACATTCGGGCGTGTAAAGCGGGATAACATGGTCGCCGGGCTTCACCGCCGTTACTCCGGAACCGATCTCGCGCACGATGCCCGCGCCCTCATGTCCCAGGATGGAGGGGAAGATGCCCTCGCTGTCGAAGCCGTCCAGCGTGTAGGCGTCGGTATGACAAATCCCGGTCGCCATAATCTCAATCAGCACTTCGCCCGCCTTCGGTCCTTCCAGATCGATTTCGACAATCTCAAGCGGCTTCTTCGCCTCAAACGCGACAGCGGCGCGGGTCTTCATTCAAGCTCTCCGATTTGATGACAATGCATAGAAAGGTTTTTGATGGCTCAGTCATTCGCACTACCATGCGGTCTAATCTAGCGCAGATTTTCGCATCCTCCGTTCTCGAAATGAGGACACCAAACGGTGAGAGACCGCGTTTTAAAATTCAAGTGGACAACCTTTGTCCGACAATGTTCTAGCGGCCCCCGCAGATGCTAAGCATAACCGCGTGGGGGTCTGGATCTTTGAGTGATTACTGAACGGTCGCTAATGCCCTGCTCTCGAGCGCGTAAGTCTTGCGATACATATTGGCGATATGTTCCCCGACCGTAACTTCGACACTATTTTCAGCAGATTTCAAGGTAGGGACTGCCTTGATCCGATAGAAATAGTCCAGATCGAAAAATGTGGGCACAGAGTATCTGTGCTTCTCCGGCGACCTATTGAAAACTCTGTGCATATTGGAATGATAAAGGCCGTTGGTGAGCACGGGCACCATATCACCGAGATTTATGACGAATGTGTCGGGTATCGGGGGTGCGTTGACCCAGTCTCCATCGGCGTTCTGCACCTCCAAACCGCCAACATCGTCCTGCATCAGAATGGTTAGGAGGCCCCAATCTGTGTGCGCGCCCGCACCAAGTTGATTACCTTCGCCGACGCCCATCTGTGGCGGGTAGTGGAGTAAGCGGGTCGTCACCATCGGCTCGTCACAGCCTTTTCCGAAGTAGGCTTCGGGCAGATCGAGCGACAATGCCAGAATTCCGGCGAGGTGGGTGCCGAGCGCACGCATCGTCTCAATGTATCGCTCAGTTGAATGGCGCAGCCATTTTTTGTCGGCGAGCCACTGATTAGGCCCGTGATATGGGACTTTGTTAACGACATAGGGATGTCCAGGTCCCAGATCTCGGCCTGCCATAAAGCCTTCCTTCAGGTCCGGCTGCGATCCATCGTCAAGGACTTGAATAGCCATCGCCTCGTAGCCGCGCATACATTCAGAATTGCGCGCGTCGATCTGCAGCTTCTCGCTCTGCGAAAGAGCAAAGAACTGGCGGGCGACATCGAGCTGCCCATCCATGACGTCGGTGGAGACACCGTGGTTCTTGATATAGAAGAACCCCGTGTCCCGCGCGGCCTTATGGACCTCCCATGCCACGGCCTTCCGATCCTCGAGCAGTTCGGAAAAGCTGCCCTTGAGGTCAATGACAGGGATGGTCTTAGCAGTTGAAGGAGGGGTGTAGACATGCATGGCTCTCTCCGTAAACTTAGAAGCTGAACTTCACCGAACCAACGACTTGTCGCGGTGCAATATATTCGTTGCTTGTGAAGAACGACCCGAAGGGATCGGTGTAGCGGGAGTTAATTCCGGCCTTGTCGAGAAGGTTCGACGCCGCGACCCCGAATTCGACCGGGAATCCCGAGGCACGTAGCTGAAGCTGAGATTTACGATATCGTAGGCAGGCACGATGTCTCGTGAACCGGCATTAAAGACGCGGTAGATATAGCTGCCGCGGTGGGTCCATTCAGCACGGCTGGTCAATTCGCCCCCAAAAATCTCGGCTGTATGTGTCGCACTGACGCCAAAGCTCCATTTAGGCAGCTTGGGCGGCGTGCCGCCACGCAGATTCTTGACCTGCTGTGCACGCAGGTTGATAGTATAAGGATCAAATGCGCCAAAGCCGAGCGCGGCCGCTGCCTGGGTAGCTGCGTTGGCACTGGCGGCGTCGAGGGCGAAATAGTCCTGCGTGAACTCGCCATCGAGGTGCGTGACATTTCCGTCAAAACGCAAGTTACGGGTCGCTTTCCACGATGCCTCTGCCTCAACACCCCAGATATGCGCTCCGGGAATATTGGCGATACCACCCTGATAGGGGATCGGATCCTCCTGCTGGAACTGGAGATTCTTGTACTTGTAGAAAAAGCCGGCGAGATTAAGCGATACTGCGTCGTCGAAGAACCGGTTCTTGGATCCCAACTCGACGGCGTCAAGGTCCTCTGCTTTGTAGGTCTTGGAATTGAGCAACGGACCCGTAATTAGGTTCGCGCCTCCTGGCTTGTAGCCCTTGGAGAAGCTGGCATAGACCATGCTACGCGGAGCGACGTCATATTCGATGACTGCACGGCCGGTGAGATGATTGTCCCGCTGGGAGATGAGCTCACCGGGTGCGAACAGCCCGTAGGATGTGAGCGAATAGCTCTCGAGTTCGTCGCGGGTGTAGCGCAGGCCGCCGGTCATGCGCAGACTTTCAGTGAGGTGATAAGTCGCCTGGCCAAATGCCGCGTAAGTCTTGCGCTTCAGATCGACGTCCAGACGATAGATCAGATTGGCTGGGATCCCGTTCGCGGCACTTTTCGGGATGTTGAAGCTCGCGGGATTGGCGCCGCTCCCGGCGAACTCGACGAAGTTCTGCGTCTCCCTATAGTCGACATAATAGACGCCTGCGGTCCAGGAGAGCCGATTATTTCGGGGCGAGCTGATGTTTACCTCCTGCGTAATCGCGCGATAGCGGTTCAGCCAGAGCGGAATCGCATCGTAAAAGCCAACTGTCGCCGCGTTGAGCCGGTCGCGATCCACATGGTTGTCGTTGCGCATATGTTGGTAGGAGGTGACAGATTTCAGGGTAGCGAACGAAAGGTCGAGCTTGAGTTCTGCTGACGCTATATCGAAGTCGAGCTTGTAGCGGCCCGGATAGTCCTGCGTCAGGACGCGCGGATCGGGGTTGGGATCGAGGATGTTCTTTTGCGCCGACCCTGCCTCATCGCCTGTGAAATGCTGATAGCGCAGCACTGCGGAGAACATGTCCGAAGGTTGCCACAGCAAACTGAGACGTCCGTTCCAACGATTGGCGTCGTCCTCCCTGTACCCATTGTCGATGCGGGCATAGCCGTCGTGGGCGAGGCGCTGCCCGGCGGCGCGCACGGCGACAGTATCGCCAAATGGAACATTAAGAACAGCCGTTCCGCGAAAATAGGCGTAGTTGCCGCCCGCCAGTTCGCCATAGCCGGTGAACTTGCCGAGTTCGGGCAGATTGCTGATGATGTTCATTGCGCCGCCTGTAGCGGCCTGGCCGAAAATCGTTCCCTGCGGACCGCGCAGCACTTCAACCCGCGCGATGTCGAGCAAGTCCACCCCGGTCGCAATAGGGCTGCCGATGTAGATGCCGTCGACATGGTAGGCGACGCTTGGCTGTGAACCAGTTTGCGTCGCTTCGGACCCAATGCCGCGGATGGAGATGACGCGATAGGGCGTGCCGTTCCGCGGCGTCACGACCGACGGGATTGTCCCATCGAGTTGGCTGACCTGAGTGATGTTGGCAGCGGTGAGCGCGTCGGCTTGGATCGCCGTGATAGCTATTGGCGCTTTCTGAATGCTTCCTTCCCGTTTCTCGCCGGTGACGACGATATCGCCAAGCTGCGCGCCCGCATCAGCGGTTGCGTCTGCAGGCACAGGCCCCTGCGCCCATGAGTGTGGCGACCAAGCATAAAATGCCACCATTGCGATGAACGACGATTTGGTACGATTGATAATCATTGGATCACCCCTAAATTGAATAGTCTTGATCCTCCCGCTGCATATTTTTGTTCTGTCGGATCAAGTATCTAGTGTTATTTGTAAGACATTTCGTAGCGTCGGCGCATGTGTTCATCGACTGTCACCGGCGGATACTTCGCAAGCTCCCCGTTGCTCAGACAGGTTTTAATGCATTCGACGCGGTGATCGGGATTACCGGCGAAGAAGAATGGGACAGAATATCGCTCGCGTCCCGAGCTGTTGATCACCCGGTGCACCGTCGAACGGTAGCGGTCGTTGGTCCAGCGTCCGATCAGGTCGCCCAGATTAACGATGAACGCCCCCGGAATCGGGTGCGCATTGAGCCATGTTGCTGCATCGTGGTCCCACACCTGCAGACCGCCCACCCCGTCCTGTAGAAGAATTGTGATGCCTCCGAAGTCGGTGTGAGCACCGCATCCCTTTTCGCCTGGGGCCGAATTTGCGGGCTGTGGCGGGTAGTGAAGAAGACGTAGCGTCGCGAGCGGATCGACCTTGAGTGGATCGAAGAAGTCTCCTGGAAGATCGAGAGAGAGCGCGATCCCGCCGAGTAAAACGACCGCAAGCTCTTGCATGATGTCAAGGTAGCGAGTGGTCACCGCTTGAAATTCGGGCAGACTCTCCGGCCACAGATTGGGTCCGACGTTGAAATGACGACTGGCGCGGTGGTCGTCGGCGTCCACATGGATGCCAAGATAGAAGCCTTCCTTGAGGTCAGGTGGCATTCCGGGTTCCAGTGTCTGGCCACGCAGCGGCTCATAGCCACGGTTCGCACGGGAGAGTGCCTTATCGACCTTGAGCTTCGCCTCCATGGGGAGCGAGAAGAAGCGCTCGGCCTCCCTGAAAATTTCGGCAATAATTTGGGGCGGTACGCCGTGGCCGACACAATAGAAAAAGCCTTTGTCGAGGCATGCAGCCCGGATGGTCGCCACCACCTCGGCGCGCGCCACGGCGTCACCGCCAAGCAGCCCGGAGATGTTGACCACAGGGAGATTGGCAAGAGACGAAGGCGCAATATGCACGGGGGCGGGATCGGAATGGTTCACTTCTTGGCGCCCTCGACTGCATGTTGCATCTGGCGCTGCGCCTCGAGATGCTCACCTGACGTGATAGACGGATATCGACGGTCTTCGCCGAGGCAGCTGGGGATACAATCGACGACAGCGTCCCAGTTTGGTTGGTGGAAAAATGTGAGGGATAGCCGGCGACTTCCAACGCGCTGCCCAGGAGGCGGAGCAGTCACGCGGTGGAGGGTTGAAACCCACTGGTCGTTTGTCCACCGCGCCATCAGGTCGCCGATGTTGATGACGAAGGTATCCGGAAGGATGGGTACGCGCGACCAATCGCCTTCCTTGGTGAGGATTTCTAGTCCGCCTGGCTTGTCCTCGGCCCGCAGTATCGTCAGCGTACCATAGTCGGTGTGGGGGCCGGCACGCATTTGATCGGGACTCTCGTCGCCGCACGGATCGGGATAATTGGACACCACCAAATTTGTCATGTGCCTGTCGATCTTGTCCGCAAACCAACGTTCGTCGAGATCGAGAGCGACCGCGAAAATGCGCATCAGCTTCTCGGCGAGATCCGCCATTGCGCGATAATAGTCCTCCCAGGCATCCTGAAGCCCGGCGATATCCGTTGGATAGAGATTGGGCGCGAAGATCACGGACGCTTCCGGCGTCTGGTAATATGGATCGGTACGGTCAACGTCAGGGTTAGTGATCGTGAAATATTCGCGGAGGTCCGGAAGTGCTTCCTCGATCCCTAGCGTCTTGGCCAGCGAGGATGATTGCACCGCGAAATAGCCGCGCCAGCTCTCGCTGTCCGTGAGATGGTAGCGCTCCTTCTTCACACGAGGTAGATCGAAGAAGGCCCGGCTAGTCGTGTCGATCCGGTCAATCAGACGGGCATCGATCCCGTGCCCGCGAATGACTAGAAAGCCATATTGCCGACACGCGTTATCAACTTGTCGAGCAATGGCAGCCCTGGCGCCGGCACCAGAGTCGAAGCGGGATATGTCAATTACGGGAACGGGTGATGTCGACACCTGCAATGCGCCTTCCTGCTGCATTTATCTCGAAGCATCCTGCATCGGTAATGTCATCATGCTGCAAAGCGGCCGTCCTCAAAAAGAACAATGATTCGCCTGGGGTGATGCCGATATGGGGACATTGACGAAACCATCGGTATCTCGCACGATGGAGTATGCAAACACGTGCGCACCGGCTTCACGCTCCTATGATCGTTTACTTCGACGCCATCCGTAAGGCCGGTTCGATCCGAGAGGCCGCGCGGCGGCTCAACGTGGCGTCTTCGGCGGTCAACCGTCAGCTACTAAAGCTTGAGGCAGAGTTGGGAACGCCCCTGTTCGAGCGTCTTTCGAGCGGACTGCGCCTTACACACGCAGGTTCGACGTTTGCGCGCCATGCCAACGAAGTCCTTCAGGATGCTGAACGTGTTCGGTCCGAGCTCGACTCCATGCGGGGGCTCGTCACGGGCCATGTCGAGATCGCTGCAGTTGAAGCGCTGATCTCCAATCTGCTACCCAACGTGTTGACGCGGGTTCGTGAGGTTTACCCGCGCTTCACAATCGGTGTGAACATCATGGGCTCCTCGTCAATTCCAGACGCGCTAGTGGGCGGTGAGGTCGATATGGGCATCGCGTTCAATCTTGAGCGGTCAAGCGAGCTGCAACAGCTTTCCCTCTCGCGTTTCCCGCTCGGCGCGGCGATGCGACCAGATCATCACTAGCGGGCCTAAAATCCCTTTCGCTTGCGTCTTGTCTCTCTCATAAGCTGATTTTGCCAAAGGCCGACCTCGCCATTCGCCAGCTGCTGCAACGATCGTTAGGCAAACTGCCGACGGGGGCCATCGAGACCAGTTCAGTTGAATTGGCCAAACAGCTGACCCTTCGCGGTTTAGGAATGTCCTTCCAGACCAGGGTTGGCATAGAGGGAGAAGTTGAGAAGGGTGAGTTGGTTCACATCCCGATCACCAAGCCGATGGCCTTGCGGGCTGATCTCGGGGTCTATGTGCGCGCTTCCCGTAACCCCCCGATAGCGGTCCACGCACTGAGTGAAATGTTTTCGAAGGAGGTGGCAAGGCACGCCCAGGAGGATATTACCACGTTTGACGTGCCAGAGGAGGCGTGATGCCGTTTTGGCAACGGGATGCCGCCGACTTTGTTCTGGATGCGAACCCCGGTCTTCCCCAAACGACAGGCATGCAAGAACCGGAAACTTACGTGCACACCTCCCGCACAATCGAATCAGCCTCTATGACCCTGTCCGACGGGACAAGGCTGGACGCGGACGTCTACAGACCAGCGGAGGCGGGCCTACACCCGGTGTTGCTTATGCGTCAGGCATATGGTCGCAGGATCGGGACTACACTGAGCCACCCCCATCCCTGGTGGTTCACGGACAAGGGGTATATCGTCGTCGTCCAGGATGTTCGTGGACGTGGCACGTCCAGGGGTCACTATGACATCTTTGTCAACGAAGCGAAGGACGGAGCAGAAGCTGTGGCTTGGGCAGCTGGGCTAAAGGGCAGCAGTGGCCACGTCGGCATGCTCGGCTTCTCCTATCAGGGATCGGCTCAACTTCTCGCGGCTGCCGAATGTCCACCTCAGTTGAAAGCGATCGCACCAGCGATGTTCGGATGGGACGTGCATTCTGGTTGGGCTTACGAGAATGGTGCCTTTCGGTTGGCTGGCAACATGGCATGGGCGACTCAGGTCGCGGCCGAAACCGCGCGGCAAACAGGCAACGCTGCCGCTTTTTCGGAACTTTATCGAACGCACCGATCCCTCCCTCTGCTAGAAGAGGTGCAAGGCTTGCCCGCCTACGTCGACCGTCATGGAGGCCTCGCCCATTATCGTCGCTGGCTGGAAGAGCCTGCCGGAAGCGTCTACTGGCATGAACGATCGCCATCTGCACGAAGCGAAGCGCTGAGCAGGCACTGTCCGCCAGCTTTGCTTATAAGTGGCTGGTATGACATTCAGTTGCCGGGGGTGCTCGATGCTTATGACCTTCTCTCGGCTGCGGGCCGCGAGTGTCGGCTCATTGTCGGACCGTGGGCGCACTTTACCTGGGACCGAAAGGTCGGAGACATCGATTTCGGTGCAGATGCAGAGAACCGCACCGGATTGCTTATTCTACGCTGGTTCGATCATTGGCTGAAAGGCGAGAAAGCGCTTGATGATTGGGCGCCGATTACCCTCTTCGACATGGGATCCTCGAGCTGGCGGACGGCGGCGCGATGGCCGACTCGCCGCCTTTCTTTCGTTTTAACCGGCGATGGCTCTTCATCCGTGGACCCGCAATCGGGCGGGCTGGACACTGCCCCGCCTGAAGCCCTCCCGCAGATGGAGTGGATGGTAACAGACCCTTGGCGACCTGCGCCGGCGGTTGGCGGTTCCCTCGTCGTTCCGGCAGGACCGTTGAACCGCGCCGCTGTGGATGCGCGGCCCGACGTCATGACCTTTGACACGGCTCCGTTCGCGGAGCCGGTGACAATGTGTGGAAGGGTCGACCTCGAGCTTGAAGTTGTTTCAGAGGACGCGTCTTTCGACATCTCCTGCACGCTCAGTCACTTGTTCCTGGATGGGCGTGTCTATGCGGTGGGGGAAGGCTACGCGACCGTCACATCAGCCCATCAGCCAAAGTCTGTCGCGATCGGGTTACGAGCCACCTGCCTTACTATCCAGCCCGGCGAGCGCCTCCGACTTTCCCTAGCAGGTGCGTGCTTTCCCACATATCCGGTCAATCCAGGCACTGGCGTACGGGGAGAACTGAGCTGTCTTGTGGACGCGCGGATCGTGGCGACGGGCGTTGCCGTCAATGGTCCCTCGCGACTCACCCTCTCGGTAGTTTGAGTCCCGCATTCTTCGGACGGACCTTCGGGGTCGTCGAGCGGCTCTATGTTGGAAGGGCAGCGAGCGGCGCCACCGGGGCGGTCGGACCGCTGATATTTCCCGTACGCGTATAGCGATAGGATGGAAAGCGCAGGATAAGTATGGTCGTCACGAGTAGCGCGCCAGCTATTCCTACTAGCGAGAGGCCATAGTTTCCGTAGACATCGAATACCACGTCCATCAGCATCGGGGTCGTGCCCATGAAGAGAAGGACCACACCAAGAATCGAGCCGTAAATCTCGCTGTAAGAGCGGAAGCCGAAATAGCGCGGGATGACATAGGACAGCAGCGCATATTCAGCGCCATTTCCGATGCCGATAAGGATGCCAGCAGTTACAAGCGCCGGTGTAGTCACTGCCCGGGCAAGGACTGCGATCCCTACCGCCGACATGAGGATGAGCACCGCGGCGAAGCGTGGCAGCGAGGCTTTGTCGAGGATACGGCCAAGTGTGACCTGCGAGAGAGTACTGCTGAAAGCAATGCAGGTGATGACGAGCATCGCTGATCCACCCAGCCCGCGGTCAGCCAGAAGGGGTACAACATGGGTGAATACTGCGCTCAGTGCTCCGCCTCCGACCGCAATCGTGACGAGAATCAACCAAAACAGCGGCGACTGGCGGGCTTCCCGCGCGGATATTCCGGCCACAAGCTTGGGGTCGGCGATCGCCAAGGTCGGCGACGCGTTCGGCTCGCGCAGGGCGAAATACATGATCGGGAATCCAATGACTGCAACCGCGCCGCCTAAAGCTAGGTAAGCATCGCGCCAACCCAACCTTTCGATGACCATGAGCGCTAGGATCGGCATGAATGCACACCCCATCCCGTTGCCGATGCCGGCGGTGAGTCCAAGAAAGAGTCCCCTCATGTTTGCGAACCAGACCGACACGACACGCGAAAGTAAGACGGTTGAGGAGAATGCAGACGTGACGGCGACAAGTACGTAGGCAATGTAGAAGTCGGTGAGACGCCCGCCGCACAGGGCTAAGAGAGCGATGGAAACTGCAAAGGCGAGATTCCCCAGTAGCACGACCCGGCGGACACCGAACCGGTCGGCCATGCGTCCAGCGAAGGGCAGCATCACGACGCCGATGAGCGAGACGAGGGTAAGCACGAACGAAAACGACGAGCGGGACCATCCATATTCGGTCGTGACCGGGATGAGAAAGGCTCCGAAGCTTGCCGTGACGATGGGGGCTGAGCACACAAAATTGCCCGTAAGGGCCGCAAATGCGGCGCTTCCAGATTTGAAATTGAGCTCACCTTGTGCCATCTTGGCCCGTCCTTCAATTAGCATTACGCTACAATGTATGGGCGAGCGTGTTTTCGGTAGAACAATTTCGCCATCATACTGCTCGAATTTCGGCACTGCTACGGATAAGAGGCTGCTGCCCGCGCGCGCAGTCGATCTAAATTTGTTGCAGCGAGGTCTAGGAGTTCTTTTTCTGCACAGGCGGTTTCCGGCAGAAATTGCCCTTGCGCTCCAGTCAATAGATCAAGCCAATAACCCTTAATCCTTTGGCTCAATCGTTCTGAACGCGATCACAGTTGATCGAGCCGGCAGTGCATATTGTTGCGCAAGTCTTGCGAGACCCGTTTGATAAACGTCTCGCGCTGGACCCGGTCTTGAAGCTTGAGCCGTGGATTTTTGGGGAACTGAGATGGGCGGATCCTTTCCGCCTTGAGATGCTGTTTACAATTAGAAAAGCATATCGGCTCGTCGACCAACGACGCGATTCCTCAAGCATCGGTAATCGTCACGGCGTAAAACCGAACTAATTCTTCCCAGCAACCCATCGGAGAGACCATGTACCCCAAACCGATATTTCTAGCCTGCGCTACTTCGCTGACAATCATATCCGCAGCTCCGGCCACAGCGGTTGGCGACATGCCTATCATTCTAAATCAGCGACAGGCGTCGATCACTTTCGCCCGTGTGCGCGCCCTGCTCCGAGCCGAGAATTTGACGTGCCCGGTAGGGCAGGCCGTTGAATCTGGAACTGTTACGGGCGGCTCAAGCCCGAACGGCGGGTCGCAGACAACGACAATCATGTTCAACAAAGGCGGCAAGGTCGTCATCTCGCGATCATGGGAATCCAACAACGGTCCTAGCCCAGCATTATCGATAATGATCGATTGCACGACCAAGTAGAGAAATTTTAGAGAAGGAGCCGGCGGACGCAAGGTAAGTTCATAGTCGCCGTCTTTCGAAGTCCGCTGGCTGGACGCTATTTAGGGTCTGCAATATTCTCATTCATGAATCCCTGTGCTAGTAGGTGGATCGATGCTCCTAAAGGGAAATAATGCCGGGATAGTCGGCTTGGCTATGGCGCCGGGAGCCCTCGCGCACGGCTGCCTTAAGGCTTGCAGACGGCAAAACTGAATGTCCGAGGCATCGAGCGCTTCCGAGAACCGGTGTCCAAATAATGCAAAACAGCGTTTTGGGTCCGTTCGGACTACCCGCGTCGCATTAGACTTGCGCCTTCAGGCCCGCTGCCGCGATTCCCGCAAGTGCGCACAGCTCGTCATTGTCCGACGTGTCACCGGTCACACCGACCGCTCCAAGCGGACCGTCCTGGCCGACGATGATCAGTCCTCCCGCAGCAGGTATGACGCCGAAGCTAGTGATCGAATTAAGCGACGCAACGAAACTAGGCCGTTCGGCCGCAATGTCGGCAACTTTGCGACTGGAAACTCCAAGAGCAAGACAGCCGTTCGCCTTTCCAAGCGCGATCTGCGGACGCAAATTCGAGGACATGTCCTGGCGTTGGAAAGCGATGAGATGACCACCGACATCGAGAACGGCGCAACTGAGGGGTTTAAGTCCAAGTTCGGAGCCTTTAACGAAAGCGGCTTCGATGATGGCGTTGGCGTGCTCTAAGCTCAATGGGGGCATTCAAGGTTCTCCTATACCCATTTGGATGTCGGCCACCGACGAAGACATTGTTCAAAACGCCGCTGCAAGTCATTTACGGAGTGCCAGAACGGCTTCTAAAATTGCGCTCTGATGGTGACGATGTGCCGCCATTTTGTGAACAAACGTGTGCCGCCGATCTGTTCGGCCGCCCACTATGTCATTCCGATTGGCAAACGCTTATCCGCTTAGACCCAATTGCCGGAGCGCCTTGCGGTAAGCTACGGACGACCGGTCGGCGGCGAAATGTGCCTCCTCGTCGGGGTCGAGCGGCAGGTCCTCAGGACATTGGGCCTCAACGATCGCCTGGTCCTCGGCGAAGATCTGAGCGTTAAAGGCATAGACATCTTCCACCGAACCCGTGCGATCGAAGTTCCGGACCAGAGGCACATAGAGCGTAGTCTCTCGCGCCGACACGGGTGTCGCGATGTTCATGATCTTGAGCACGCCTTCGTTGGGGAAATCGACAGTGAGGAACGCGACAAATGGTGGATGGACGTCGAAGGTGCGCTTCCAGATGAAGCCTTCCGGCTCCAGATGCTGAACGGCCTTCGGGAAGTTGCTGACGTCGCTGATGTATATGGTTTGAAAGCCATAATCGGTCGATTTCGTCTGATAAAGTGGGACCATGCTTTTCTCGCGATTTGCGAAAGCCTCGTGATGTATCCATGCGAAATGAGCGACGTCAATGAAGCCTTCTACCTGCCGCCCAGGGGCGGCCTGCATCGTAACTGGAGGGCATACAATGGCTTGAAAGTCGGAACCGTCGAACTCGGGAAATGGAGGGATCTCTCCTGCCGCATTATCCGGATCGAGACAGGTCCAGACCAGCCCGTAGCGCTCGACAGCCGGCAAGTTCGTTGCCCTAAAACGGTCCGAGGGAACGACGTTAGGCTGAGCCGGGATCTTGACGCAGCGTCCGTCGGCAGCGAAGCGCAGCCCGTGATAGGCGCAGACCAATTCGTCGCTCTCGACCCATCCCATGCTGAGCGGCACCCCGCGGTGGGGACAGAGGTCGCGCGCAACGTTGATTCCTGAAGTCGTGCGGTACACCACGAGCTTCACGTCTAGGAGTTTCGATGCGACCGGCTTGGCCCCGATATCGTCGGCTCGGGCGACAGGGAACCAGAATTTTGATAGAATTTCCCAGTCATCTTCGGCGTAGGAGCAGTTCCTGGGGCGTCCCATCCGCGGCAGGCGCGCCCTGGCCTGAAGCTCTGGAGCGGCGGCCTCCTGCAAAAGCGACGATGCCTGGTTCATACCGGCACTCCGGGAAAGTTGATGCGGAACGCGTTGCCGTCGGGATCGCGCAGGACTGATTGATACCAGCCGTAGTAGGTCGCAAACGGCTCCTTTACGGTGGCCGCGCCGAGCGACCCCGCCTTCTCGGTCAGGGCGCGCACTTCTTCCGGGCTATCCACGTTGAAGGTTTGGAACACGCGATCGCCGGGAGCGGTCTGGGGCTCCATGCCGAGGAGTTCGTACGCGCCGATTCCGCTGAACCCCAGCGAAGTCCCGCCGGCGGCGAAGCCGCGGAAGATCGGCGAGCGGCTCTCCATATATTCCGTAAAGCCGAAAAGCGTACTGTAGAACTCAGCTAGCCGGTCGATGTCGGCGGTGTAGATGTTTGTATAAGCCAGAGCGGGCATGATTTTTTCCTTTACGCTGCGAGGCCGTAGGTCTTGCGATACATTTCCGCGATGTGTCCGCCGACGGTGGTGGCGGCGTAGTCCGGCTTGCCATTTTCCGGCATGCAGGTCGGAGCGCAGCTCACCTCATAAAAGTAATTCGGGTCGAAGAAGGTCGGAACAGAGTAGCGATCACGGCCGCTCTGGTTGTTCAGCACGCGATGCATGTTTGCGTGATACAGTCCGTTGGTGAGGAGACGGACCATCTCCCCGAGATTGATGATGAACGTGCCGGGGATCGGCGGGGCCGCGATCCATTCGCCCGCCGCATTCTCGACTTCCAGGCCGCCAACATCGTCCTGAAGGAGGATGGTGATCATGCCCCAGTCTGTGTGCGCACCCGCGCCGATCTGGTTGAATGCGGCATCAGCTGGCTGAGGCCCGTATTTCAGAAGGCGGCCGTTGAATAGCGGCTCCCTCAAACCTTCGGCGAAGTAATCCTCTGGCAGGTCCAGCGACAGGGCAATCAGGCTCATCAGGTGCCGTCCGATCCGGAACATCTCGTCCACATAGCCCTCATAGCGGGGGCGAAAGCCCTCCGGCTTTTCCGGCCACTGGTTAGATCCGCAGTTGGGAACGCCGTCGCGGACATAGGGGTGATCGTCGGCCAGATCGACACCAATCAGGAAGCCCTCCTTGAGGTCGGGCGGTGAGCCGTCGTCGAGGGTCTGGAGACCGGGCGATTCATAACCGCGCGTGCAGCTTGACTTGCTCGCGTCGACCTTCATTTTCTCATCGACGGGCAAGTCGAAAAATTGCTTAGCCAGCTCGAGCTGGCCGTCCATGGTTGCCTGCGGCACGCCGTGGTTGGTAATGTAAAAGAAACCCGTGTCACGGGCGGTCTTGTGGATCTCCCACGCGACCGCCTTCTTGAGATCTGTGTCGTCGGCGAAGCTCGGACCCAGGTCGATCACGGGGATGTTATCTGCCGGCTTCGGCGGTGTGTAGACGATCATCGCGCGTTCCTCAGTTGGGATCGGCCTCAGGCCGTTTCAGCGTCCTTGAATTTCGGGGTGTCGTTCATCTGGTTCATCTTCATCTCCAGATGCTCAATCGAGGTCGTCTTGGCGTACTTTGGGGCCTTCTCGACGGCGCAGGTGGGGATGCACTCAATCACTGCGTCGTAATTGGGTTGGTGGAAGAAGACCAAGGACTGGCGACGGCTGCCTACGCCCAGATCACGCGGCGGATTGACGACACGGTGCATCGTCGACACCCAATCGTCGTTGGTCCACTGCGCCATCAGGTCGCCGAGGTTGATGATGAAGGCGCCGGGGACAATGGGCACCGCTTCCCAGCGGCCATCGGAAGTCTGGACTTCGAGGCCGCCAGGCTTATCTTCGGTCTTCAGGATGGTGAGGCCACCATAATCGGTATGCGCGCCAGCACGCAGCTGACCTTCCTCCAGCGCTTCGGGCTGATCGGGGTAGTTGCTGACAACCATGTTGGTGATGTGCTTATCGATCTTGTCCGCGAACCAGTCTGGCGAAAGGTCGAGAGCCCGTGCGCACAGCTCCATCAGAAGTGCGGCCAGCTTCTCCATTTCGCGATAGTAGGCCGTCATCGCAGGCTTAAATTCCGGCACGTCGCGTCGGGCCAGATGTTTTCGTGGAAGATTCGCTGAGCTGTGGAGGTCGAGAAATACGGATCGGCATCGTTGAAGTCGAAACGGCCGAAGTTGAAATACTCGCGATGGTCGGGCTTGGCCTCCTCCTCGCCGATGGTACTGGCGAGATTTCCGGTTTCGATGCCGAAGTAGCCTCGATAAATCTCAGTGCTGGGCGAGCGGTACTTGCCCTTCTCCTCGGGGGAGAGGTCAAACAGGTTACGACTTGCAACCGACGCGCCTTCGATGATGGCGGCGGGCACACCGTGGCCGGAAACGACCAGGAAACCGATGCTGCGGGCAGCTGCGCCGACCTTGTCGGCCACAGCCTGCTTTTCCGCTTCAGAACCGGTGCGCGCTGGAGTGAGATCGATAATTGGAACTACGCTACCGTCGAATTTCATTTCAGCCTCCTATAGTGCCGGACGTCGCGGTCGGCAGGCCACGGATGTCAGTGTCCCGCTGATCAGCATCGCTTTCATTGCGATTCCGTCCAGCGCGGAGAAACAGGTTGAGCGCAATCGCAGTCACAATGCCAAGCAGAACTCCGCTATGCGTGAATGGTGCGAGGGCAGGGGGCGCCGAGGCAAAGAAGCGATCGGAAAAGGTTGGGATAAGACCCACGCCCAAACTTATCGCGACAACAAGCAAATCCTCTCGGGAATGGTCAAGGCCTGCTGCCGCTAACGAGCGGATGCCCGACGCAGCGACCATTCCGAAGAGGACAAGCGCCGCGCCGCCTAGAACGCTCGGCGGGACCGCCGCAACGACGGCCGACAACTTCGGAAAAAGTGCAAGAATGAGTAGGATTACGGCGGCGCCAGCGCAGACGAAGCGACTCCGCACCCCTGTCATGCTCACGAGTGCGATGTTTTGCGCATAGGACGTATACGGGAAGCTATTGAAAAGGCCGCCGATGACCGCGCCCATGCAGTCGGCACGCAGGCCTCGCGAAAGGTCCCGGGTGGTAACAGGCCGATCCACTATGTCACCGAGCATTGTCAGCATCCCGCTCGACTCTACGAGCGTAACAAGCAGAACAACAACCATCGAAGCTATCGCGCCTAGGTCGAAGATGGGCATGCCGAAGTGGAACGGGGTGATCAGTTGCAACGCGGGGGCCGCCGTCGCATCAGTGAGGTCCACCAAACCCATTGCGGCCGCGAGTATATAACCGGACGCCATCCCTATAAGGATTGCACAGTTCGCGAGGAATCCCACCCCGAACCGAGTGACAAGAAGAATGATTCCAACCGTCACGCTAGCGAGCAGCAGATGCGTTGGTGATCCATAGTCCTTGGCACCCTGACCACCGGCGGACCAGTCCACCGCAATTCCCATGAGCGAAAGACCGATGAGCAGCATCGCGGTGCCGGTGACGGTCGGTGTAAGCACTGACCGCAACCGTCCAATTAGAGGGACAAGCGGGATCACGATCAATCCAGCAGCGATAGCTGCGCCATACACCGCTGGGAGACCCATACCTGGCTGGTTCGCGATCGCAATTGACGGCATGACACCTACAAAGGTCACGCCCATGATGATCGGCAAACGAATTCCAAACGCTCCGACGCCTAGCGACTGCAGGAGTGTGACGAGACCGCACGCGAAGAGGTCGGCGCTAACGAGATAGGCGGTATTTTCAGACGAAAGGTGAAGCGCAGAGGCTACCAGCAGGGGAACCGTGATCGCGCCGGCATACATTGTGAGGACATGCTGGAGGGCGAGCGCTCCCAGCGCCCCGACTTGCGGGACGCTGTCGACTGGATGGACCTCGGCGCGATTAGAACTCATATTTCACCGAGCCGATGACTTGGCGGGGCGGAATATACATGTCGCTGGTCGTGAAGCTGCCGAACGGGTTGGAATAACGTGACGCGATCCCCGCCTTGTCGAAGACGTTGGTCAACGTCACGGCGATCGTCCAATGCGTGTCCTGCGGCGTAAAGGCGAAGTTGGCGTTCACCTGCGTATAGTTAGGAACCACGTCGCGGGCGCCATCGTTGAAGATGCGATACTGGTACTTACCGCGATAGATAAACTCGGCGTGGGATTTCAGCGTGCCGAACGAAGCGACCTCCAGCGTGTGGCTGATCCCGATGGCACCCTGCCACTTGGGTAGCTTAGGTGGCAGGTTTCCGTTGGTGTTGCGAACCGCAAGCGCTCGTTGGCCAATCGTGTAGCCGTCAAAAGGACCAAAACCGAGAGCTGCCGCTGCCAGTGTTGCCTGATGAGCGCGCGAAGGGTCGAGAGTGATATAGTCTCCGACCAGTTCGCCATCGAGATAGGTCAGGTTGCCATCGAGCTTCAGGTTTCCAGTGATCTGGACCGTGGCTTCAGCCTCGGCACCCCAGATCCGGGTCTTGGGTACGTTGGACACACCGCCTTGGAATGGGATGGGGTCTTCTTCCTGATATTGCAGGTTCTTATAGTCGTAGAAGAAAGCGGCCGCATTGAAGGTGACTCGGTTGTCGAAAAAGCGGTTTTTGGTGCCTAACTCATAGGCCCAGACGTGCTCGGGCTGGTAGGTCAGCGGCACAAGCAGCGGCGTGCTGTTGTTGCTAACGCCACCTGGCTTGTAGCCACGGGACACGCTGGTATAGACCATGTTGCGCGGGGTCAGCTCGAAATCGAGTTCACCCTTGCCGGTCAGCGCGTTCTCCTTGGTCTGCGCATATACCGTCGGTGCGAAGATATTGAACAGCGTGCTGTTGCTGCTTGTGAAATAGTCATGGTTATAGCGCAAGCCAACGGTTCCACTTAGCCGATCTGCAAACTTCCACTTCGCTTGAGCAAACCCAGCATAGCTGTAGCGACGCTGAGCTGAGTTCAGGGCATAGTTGAGGTTGTAGGGATAATTGGCGAAAGTGAGCGGCAGCGTCAGATTATAGGTCGGATTGGCATCCGTCCCCGCGTATTCGAGGATGTCTTGACCGAGCTTTTGGTAAAGGAAATAGGCGCCCACGATGTAGGTGAATGGTCCATTGCCATTGGAACTCAGGTTCAGCTCCTGGCTGAACGCATCGACCCGATTGTTCCAATAAGGCTGAGCATCATAGGCGCCAGTAGTAGCGAAATCGGAGCGATCGACGTCGATCTGGTTGTGGTTCCGGGTCTGCTGGTAGGAGGTCAGCGACTTTATGGTGCCAAAGCCTAGGTCATATTGCAGGTCGGCATACGTCAGGAAGAAATCGAGCTTGTATTTGTTGGGATAGTCCTGCGAGATACGACGCGGATCGGGATCAAGATCGTCGAGGTTCTTCTGCGCAGCTCCATGCTCGTCGGCATTGAAATATTGAGCGGTCAGCTGCGCGGAGAAGCGATCCGACGGCGTCCAGAGTACCGACAGCTTGGCCGAAATGCGGTCAGCATCGTCGAGGCCATAATTGCCGTAGGCTGAGCCAAGACTAGTCTGCTTCGCGAAGCCTTTATGATAGTAGCGCTGAACCGTTCCACGAATTGCGAGCGTATCAGTCAGCGGCACATTCAGCGTCGCCGTCGCACGGATTAGGTCATAATTGCCGCCCTCAATCTGAGCAGAACCACTAAGTGCCTCTATGCTCGGCTTTTCGGTAATCGCGTTGATGATACCGCCGGTTGCGCTCTGCCCAAATACGGTTCCTTGCGGTCCGCGCAGCACTTCGACCCGCTGCAGATCCAGGAAATCCTGCTGCAGCGCATAGGGACTGGCTACATAAACGCCGTCGATATGGAAAGACGTGCCCGGCTCGGCGCTCAGGTTATCTGAAGCCTCATAACCGATGCCGCGGATCGAGACGACCCGAACAAAGCTGCCGCTGTTGGCGACAGTTAGGCCCGGCACGAAGCCGTTCATGTCAATGAGTTGGGTGATGTTCGACTGCTTGAGCGTGTCATTGGACAGCGCAGTAAGCGCGAGTGGAGCCCGCTGGAGCGTCGTGGCCTGCTTTTCGCCAGTGACGATGATGTCGCCTGCGTTTACGCTTGCAGCATCAGCATCGGCGGCCACCGGAACCTGCGCATTTGCTGCCGCGCTGAGTCCGAGTGCCGCCGGAAACACAGCCCCTACGAGAAACTTCGATTTGCCCCGCATAATTTTCATTCCAAAATCCCCGCTTCGAAAGGGCGATCACCTGATCGCTCGGTTGACTCGCCCTCTCGCTTTTTTGCTGTGCGTCAAAAGTGCCATTGAATTGCGTCCTGATCCATCGCAGAATACAGCAACGCCTGTTCGCAAAATGTGATCACTCACCAATTCTGGAGATTTGCGATGTTACTTGGTCGAGCTGCGATCTATTTCGACGAAGTTGCGCGGCGAGGCGCGCTTCGCAGAGCAGCAGATGTGCTTCATATTGCCCCCTCCGCTGTTGATCGACAGATCATCCAGCTCGAGGAGGAGCTCGGAACTAAGCTTTTTGAGCGCACTCCGTCCGGTATGCGCATGACCGCAGCCGGGGAATTGCTAATCGACGGCGTGCGTCGCTGGCGTCGCGACCTACAGCGGATTCGATCGGAGATCGACAATTTGGTGGGATTGCGCAGGGGCAGTGTGGCCATTGGTCTGGTTGAAGGCGCCACAGAATTCATGGCGTCCGCTGTGTCGGCATTTCAGCAGCACTATCCTGCGATTCAGTTCAAGATGGAAGTGTTTGGAGCTCAAGGCGTCATAGACCATGTGCTTTCTGGCGAAATTGACGTTGGTGTCACCTTCAATCCGCCGGACAATCCAACAATTAGGCTGGATCGGACAATGATCTACCGGCTCGGACTTATCGTAAAGCCGGGCCATCCGTTGGCTGATCGAAAAGAGGTAACGCTCTCGGAATGCGTCAGCTTCCCCCTCATCGTGCCAAGCGAAAATCTCTCCTTGCGACGTGTCCTTGATCTTGCATGGTCGCGACATGTGGGCGGCACGCCACGCGCCGCGGCTGAGGTCAACAGCATCGGCCTGATCAAATCCCTGACAATGCGCGGGATGGGAATTGGGTGGCTGACCGCTTTCGATGCCATCAGCGAGATTGAGGAGGGTTCGCTCATTTTCATCCCTCTTTCTCATGAGAGAGTTGAACTCTCCACACTTTCAATCGTCAGTGCAGCTGGGAGAACATTGTCTGTACCGGCGTCGCTGCTCATCCAGCATCTTGCACAAACGATGGAAGAACATGGCGTCCCGGTAGTATGATTTTCCAGCGCAACTCGTGGTGCGAAGGCGCTATAATGCTGAATGAAAACGGCGGCGCCGGCAGAAGACCAGTTAGAGCTCCGTAATGAGATTACCTACCGTTTTAGGCATTAGAAATAGGCCTATCATTTGATGCGGAGTCGAAGAAGCGACCGGTCTTGCATGAGCACTCTTTCAGAAATTAGGGCAGGAACGGGCTGATGTCGTCTAAAGCTGCCGGCTACAATGCGCCACTTGTCGCCATTCGAGCGCTGTTTTCGCCCGCTCTGAAGGGGACATTCGTTTAGGGCGCCCAGCGCCCCGATATCATCCCTATATACCCTTGAGGGTCGCTCGGGGCTGAGTGGCTGCACTCATCTATTTTCACGACCTGGGAACCAAGGTAAATTATCCTCAGATTTTTTCGTAACCTTTCAAGAATCACGATATACGCCAATTGCCCCAGCGCGTGGCCATGCCATCTATTATGCATGGGGAACAATCTATCTCATTTGCAGACGATGGCCGCCAAGATGAGCACCAGCAGTGCGATGAACCCCGGCCTGATATTCTGCTTGATGATTTGTCCGTTGTCGCTGGGTGGGTCGATTACGCTATTTCGCTTTGGTATGCCCATCCCGGCGTCTGCGTTGCTGGCAATCTGCTGCTGGCCTATCGGCATCGTGGGATGGCAGCTTATCCGCTTCACTATTAAGGAACCTGATCGGCTCCAGCGGGACGAGCATTTGCAGCGCATGTTTGAATTGAAAAGCACGGTCGGGATTAAGGATCACGGCCAGATCAAGGAAGTCACGGTCAGCAGCCAATTGGCAACGAATCCTGCTCTGGAGAATCGCAGCGAGGAGGCACAGGCCGGTGAATAACTACCTGCTCTCATACAACACGTTTGCGCTAAATCCAACCGAGCCGCAATTGCTAAACCATGTGCAGGTAAACCGCTATATCACGCAGTATTACCAGCCCTTCATGGGAACATATATTCTCAAGAGCGAAGCGCCAATTGATGCCTTGTCGGAGAGCTTGAAAGGCTTCTTTCACAATTCGCCCTACATGCTTTCGCAGCTATTCGCGCATTTGGCTGGAGGATCGCTTCCTTCTGATATTTGGCACTGGATCAACTACGGCTTTATCCCAGCACCGCAAGCACCCCCTCCACCGCCTCAAGGTACTACTCTCGCGCAGTTGGCTGGGATTGGCGCGCGTTCATTATCGAAACCGCCAAGTACGCCTTAATGGGTGATGTTGGTTCCAAGATGTGTATCGCAGAGGCAACTATGACATTCCCGGCGTTCACTAACTTGGCGGCAGTGGCGGAAGAAATTGCTAGCCACGGAAACGTAAAACTGCGGGCAATCGTCACGCAGGCATGGCGTGCGCAATCTTGTTTGGGTGACCTGAGACAGGCGAATGATTGCACGGACGTATTGCGGGATATGCGTACGCCTCCGTTGAGAGTCGCCTTCCCCCGGGCGTGATGGACCGCTCTTAAGTTCGCTCTTGAGAGCGGTCGTAGGAGCGGTTTTGTGGGTCAAATTACGGTTTTCGGCGGGCCTGAGCGTCGGCGACGCTGGCGTGAGGACGAGCGGGCGAAGATTCTGTCCGAGGCATTCTCACCGGGTGCCTGCGTAGCACGGATAGCCCGGCAGTATGATGTATCGACGGCGTTGGTTTACACTTGGCGCCGCAAAGCTGAAATGCAGGCCGCTGCGTCGCCGGCGGAGGTCGGCTTCGTCGAAGCCGTCATGCTTGACGAGGCAGGCGGCAACCAGTTGTCATCTGCGCCAGCTGTTGTGGTGGATTTGCCTGGCGGGCGACGCGTGAACATCTTCGCCTCGGCGCCGCCGGATGTGGCCGCTGCTGTTCTGAAGGCGCTGATCCGATGATCCCGGTCCCGAGCGGCGGTAAGGTCTGGCTCGCGCTAGGGCATACAGACATGCGCCGGGGAATGAGGTCGCTGGCCTTGCAGGTTCAGCAATCGCTGAACAAGGACGTCCATGCTGGTGACCTTTATGTCTTCCGGGGCCGGAGCGGGTCGCTTTGCAAAATTCTGTGGCATGACGGCCTCGGGATGTCCTTATACGCAAAACGTCTGGAAAAAGGGCGTTTTGTGTGGCCCGCCGCAAAGGACGGAACGGTCGCGATCTCGGCTTCAGCGATGGCCTGCCTGCTCGAGGGCATAGACTGGCGTAACCCCCAGGAGACCTGGCGCCCGACGCAGGTCGGCTGATCCCCAGCGTCAATCAAGGTGAGAGAAATCCCGCCTGTCCAGGCACCTTGGCGGGAAAAATATGCGGGAAAACTGGCTTAAATCCTGGGGTTTTCGGCAAGTTCGTGCTATAAAAGAGCATGGCCGCAAGCGACCCATCCGACGAGCTCGTCCAGCTTCGCGCTGAGGTTGCCGTCGTTCGGGAGCGGGCCGAGCAGGCCCAGGTAAAGCTGTTCGTAGCCGAGGCCGAGGTCGCGAAAGTTTGGGCGATCAACGCTGATCTGCTGGCCCGCAACGCCCACCTCGAACTGATGAACGAGACGATGCGCCGCGACAAATACGGCGCGAGTTCCGAGCGCAGCCGGCGTCTGCTGGGTCAGCTCGAACTCACCTTCGAGGAACTCGAGGCCAATGCCAGCGAGGCCGAACTGCTTGGCCAAATTGCAGCCGACAAGACCAGCACGGTTGCAGCGTTCACCCGCAAGCGTTCCACCCGCCGCGACTTCCCGGCCGACGTGCCGCGCGAGAAGGTCGTTATCCCGGCGCCAGAACTCTGCCCGTGCTGCGGCTCGGACGATCTGAGCCATCTCCCCCCGGCGATCACCGAAACGCTCGAGAGAGTTCCTGCCCGCCACAAGGTGATCCAGACGGTCCGGGAAAAGGTCTCGTGCCGTAAGTGCGAGAAGATCAGCCAGCCGCCGGCACCCTTCCACGTGACGCCGCGCGGGATGTTCGGGCCGCACTTCCTGGCAAACCTGGCCTTCCAGAAGTACGGTCTGCACCAGCCCCTCAATAGCCAGCGTGATCGGCTCGAGGCCGAAGGCATCCCCTTGAGCCTCTCGACGCTCGCCGATCAGATCGGCGCGATCTGCGTGGCGGTGAAACCCCTGTTCCTGCTGCTGGAGGCTCATGGGCTCGCCGCTGACCGCCTGCATGCCGACGACACCACCGTTCCACTTCTGGCCAAACTGAAAACCAGCGTGGCGCGGATATGGGACTATGTGCGCGACGATCGCCCGTTCGGCGGCCCGGCGCCGCCAGTGGCGCTGTGCTACTACTCCAGCGATCGCAGGGGCGAGCATCCGCGCGCCCACCTGGCCGGCTATACCGGTATTCTCCAGGTCGACAGATATGCCGGCTTCAATGCCCTGTTCGCGGAAGGCTGGGCGGATAAGCCCATGACGCGCGCAAATTGCTGGGTTCATGCACGCCGGGAATTCTTCAAGCTCGTCGACATCCGGCAGCAGCTCAAGCGCAACAAGAAAAAGGGCACCGCGCCGCTCATCTCGCCGCTGGCAACCGAGGCGCTCGAGATCATCGATCGGCTCTTTGCCATCGAGCGCGACATCAACGGCAAGCCTTCCGCCGAGCGCCTGGCCGTTCGCCAGGAGCTGTCCGCTCCGATCGTTGCCGAACTGGAGGCATGGATGCACGAGACGCGCAGCAAGCTCTCTCGTCACGATGCCGTGGCCAAGGCCATCGCCTACCTTCAGAACGACTGGGCGGGCTTCACCACATTCCTCGCCGATGGCCGGATCTGCCTCTCGAACAACGCCGCGGAACGCCAGCTGCGCAGCGTTGCCCGGGGAAGAAAAGCCTGGTTGTTTGTGGGCTCAGACCGCGGCGGCCAGCGCGCCGCGATGATGTTCAGCCTGTTCGGCACGGCTCGGCTCAACGACGTTGATCCGCTCGCCTGGTTCACCGACGTCCTCGCCCGGATCGCCGACATCCCACAGAACCGCCTTCACGAACTCCTCCCTTGGCATTGGAAAGCTGCTCAGCAGCAGGCCGCCGAAGAAATCGCCGCCTGAACCCCCGCACCGCGACAACTCGCGGCGGCTATCGGATGCGTACGTTAGAGATGTCACTCTCGACGTAGCAGTGCGGGTCATCGGTGGCATGGTCATCTCCTGATACAGGAGGTGGCGCTTATGACGGTGATTGGCATGAGCCATGGCGAGCTTTCCCGTTACGATACGCTGCTGCGGGTCGAGCGTGGCGAATTGCGTGTTGAGGATGCGTCGGCGCTATTGGGCCTTTGTCGAAGGCAGATATTCCGGTTGCTGTCACGATTACATGCGGCCGGTCCCGAAGGCTTGATTTCGGGTAAGCGTTGCCGACCAAGCAACCGGCGTTATGATGACGATTTCCGCGAGCGCGTCGTCGCGATCGTGCGCGAGCATTATCATGATTTCGGACCAACCCTGGCTCGCGAGTATCTTGCCGAGCGGCACGATATTCATCTGGCCTGCGAGACGCTGCGCCAGTTGATGATCCAGGCTGGTTTGTGGAAAGATCGCGATGCTCGTCGCCCTCGCCCGTATCAGCCTCGCTATCGCCGGGATTGCCGTGGCGAGCTGATCCAGATCGACGGTTCAAAAACATTGGTGGTTCGAAGACCGCGGGCCGCAATGCACCCTGCTGGTCTATATCGATGACGCGACCAGCGAGCTGATGCACCTCCAGATGGTCGAGAGCGAGAGCACCTTCGCCTATATGGAAGCGACCCGCGCGTATATCGAACGGCACGGCAAGCCGGTGGCCTTTTATTCCGACAAGCACACGGTCTTCCGCAACCCAAAACCTACAGCCAGGCGCGATGGCATGACGCATTTCGGGCGGGCACTGGATGCGTTGAACATCGAGATTATCTGCGCCAATTCGCCGCAGGCCAAGGGCCGGGTCGAACGGGCCAATGCAACCTTACAGGACCGGCTGGTCAAGGCGATGCGCCTTGAAGGCATATCGTCCATCGCGGAAGCCAATGCATTTCTGGCGGCCTACATGGCCAGGCACAATGCTCAGTTTGCTCGCCCCGCCTTCGATGCCCGCGATCTGCACCGCCCCCTCGCCCCGCATGACGATCTGCGCTCGATCATGGTCTGGCAGGAACAACGGACGGTGACGGCGGCACTGACTCTGCATTACAACAAGGTGATGTTCATTTTGGAGCCAAGCGATCTTGCCAGGAAGCTGGCGCGCAAGCGGGTGACTATTTGCGAGTATCCCGATGGCCGGCTGGAGATCGAGCATGAAGGGCATGTCCTGCCCTATCGCCAGTTCGACAAGATGCGGCAGGTCAACCAGCCAGCCATTGTCGGGAACAAACATCTGGACGCGGCTCTGATCCTGGCAAAGCAGCTGCAGGCGATCATGCCGCATCATCGTAAGCGCAATAATGACGCCCCTGCCCGCCGTGACCAGCCCATGCATCTGTTCCCCGAGCCAGACCCGCCACCAAAGATCGATCGCCGCAAACTGGGTGGCTCCAAGCTCAAGCGCGGCCCCAGGCTGAGCGACGCAGAGTTGCGCGAACGCGGTACGCTCAGGTTCGTGCAGACGACATGACCGGGCCCACTGCAGAGCAGCGGGTCCATGGCTCAGCTACCCCGAGGTTAGCGTATCAGCAGGGTCTGCGCTGCGCTAACCCGATGGCTCCACGCAGCCCCTGCTATTCCCCACCCTGTGACATTTCTATATGGCACAGATTGTGACTTCTCTATTTAGCGAGAACAGGGACCATGACTGCAGTCTCACCCTCTGTGACCGCAGAAGCGTTTGACGTCTGCCCATTCAGCGCATAGGCGCATGGCCACATTCACCCACGGGGTGTCCTGGCGTTGTCAGGGCTGAGACGCGGATCGGGCGCAAGGGGCGCTTAGTCTGCAAACCCGCGAACCTGATCCGGGTCATACCGGCGGAGGAATAGGGACTATGCGTCGTTACGCCATCATATCGTCTGCCTGCCTGACTACCCTGCCCGTCGCCATCGCGCTGGGCGGCCCAGCGCAGGCCGCCGAAGGAGTCGAGGCCGATCGCATCATTGTGACAGCGCGAGGCCGCGAAGAAGCCGAGATCGGCGTACCCGATACGGTGACGGTCTATGGCCGCACGGCCATTGTCGCGCACAAGATGACCAGTATCGACGATTTCATCGCGGCAACGCCAGGTATCTTCATCGTAAACGATCAGGATCCGGGTACGAATTTGATATCGGTACGCGGCGTATCGACCAATCGCAGCCAGTCACCCTCTATCGCCTATATCGTCGACGGTTTGGCGCTGGCGGATTCCGAACTCTTCACCCTGCGAACTTATGATGTCGCACGGGTCGAAATATTGAAGGGACCGCAGGGCGCGCTATTCGGGCGCTCGGCATCGGGCGGCGCGATTACAGTCGCAACGAACGATCCCGGACCGGACTGGGGCGGCGAGGCGGCGGTCGGTATCGGCAACGGGCTTAGCTGGACCGCCGATGGCGTGATCAATGCGCCGCTGTCCGACCGGGTGCAAGTGCGGTTGGCGGGTTCTTATCGCAACAGTGAGGGGTTCATCCGCAACAGCTTCCTCGACAAGAAGGTCGATGGCCAGATCAGCCGCAACCTGCGGTTGAAGGCGACGATAGCGCTGAGCGAAACCGCGACGCTGAAGGTACGCGCAAGCTGGGCGGACGAGGAAGGCGGCGCGGCCTATATCTCGTCGGGTAACGTGACAGGCTTGTATGGCGGGCGACTGGCAGGCGAAGCGCTGACCGATCCGTTCGGCGATTTCGAGGGGCGTTCCGACCGCAATTATTGGGGTCTTCAGACCACTTACGAACAGGTGCTGAGCGATGCCCTGAGCCTAAGCTGGACCGGTGGCTATGATGAATATCATAAGAATTTCGTGGAGGAACTGGATTTCCGCAATGATACGCCGGTCACGCTGGGCGGCCTTCCGCTCTTTCCAAATGGCATTCAGCCTATCTCTCAACCCGTTGATATCCTGGCATGGACCAGCGAGTTGCGACTGACATCGCGGGGGGAAAGTCCGCTGCGCTGGCATGTCGGACTTTTCTTCCAGCGGCTTGAGCGTGATCGGACAGACGATTTCGGGCCGTTGCTGTTCGGCGCGGAAGCGCTGCGCGCGGAAACACGGTCGAACCAGATCGGTGTCTTTGCCCAGGCAAGTTACGACATTGCGCCGCAGATCGAATTGACCGCCGCGCTGCGCTACGACCGCGACCGCCGCAAGGAAGATACGGTTGGCACGACAAGTGGGGCGCTGGTGGCGGAGCGGGCACGGACCTTCGACAAATGGCAGCCCAAAGTCTCGCTGGCGTGGCGGCCTAATGCGAACCTGACCGCTTATGTGACCGGCGCGGTCGGCTTCAAGGCGGGCGGGTTCAATCCTCTGCCGGGCGCTACCGATGTGTGGCAGGCGGTGTTTCCCGGCGAGACGACCAAGTCGGTCGAGGTCGGCATCAAGGCACAGAGCAGCGATGGCCGGGTGCGCGGGTCGATCGCGGGCTTTGTCACCGATTACAGCAATTTCCAGAATACCGTGTTTCTGGGCAATTCGGTGGTACTGTCTGTGGCGCAGGTCGATGTCCATGGGTTAGAAGCATCGGGTGATGTGGCGTTGGGTGCCGGATTCCGCGTTGATGGCGGCGTCGCCTGGACGCATAGCCGGACGGGTCGCTATCTGACCCCCAATCCGACGCCGGAGTCGGGCGAACCGGCTATTGTCGACATGAGCGGCAAGCGGACGCCCAATGCGCCCGACTGGACCGTCAATGGCGGGATCGGCTGGCAGAGTGCAGCGGGACCGGCGTTGGTCGATGCGCGGCTGAGCGTTGCCTATGTGTCGCGGGTGGATTTCGAGATCGACAATATCCTGCATACGCCGGGCTATACATCGGTCGATGGGCGGATCGGCGTGACGCAGGGCGCTTGGACGTTTGATATCTGGGCGAAAAATCTGTTCGACAAGCGCTGGGCGATCTCCGCCTTTGGCCAGCAGCAATTGCCGCTTTTGTTGGGTCTTGGTCCCAACGGGCCATTCGATAGTTTCACGATCAATACGGGCCGCCAATTCGGGGCGAGCGCTGCGGTCAGCTTCTGACAGGAGACAAGATGATGGGCTTTTGCGCAGAGATATGGGACGAGGTTGCATCGTTGCGGCGGGCGATATTAGCCCACCCTTTCCTGAGCGAACTGGCAGCGGGGACATTACCGCCGTCTAGTTTCCAGCACTATATCTTGCAGGATAGCCTGTACCTTGCCGAATATGCACGGGTGCTGGCGATCGCGGCGGCGCGCGCGCCCGATGCGGCCGGGCGGCTGGAATTTTCTGATGGGGCTAAGGTAGCGGTGCAGGTAGAGGAAGGCTTGCACCAGGCCTTTTTCGCGCAGTTCGGCGTCAGCGCGGACATGGCGGCGACGATCGAACCCAGCCCGGCGTGCCTGGGCTATACCGGCTATCTTTCCAGCCTGGCGGCGACGCGGACGTATGAGGAACTGATCGCGGGAATATTGCCCTGCTTCTGGGTCTATTGGGACGTGGGCTGCGCGATCCGGCCGCAGGCTGTCAGCCCCAACCCTTATGCACCCTGGATCGATACCTATGCCGCGCCGGAATTTGGCGAAGCGACCGATCGGGTGCGAACCTTGGTGGATGCGGCGGCGGAGGCAGCGAGTCCGGCCGTGCGTGACGCCATGGCCAGGGCGTTCCGGGTGGCGACGCGCTATGAATGGATGTTCTGGGATTCGGCCTATCGGCGCGAGGCCTGGCCCATTTGATCGGGCCAGTTAAAGCGTAACGCCGCGCTTCCAGATGGCGATGTCGCGTTCGCCGTTGATTTCGTTGCGGGCGGGTTCGCCCGAGGCGATCGCGCAGATACGGGTCATCAGTGCATCGGTCGCGGCGTCCATTCCCTCGTCCAGCACGATAGCCGCGTCGAAGTCGATCCAGCCGGGTTTGCGGCGAGCGAGGTCGTGGTTGGTGGCGAGTTTGAGCGTAGGGATCGGGCTGCCCAGCGGCGTGCCGCGGCCGGTAGAAAAGAGCGTGATGGTTGCACCCGCCGCTGCCAGCGCCGTGGTGGAGACGGCATCGTTGCCGGGGGCTTCGAGGATCGTCAGGCCGGGGCGGCGCAGGCTTTCGCCATAAGCGAGGACGTCGGTGACGGGGGCATGGCCGCCCTTCTGCACCGCGCCCAGCGATTTTTCCTCCAGCGTGGTGATGCCGCCCGCGACATTGCCGGGGCTGGGATTTTCGGAGATCGGTTCGCCATGGTCGATGAAATAGCGCTTGAAGCGATTGACCAGGGCGACCAGCGCATCGAAGATGTCACTATCCCCAGCGCGCTGCATCAACAGCCGTTCGGCACCGAAGATTTCGGGAATTTCGGTGAGGATTGCCTGCCCGCCCGCGCCGGTGACGACATCGGCGGCGCGGCCGACCAGGGGATTGGCGGTCAGGCCGGAGAGGCCATCCGAGCCGCCGCATTTGAGGCCGAGGCGCAGGGCGTCGATGCCGACTTCTTCCCGCTGGTCCTGCGCGGCGGTTTCAACCAGTTCGTCGATGGCCGTGGCGGCGTCGGCATATTCGTCGGCGCTCAGTTGTGCGCCGACGCTGCGGATGCGGGCGCGGCGGTCGGGCGGGATGCGTTGCAGCAGGGCGGCGAGTTGGTTCTCTTCACAGCCCAGGCCAATGAGTAGGACGCCGCCTGCATTAGGATTGCAGGCAAGCGCCGCCAGCAAGCGCGCGGTGGCGTCGAGATCATCGCCCAGTTGCGAACAGCCAAGTGGATGCGGAAAGGCGAGGATGGCATCGACGCGGCCAGCGTGGCGGAGGGCGGCCTGCTGCGCGACGCGATCGGCGGTGCGGGCGACGCAGCCGACGGTAGGGATGACCCATATTTCATTGCGGGTGCGACCGATCCGTCGGCGCGGCGATAGCCCCGGAAGGTCCAGCGCGAGGTCGGAGCGGCGGCGACCGAGGGGACCGGGACGAAGGCATAGGGTTCCTCCGCCTTCAGGTTGGTGGCGAGGTTATGGCTATGGACATGATCGCCGGGGGCGATGGCCTGGGTCGCGGTGCCGATAGGCCAGCCATAGCGCAGCACGGCTTCGCCCGCCACGATGGGGCGAAGCGCGAACTTATGGCCGCGCGGAATTCGTACACCGACCCGGACATAGGTTTGATAAATTGACACCGTCTCGCCCGCTTCCAGGTCGCGCAGGGCGATGCCGACGGTGTCAGTTTCCGCGATGCGGATGGCGGCGGGGAGTTGAATTTCGGGCGGTGCCAATTGGTCCATGGATGGCGGAATAGCAGCTATGATACCGGTGGCACAAGGGCGCTGCCCTGATGTTGGACAGCCCTGTCCATCAGGCGCGGGCGGCGGTGATGATGATTTCGACCTTATAGCCGGGGTCCGCCAGCTTCGCTTCGCCGGTTGCACGGGTTGGTGCGGCGACGTCCGCGATCCAGCTGTCCCAGACGGCGTTCATTTCCGCAAAATCGGCCATGTCGGCAAGCCAGATGGTGGCGCGCAGGATATGCGCCTTGTTGCTACCAGCCAGTGTCAGCAGACGCTCGATCTCGGCGAGGGTTTCCCGGGTCTGGTTGGTGACGCTATCGCCCGGTGTGCCGACCTGCCCCGCGAGATAGACAGTGTCGCCATGGATGACCGCTTCGCTCATGCGCGGGCCGGTTTCGATGCGGGTGATGGTCATGAGTCTTCTCCTTGAATGTCAGCGGCTGTAGCGGGCAAGGCCCAGATCCGCAGTTTCGATGGCCGGGGGGCGGCCGCCGATAATGTCGGCGATCACTTGCCCCGATCCGCAGGCCATGGTCCAGCCCAACGTGCCATGGCCGGTGTTGAGGAAAAGATTCTCGAGCGGCGTCACGCCGATGACGGGCGTGGAATCAGGCGTCATGGGGCGCAGGCCGCTCCAGAAGGTCGCCTGCGACAGGTCGCCTGCGCCGGGAAAGAGCGTACCAACACTATGGTCGAGCGTGTCGCGCCGCGCTTGGGGCAGATCATTGGTATATCCCGATAGTTCGGCCATGCCGCCGACCCGGATGCGATCGCCCAGGCGCGTGATCGCAACCTTGTAGCTTTCATCGAGCAGGGTCGAGACCGGGGCGGCGTCTTCCTGGACGATGGGCACGGTGATCGAATAGCCCTTTACCGGATAGACGGGCAGACGCAGGCCGAGCGGGGCGAGGAGCAGCGGCGAGAAGCTGCCCATCGCGACCAGATAGGCATCGCCAGTGACGGGGCCGTCAGTGGTGACGACATGGCTGATCCGTCCAGCTTCGCGCGCCAAACCCTGAATGGTGCGACCCATCAGAAATTCGACGCCGCGTGCGCGGGCCATGTCGGCAAGGATGTTGGTGAATTTGAAACAGTCGCCCGTCTCGTCATTGGGCAAACGAAGCCCGCCTGCGATCGGCGATGCGCTGGCGCCGAGGCCCGGTTCGGCGGCGATGCAGCCAGCGCGGTCGAGGACTTCGAAGGGCACATTGTCGGCGCGCAGCACCTCAATATCCTTGGCGATGCCGTCCAGCTGCTTTTGTTCGCGGAACAGTTGCAGCGTCCCCTGGGTGCGTTCGTCATAGCGAATGCCGGTCGCTTCGCGCAGCGCGATCAACTGGTCACGGCTATATTCGGCGAGGCGCACCATGCGCCCTTTGTTGATGCGATAGTCGGCCGCGTTGCAATTGCCGAGCATCGCGATCATCCAGCGGATCATCGCCATGTCGACATTAGGGCGCAGGATCAGCGGGGCATGTTGCATGAACAGCCAGCGCAGCGCCTTGGCCGGGATGCCGGGCGCGGCCCAGGGGGAGGCATAGCCGGGCGAGATTTCGCCTGCGTTGGCGAAGCTGGTTTCTTGCGCGACGCCGGTCTGACGGTCGATGACGACGACCTCATGGCCCGCCTGCGACAGATACCAGGCGGAGGTGACGCCGACGACGCCGCCGCCCAGAATTACGATCTTCATGGCTTATTGCTCCTGAATGGCGGCGGCAGGCGCGGGCAGATAGGTGCGCGCGTAGCGGGGGCCGAGCCGGGTCAAAATCTCGTAAGAAATCGTTTCTGCCTGCGCGGCGACATCATCGATCGACTGGTGCGGGCCGATGAGTTCGACGGCTGCTGCGGGATAGAGGAGATGGTCGGGGACGTCGGTGACATCGAGCGCGAGGCTATCCATCGAGACGCGGCCGACGATCGGTGCGCGCACGCCGCCGATATAGGCAAAGCCGCGGTTGCTGAGGTGGCGCGGCCAGCCATCGGCATAGCCGACCGAGACAGTGGCAAGGCGCGCGGGGCGGTCGAAGCGGTGGGTGAGGCCATAGCCCACCCCTGCCCCGGCTTCGACGGTGCGCAGTTGGACGATATAAGCGTCGAGCGCGACGACGGCGTGCATCGGGTTGGGCTGGCCATGAGGCGCGCCGCCATAAAGGGCGATTCCGGCGCGGACGATGTCGCCATGGGCAACGCCCGACGTCATGGCACCGCCTGAATTGTCGATCGAGCGGGGCACGCCGGGGAATTGCCGGGCGATCGCGTCGAAGGTGGCGCGCTGATGCGGGTTGAAGCTGTCTTCGGGATGATCGGCGCAGGCGAGATGGGTCATGATCAGTCGCAGGTCGATGCCCGCCAGCCGATCCGGCTGATCGCGCAGGGTTGCGAGTTCGGTGGATGCGAGGCCGAGGCGCGACATGCCGCTGTCGACCTGGATCACCGCCGGGAGCACACGGTTCAGTGTGCGGGCCGTCGCGGCCCAGCCGTCAATCTGCTCCAGCGAATTGAGGACCGGGAGCGCGTCGATCGCCGCGCAAGCCGCCTCTACGCCGGGTTGCACACCATTGAGGACATAGAGCGTCGCGTCGGTCGGCAGATGGGGCCGCAAGGCCGTCGCTTCGCAAAGATGGGCGACGAAAAAGTGGCGGCAGCCCGCATCGAGCAGTGCGCGTGATACTTCGCTGCGCCCAGACCATAGGCGTTCGCCTTGACCACGCCCGCGACACTGGCGGGGGCGACCTGCGCCGCGATCAGCCGGTAGTTGGCGACCAGTGCGGCAAGGTCGATGCGCAAATTGCCGGCCATCTGCAAATCCATGCCGCTTGCCCTTCACATCCTGCCGCAATGTAGATCACGTTTCTTCAAAATGGGATGGCCATTGATCGACGATTGTTCCATTTTATGCTGTAAAGTCGCAGAATATTCCAATGGATTCGCATATATGGCCATTTCCTTCGATACGACTGACCGCGCCATTCTGCGCCTGCTCAAACTCAACGCGCGCCGCTCCAATGCCGAGATCGCAGCGGAGGTCGGCCTGTCGCCGTCCGCCTGCCATCGGCGCATCCGGCAATTGGAAGCGCAGGGCGTCATTCGCGGCTATACGATCGTCGCGGGCGGGCGCGATGACAGCCCGTTGGTCAATGTCGTGGTGCAGGTGACGCTCGACCGGCAGACCGAGGATTATCTCGCGCGATTCGAACATGCGGTGCGGCAATGCCCGGAAATCCGCGAATGTTTCCTGATGACCGGGGCGGTCGATTATTGGTTGCGCGTCGAGGCGGACAGTGTGGACGCCTATGAACGCATCCACAGCGAAATATTATCGCGCCTGCCCGGCGTGACGCGGATCAATTCCAACATCGCCATGCGCGACACGCTGCGCCCGCGCCGGAGCAAGGGGTAAATGCGCGGGTTAGAAAGCGTCGGCCTCCAGCGCCATGAGCGTGTCTTCACCTGCCATGATGCTGGCGGCCAGAGCGTCGGCCTGGGGCAGCATGCGTTGCGCGAAGAAGGCGGCGACGGATCGCTTGGCCTGGTGGAGCGGTGTGTCGTCCTGCGCGGCGGCAGCCATGCGGGTCCACATCCAGCCCATGGCGACCAGCGCGAAGAGGCGCAGATAGTCGACCGCGGCCGCGCCCGACGCATCCACCGATGCGCCGCGCAGAGAGGCGGTGACATCGCGTAATTTGCCAAGCGCCTCGCGGGTGCGGGTTGCGATCGGCAGGTCGGTGGCGTCGAGATCGGCGGCGATCAGGTCGAAAAAGCCTTCGACCACCGCGCCGCCGGACTGGGGCAGTTTGCGCGCGACCAGATCCATCGCCTGCACGCCGTTGGTGCCTTCGTAAATCTGGGCGATGCGGGCGTCGCGGACATATTGTTCCATGCCCCATTCGCGGATGTAGCCATGGCCGCCGAACACCTGCTGCGCTTGTACCGCGCTTTCAAAGCCCATGTCGGTGAAGGCCGCCTTGACCACCGGGGTCAGCAGCGCGACCAGCGCGTCGGCCTTTGCCCGCTCGGCGGCATCGGGATGGGCATGGGCGCGATCAAGCTGGAGCGCGGTCCAACCCGCTAGCGCGCGGCCAGCCTCGACAAAGGCGCGGATGGTGAGCAGCATCCGGCGGACATCGGCATGTTCGATGATCGCGACCGGGTTGCGGGTGCCATCGGCGCTGCGGCCCTGTAGCCGTTCCTTGGCATAGCTGGCGGCCTGACCATAGGCGGCACCGGCAATGCCCAGTCCCTGGATGCCGACCATCAGCCGTTCGGCGTTCATCATGGTGAACATGGCGGCGAGGCCGCGATGCGGTTCGCCCACCAGCCAGCCGGTCGCTTCGTCATAATTCATGACGCAGGTGGGTTGGGCATGGATGCCCATCTTCTTTTCGAGCGCGCCGACCGACATGCTGTTGCGGATGGTAAATCCGCCATCGGCGTCGGCCAGGAATTTAGGGACGAGGAAGAGGCTGATCCCCTTCACGCCGGGCGGGGCGTCGGGGAGGCGCGCGAGGACGAGGTGGACAATATTGCCGCCGAAATCATGGTCGCCCGACGATATAAAGATTTTCTGGCCGGTCAGGGCATGGCGGCCATCGCCGAGCGGCACGGCCTTGGTCTTGAGCAAGGCCAGATCGGTGCCCGCGCCGCTTTCGGTCAGCGCCATAGCGCCGGTCCATTCGCCGCTGACCAGTGGGGCGAGATAGGCGGCTTTCAAGTCTTCGCTGGCATGGGCGATGATCGCTTCGACAGCGCCGCGCGTCAGGCCGGGGAAGAGGCCAAAGGACAGGTTGGTGGCCGAGAGCATCTCGTCCAGCCAGAGTTGGAGGATGAAGGGCAGCCCCTGCCCGCCATGGTCCGGCGACGCGGCGAGCGCGGGCCAGCCGGCGGCCACGAACTCACGATAGGCGTCGGCAAAGCCGGGCGGCGTGATGACGGCGCCCTCGACAAGGCGGCTGCCCAATTCGTCGCCTTCGCGGTTGAGGGGTTGGAGCCGGTCGGCGCATAGGCGCCCCGCCTCTTCCAGCACGGCGACAGCGAGATCGGTGTCCACATCCTTGCCGACGTCGGCCATCGCTTCATCGAAGCGCAGGATATGCGTCAGCAGGAAGCGATAATCGTCGATCGGTGGGACGTAGCTGTACATCGGGCCTCTCCTATTGGCGCAGTCGAGGACTATACCAAACGCCTGTTACAGTCAATCGTCGGTAGGCGAGACCGCTTTCGGCGCGGTCCCTTTAGCGGATCATCGCATCAATCCGGCCTTGCGCAGGGCGTCCTCAATGACGGCGGCGACGCCCGTGGCTTTATGCGGTGCCTTGGGAATCGGCTTCTTGGCCTGCGTGGGTTGCGGAGCGGTGTTGAGCGGCCGGGGGCGCTCGCTCTGCGTTGCCGAGGCTGGGCGTGTTTTGGCCTTGGTCATCAGCCCCCAGGCTTTTGCGATCTGTCCGGTCGAGGAGATGCCCGCTTCCAGCATATAGGGGGCGGCGCTGCCATGCCCGTCCGGCCCAACCGTGTTCAGCGGCGTTCCATGGCCCATGCCGACGATTTCATAAGCTTCGATTACCGCCCGGCCCATTTTGTCGTGCCAAGTGCGGCGGGGGCTGCCGTCGACGATCGCCTGCTCGGTCGGGATGTCTCCCACGCCATGCAGCGCCTGCCACTGGGCGATGATTCGTTCTGCGTTGGACGGCGCGACGGTCTTGTCGGCGCTTCCCTGCCAGACGGAGATGGTCGGCCATGGCCCCTGATGGCCGGACGCGGCCCGGACCAGTTCGGGCAGGCGATCGTCAGAGGGGTAGCCCTCCCCCCGCATGCGGGCAAAGGCGTCATTCACCGAGGTGGCGCAACCGAAGGGGAGGCCAGCGATAATCGCGCCGCCCGCGAAGAGTTCGGGATAGCTAGCCAGCATGATCGACGTCATTGCGCCGCCCGCAGACAGGCCAGTCACGAAAATGCGGCTTTGGTCGATGTCATGGGTGGACACCATGGTATCGATCATCTGGCGAATCGACAGGCTTCGCCGGAATTGCGCCGGGAATCGACCGGCGAGAACCAGTTGAAGCAGAGGTTGGGATTGTTGGACCGCTGCTGTTCGGGGAAAAGCAGCGCAAAGCCCTGCTCATCGGCAAGTTGCGACCAGCCCGCGCCATGATCATAGCCCGCCGCATTCTGGGTGCAGCCATGGAGGACGACGACCAACGCCGCCCCTTTGGCGAGATTTGCGGGCACATAGATTCTCGCGCGCAAGGCACCTGGATTGCTGCCAAAAGCCTGAAGATCGTCCAGCCGATCCTGAACCGGATCAGTCATTGCGCCAGGTGCCATCGCGCGGAATTTGGCGAGCTGGGATATGGTCGAACTTAAACGGGTCATCATTTGGTCTCCGGTGCGGCTTACGCCTTCAATTACGCTATATCGCTCCATCTGCCCAGATTGTTGCTGCGCCGCACAATAGCGTGAGTGCCATTATCTACCTATCTATATAGGGTCGTCGGGATAAATTATCTTATTATGATGCATTGCAGCGCATTTTAGGCGTCCGGTTCGCTTTCATGTTCAGCCCGTCGGGCCGCTTCGATCAGGCTCTTGCCCGTTTCGGATGCGGCATAGGCGGTCATGGTCACAGCGACGCCGTTGGGCCCGTCGAGCAGGACCAGCCCGCCCTCCACGGTGGCGACACCTGGCCGCGTTTGCGTGCCGACGATGGAAGGGGTGGCGCTCATGAGCCATGACTTTCGTTGGAGGATTGGGTCGGATCGGCATCGATATAGAGATAGTCGGGGTCGAACTGTCCGCGCCTGGCAAGCCCCTTGACGTCCAGAATGTCGACGAGCGAAGAGCGAAAAACGCACAAGCCTTCCTCGCGCAGCTGACGTAGCACACGATTGGCGTGGACATTGGTAATGCCACATATTTCGGCGATGTCGTTCTGAGTCACGCCCAGGGCAAAGCGGCTTCCGTCGCTCAGGCCCACAGGCAGGAGCCGGGCGTTCGTTTCGCTGAGAAAATGGGCGACGCGGCCGACTGCATCCAACCGACCGAGGCGGAACAGCCAGGCCCGGTGGATGGCGGCATCGAGCAGGGTCGAGAACCATAATTTGCGGGTGAGTTCCGGCATGGCCGCGTTGATTCCGTCCAGTTCCCGGTGAGGCACGATCGCGACGGTCGCGGCGGTCAGCGTCGCGACATCATGATCGAGCGTCTTGAGCGGGTAGGCATGGAGATCGACGAAATCGCCTGGCACTTGCACCGCGACGAGCTGGCGCATGCCTTCCCTATCATCGAGATAGCGGCACATGAAGCCGTCGATCAGCAATGTGCTGTGGGACAACGGCTCGCCAGCGCGGACGATGGTAGCGCGCGCATCAATGGTGCGGACTTCGGATATGGCACCTTCCAATACAGCGCGTTCTTCCGCCCCCAGTTGGACGCCCCGACGCCCTTTCAAAAACCGATCCGTGAACAAGATAGTGTCCTTCACATATGATGGCGACCTTTGCCCCGATCACCTTTGACTGCCTAAACGGGCCGATGCGCCAGTATATCCAAGCCATGGCCGCAAAACGTTATGACGCAGATTAGTATTTGTCAGACAGCCGCAACTTGCAACGGTGCCGAGTGTTTTCCGGACATAGCATTTCTGCAGACCGTCCCTGCGTGCATAGCTGAGCATGGCATTGTCTCTGTTCGCGTATGCGCGCGCTCTCACAATGAGGATTTCTCATGGCTAAGTCAGACAAACCCGCCAGCGCATCAGGCAAAGTAGCCGAGCAATCCGCTCGCATGATGCCGCCCCCCGCCCCAGCGGATGGCGTGTCGGAAGTTTTTGCCGAGCCGCAGGCAGCCGGCGGCGAAACGCATCAGACGGCCGGCGGCGATGTGGCCACATTGACGACGGCGCAGGGCATCCCCGTTGCGGACAATCAAAATTCGTTGAAGCAGGGCGCACGCGGGCCGACCCTGTTGGAAGACACGCATTTTCGCGAGAAGATGTTCCATTTCGACCATGAACGTATTCCAGAGCGCGTCGTCCACGCCCGTGGCTATGGCGCGCATGGCTATTTCGAGCTGACGGAGTCACTGAGTGACGTGACGCGCGCCGACGTGTTGCAGCGCGTGGGTGAAAAGGTGCCTGCCTTCGTGCGCTTTTCGACCGTCGCCGGATCGAAGGGGTCGGCCGATCTCGCCCGCGATGTACGCGGCTTTGCGGTCAAGCTCTACACGCAGGAAGGCAATTGGGATCTGGTCGGCAATAATATCCCGGTCTTCTTCATCCAGGATGCCATCAAATTCCCCGACCTGATCCATGCCGCCAAGCCCGAGCCGGATCGCGATTTCCCCCAGGCGCAGACGGCGCACGATAATTTCTGGGATTTCATCAGCCTGTCGCCTGAGTCCATGCATATGATCATGTGGACGATGTCGGATCGGGCCATTCCGCGCTCGCTACGCACCATGGAAGGCTTCGGCGTCCATACGTTCCGCCTGGTCGATGCCGAAGGCAAGTCGACCTTCGTCAAATTCCATTGGAAGCCCAAACAGGGCCTGCAATCGGTTGTCTGGAACGAAGCGGTCAAGATCAACGGGGCCGACCCCGATTTCCATCGCCGCGACCTGTGGGATGCGATCAATGCGGGCGACTTCCCCGAGTGGGAATTGGGTGTGCAATTGTTCGACGATGCCTTTGCCGACAGTTTCGACTTCGACGTGCTGGATGCCACAAAGCTTATTCCCGAAGAACTGGTGCCCGTTCGCGTCATCGGACGTCTGGTGCTCGACCGGGTGGTCGACAATTTCTTCGCCGAAACCGAGCAGGTTGCCTTTTGCACGCAAAATGCGCCGCCGGGCATCGACTTCAGCAACGATCCCTTGTTGCAGGGGCGGAACTTCTCCTATCTCGACACCCAGCTCAAACGGCTGGGCGGCCCCAATTTCACGCATATCCCCATCAATGCGCCCAAATGTCCGATGGTCAATTTCCAGCAAGACGGACATATGGCCATGCGCAATCCCAAGGGCCGCGCCAATTACGAACCCAATAGCTGGGGCGCGGAACAGGGTGGCCCACGCGAAGACCCGGCACGTTGCTTCGTCAGCGACGCGCGGGTCGAGGATGGCCTTAAGCAGCGGGTCCGTTCGGAGAGTTTCGTGGACCATTATAGCCAGGCACGCCAATTCTATGTCAGCCAGATGCCGATCGAGCAGAAGCATATCGGCGATGCGATCGTGTTCGAACTGAGCAAGGTCGAACGGCCCGACATCCGTTCGCGGACGGTATCGCATCTGCGCAATATCGACGAAACGCTGGCGGCCACCGTGGTAGATGGCCTGGGCATGCCCTTGCCGGATGCCGCGCAGGCGGCACGCGCCCCGATCATGGACTTGCCACCCTCGGATGCGCTCAGCATCCTCAAAAATGGGCCGGACAATTTCAAGGGTCGTAAGCTCGGCATCCTGCTGACCGATGGTGCCGACGCCGCGATTTTCGAGGCGCTGGTGAAGGCGGTCGACAAGGAAGGCGCGGTGTATGAAGTCATTGCGCCCAAGATCGGCGGGGTCACCCTGTCCGATGGCACAGCGGTTGCCGCCAAACAGAAGATCGATGGCGGGCCATCGGTCCTCTATGACGCGATTGCAGTGGTCGCGTCGCCCGATGGCGCGGCGCTACTGGCGATGGATGCTGCGGCCAAGGACTTCGTCACCGATGCCTTTGCCCATTGCAAGTTTATAGGGCTTACGGCAGAGGCACAGACCTTATTCGAAAAGGCGGGTATCGCCGACGATCTGGATGAGGGCTGCCTGCCGCTTGCTACAGCGAAGGATGCCACGACGCTGCTAACCGCCTGTCGCGGGCTGCGCCATTGGCCACGGGAAATGACCGTGGATTTGGACGCCGTGCCCGACGCCTGATCTCGATCTTCGATCAACCGGGGGCGAATGCGTTTTGCTCCCGGTCCCTATCTTGCCCAAAGGATATCGTTGATGCGGATTGGCATTATCGCCCATCTCAAGCATCCTATCGCAGAGCCGTTTGCGGGCGGTTTGGAGATGCATACGCATCTTCTAGCCCGCTCCTTGCGCGATCGCGGCCATGCCGTGACTGTCTTTGCGTCGTCCCAGTCCGAACCCGCATTGGGACTGGAGGCGATCTGTACCGAGACGGCGATAACGTCCGTTGGCACGACGGAAGCGAGCGACATCGCCTTCTTTCGCGAGCATCACGCGTATCTGAGCCTGATGACCGGTTTGCGAAACCGGAATTTCGACATCATTCACAACAATGCGCTTCATTATCTGCCGCTAACCATGGCTGACAGCCTGCCCATGCCGATGGTCACGACGTTGCACACGCCGCCATTCTGCTGGCTGGAAAGCGGCATTCGCCTGTGCGAAGCGCCCAATCATGCGCTGGTGGCGGTATCTCAGTCGGTGGCGTCGCAGTGGAGCCATGTCGCGCCGGCAGATACAGTGATCCTCAATGGCATCGACCTGCGTAAATTTGCCTTTCGGGCGCAAGCGGACAGCGATGCCTATCTGGTCTGGTATGGTCGCATCGTCCCGGAAAAGGGCCTGCATCTGGCAATCGAGGCCGCTCGGTTGATTGGATTGCCTCTGCGCATAGCCGGGCCGATGCTGGACGAAAATTATTATCGGACGGTGATTGTACCCGCGCTGGGCGCGGATATGATCCATGTCGGCCATCTCGCGCATAAGGAATTGGCGCAATTGGTGGCGGGAGCCAGCGCTTTCCTGTGTACGCCTTTGTGGGACGAACCTTATGGGCTGGTCGTGGCCGAGGCGCTGGCCTGTGGCGTGCCGGTCGCCGCCTTTGCACGGGGGGCGATCCCGGAAATTCTTGATTCCAGTTGCGGTGTTCTGGCGACGCCCGACGATGTCGGGTCGCTGGCGCAGGCAGGACGGGCGGCGCTGGCGCTGGATCGTCGGGCCTGCCGCGCGCGGGCGGAGCAGATGTGCGATGCCAACCAGATGGTGGAGAGCTATGAAGCGCTCTATCAAAGACAAATCGATCTGGGCAAACCTGTGCCGCGCGATGGTCGAGCCGCGATGCATCTGGTGCCGCCATCCTCGCCCGAGTCCTTGCGTGCGATGTTGAATGGCTGACACCGAGCCTGTCCCGGCGATGACGCTATGCGTTTGCGTTCCCGCGCGGAATGAGGCCGAACGGTTGCCGGTGCTGCTCGACGCGCTGGCCGCGCAGGATTGGCCGACGCCGGTGATGGTGTCGATCGGCATCAACAATACGACCGACAATAGCCTGAACGTCATTGGCGCGGCGCAGCGGCGGCATGGCGATCGGCTCGACATCGCAGTTGTGACCGCTGATTTTGCGCCGGAACTGGCGCATGCCGGGTCCGCCCGCAGGCTGGCGATGGATGCCGGGTTGGCGAGGATTATAATGGCTGTCGACGGCGTGCTGATCAGCACGGACGCAGATAGTCGGCCGCCCGCCGATTGGCTGCGCAATATCGCGGCGGCGCTGGATCGTGGTGCGGATCTGGTGGGTGGTCGGATCGACATCGACGGGCAAGAACCCCTGCCCCCGCCTGTGCTGGCTCTGCGCGCTGCATGGGACGGCTATTGGAGCGCGGTGCGCGCGATCGAGGATGCGATCGACCCCCTCCCCTGGGATCCGGCACCGCGCCATGGCGATCATACCGGCGCATCGCTGGCCATTCGTGCTGAGGTGTATCGGGCGTGTGGCGGTGTGCCGTTGTTGGCGACGGGCGAGGATCTGGCGTTGGTGATGGCGGCGCTTGCCATCGGCGCGCGGCTCGCGCATCCGGCTGATGTGCGCATCGCCGTGTCGCCGCGCCTGGAGGGGCGCGCGCAGGGGGGTATGGCGAGCGCGATGCAGCAGCTTTACAAAGTTGCAGAAGACGGCGGGCGACCCTTGGCACCGGCGTTCGATCATTGGCGGGCGCGCGCGATGTGGCGCAAGCGCCTGCGCGCGCGGGCGGATGGCCATGCGCTGATCGCACGGCACGAACCGCTGCTGCCGCCTATGCCGCACGACATGGCATTGGAGGTGGGGACATGACGCGACGACCGATCGGCTATTATGTCCACCATCATGGTGCCGGGCATCGGGCACGGGCGCAGGCGATTGCCGCCGCAAGCAGCTGGCCGATCACTCTGTTGGGAACCGGGGTTGGCGAGGCCGGGATCGATTTGGCCGATGATCGGCCGGCGTCGGGCCGGTTCGATGGGGTGGATGCGAGCGGTGGGCGACCGGCGGCGTTGCATTATGCGCCGATCGACCATGACGGGGTGCGGATGCGGGTGGCGCGGGTGGCGCAATGGATTGCGACGGAACGGCCTGCGCTGATGGTAGTCGATGTGTCGGTGGAAATGGCGATGCTGGCGCGGCTGGCATCGGTGCCGACCGTTTGCGTTCGGTTGAACGGTGAACGGAACGATGCGCCGCATCTTGCGGCGTTTCGCAGCGCGGCGGCATTGCTGGCCCCCTTTCATGCCGATCTTGAGCTGGCATCGACGCCGACATGGGTGCGGGAGCGGACATGCTATTTGCCCGGCATCACGCAAGCCGCCCCCGGGACGATGCCGTCGTCCGGGCGCATATTGGTGGTGTTTGGACGTGGCGGTGCGCCAGGCGATGGCGCGCGCCTGGCCGAGGCCGCGCGGGCCTGCCCGGATGTGCAGTGGCGGGCGATTGGGCCGGTGTCGCCCGTTGGCGATTGCCCGCCCAATCTGGAGATCGCGGGTTGGGTTGACGATGCGGCGCGCGAGATCGGTGCGGCCGACGTGGTGATCGGCGCGGCGGGCGAAGGGCTGGTCGGCGCGATTCTGGTGACGGATCGGCCATTTATCTGCCTGCCCGAAGCGCGCCCCTTTGGTGAACAACAGGCAACGGCTAGTGGTCTGGCGCGGCTGGGTGCGGCGGTGGTGCTTCAAGATTGGCCGGAGGCAGCAGCGTGGCCCTCCTTGCTGGCGCAGGCAAAGGCCTTGCCGTCGCAGGCGCGGCAACGGTTGCACAATCCGCAGGGCGCGCAGGCCGCCGCTCAATGGCTCGGCCGTCAAGCGGCGAAGCTGTGCGCAGGGACGATGGCGGCATGAGTGCGTCACCCTCCCCCGCCACGGCCATCGATCTGCCCGCAGCGCAGGCGAGTGCCATTGCGCCAAGGCTGACGGCGTTAGGGGCACGCTATGATGCCGCGCCGGTTTTCCCGATCGAGAGTATGAAATGCTTGGCTGACGCTGGGCTGCATCGCTGCTTTGCGCCTGTCGCCAGTGGTGGGCATGATTTCGGGAGCGTTGACGCCTGGCATCTCTGCTTGTTCAATGTCCTTCGGATTATAGGTAGGGCAGACCTCAGTGTCGGGCGGCTCTATGAAGGGCATGTCAATGCGATGATCCTGTTCGATCGTTTCGGATCGGCGACGCAGCATCATGGCTTAGGGCAGAGGCTGGACGCGGGGGCTTTTTACGGCATGTGGGCGACCGAGCCGCCGCCGGGCGTGCAGATGATCGGCCGGGTGCTAAAGGGCGCGAAATCCTTTGCGACCGGCGCGGGCGGGCTGGCGCATGCGATCATCACGGTGCAGCCCGAAGACGGCGCGCGACGGTTGATCGTGGTGGCGGCGGACGATGCGGCGCGGGCCGACCTGTCGCAATGGCGGGTGCGGGGCATGCGCGCGACGGGGAGCGGCCTATATGATCTGACCGACATGATCGTTGCGGAAGATGACCTTCTGGGGGGGCCGGGCGACTATGATCGCGAACCGCTGTTCACGACCGGTGCGTGGCGGTTCACGGCGGTGCAGCTGGGCGGGATCGAAGCGCTGTTGATCGAAACCCGCAAGGCGATGTCGGACGCGGCGCGCGGCGACCCGATGCAACGCGCGAAATTCGCCGATGCGGTGGCGGCTACGCGCACCGCCTATCTGTGGGTGCGCGAAGCGGCTCTTCGCGCCGCGCGGGAGGATGCCGATGGCCCGGCCTTTGCGCGGATGACGCGCGGGGTTGTGGAGCGTGCCGCTTTGGATGTCATGGAACTTGCGGCGCGCATCGTGGGTACGCGCAGCGCGATGGACGGGCAGCGGATCGACAAGATCAGCCGGGATTTGAGCCTTTATCTGCGCCAGGGCGGTCCCGATTATGCGCGGGATCAGGCGGCGCTCACCTGGCTGGATCATGACGCTTGGGGCGCGGAGGATCCATTATGGTGACGGCCACTCTGTCCTCGCGCCAATGGCGTGATCTGCGCTGGCTGGTGCTGGCCCCGCATCCCGACGATGAGACATTGGGGGCAGGCGCGCTGATTGCGCAGACGGCAAGAGCGGGTCGGTTGGCGGGTCTCGTCTATCTGACCGATGGCACCGGATCGCATGCGACGGCGCAAAGACTGGCGGCGGCGCGGCGGCGCGAGGCGACCCGGGCGGTGCACCGGTTGACCGGTGGACGGGTGCGGCGGCCCGTGCATCTGGATTGGAAGGATGCAACGCCGGCACGTCCCGGTGACCCGCTGTTCGAACGGACGGCGCGCTATCTCGCGGCCTTGTGTCGGCGTTGGCGGGTGGATGCGCTGGCGGTCACGGCCAGGCATGAACCGCATTGTGACCATGCCGCAGCAGCGGCGCTGGCCTATGCCGTGCATGCGCAGGCAATGCGCAATTTGTTGGTGGCGGAATATCTGGTCTGGGCGGACAGGCCTGATCACCATATGCGGCGCGTGATCCAGACGGCGCCAATGCCTGCGGGGCAGCGGCGGTTGGCGCTGGCGGCGCATCGCAGCCAGTTGACCGCAGCGCATGGCCCCGGCTTTCGCCTTTCCCCCGATCAGCGACGCATGGCGGCGCACGACATCCTTTATGTGCGGAGACGGCCATGACACGGCATGTGAACAGTCTGGAGCCCCTCTATTTCGAACAGATGTTTCAGGGGACGCCCGATCCCTGGTCGTTGGAAACGAGCGCCTATGAGCGGGCCAAATATGCGCATAGCGTTCGGGCGCTGGGCGATCGACCCTATGAATTGGGGTTCGAGGTCGGCTGCGCAAAGGGCATGTTGACGCGCGATCTGGCCGAACATTGCCGGGCGCTGGTGGCCATCGACGTCAGCGAAACAGCGCTGCAGGGTGCGCGTGAGCGGTGCGCGGCGTTCGATCATGTCTCGTTCAACCGCATGACCTTTCCCGCGCAAGTGCCGCTGGGTGGCCCGTTCGACCTCATCATCCTGTCCGAAGTCGTCTATTATTGGGATGATGACGATATTCGCAGGGCGGCCCAATGGGCTGGCACACACAGCGCGCCGGGCGGCGACATATTGCTGGTCCATTGGACGGGCGAGACCGACTATCCGCAAAGTGGAGATGAAGCGGTGGAGAAGTTTCGCGCGGCGCTGCCGGAGCCGATGGAGGTCATCGCGACCGATCATCGGGAAGACTATCGTCTGGACCTTTGGCGCAACTGCGCATGAGGATGAGCGTCCTGACGATCGTGAAGGACCGACCGGAGCATCTGGCGCAGTTGATCGAGGGCTTGGGACGTAGCGAAACGCTTCCGGGTGAATTATTGATCGTCGACATGGGCAGTGACCCGCCCGTCGAAGTGCAGGCCACGCCATACCCCGTCCATATCGTGCGGCTCGATCAGGCGGGCCTGCCGCTTGCCGCTGCACGCAATGCGGCGGCGCACGCGGCGCGCGGCGACATGCTGCTGTTCTTGGACGTCGATTGCATCCCAATGCGGGGGCTGACGACGGCTATGGCCGATGCGCTGGACGGGCAAGACGCTCTGATCTGCGCCGAAGCGCTGTATCTTGGCCCCAGGGATGCCCGCGGCCAGTGGGACGAAACGGCATTGATGTCACGCGCCAAGCCGCATCCGGTGCGCCCTTTTCCCGCTGTAGGACTGCGGGAGGAACAAAATGCCGGGCTGTTCTGGTCGTTGATCTTTGGTATCCGGCGCGAGCGGTTCGTCGAGCTTGGTGGGTTTGACGAGGGCTTTTCCGGCTATGGAGCGGAGGATACCGATTTCGGCTTTCGTGCGAAGGCGGCGGCCATGCCCTTGCTCTTCATGGGCGGGACGGGTGCTTTTCATCAATATCATGATGTGATCGACCCGCCGCTGCAACATCTGGCCGATATCGTGCGCAATGCACGACTGTTTCGGAAAAAATGGGGTATGTGGCCGATGGAGGGTTGGCTCGACGCATTTGAAAAGGCGGAGTTGATCGCGCGCGTGGGCGATTCAATATCGTTGCTTCGATTGCCGACCGTCATCGAACTAGATCGAGCACGGGTCGCAACGCCGGATTGAGCGGCGGTAACGGACAGTCGGCGGGGTTGCCCCCGCCGATCTGGTTTTAGTGCTGCATCGAATGCTTGATGTCGCGCATTTCGTCATGCCCGGCCTTGACCGAGGTATAGCAGCCTTCGATCACGCTGCGCACGGCGGGCGTCAGTTCCATGTCGCCCAGCGCGTCTTCGAACTTGGCCTTGATATGATCTTCGCCAGCTTCGACTTCGTTGACGATCGCCTTGTCGTCATGGCCGGTCACAACCGCCTTGAGGTTGAGGAACATGCGGTGCGCGCCGGCAAGGACGGTGCCATCATCTTCCGGATTGCCGCCGAGACGGGCAACTTCCTGCTGCAAACGGGCAGCGACTTCGCGCCGCTCAGTCGCGCGGCTGGTGAAAAGGGTAACGAAGCGGCCGCCGTCGCTGTCCTTGGCAGCTTCGGTATAGCCATCGGCGCTGTCTATCGTCGTTTCGATCAGGCCGTTCAGGGTCGAAATATCATGGTTGTTGTCGGACATAGTGGTTCCCGTCTTGAAAGATGAAAACCGGCGCCAGTGGCAACCGGATATCTCCCCAACGACGGGCCACTGGGAAAGTCGCATATAAATATGGCCCCTTAACCTCCATCAATGAGATTGATTGGCGGGCCGTCAATCGCCTGCTGCGGCCAGCATCCGATAGTCGCGGATGCCCAGTTCCAGCAATCGTGCCTCCGCGCGCAGCAAATGGGCGCGGCCCAAGGGGTTGGGGGCATGGAGCGTGGTTTGCAGGGTCGCATCGGTCGTGACGGTCACGATACGCTCAAGGCCGGTCATCAGCGCGGTGGCCATGCTGAATGCGGGCGATTGCGGTCTGGTGAGGTCGCCATCCATCTGTTCGACCATCAGTCGCATGACCGGCTGGGCCGCGCGGATACGGTGCATCATCATCCGCTCATTCTGCGCGTCGGCCATGCGGTTACGCAGATGGAGCAAGCGGGAATGTTTGACCCAGAAGCCATGATAGGCGGTCACCAGCGCCAATGTATGCTCGCCGAGGGCCTCATCATCCCAGCGGGTGCGAAGCAGGCCGACATATTCTTCCTCGGCGGTTGCCATCACCGGCTCCAGCACGGCGAGGAGCAATTCGGTCAGATCGTTGAAATAATTGTAGAGCGACGTCATGCCGAGCAAAGTCTGGCGTGCGACGGCGCTCAGCGACAGTTCGACATCGGCGGGACCGGCCAGCAGTTCATGGGTCGCAGCCAGGATGCGGTCGCGCGTGTCCCGCCCCTTGCGCCCCAGCCGCTGGCCGTTGAGATTATGGCTGAGCGTCTTGATCTCGGCGGACGGGCGCGGGCGTGTCGATTTGGCTGCCCCCTGCCCTGCTTTTGTGTCCGCCTTTGCGCTCAAGAGCCGATCCTTGCTATCCCGTCATGCGCGCCATGCGATCAATTTGGTTTCGAGAAATTCCTCGATTCCCTCAAGACCCCATTCGCGGCCGATTCCACTGGCCTTGTAGCCGCCAAAAGGCAAGTCCCCAGCGATGCACATGCCGCCGTTCACGCTGACCGAGCCGGTCCGTATCCGCTTGGCGACGGCCATGGCGCGATCAAGATCGGCTGAAAAGACACCGCCGCACAGGCCATAGGCGCTTTCATTGGCAATCCGGACGGCGTCATCATCATCCTCGAACGGGATGACGACCAGCACGGGGCCGAAAATCTCTTCCTGCGCGATGCGCATGTCATTGGTGACATCAACAAAGCAGGTGGGTTCGATGAAATAGCCGCTGCCCTTGTCGGTTCGCGCCTTACCGCCCGCCAGCAGCGTCGCGCCTTCGGCCTGGCCGATGTCGACATAGGACAAGACCCGTTCCATCTGCCGCTGCGACACGACCGGCCCCATGATGTGCGCGGGATTATCATAGTCGCCCCAATTGTCACCGAAGCTGGCATAGGCATGTTTGAGGACGGCCTTGGCTTCCTTATAGCGGCTGCGCGGGACGAGCAGGCGCGAATGGACGGCGCAGCCCTGGCCCGCGTGGAACACCAGCATCGACTGGGCGACGTCCATCGCGAAATTGGCGCTGTCCTCCAGCACGATCTTGGCCGATTTGCCGCCCAGTTCGAGGAACACGCGCTTCAGAGTGGCAGCGCCCTGTTCCATGATGCGCTTGCCGACGCCCGTGGAGCCAGTGAAGGAAATGAGATCGACGCGCGGATCGGCGACCAGCATTTCGCCGGCCAGTGCCGGGTCGCTGCCGAAGATAACGTTGAGGATGCCGGCGGGGAAGCCCGCTTCCTGCGCCAGCTCGCCAAAGATCGCGCCCATGCCCGGCGTGTTGGGCGCCGGTTTGAGGATGACGGTACAACCGGCTAGAAGCGCGGCGACGACCTTGCCCACATTGACATAGAGCGGGACGTTCCAGGGCGTGATGGCGCCGACGACGCCGACCGGTTCATAGACCGCCTTGCGCTGCGTTTCGAAGCCATAGCCGGTGCGCCCGCCATAATCCTTGTTCCACTTCAATTGCGGGAAGAGACGCATATAATCGTCCCAGCCATCGAGCGCCATGTCGACATGGGCGCGTCCGACCGCGCCGACCGCTGCCCCGGCTTCGTTGCGGGCGAGGTCGGACAGGCGTTCGCGGTTGGCTTCGAACAGGGCACGCAATTTGGCGACGAGGTCGATCCGCTTTTCGACATTGGTGGACCAGTCGGTCGTGTCGAAAGCGCGACGGGCGGCGGCGATGGCTTCATCCACATCAGCGGCGGAGGCGTCGGCCGCCTTGCCGACCGGCTGGCCGGTCCAGGGGCTGATGACGTCGAAGGTCTTGCCGCCCTGCGCGTCGCGCAGCACGCCGTCTATGGTGAGTTTGGCGTCGGGGAGAGTGGCCATGGCTACGGTCTTTCTGTCGATATTCGGAGAAAAGAAGATCAGCGGCGGCGCGCCGTCAACGCGACCGTGCCGATGTGCAGGTCGGCGGGCATGTCGATGACGGCACGGAAGGCGTCGGTGACGGAATTATAGTGGGTGATGGGCCGCTCACGCGGGTTGAGGCCGATCTTGGCATTGTCCTGCATGAAACGCATGGCTACATCCATCGGCCAGTTGGTGCCGGTCTTGGTTTCGTCCATCATCTGCCCGGCCTGGACGACGGTGACGCGCACATCGTCCGCCGCCAGTTCCCGTCCCCACATGTCCGACATCAGTTCAAGCCCCGCCTTGCCGCCGGCATAGAGCCAGAGCATCGCCATCTTGATCGCGACGGATTCGCTGCTGACATTGATGATATGCCCGCCGCCCCGCAGCAGCGGTAGCGCTTCGCGGGCGCAATAGATCGGCCCGGCGACATTGATGGCGAGGGACGACTGGATCTGGTCGTCGCGCACGTCGGCGAGGGTAAACGGCTCATAGATGGCAGCGTTGTTGATGAGGACGTCCACCTTGGGATGGCGCGCGGCGATCTGCGCGAAGGCAGCGCGGACCGAGTCGGGATCACCGACATCGCATTGCAGGGCAATATGCCCCTCGCCCAGTTCGGCTGCCACCGCTTCCAGTTTCGACAAGGTCCGACCGAGCAGGATGACGGTTTCGCCGTCACGCGCAAAGCGCCGGGCCAGGGCGCGACCGAGGCCATCGCCCGCGCCGGTGATGATGATTGTTTTGGCCATGTCCTGCTCCATCTTCACTTTATCGTTGCTCTATCCCATTCCGCACTGGCGCGCACACGGCAAGGGGGACGGCCATCGCGCGCGCGATGGCTGTTCAGGCGCCAGCAGCGGGCCGCGCGAAATCGGCCGGGTAGACCGAGAGGTCGCCATCATAGGCGATGCCGCCGGGCCAAAAGGCCGGGCCGCTGACTTTGCCGAAATAATGGACCGTGCGGGCGACCGAGCCGGAGGCGGAGCGCGGGGCAAAGGCGACGCCGCTGGGGCTGACGCCGCGGGCGCGGGCGCTGAAATCCTTGACGGTGAAGAGCAGGTCGTCGGTCTGCTGCGCGCAGAGAACCAGGTCGCTGCCGGGGCAATAGCGTCTGGGTTCGAGCTGCACCGGCGACAGGCGGCCGCGCTTCATGCCGACCTTTCCGGGGACGCGGGTTACTTCGAGCGCATGGACCGTGTCATACCAGTGATGATATTCGACTTCGCGCCCGGCGACGAAATTGGCGAGGATGATGCTGACGCCCGAAAAGGGCTGATCGGTGCGGTGGTTGGGGCTGAAGGCCCAGTCGGCATACATGGCATAGCTGTGGATGCGCTCGCTTTCGTCGCTATCGTCGATCAGCCCGGTGTCGCGTGCCTGGGCCAGGAGGGGGGCGAGCGCGGGCAGGTCGATTTCCGGGGTGGCGGTGTCATGGTCGTAGATGGTCAGGAACCGCCAGGGCTGGGGGATGTCGGGCATGATCTGCTGCGGCGTGATGGCATAGCGGTCGGCCGAGCGAAAGCCGCGCAGGCGGGCGAGGTCGTTACGATGGGGGCCGTCGAACCAGGCGGCATAGTCGCCTTCCCGTCCGGCCGGGACGTTGTGGAGGTGGATGGTGGTGTGCAGGCTCATTCCTCTGCCCTCTGGCTGCGCGCGCCGTGGCGCTTGTCAGGTACTAACCCAGCATGGACGGCGACGGCACGCCAGAGGCTTGGGCGGGCGTGATCGATTGATCGCCGGGGCAATGGCGATCAGGCGGGCATCAGAAGCGGAACCCGCGCATCTGGTTGCCGCCGTCGCACAAGATGACCTGCCCGTTGACGAAACTGCCTTCTTCCGACGCGAGGAACAAAGCGAGGTTGGATATGTCGGCTGCCGTCCCCTGCCGCTTGACCGACTGCATGGCTTTGAGCCGCTCCCAATTGGCGGGATCGACGCCTTGGAGCGCTGCTTCGGTTTCCATGAGCCTGGCGCGATGCCGACGCAGCGTATGTCGTCGATGCCGAATTGCTGGGCCATGGCGTGGGTGAAGACGGTCAGCGACGCTTTGGTGATGCCGTAGGCGGTGGCGGGATTTTAGCTCGCCATCGAGCATTTGTTGATGATGACGCCCTTTGCGCGGGCCAGCGCGGGACGCAGCGCTTCGGCGAGCAGCAGAGGGCCGAAGGTGTTGACGGCGAAAAAATGCTGCCACTTGGCCATGCCGAGGCCGAAAAAGCCGCGCGCGATTTCACCCGCATGCAGGCCCGCATTGTTGATGAGGACGTCGAGCCGTTCATGCGCCAACAGGATGGTGGCGGCGAACGCCTGAATGTCGGATTCCTGGCCCATATCGACGCGGTGGATGGACGCAGTGCCACCGCCCGCTTCGATCAGCGCCTGGCTTTCGGCCAGCCCCGCTTCGTTGATATCGGCGAGGATGAGATGCGCGCCATCCCCTGCAAAGGCCAGTGCATGGGCGCGGCCGAGGCCGCCGGCTGATCCCGTAACCAGCACAGTCTTGCCGCTGAAACGATGGGCCATGATCCTCTTGTCCTTCATGCTTGGTCGATGCGGGTGAAGGTCACTTGCGCGATCCGCCATCCCTGGGGTGTGCGGCGAAAAAACGTCGCTATAGCGGCCCATCACCGTATCGATTGCGCCGGAACTGCACCGCTTGAGCTTGACCAGGACCGTCCAGTCGCCGGTGGCGCGATCGCCGTCGATCAGGATTCGTGGCGAATGGAGCATGTGCAGCAGCCACGCGCTGTTGCCCGCAATGGCGGTGCAGAGGAAATCGGTGATCGCCTGCGCGCCGATCAACCGCCCCATGCCATAGTCGCCGACGAAATCGGGCGCGAAGATGGTCGCCAAGGTTGTGCGGGCCTGATCCGGGTCGCTGGCGGCGAGATCGGCAGTGGCGCAGTAGCGGGCCTTGAGGTTGGCGATCGCGAGCGCCTGCTCTGCGCCTTCGCTCATGCCGGTTCGGTGGAAAGCTGTTTGACCACCAGCGCTTTCAAATCCGCCGTCTTGATCTTGGCGCTGCCGGTCAGCGAGAGGTCGTCTTCGCTGAAGAAGAGGACGCGACGTGGTACTTTATAGCTGGCGAGCTGGGCCTTGGCGAAGGCGCGGATGGCGTCTTCGTCCAGCGGTGCGCCGTCATGGGGGACGATGCAGGTGACGACCAGTTCACCCAAGGTTTCATGAGGCACGCCGACGGTCTGGGTGACCTTCACGCCTGGGCAGCTTTTGATGACGGTGTCGATCTCGATCGGCGAGACATTGGCGCCGCCGGTCTTGATGATATCGTTGAGGCGCCCTTCCCAATGGAGTCGTCCTTCCGCATCGAACCAGCCGCCATCGCCGGTATGGAAGAAACCGTCTGCGTCCAAGCTTTCGTCCAATGGCACGCCGACATAGCCCAGCATCAGCGTCGGTCCCTTGACTGCGATCTCGCCGCGCTGGCCGAACGGCACAACGGCACCGGTCAGGGGATCGAGTATCTTGAAGATATTGCCGGGCAAGGGGATGCCATGGGTGCCCGCGATCCGATCGTCGGGCGTGCCGGAATCGAAGATGGTGCTGATGGTGAAGGTTTCGGTATTGCCATAGGCGGCCATCGGTTCCTGCCAGTCGGTACTGACGGTCGGATGACGGCCAAGCGGGGTGTGCTGCCCCACATAGTGGAGCTCGGACAGGTCCACGTCGTTCCAGTTCGCCGCCGCCTCCAGTTGCGCCCATTGGTGGGGCCAAGCGAAGGCCATAGTGGCGCGCTCCCGCTCCATGAGGGTCAGCGCTTCTTCGGGCTGGAAAGTGGCTTGCAGGATCAGACTGCCCCCCGACGAAAGCCCGCCGCCGATCGCCATGGCGAAATTGCCCGACCAGAAGAAGCCGTTGGCCGACCAGGCGCGCGCATCCTCTTTGGCGGCGAGAAAGCGTTTCCAGCGCCACAGTTGTAGCGTGACGCCGCGGTGCATCGAGAGGATGCCCTTGGGCTTGGCGGTCGAGCCGGACGAGAAGAAGAGGACGCCGGGGTCGGCGGGGGTAACGGTGGCAGCGGTCGCATCGACCAGCGCCTGATCGACGCTATCGCCGCGCCTCAGGAAAGCGTCCCACGGCTCGATCATGCCCTCGCCACCGCCGAGCGAGGTGATGTGGCGGAGGAAGGGAAAATGAGGCAAAGCGAGCGCACCGGGGCTGGCCGTGGAGATGCCCGGTTCCAGGCCGGTTAGGATCGCGGCAAAGTCCTTTTTGAGGACAGTGCGCTCCATCAGGAGGATGTGGCAGGCGGACGATTGGAGCAGATGCTCCAGTTCGGCAGGCGTCGAAAAGGTACTGAGCGTCGCGGCGACGCCGCCCGCCAGCGCCGTGCCGAAGGCCGCCGCCAAAAATTCGGGGCGGTTGGTCATCAGGATACCGACGCGGGTGCCCTTGCCCACGCCGCAGGCGATGAGCGCGCGCGCCACTTCATTCGCGCGCGCCCACAGATCGTCATAGGTCCAGCGAGTAACGCTGTCCCCTTCGTGCATCACCAGCGCTTCAGCCGGGCCGGAGCGCGTCGTGACTTCGCGCAACCAGCCGCTCAAGGTCAGCGCCCCCAGCCCCGGCTCTTCACTGAGCGGAGGACCGGCGACAATCGAAAGCGGCTGGTCGGTCATGATGCGTCCTTGGGGTAAGGTTTAGCGGTTCACGTCGACGATGATGCGCCCGCGCACCTTGCCATCCATCAGGTCGGTGGCCGCCGTGACGGCTTCCGACAGGCTGATTTCGGTGGCAATCACGTCCAGCAGAGCGGGATCGAGATCGCGCGCCAGCCTTTCCCACGCCGCTAGGCGCGGTGCCTTGGGTGCCATCACGCTGTCGACGCCGAGCAGGCGCACGCCGCGCAGGATAAAGGGCATGACCGTAGCGGGAAAATCCGCGCCCTGCGCCAGGCCGCAGGCGGCGACCGCGCCGCCATAGCGGGTCTGGGCGCAGGCATTGGCAAGGGTGAAGCTGCGACCGAGTCCACGACACCAGCCCAGCGCTCCTTCTGCAGCGGCTTGCCCTTTTCCGATAAGGTTGCGCGGTCGATGACGCCCTTAGCGCCCAATTGCGTCAGATAGTCGGCTTCGGACGCCTTGCCGGTCGAACCGATGACGGTGAAGCCTGCTTTCTTGAGCAGGGCAACGGCGACGCTACCTACCCCACCAGTCGCGCCGGTAACGAGGATTTCGCCCTGGTCGGGGGTGACGCCAGCCTTGACCAGCGCTTCGACGCAGAGCGCGGCGGTATAGCCGGCCGTACCGATCGCCATCGCCTGCGCGCCGGTGAAGGCGGCGGGCAATGGCACCAGCCAGTCGCCCTTCAGCCGCGCAACTTGCGCCAGACCGCCCCAATGCCCCTCGCCCACGCCCCAGCCGTTCAGCACGACATTGTCGCCCGGCTTCCAGTCGGCATGATCGGAGGTTTGCACGGTGCCGACCAGGTCGATGCCGGGGACCATCGGGAATTTACGCACGACCGGCGACTTGCCGGTGATGGCCAGGCCATCCTTATAGTTCAGCGTCGAATAGGCGACTTCGATCGTGACATCGCCTTCGGGCAATTGGGCTTCGTCGACCTGCTGGAGCGATACGCTCTGCTGGTCGTCGGTCTTGTCGATCATGATGGCTGAAAACATGGGGCTATTCCTTTTTGGGAGACGAAGAGGGTGCCGTTGGTGTCAGTCCTTTGCGGAGGCGATCGGCGATGCCGGGGAAGCGATCGGCGCGCATCGAGCCATACATGCACAGACGCAGCGATTCCTGCGCCACGCGCCGGGCAAGGTCGCGCCGCTCCTGGTCCGGGCGGCCATGGGATTGCGCCCATACCGGCCAGAGAAAAGCGCCCGACAGCATCATCACCGACAGCACTTCGACGTCGATGCCGTCTTCGGCCAGATCGGTTTCGGCAAAGCGCTGGAGCGACCCTTCATATTCGCGCCAGAAGGGGTCGGCCATGGGATCGGGCGAGGCTAATAGCTGGAGCAGCCAGATGCGGCAGAGTTCCGGGTTTTCCATCGCGAAGATGGCGAGGCGGTCGGTCGTGTCGGCAATATCGACCTGCTCCACCCGGCGTTCGCCGATGGTTTCAGGGTCGCCGAATACGGCGCGGAACATGCGGTCGGACACCCACTCCGCCGTTGCCTCGATCAGTTTCTCTCGGGTTTCGAAATGCTGGTAGGCGGTGCCGCGATTGACCCCGGCGAGCGTTGCGACTTCGGACAGGCTGATCCCCTCCGGCCCGTCCTTCGCCAGCAACGCGCGCGCCGCTTCCAAGATGACTTCACGTGTGGCTGCGGGATCGCGGGAGCGTCTGGTTCGCGTTTGCGTCATGGGGCATGCCTCTCTTGTCGTTCGGGCGGCTTGCCGTAACGGCCCGAACGACCGCCCGGCTGGCTCGCCTGGGATAAGAAGGCATAAATCAACATCAGTGTTGTCCATTAAGCAAGGGCCGTCATCGCCAGCGCCGGTGATGCGCGTCCTTCACAGAGACTGCGGGGGCGATCCGGCCGATCCTGTCCAAGGTTCGGACCACCCCCAAAAATCTCAACGCGATCCGAAGTAGAAACGCACGTTGATGCCGAATTCACGCGGGGGCGTGACCGTGCCGCCGGTATAGGTGCTGGTGAAAGTCTGCGCCGCCGTCGTCGCACCCGTCGCGGTGAAGCCGGTGATCTGCTGATAGCTGGTGAACAAAGGCGTGGTGCGGGTCAGAACCTTCGTCGTGTCGAACAGGTTCTTGGCGAAGAGCGATACTTCCCAGCCGCCATCGGGATCGCGGATGCCGGCATAGAGGTTAGCGAGGGCATAGGCGCCGACCTGATCAAAGTTATTGCTCGGATCCCCTTGCGACTTGCCGTTATAATTGACCAGTCCGCGCAGGAAACCATCGACCTTGCTGGAAACGGCGACATGATATTCGCCCTGCAAGGTCGCCGTTACCGGGGGCATGAAGGACGAACGTTGCGACACGGCGCAGGAGGACAGATTGTCCGCACCAACGGCCGCCTGCAGTTCCGCAAGCGATGGTGCCGCACTCACCAGGTCGGGTATGCCGTCAGCGTTCAGATCATTGCAAGGGATGGTGCCATTCTTGATCTTCCCCAGCGAATAGCTGGCGGTCAGGCCAAGGGTAAGGTTACGCGCGACATCGACGCTCAGTTCGCTTTCGATGCCATTCACTTCGACCGGCACGGCCCCGACGAAGTTGAACGACGCGACCTGCTGCGCCGTCCCGGTGACCTGGCCTGCAGCATTGCGGACGGCGACGGTGTTCACATAATAGACGCCATTGTTGGGGACGCGAAACGGGAAATTCTTGTAGGTCTGATGGTAGGCGGTCATGTTGAAACGTGCCCGGCCACCCATCAAGGTGCTTTTGAAGCCCAGCTCGTAGGATTTGGAGGTTTCGGGCGGCAGATTGAGGAAGCTGTTTTCCAGCGCCGACTTCACGATGTTGAAGTCGCCCACGACGTTGAGGCCCGGCCGCATCGAACTGCCCGTGGCGGCATAGACCAGGAAGTCGGGGGAGAAATTATGCTTCACCGACGCGCTGTAGATGAGCTTCTTGAGATCCTGGGTATCGTTGGCGATGATGGCACCATTCACGCCCAACTGGCTGAGCGAGTCATATTTGATCTGGCGCAGGCCGCCGGAGATTTCCGTCTTGTCGCCGATTTGGGCGGTCAGGTTGCCGAAGAAGGATTGTTCGTGCGTGTCGTTCGCGCGCAAAATGTTGGTCGTCACGATCGACGCGATCCCGCCTCCAAAAGCCGTGGGGAGACGCACGGGCGTCAGCTGACTAAGGGCCGTCGGCGAATCCAGCTTGCTGTCGAAGAAGCCGATCACATAGTCGAATATGCCAAGAACGCGCTCCTCATTCTGGAGCCGGATTTCATGCGACGTCCCCTTGGCGATCGTGTCGGTAAGCTGGTTGATGTCGCGACCGATGAAGAAATTGCCGCGGTCCAGATTTTCCGTCGATAGATATTCCTGCTTGCTGTACTGACCCTGATAAATCAGACGCTGACCCCACTGAGCCAGTTCGGCGCGCCAGTTAAAGATATCGAACCGCTGGTTGATGATGCGCGGCTGTTCCTGGATCGACAGACGATCCTTCGCCGTGATCAGTACCGGGCTGGGTGCGGCCGCCGGATTGGCTTCGCTGAAGGAAATCGCCTGATCATAGGTCCGCGCGTCGCGGTCCATATATTGATAGGTGCCTTCCAGCCTGATCCAGTCCGCCGGTTCGATGAGACCGACGACGCGATAGCTCTTGGTCCGCGAATGCGGGTCCGGCGCGCCGGCGCTGCGCACCAGCGGACGGACGCGATCGACTTCATTTTCGTCCCACACGCCCGACACGCGGATGCCCGCAATGCCTTCGATGACGGGGATGTTCAGCGCGCCCTTGAAGTTGAGGGTGCCGATATCATTGGCGGTCCAGTCCGCATAGCCGCCAAACTGGTTGAGATCAGGCTTGCGCGTCGTGATGGTGATCGAGCCGGACGGCGAAGCGCGTCCGCGCAAGGTGCCCTGCGGCCCGCGCTGCACTTCGATCTGGCCGATGTCGTACATCTGCTGGATGACGACACCCGGCGAGATTGGCGCGTCATTGAAGTAGAATTCAACCGTACCGTTGTTGCCGGACGCACTGGCGTCGAAATTGACGCCGCGCAGGCGGGCATTGCCGCCGATACCGTTGGGGTTGGAGGTCAGTTCAAGGCCAGGTGCCAACGATTTGACTTCGGTGAATTCGCGGAAGTTGAGATTGTCGATGGACTGGGCGGTTACGGCGTTGACGACGGCGGGAACGTCCTGAACGTCTTCGCCGCGACGGCGCGCTTCCACGATGATGGTGGGCGCATCGAAGCCATTTTCCTGCGGTGCTTCCTGCGCGATGGCAGGCATCGCCAGGGTGAGAACCGCCAAGCTGGCGCTCATGCTATAATAGGCTGTCTTCCGCATCCGAAAATCCTCCCCAATTTGGCGCCTCACCCGATCTAAAGCCGGGAACGGCGTAGTCATCATTGTCCTTTTGTGAGTCGCGTTATGCCCGATTAGACTGTGGCGCGAAGCCCTTAACCAACAGGGGTGTTTATATATCGCCGTCGCGATTCCAGCCTGATCGTCGCGGGTTGATCGCTGGCTTATGCGTCGGTCAGGCGTCGGGTGGTCCGTAGCGGAAGATGACGAGCTTGTTGCCATCGAGGTCACGGAAATAGGCGCCATAGAAGCCGTGGGGGTCGTCGCCCCGGATGCCGGGCTTGCCTTCGCACTGCCCGCCAAGCGCCAATGCCCTAGCATGGACGGCATCGACGGTCGCGCGGCTGTCAGCCTGGATGCCGACCTGATTGCCGTTGCCGGGCGATGCGTCGCCCGCGAAAGGCTTGCCGATGAGGAGCATGCCGCTGTCGGGGGTCTTATAGGCCACGACGTCTGGGCGGTCGAAGGCGCGGACGGCCCCCAGCAGGGCGGCCAATGCGTCGTAGAAACTCTTGGCGCGATCAAGGTCGCGGGTGCCGAAGCGGGCCAAGCTGATCATGCGGTGCGTCCTCCCATGGCGGCCCAGCGTTCGGGGACCATCCAGACATATTCGGTATAGTGGCCGAGCCACTTGCGGGTATCGAGATAGAGGAATTGGAGCAGGCCGGGCGTGCCGCCTTTCAACACGACGGGATAGGGTTGCCGGTCGACCTGCGCCAGAAAGGCGTCCCAGTCATCGACGCGGTGGCAGACATGGTGGAAGCATAGGCTGTCGTCGGTGGCCAGCGCGTCGCGGTAGAGGGCGAGAACGTCGCCCTGCCCCGGCTGGATCAGTTCGATTTGCATGTCGCCGATCCAGAGGAAGGCGAGTTTCTGCGTACCGATGCCTTCGCCCTGGGGGGTCCAGAGGGTGACGGAGACTTCGGTTTCCATAAGCAGGCGGATGTCGGCCCGCTCCCTGAACTGTGCCACGGCCTGGTCGATGTTTCGGGTCACATAGGCGTTTTGATAATGGCGTCCGACGATCATCCTGCCGCCCTCTCCTGCTGATGCGTTCTTATTATGCGTACAGCGACTAGGACAATGGATTGCGTTTTTTTCAAGGCACTAAATATCGCTATCGAGCCATTATATGGATAATAAGCCATAGGATGGTGGCGACAGACGCCGCTGGCGAAACTGGCGGGGCGTGGCACCGGTCGCGCGGCGGAAGGCGTAGGCGAAGCTGGAGGGGGAAGCAAAGCCGAGCGCGAAGGCGATTTCCTTGATGCTTTGCGGGGTGGCGAGATGGCGCTTGGCCATGTCGATCCGGGTCTGGGCGATATGATCGCCGATCGAACAGCCCCGCGCGGACCGGAAGCCGCGGGTCAATTGCCGGGCCGAGATGTTGCAGAGTGCGGCTAGTTCCGCCAGCGATGGCGGTGCGCCTGGTTCGTGGAGCCGCTCTTCGATCCGACGCAACTGCCAGGAGGACAGGCCGCCACTGACCGGCCCTTCGCCGATCGCGTGGCAATAGCGAGCCACTTCGATTGCCAGTTGCCGGGCTATAAGTTCGGCGAGGATCGCGCTGCCGGCCCCTGGATGACGGACTTCGTCGGCGAGCCGCAACAGGCAGGCGCGCATATGAGGATGGGTGATGTCGAGGCCAGCGGCGAGGCGCCGGTCGGTCCAGTCGATGCCGCCATCATCGAGCCAGCAATTGATCGCGGCGGTCGGAATTTCGCAGATGACCGAAGCCTGCCGAGCGCCGGTTTCGCTGCGGATATGGATTGCTTCGCCGGGCGGCACGAGGAAGATTTCGCCCAGCGGTTCGTACCGATGCGGTCCCCAACGGTCGCGATAGCAGCCGCGCGCCTTTTCCGGGCGGGGCGTCAGGCACAGGTCGAGCCAATAATGGTCGGTGCGATAGAAGAGCCGGTCGGTCGGCTGATCGAGATGCAGGCGCATGATCCGTATCAGTGCCGAGGGCACGATCAGTTCCGCCTCGAACAGGGATTCGGCATAGGTTTCGGCTGGCGGCACGGGCGCTCCGGGGCTGAGATGTATTGGCTCGATATATTGGTTATGACCCGATCTCTATAGACAGGTCAATTGCGGCCTGTCCCGCGCTGATCGACAATCGCGCACAGCAAAGGACCGCCGTCGGGCGGCGACATTTCATAGGAGAGCGATAGGTGGCAGGTCTTTTCGACTGTTCGGGCAAGGTGACGCTGGTGACCGGCGGCAATGGCGGCATTGGCCTGGGCTTTGCGCGCGGCGTGGCGAAAATGGGCGGCAAGATCGCCATTTGGGCGCGCAATGCGGACAAGAATGCAGCGGCGAAGGCGGATTTGCTGGCGGCGGGCGCGGCACGAGTCGAAACCTATCAGGTCGATGTCGCGTCGGAGGAAGCGATCATTGCGGGCTATGCGCAGTTGTTGGCCGATTTCGGCCGGGTCGATTGCGTGTTCGCCAATTCCGGGCGCGCGTCGCGCAGCCGGTCGGTGCTGACGCTGGATTCGACCGAATGGCATGACCTGTTGGCGGTGAACCTGCATGGCGCTTTCTTCACGCTGCGCGAAGGAGCCAAGGCGATGGTCGCGCGCGCCGAAGCGGGCGAGCCGGGCGGTAGCCTGGTCTATTGCGGCAGCCTGTCGATGTTCCACGGGATGCCCGGCATCAACAATTATGCGGCGTCCAAGGGGGGCATGGGCGCAGCGGTGCGCGGCATGGCGGCGGAATTGGGCAAATTTGAAATTCGCGCCAATAGCATCGCGCCCGGTTACGTCAAGACCGGCATCGGTGGTGACCAGGGCATGACCGAGGAAATGAAGGGGCGCATGGCCGCCGTGGACGCGCATTTTTCCGTCAAGACGCCGATCCACCGCCCCGGTGCGATCGAGGATTATGAGGGGATCGGCGCTTATCTCTGCTCGGACGCATCGCGATTCCATAGCGGCGATACGATCGTAATCGATGGCGGCAGCCTGATCTATCCCCCTTACGCCTTTTGATCGGGAGACGATCCATGCGCCTGCTCACCATCCATGACGTCAATGACGTGCGGCTCGATCCCTATGAACGGCCCGAAGCCGGGCCGAAGGATGTGGTCGTCAAGATGAAGGCCTGCGGCATTTGCGGCAGTGACCTAAGCTACATCAAAAATGGCGGCATCCCGACGCCCGGCAAATTGACGGCGCTGGGCCATGAGGGCGCGGGCGAGTTGATGTTCGTGGGCGCGGACGTGACCGGCGTGTCGGTGGGCCAGAGCGTCATCATCAACCCGATGATGACGCCCAGCTATATCGGCAGCGGCGGGCCGGAGGGCGCCTTTACCGAGGAACTGCTGGTCCGCGACGCCCGGCTGGGCGACAGTCTGCTGCCGATCCCCGACGGCATCCCCTATGATGTGGCGGCGATGTGCGAGCCACTGTCGGTCGCCTGCACGGGGTCAACCGGGCGCAGGCGAAGGCGGGCGACAAGGTCGTGATCTTCGGCTGCGGGCCGATCGGCTTGGCATGATATTATGGGCGGTGGACCGGGGGTGCGACGTGATCGCGCTCGATCTGGCGGAGGAGCGGCTGGAACGGGCGCGGGCACTGGGCGCACAGACGATCAATCCGGCGCGCGAGGATGCGATCGCGCGGATCAAGGCGATCCATGGCACGGTGATGGTGTTTGGGCGGAAGAAGGCGCTGACCGATGCCTATATCGATGCGGCGGGTGCGCCGTCGATCTTGCGAGACGTGGTGACGCTGGCCAAGACGCATGCGCGGCATGTGATTACGGCGGCTTACCTGAAGCCCATCGAACTGCCCGCCGGGCCGATGCTGACCACCGAGATGACGATTACGACGGCCGTCGGCTATCCGACCGAAATGCCCGACGTGATAGCGGCGATGCCGCGTTTGCAGGACAAGATCGCGGCGCTGATCAGCCATCGTCTGCCGTTCGACCGGGTGATCGAAGGGCTGGATATTGCTGCGCAGCCGCAGTCGGCCAAGGTTATGATCGAATTTGCGGACAGTGCGGCATGACCGACACGCCGCAAACGCCTTTAGGCGCGCTCGTCATGAGCGGTCAGGGGCAGACCGACGCCGAACGGATCGGCGAGGGCATCTTCATGGTGAAGGATATTTCCAATGCCTATCTGGTGACGACGGGCGATGGGGATGTGCTCATCAACACCGGGTTTCTGGGCAATGGCGCGCGCAACAAGGGGTTGTTTGCGCCGCATCGCAGCGGGCCGTTGCGGCGGATCATCGTGACGCAGGCCCATGCCGACCATTATGGCGCGCTGCCCGACCAGTGGGAGGACGGCACGCAGGTCATCGTCGGAGCGGGCTTTGGCGAGACGGTGGATTATTTCGAGCGGCTGGCACCCTTCCTCGGTCGTCGGTCGGGCAAGCTGTGGGCGTCGATGACCCGGCGCGACGGGCCGCTGCCCAAGCCACCGGTAATCGTGCCGGACGTGGACGTGGCGACCAGCCTTGCCTTCGCGCAGGGCGGGCGGACGTTCGAGGTGGTCAAGACGCCGGGGGGTGAAAGCCTGGATTCGGTATTCGTATGGATGCCACAGGAAAAGGCCGTCTTTACCGGCAATCTGTTCGGCCCGGTGTGGCGGGCGATGCCCAATCTGGTCACGATGCGCGGCGACAAGCCCCGGCTGGTGCGCGCCTATCTGCGTTCGGTCGAGCAGGTGCGGGCGTTGGGCGCGGACCTGGTGATTAGCGGCCATGGCGAACCGATCCGGGGGGCGGCGCGCATCCGTGCCGATCTGGACGCGATGCACGCGGCGGTCAGCTATCTGGAGCGTGATACGATCGCGGGGATGAATGCGGGCAAGACCGTGCAGGAATTGATGCGCGAGATTGCCCTGCCTGATGACCTGCAGATAGGCGAATTTCATGGCAAGACCAGTTGGGCTGTGCGCGCCATCTGGGAAGAGAATGGCGGCTGGTTCCATTATACCGATGGGACGACCGCGCTCTATGGCGTGCCGCGTTCGGCGGTGAGTGCCGATCTGGTCGAACTGGCCGGCGGCGCGGGCGCGATAGTGGGCCGGGCGCATGGGCATATGGCGGCGGGGCGGCCGCTGGAAGCGCTGCATTTGTTGGACATCGCGCTGGGCGTTGCGCCCGATCATGAAGCGGGCCTGACCGTGCGCAAATCGGCGCTGGAGCAATTGCTGGCCGCGAGCGGCAGCACCAACCTGTCGGAAACCATGTGGTTGAAGGCGGAGATCGCCGAGACGGAGAAGCGCCTCGCCAGCCAAACAGAAAAGGGAGAAGGATGATGACGACCACCACGGCAGGGCTGGACGCCGATGCGTTGATCGCCGCGGCGCGCGAACAGACGGGGCTGACCGATCTGGGCGATGAGGCGATATTGGGAGGGCTGCATGTTCTGATCGATGCCATGAATAGCGAGGCCAAGCTGACCGAAGCGGCGCAGGGGCGTTGGGCGCAGCAGATTACCGCCACGCTGGCGAACCGGTTGCAGGTCGAGGATTATCTGGCGAAGCATCCCGCGTTGCTGGATGCGCCGGTGGACAAGCCGCTGTTCGTGTTCGGCCTGCCGCGCACGGGCACGACTCTGACGATCAATTTGCTCAATGCCGATCCGGCGCGGCGATGCTTCCTGCGCTGGGAAGCGTTCAACAGCGTGCCGCCGGCTACCAAGGGCGCGCTGAGCAGCGATCCGCGTTATGTCGCGGAACAGGCGCGGCTCGACATGACGCTCAAATATGCGCCGCATATTTCGGCGATGCATCATGAGGATGCGGACAGCCCGACAGAGTGCCAATTCTCGATGGCACCCTCTTTCTGTGCGCAATATTATGACTCGGTTCTCAATATTCCGAGCTATCAGAGGTGGTTGTTCGGCACGAGCTATCTGCCTGCTTTCCGTTATCAGAAGCGGTTGTTCCAGATGTTGCAGGAGAATAATAGCGGACAGTGGACGCTCAAGAACCCATGGCATCCGTTGTTTTTGGATGATCTAACGGCCGTTTATCCCGATGCGCAATTGGTGATGACGCATCGCGATCCCGCCGATGTCGTCGCGTCGGCGTGCAGCCTTGTTTATCAGGTGCGCAAGATGTTCAGTGACGATGTCGATCCGGTCGAGGTGGGGAAATCGCAGTTGCGCACGTTCGACCTGATGATTGCGCGGATGATGGTCTATCGCGCAAAGCATGGCTGGGAGTCGATCCATGACATTCACTATGACGCGCAGGTGCGTGACCCGATCGGCGAGATGAAGCGGCTTTATGCGCGGTTCGATACGGCGCTGACGGCGGAAGCGGAAGCCGCGATGCAGGCGATGCTGGACGCCAATCCGCAGGGGAAGCATGGCAAGCATAGCTATGATCTGGCAGATTATGGGCTGGATCGCGCGGGTATGCATGCGCATTTCCGGGATTATACGGCGCGGTTTGGGATTGCGTGCAGGGCTTGAACATTCCTCCCCTGTAGGGCAGGGGAATCGCATATGGGCTTGAACGATTGATCGAATGGGATTCTTGGGTGGTCTCCATAGTTGGAGGCGACCGATGGATGATTTTTCGGCATATTTCGGTGAGGTTGACGATCCGCGCGCGGGCAATGCGCGGCACAATCTTCTCGAACTGATCTTCGTTGCGCTTGCGGCGGTTCTGTGCGGTGCCGAAGATTGTACGGATATGGCGGAGTTTGCCCGTGCCAAGCTGGGCCTGCTGCGTCAGGTGGTGGATCTGGAGCATGGTCCACCGAGCCACGACACGTTCAGCCGGGTCTTCCGGTTGCTCGATCCCGAACCGTTCGAGGCGGCGTTTT